>JAAVCM010000001.1 GCA_014802345.1 Bacteroides sp.
GAGGTTTGTGAATGTAGGGACGCGCCGTGGCGCGTATGCCGGATGAAAACTGAATCAGCAAACCGAATCAGCAATAAACAGCAACAGCGCGTATGCCATTTTTCGATATTGGCTTACGCGCTGTCTTTATGTTGAAATTCATCGGGCATACGCGCCACGGCGCGTCCCTACATTTTATCGCGTCCCTACATTTTATCGCGTCCCTACATTTTATCGCGTCCCTACATTTTATCGCGTCCCTACATTTTATTTTGTGTTCGCGGGCAGGGTGCGGTACTGCTTGGAGTAGCGGAGTACCTGCGGGAGATAGTCCTCCTCGTAGCTTACGGTCACGTCGGTGATGTTGCCGTCCTTATCGGTGACAGGTGTGTAGACAGGATTGACAAAGCCTTTGTAGGGAGCGATGTCGAGTTTGGCGTAGCGGTCAAGCACCTCCTTGTGGAGCTTGGGATCAACCTTGACAGCATAGGTCTCGACCAAATCGCGTCCGGCTTCATAGTCACCCTCGCTCTTTATGCGCTGCACTTCGCCGAGGAGCTGGCCGAAAAGGTCGCGGAGTTTGGCATAGTCGTTGATTTTGATGAATGTCTTGCCGTCGCGGTTCACCATTTCGATGACGTTGTCAGCCTTACCCTTTTCAAATACCCATGCCGAGATGAGCTGACGGTTGCGCATGTGGGCTTCCTCCACATCCTTGCCAGGCTCGATGCGCATGAGCTGGGTCATAAGTCCGTTGAGGATGTATTTGTAGTATTGCGCCTTGTATGCGTCAGGATTGTCGAGCAGCCCGAGTTCGAGAAGTTTCGGGTCGGCGAGATAGTAGAGCGCGAAAAGGTCGGCGCGGGCTTCTTCGAGGGTAGAGCCGTGGGCTTTTAGCGCGTCGGGGTCAACGCCGGGGAGCAGACGGCCTGAGGCATGGCCGAGACACTCGTGGAGGTCGGTGTGGAGATTGTCGGTGATGAAAAGATATTTGTCCATAAGGTCGGATGTCTCCTGATCGATGACAAATTCCTCGTTGAAGCCGTTGCCGTGCGATGCCTCGTCGTAAGCCTCCGTGATGTTTTCGAGTGTGACGGACTTGGAGCCGTGGGCGGCACGTATCCAGTTGGCGTTGGGGAGATTGATGCCGATGGGTGTGGCGGGGTAGGAGTCACCGGCGAGGATGGCTGCGGTGATGACCTTTGCGGTCACGCCTTTCACCTTGTCCTTACGGAAGCGGGGATCGACGGGTGAATTCTGCTCGAACCATTCGGCATTGCCTGAGATGACTTCGGTGCGGTGTGATGCTTCCTCGTTCTTGAAGTTGACGATTGACTCGAAAGCGCCGGTCATGCCGAGTGGGTCGCCGTAGCTCTCGATGAAGCCGTTGATGAAGTCGACCTTTGAATCGGTGTCCTCGACCCACGCAATCGAATAATCGTCGAATGTTTTGAGGTCGCCGGTGGTGTAGAATTCGATGAGCTTGTTGATGACACCGCGCTGTGTGTCGTTCTCGGCATATTCGTTGGCCTTACCGAGAAGGTCGACGATACGGCTGATTGATTCGGTGTAGAGGCCGCCAACCTTGTAGGGCTGCTCGACCACCTTGCCGTTCTGCTTGATGACGCGGGTATTGAGTCCCCACGATACGGGTGTGGTATCAGTGGTGTCTTTGAGGGCATTGAAATATTTCTCGACCTCGGCCTGAGTGACACCTTCATAGAGATTGTTGGCAGATGTAGTGATGAGGTCGGCACCCTCGGCCTGATTCACGCGTTTGGGCATGATGGCGGGATTGAAGATGACCTCATAGAGCGTCTCGATGTTTTCAGGCTGCTGGTCGGCGGGAAGTTTTGCCACGTTCCCGGCGAGGAATTCGCGTGTGAAACCGGGTGTGAACTTGTCCATCGAGTAGTGGTGATGGATACCGTTGGCAAATTCAATCTGTTTCAGGTATGTTTCGAGAGCCTTGAAGTCGGCATTGTCGCGGTCGCCGTCATAATTGGTATAGACATTCTCGATGAGGTCGCGGATAGCGAGGTTGTATTTGCCGTTCTGGTCCCAGAGGATGTCGCGGCCTGTGATGGCTGCCTCAGTCAGATAGTAGATGAGGATGCGCTGCTGGGGTGTCAGGTTTTCAAAATCAGGCACCTTGTAGCGGAGTACCTCTATGTCGGCGAAACGGTCGACGGTATAGTCAAAGTCGTCGGTCTGCTGCTCGGTGGCTTTCGACGCACACGACGTTATGGCTAGTGCTGCCATGGCGGGGAAAATAAATTTGGTTAAAGACATTGGGTATAGTTTATGGTTTAAGGTCGTTCAAAGTCTGAACTTAAAAAATCATTCCACATACAGGACCAGTCCTTTCAGGTACTCGCCTTCGGGGTGGTAGATGTTGATGGGGTGGTCGGCAGGCTGGGTGAGCTGATGGAGGATGCGCACGCGCCTTCCCGACATCGCTGCGGCAGTGAACACCGCCAGACGGAACTGCTCCTTGCTGATGGCCTGCGAACAGGAGAAGGTGAAAAGTATGCCTCCGGGGGCTATCTTTTCAAAGGCAGCGGCGTTGAGGCGGCGATAGCCTATCATTGCGTTGCGGATGGCACTGCGGTGTTTCGCAAAGGCCGGAGGGTCGAGAACGATAAGGTCGTAGGCTCCCTTTTCCATCCGTGCGAGGAACTTGAAGGCATCCTCGGCGTATGATTTGTGGCGGGTATCGCCGGGGAAGTTTAGCTCGATGTTGGCATCTGTGAGCGTGATGGCCTTCGCCGAGGAGTCGACAGAGTGGACAAGCTCCGCGCCTCCACGCATTGCATAGACCGAGAATCCACCTGTGTAGCAGAACATATTCAGCACCCTCGCGCCCGCACTGAAACGCTGGAGCAGGGCGCGGTTGTCGCGCTGGTCCACGAAAAATCCGGTCTTCTGACCTTTCAGCCAGTCGATGTTGAACTTCAATCCGTTTTCGACTGCGATATTGGTGTCGAACCCACCGATTATATAGTCATTGACCGGATCGAGACGGGCTTTAAACGGCAGGGTCGTCTCAGACTTGTAGTAGACATTCCTGATGTGGGCGTCGGGCAGACGTGTAAGTTCGTTTGCGATTATGTTGCGTGCGTAGTGCATACCCGGACTGTGGGCTTGGAGAACGGCGGTGTCACCGTAGATGTCGACCACGCAGCCGGGAAGGAAGTCACCCTCGCCGTGGACGAGACGGAAAGTTGTATTGTCAGGCCGTATCAGTCCGAGGCGCTGACGGAGATTCCAAGCCTGTGCCAGACGCTCGGCGTAAAACTCCGCGCCGATTTCTCTCTCCGTCGGGTCGAGCAGACGGACGGCTATCGAGCCGATTTCGTAGTGTCCGACACCGAGAGGACGGCCGTCGGCTGCCTCGACACGCACTGTCTCGCCCTCCTCGATGCCTTCGGGCAGATGGGCGATTGCGCCTGAGAACACCCACGGATGGAAACGCAGCAGGGATTCCTCCTTGCCGCGTTTGAGGGTTATGGTTTTTAGCTGTGATGCCATAGATGGATTGATGATTTATTTAAAGAATGCCCGGAAGATGTCGTTGCCGTTGGCGTAGAGCAGGAGCATCAGCAGGAAAGCCATACCGATGTACTGTGCGACAATCAGAACCTTCTCAGGAGCCTGCTTTCCGCTGACAATTTCCCAGAGGAGGAACATGACGTGGCCGCCGTCAAGACCGGGGATGGGGATAATGTTCATGAAGGCGAGTGCCACCGAGAGGAAGGCGGTGATTTCCCAGAACGAGAGCCAGTTCCATTTCTCAGGGAACATATTGCCGATGGCTCCGAAACCGCCGAGGCTCTCCGCGCCCTCCTGCGAGAAGACGTGTTTCATCGAACCGACATAGTTTGCAAGTGTGGTCGTGCCGATTTCCCAGCCTTTGGGGAAGGACTGGAAGAAATTGTAGCTGATGGTTACAGGCTCGTAAATGGCGGTAATCGGTCTGAGCTGGAATCCGAGTTTGCCGTGGGAATTTGGGGTGATGGGGAGGGTCACGCGCTTGCCGTCGCGCTCGATGGTGACGGTGGTCTCCTTGTCGGCATATTGCTGCAATGCGCCGATGAGTTCCGTATAGGCGGGGGTTGCGATTGAGTCGATAGCCACGATGTGGTCACCCTCTTTAAGTCCTGCCTTGGCAGCAGCCTCGCCGGGAACTATGCGGTCTATGTAGACCGGCAGACGGTAGGCGAGGAAACCTTTGTCGTCGTTGAGGCGGAAAAGGAAATCATCGGGGATACTGATGTTGACAGTGTCCTTATGGTTGCGGATGACCGTGACCACCTTTGCGTCAGCCATCTGATAGGCATAGTCGCCCTGCGAGGCATCGAGCAGCCTACCGTCGGCCATATAGGGGATGTCACCGTTACGGAACCCCACCTTCTGGGCAGCCGGAGTGAAGTCGAAACCCTCGGTGGCGGCATCGAAGGGGATATACTGCGCGCCCCAGTGCATCGCTATGCCTGCATAGATGAGGATGGCGAGAATGAAGTTGAACAGCACGCCTCCGAGCATCACGAGCAGGCGCTGCCATGCCGGTTTTGTGCGGAATTCCCATGGTTTCGGTTCCTGCTTCATCTGTTCGGTGTCCATCGACTCGTCAATCATACCGGCGATTTTGCAGTAGCCTCCGAGGGGAATCCAGCCGATGCCGTATTCCGTGTCGCGCCATGACGTCTTGTTCGGGTCGGCACCCTCTTTCTGTTTAGGTTTCCATTTGAACAGGGAGAAATATGGGTCGAAGAACATATAGAACTTCTCGACCTTTATGCCGAAGATTCTGGCGAAAATGAAGTGGCCGAACTCGTGGATTATGACCAGAAAGGCAAGGGCCACTATGAGCTGGAGAGCTTTTATGAGAAATGTTTCCATAATTCGGGTTTAGAAAGTCGTAAAAAAAGTGTGGGGCGGACGTGGTGTGTCCTTCCCGTCAGACACGCAAGGGGATTTTGCAGCCTGTCAGTTCCTCGGTGAATGTCACCGTGGCGCGATGGGTAGCTACATAATCTTCCAGTTCCGGAGTCTCGATGAAGGGTATTGCATCGAGAGCGCGGGTGATTGTCGTATAGATTTCCGGGAATCTGATTTTTTCTTCGAGGAACGCACGGACGGCCACTTCGTTTGCGGCGTTGATGATGCAGGCAGCGTTGCCTCCGCGACGGAGCGCGTAGGGGGCAAGGGTGAGGCAGGGGAATTTCTCCGGGTCAGGCTTCTCGAAGGTGAGATGTGCATAGTCCGAGAGCGAGAGAGGACGTTCCGATGCGGGGAGGCGCGAGGCATCACCGAGGGCGTAGCGGATGGGCAGACGCATATCGGGTATGCCGAGCTGTGCTTTGACTGCACCGTCGATGAACTCCACCATCGAATGGACTATCGACTGCGGATGGACGACGGCCTCGATCTGCTCCGGTGTCACGTCAAACAGCCAGCGGGCTTCGATGATTTCAAATGCCTTGTTGAGCATCGTGGCCGAGTCGATGGTGATTTTCGCGCCCATGTTCCAGCGCGGATGGTGGAGAGCCTGCGCGGGAGTCACATCCTCAATCTGTTCGCGGGTGAAGGTACGGAACGGCCCCCCGGAAGCAGTAATGATAAGTTTGCTGACCGTCGCCGGGTCTTCACCGACGAGACACTGGTAGATGGCGGAATGTTCGGAGTCGACCGGAATGACGCGGGTAGGGGAGTCGGCGAGGAGCCGGGTGACGAGTTCACCTGCCACGACAAGGGTCTCCTTGTTGGCGAGGGCAATCTGCTTGCCCGCACGGATTGCGCGGATGGTGGGGAGGAGTCCGCTGTAACCCACGGTTGCGGTCACGACGGTGTCGAAGTCCTGACGCTCCATCGCATCAGCCAGAGCTGCGCTACCGGCGGCGGTCTCGATGCCTGCGGGTGAAAGGGCTTCGTGCAGGCGGGCATATTTTGATTCGTCGGCTATGATGGCAAGCGCGGGGCGGAAGGTCAGAGCCTGTTCGATAAGTTGGTCTACATTTGAACCGGCGGCAAGCACGGTGGCTTTGAAGCGCTCGGGAAAACGCGAAATTACATCAAGTGTCTGTGTTCCTATCGACCCTGTCGAGCCGAGGATGGCTATGTTGTGTGGCATGGGGTTAAATCTGTGATTTTTTCGGGCGCAGTGCGTTTAAGAACTGCAAAAATACGGAAAAATCCTTACTTTGGCACGATTTTTGCGGAAATAATAGTACTTTTGCATATACACGAAGCCTATGAACCATCAGATTGATATTTATGCCGATATTGAACGGCTCCTTGCCCAACGCCGTGTCAATGACGCTCTTGACCTTATAGACAATGCATCGGCTACCCTCGGTGCTGTCCCCGAACTCCGCTCAGCGACCTCACGTCTGCGTGAAAGCTACGGCCTGATGACCGGCTATGCACTCAGCGGTATGCCTGACCCCGCACGTCCTGAACTCTACGCCGGGATTGTCGCCGGCATCCGTGCGCTCGCCGACGAACTTCACCGTCGGTCGCGGCTTGAAGATGCCCCTACACTTTACTTCAACACTCTGCGTTACCGGAATACGCGTCCCGACGTGTCTCTGGCCGACCTTCTCGGTGAATACCGCCGTGTCAACCAGCGGCTCCAGATGGCCATGCTGACTGAGGATGTCGAGAAGGCAGGAAAGGAGTTCACCTCACGCGCTGAGGAGTTGGAAAAGATGATTTTCAACCTGATATGGATCACCTTTCCGCTATCCGTCGACGACGCGGCAGCCATCGGCAATCTCCTGACCGACATATCCCTTCCGCGTCACTTCAAGCAGCTCTGTGTGGCAGCCCTGATGATGGGGCAGCTTGAATACCCTGACGAGCGCCGTCTGCGCCTCCTCATGGATGCCTACGGTTCAGACGATGCCGAGCTTTCGGTGCGCGCCCTATGTTCGCTGCTCATCGTGATGTCTGTGCAGCGGAACCGCCCGTTCTCTCCGTCGCTCCTGCGCCGCTTCGACTCTCTCCGTGAGAGTCCGGGCTGGGCTGCCGACGTGAGGATGGCACTTATGCAGTTCATCCGTGCGCGTGACACTGAGCGTATAGGCCGCAAGCTGACCGACGAGGTCATCCCTGAGATGATGAAGCTACGTCCCGAACTGGAGAAACTCGGCCGTAAGCCTATCGACCCCGAATCTATCGAGGAGAATCCCGAGTGGGGAGAGCTGATTGACAAGTCAGGCGTGGCCGAGAAGCTCAAGGAACTTCAGGAGATTCAGGAGGAGGGGGGCGACGTGATGATGGTCACGTTCAGCAAGCTCAAGACCTTTACCTTCTTCAACGACATATCCAACTGGTTTCTCCCCTTCCACACATCCCATTCCCTGATAGCCGGAAGCAATGACGCTTCCGTCCGTATGCTGGCGGAAGTGCTGAATGCAGCCCCCATGTTCTGCAACAGCGACAAGTATTCCATCATCCTCTCGCTCGCTCAGGTTCCTGAGGCACAGAAGCAGATGATGGTCTCACAGCTCAAAGCCCATTCGGGGCAGATGGCGGCCATGAGTTTCGGCGATCTCGATGCCTCGCTTAAAGGACGTGAGCGCATGGCGGGGAAATATGTTCAGGACATTTACCGCTTCTTCCGTCTGTTCAGGCGTAAGGGGGAGTTTTCCGACCCGTTCAGGACTACCCTCAACCTTGTGACTGTTCCGCTCCTCGCGGATATTTTCAATGACAGTGACACGCTTCTGCTCGTCGGGGAGTTCTACTTCCGCCACAAGCATTTTGCCGATGCTTTCGACGTTTTTGAACGCCTTTCGGAGAAGGTGCCGCCGACGGCACAGCTCTATCAGAAGATGGGCTACTGTATGCAGATGCTCGGTGCTTCCGACGAGGCTCTGAAATTCTACGAGCAGAGCGAACTCCTGAACTCTGAAAGTCTCTGGACCATCAGGAGGCTTGCCGTCTGCTACCGCAATGCCCGCAACTGGGACAAGGCAGCGGCCTACTATGCGCGCCTTGCCGAAGCTCGCCCCGACGACGCAGGTGTCGCGCTCAATCTCGCCCTCTGTCATCTTGAAGCCGGGCGTACCGACGAGGCCATGCAGCTTCTCTACAAAGTGGAGTTTCTTGAAGGTGAATCCGACCGCTCTTCGCGTCCGCTCGTCAGATGTGCGCTACTTGCCGGAGATATCGAGAAAGCGCGCCGCTATTCGGCAGCCGTGCTTTTGCGTAATCCTTCGTCGGCCGACTATCTCAATGCGGGTCACATCGAAATACTCGCCGGAAACCTTGAAGACGGAGTGGCTCTTTATGCCGATTCGATAGCTGCCGATGATTTCAATGTCGGCAACTTTGTCGATGCGTTCAGAAGCGATGCCGCGGTCTACAAGGGTCTGGCCGAGCTTGACCCGCTGACGATGGGGCTGATGCTTGATGAGGCCATCAGGCGTTCCTCGCTGCTCGGCCATAAGCTCTGATTGAAACCGAGAACCAAATAAATCAAAAAAACACGCTCCCGAAATGCGTAAAATCCTATTATCGGCCATCGCCGCAACAAGTATTATGATTCAAGCTCAAAATCCGTTTTTCACCGAGTTCGATTCAGCACCTCACGGTGCTGCCCCTTTCGACAGGATAACTTTCGCTGACTACGAGCCTGCCATCGACCGTGGCATAAAGCTCGGCCTTGAAGCTGTCGACGCTATCGTCAACAATCCTGAGCCGCCGACGTTTGAGAACACAATTGTCGCGCTTGAACGTGCGGACACTGACCTCAATCGTGTCCTCATGGTCTTCGACCCGCTTCTCTCGGCTCTCAGCGACGATAATATGATGGAACTGTCGATGAAGATTACCCCCCGCCTGTCGGACTATTCCACCTCAATCTCTCTCAACAAAGGTCTGTGGGAGCGCGTCAAATCCGTCTATGACAACCGCGATAAATTCAATCTCGACAAGGAGGATTCGATGCTTCTGAAACGCACCTACGATTCATTCGTGCGCAACGGCGCTCTGCTTGAAGGTGCTGACCGCGATACATATTCGCGTCTGTCGAGCCGCCTGAGCGAACTGACCACACTTTTTGGCCAGAACGTCCTGAAAGAGATGAATACCTACGAAATATGGCTCGGCCCGGACGACCTTGCCGGTCTTCCCGAAAGTTCGGTCGAGGCTGCCGCCCTTGCCGCGAAGGAAAAGGGACGTGACGGAGAATACCTGTTCACACTCGCCCAGCCGGTCTACATGGCGTTTATGAAATACAGTGACCGCCGCGACCTGCGCGAGAAGATGTATCGTCTCTACACCGGCCGAAACGTCAAGGGTGAATACAACAATCTCCCGATAATGAAGGAGATTGCCGATACGCGCCGTCAGCTTGCCAATCTCCTCGGCTATCCCACCTACGCACATTATGCGCTCGAAAATAAGATGGCAAAAAGTCCTGAGAAGGTCTACGAACTTCTCTATTCGCTCCGTGATGCCTATCTCCCCGCACAGAAGGCTGAGTTTGCCGAGCTTACCGACTATGCTTCTAAGCTCGAAGGAAAACCGATGGAGATAAAACCTTGGGATTACAGCTATTATTCGAATAAGCTGAAAAATGCCAAGTATGCCTACGATGAGGAGAAGCTGCACCCGTATTTCGAACTGAACAACGTCATTGACGGAGTGTTCGGACTTGCAACACGCCTCTATGGACTTACTTTCAAGAAGAATCCCGATATTCCTGTCTACCATCCCGACGTGACAGCTTTTGACGTGATTGACCGTGACGGTTCCTTCCTCGGGGTTATCTATACCGATTTCTTCCCCCGCGAGAGCAAGCGTCCCGGAGCATGGATGACGGAGTTCAAGAGTGAGGAGATTACGGCAGACGGCACCAAGGTGCGCCCCCATGTCACTATCGTCATGAACTTCACCAAACCGACCGGCTCGAAGCCTTCACTTCTGACACCCTACGAGGTAGAGACATTCCTCCACGAGTTCGGTCATGCCCTTCATGGGCTGTTTGCCGACACGAAGTATGCTTCACTTTCCGGTACTAACGTACTGCGCGATTTCGTGGAGCTTCCATCACAGTTCAATGAGAACTATCTTACTGAAAAGGAGTTTCTCGATGGATTCGCGCGCCATTATCAGACCGGGGAACCTATCCCTGCCGAACTTGTGCAGCAGATCGTGAGCTCGTCGCAGTTCGGTGCGGCCTACGCCTGTCTGCGTCAGTTGAATTTCGGACTCATCGACTTGGCTTGGCACAGCACTACCGCTCCTGTCGATGATGTCGAGAAATTCGAGCAGGAGGCNGGNGCNNCNGTCGCCATGTTTGAGCCTATNCCCGGCTCAGTGACCGGCTCGACATTCTCGCATATCTTCTCNGGCGGNTATGCTGCCGGCTATTACAGCTATAAGTGGGCGGAGGTTCTTGATGCCGATGCTTTCGCTCATTTCAAGGAACATGGCATTTTCGACCAAGAGACGGCCGATTCCTTCCGCCGCAATATCCTGACCCGNGGNGGCACGGAGAANCCNGATGAACTNTACCGCCGTTTCCGTGGCAAGGATGCTTCAATCGACGCNCTCCTCGAGCGCGACGGCATCNCTNCNGCNCCNAAATCNGNCAAANTCCCNNTCCCNATGGATAAATAATAGCACTTATTTACTCCAATACATNCTGTACGCTCTCTGAAAGTCATTAGTTCGGCTTTTAGAGAGCGTACAGCATATATTATAGATGATATAATCTTAATATATGTTAAAAANNGGGGGGGGTAAAAGTTTACTAAAAATTTATCTATCTTTGCGATAAAAGCATCCAGTATGATTATGGANCGATTAAGAATTATTTAACTTTAAGTTTTAATTACTATGTTTGGTAAGTTGCTTGGTGCCGGTTTAGTTTCCGGTTTATTGCTTGGCTATGCAGGGGATATGTATGCCGCATCCCCAACAGTCTACGACTGGTCGGGAATCAGAGTCATTCCTGCGGAGTACACACAGAATAACCGTCCGATGGTTTACAGCCGTACAACCCATGAGCAAGGTGAGGCGGAGGTCTATGAGTTCTTCGTATTTGACGAGAATTTCAGTGAGGTAAAAACTTTCCGTACGCTTCCTCTTGTTGGTGGGACGGTTGTCCGTAAGGTTCAGGAACGAGAGTACACATATAGAGATGTCTACTGTCACTATACTCAGCAGATCGGTCAGGTGATTGACATAGATGGCGTCACCACGGGTATTACTGAAGAAAAGGCTGTCGAATGGGTAAAGGAGCGTTTCGGTCGTGCCGAGGTCTCGAAACTTCTTGACGGGCGTACCTGTATAGCCTATGAATTCTGGAATGAATATCAGGTTGGTCCCAAGTACCCCAATCGTTACTTTGTGCTGGAAGGGGAAACATGGGTGGACTTTGTATCGGAATACTCCGGTGAATGGGGACCCTTTGGTGAATGGGGTGAACCTCGTGAGGAAACTTACACACAGTCGATTAATCCGTGTGAGTTTGAGATTATAACTCCTGATGGCGGTGATCCGAGGTCTATTTATCTGATACAAAATCTGTTCGGCGACTCCGGCAGTTTCAAATACCTCCTGCCCGCTACAACAGAAACTACCCTTAGCGGAGAGGATGAGTATTCACGCTGGACTGAGACACGTCCCGTTGTAACCGGTATTCGTGTGATGGATGACAATAATCAGGAAGTNACNACTATTGATTTGCCTTCAGGATATTACTTTNAGTCTTATGNAGATGTGGCTCTCCTTACTATGAACGGAAAAACCTATGCTATCCTTGAAGCTCAGAAAGAAGGCGGCGATAANGAGTATTGCTCAATAGTCTATGTCNTTGATGCCCAGAGTTCCATCCCGACACAGATAGCCATCACTCCTTCGACTAAGGTGTCACCTCGCACACCCATGCGCGGCGAGCGTGTGACTGTNACTCTCGGTGAACAGGCTTCTAAAGAAGGTTGTGATGTGAAAGTNGTCTCGACCGCAGGNCAGACTGTTATGACTACCCGCGTAGCAGCCGGAGAATCGGCCATCAGTCTTGACACNGACCGCTTACAGAAGGGTATGTATATCGTCACCGTCAATACTGCTCATTCAGCAACCGAAGCAGCCAAAATAGTAGTCCGCTAATCTACTAATCCGACCTCACTCCGAATTCCGATAAAGATTCGATGTCTATATAAATGGCAGAGTCACACTTAGTGTGACTCTGCCATTTATATNNNNATCNAANNNNTATNAAAAATCTTATATATAAATTTTCTTATATATAAAAATTTTTATACATTTGTATCCGTAGCTAACATATTATTAAATTTCTCAGAGTATTAATATACCATCATGGCAATAACCAACAAGATTGGAGTACCTGTGACCGGAGAAGATTTTTTCGGCCGTAAACGAGAACTCATAAATGCACACCGTTATCTTGATAGCAGGCAGTCTTTACTGCTTTCCGCCCCTCGCCGGATTGGAAAATCATCGCTTGCGAAGAAACTCCTTTACGATAAGGCTGAGGATGGATGGAAATGTGTTTATATAGATCTGCAGGGTATCGCAACAAAAGATGAGTTTCTCCGAAAGCTGATGGAGTCATTTAACGGAGTCGGTCTTTTTGAAAGAGCCGGTTCTAAAGCAAAGGATTTAATTGATGCAACATTTAATAAGGTCAAAGGGATAGCATTTGGAGAATTTAAGATTGATCTTAATAGTTTTGACCAGACGCAATCGTTATTAAATCGTCTTTCCGGGATATTTGATCATGAACAAAATACCCTTATTGTCATTGATGAACTTACTCTGTTTCTCGGTAAACTTATGGACGATGAAGGTAAAAACCGTGATGAAGTTGAATTTTTGCTCAATTGGTTCCGCAGCATACGTCAACATGAAAATTCAGGCATCCGTTGGATTTTTTGTGGTTCTGTTGGTCTTCGTAATTTTACGAATCATTACAGTATGTCGCAGACTATCAACGATCTGATTGAATTTCATCTTGGTGAACTTCCTCCAGGAGAGGCCGAGGGGCTTATAGCAGCACTGGCAGAATCCTACGGACTTTCAATAGGCGAGGAACTTATAGCAGAAACTATTGAGCTTCTACAGTGGCCAATTCCTTATTTCATACAACTACTGATTGATCGTCTTATTTTTAAAGGGATAACTAGTGTTGAAATTGACGACATCAAAGAATCAATATGTGAATTATCTCGATCGGATTATTTTATGACCTGGACAGAACGGCTTGATGAATACCGTGAATTGGAAGGCATAGCCAGAGGGGTTCTGAATGGTCTGTCTGTTTCAGAAAAGGGGTTAAACAAAGAGCAGTTGCTCACAGTGGTTATGAACGGGGAGGATACTGCGGAGGTCGGAAGAGTGAGGGCGCGGCTTGTCAAAGTTCTCGAAATGCTTGAACATGATGGCTATGTCATGCGTAATGAAGAATACAGGAAATTCCGTTCACCCTTGTTGCGCGAATGGTGGAAATATAAGTTTATAGACTGATTATGCTGGCTGAAATAAATGCGAAATATAATAGCACTGTCGAGCAAATAATGCATCACATTGATGCCGATAAATCGACTGGCCATATTCCCCAACCTATATTTCTTATCGGGAGTCCGGGCGCAGGCAAAACCACTCTACTCAACGAGCTAACTGTGCGACTTAAAGACAAAGGATGGGAGAGACATTTGCAATTTTTTGACGGAAAACGTTTTTTCAATAGTAAAGATCTTATTAAAGCTATTGAGGAGCGGGATCACTATGAAAATNTTCTGACAGAAGAACGAGACGTTTGTCGGCGTGTCGTCATAGTTGACGATATTGATTTTTTGTTTCAGAGAAGTTCGTTTGATGACCAGTATATTCTGCGTAATTACTTGTATCAACCTGATTCTCCCTTGCTGATTGGGACTCTGTCTCAGGTCAATGATGCGTTGGCGGATTACCGCGCTCCTTTTTTTGAAGGTGTGAGGATTATATATGTCCCTTCGTTGGATACCGTCATTGGGTCGCTTGACACCTCTGAAGAGTCGCAACGTGTGGTGCGGTTGCTTGAATACCTTCCACCTGTAATACGCTCTCTAAAGATCGCTACCGACATTATCAGCATTTCAGACACTCCGGCTAATGATCTGCAAGAGCTTGTCAGTTTGTATGAACCGATCTATCGATCTAGATTTACATCGCTTCCGGTCACCTCTCAGAAAATTATGATTGCTTTGGCCAATTCCGATGGCCCGTTGACGCGTTCTCAACTCCGTGAACTTACCGGAATCAGCTCTGGCACACTCTCACCCTATCTTCAACAGTTGAGCCAGATACGGGAAATAAAAAAAATGGAGTCTGAGAAACGCGGGTCTCCCTACGAAATTAACGACAAACTTTTTAAACTTTGGCTTTCAAAATAAAAAAATAGTATTGAGGAGCGATAAATAAATCTACTCCACAATACTATTTTATGATTTACGGTGTTATGGTTTCTTAGTACGTGCCGACCATCTTGGCGAAGGAGGCGGGGACGGGGGTTGAGAAGTTCATGTCCTTGCGGGTGATGGGGTGGACGAAACGGAGGGTCTGGGCATGGAGTGCCATACGGTGGATGGGAGAGCTTTTGGCACCATAGCGACGGTCGCCTGAGATAGGGTGACCGAGGTCCTTCATGTGGACACGGATCTGATTTTTTCTGCCTGTGTCAAGCGACACTTCCATGAGCGAGTAACCGTTGCGGCTTTTTAGGGTCTTGTAGCGGGTGACAGCGAGCTGTCCCTCCTCGGGATTCTCGGTAGAATAGACCTCAAAGCGTGAATTTTCGGCCAGATAGCTCTTTATTGTACCCTCGGCGGGGTCGGGAGTACCTTCGACCACGGCGAGATATTTGCGCGACAGCACCATGTTGTTCCAATTGTGTTGCAGGCGCTCCTACGCCACCTCACTCTTCGCAAATACCATCAAACCCGAGGTGTCGCGGTCGAGGCGATGGACGATGAACAGTTTGTTGCGCGGGTCTTTCCATTTCAGGTAGTCACGCAGGATGCTGTAAGCCGTGCCGTCCTTGATTTTGTCAGTACCCATGGAGAGGAGACCATAGCCTTTGTTGACGACGATGATATCGTCGTCCTCATAGACGAGTTTCAGGCGGCGGTTGTAG
>JAAVCM010000002.1 GCA_014802345.1 Bacteroides sp.
GTCCGTCTCTGCGGGCTGACCGACACCTGCCGCATATATCAGGCCTCCACATCCGAGCTCTACGGCAAGGTAGAGGAGGTTCCCCAGAACGAGAAGACACCTTTCCATCCATACTCCCCATACGCCGTGGCAAAGCTCTACGGCTTCTGGATCGTGAAGGAATACCGCGAGGCATACAATATGTACTGCTGCTCGGGCATACTCTTCAACCACGAGTCGGAACGTCGCGGCGAGACATTCGTCACCCGCAAGATAACCCTCGCCGCCGCCCGTATCGCGCAGGGCAAGCAGGAGAAGCTCTACCTCGGCAACCTCTCGTCGCTGCGCGACTGGGGCTACGCCAAGGACTATGTCGAGTGCATGTGGCTAATCCTCCAGCAGCCCGAGCCTGACGACTACGTCATCGCCACCGGCGAGCAGCATTCCGTCCGCGAGTTCTGTCTCCTCGCCTTCCGCCGTGCCGGAATCGAGCTCCGCTTCGAGGGTGAGGGTGAAAACGAGAAGGGCATCGACGTGAAGACCGGGAAGGTGCTCATNGAGGTGTCNCCCGACTTCTACCGCCCGACCGACGTNGTGAACCTCTGGGGNGACCCGACAAAGGCGAAGGAACAGCTCGGCTGGGANCCCTCGAAGAAGACCTCATTCGAGCAGCTCGTCAACCTCATGGTCGACGCGGACANGGCCAAGGTCGCCGTCGAGCGCGCCGGTGAGCAGGTCAAGATGAANCTCGAGGAGTATCTCGAGAAGGGAATTGTCAAGTAAAGCATCTCTTTTTGACATCTATGGAAAAGAATTCAAAGATCTATGTCGCCGGACACCGCGGGATGGTCGGNTCGGCCATCGTCCGGGAGCTTGAGCGACAGGGATACACCAATATAATCACNCGCACGCACGCCGAGCTCGACCTAATAGACCAGCAGGCAGTCAANGGCTTCTTNGCNGCCGAGAAACCCGAATACGTCTTCCTNGCCGCAGCGAAGGTGGGTGGAATCGAGGCAAACTCAGTCGGCNCTNGCNGACTTCATGTACGACAACATGATGCTTGAGATGAACGTCATCCACGCCGCATGGCGCAATGGCTGCANGAAACTCGAGTTCCTCGGCTCNTCGTGCATCTACCCCCGCATGGCACCGCAGCCCATGCCCGAGTCGTGCCTGCTCACGTCGGAGCTTGAGAAGACCAACGAGGCCTACGCCCTCGCCAAGATCTCCGGCCTGAAATACTGCGAGTTCCTNAACCGCCAGTACGGTACGGACTACATNTCCGTGATGCCCACCAACCTCTACGGCCCCAACGACAACTACCATCCNACNCACTCCCACGTCCTNCCCGCGCTCATNCGCCGCTTCCATGAAGCGAAGCTCGCCGNCGACCCCGTCGTGGTGTGCTGGGGTGACGGAAGNCCGCTGCGCGAGTTCCTCTACGTNGACGACCTCGCCGAACTCTGCGTGTTCCTGATGGAGAACTATTCCGGCAACGAGACAGTCAACGCAGGCACAGGCAAGGAACTTACCATCAAGGCACTCGCCGAACTGGTCGCCGCGACCGTGGGCTACGAAGGGCGCATCGAGTGGGACACCACCAAGCCCAACGGTACCCCCCGCAAGCTCCTCGATGTCTCGAAGGCCACGCGCCTCGGCTGGACTGCCTCCACCCCCCTGAGTGAAGGAATCCGCCTAGCATACGCCGACTTCCTCAATAACCCGATGAGAGCTGAAAGGTAGTGTAAGTACGACAATGTAAGTTTTCAGGACAGATACTATACTCTTTACTATGTCAAAGGGCATACCATATATAATTATGGTGTGCCCTTTGTCTGTTTTAGTTAATATATGTTATAATTGCAAAAATTTAATCTATATATTTGGTTATGTGTGGCTGATTTGCTACATTTGTGCTGACAAGTTGGCGATTTATGTTAAATTTAATTGCTTGATTTGTAGTATAAAAAACATTAAAATTTTTTATAGTGCGAGTTCTTGGATATTTCCAGCTTTTCAGGACTTGACAATTATTATAATCATCATTCCCCCTTAAATTTATACCACTATGAGACTCAAGACCATTTCACTGAGTGGAGCGGTTCTGCTTATGCTATCCTCGTGTGCCGCTACGGATGGTTCAATGTCTGAACCGGTTGAAAGTTCCCCTCTGACTGTGACATTTGATGTCTCTCCCGACCGTACACTCTCTTCGCGTGCAGGAAATGAGGAATCTGATCCTGTCCCGACGCGTGCGTTGATGTATGTGTTCGATAAGACCACTTCCGAGATAGTGACGACGGCAAAGGCGGGTGATGCCATTGAAGGTGGTTTCCAATTCTCCATCGAACTTGACCGTAATCATAGATACGACATTGCATTCTGGGCCGACTGTGAAGGCTATGTGATTGATACAGACAAGGGTCTGGATAAGATTACTTATATCAATCCGCAATCGGCGGATGTCCCGCTTGTGGCCTATACCAATCGTGAAAGCGACTTCGCGCCGAGGGATGCTCCATACCCCATTAAGCTGACTCATGCGGTGGCGAAACTCGTTATCCGTGAAAATTCAGGTCTGAATGTGGATGATGAGGTCGGCGTTTCGTTCACGCGTAAAAATTACAGTTATTCCGCAATTGAGGGTGCATACACCATTGTTCCCGGAACATCCGAGGAAAAAGTGGTGTTTACCCATAAGTCGGATGGCAGTTCCGGTAAGGCGGATCTAATCACGACCTATATGCTTGCGCCGAATGACAAGCAGAAGGAGAAGTCTACGGGTGGCCCTGCCATGATGGTGGATGATTTCAGGGTCTCGTACACTCCTAACGGTGGTGAAAGCTCACACCGTGAAATAAGCAACGTCGCTTTCAAGTCGAACTATCGCACGGTGATTCAAGGCAATCTGGTCGACATTTCAAAGCTGACACAGACCTTCACCGTGAGCATTGACGATACATGGCTTGACATGGATGCCCCGAACATTGACGAAGGGACTGATCCCGGTTCAGATCCCGATAATCCTGCTGTCCCGGCAGTTCCGGAAATTGTCCTCACTGCTCCCGGCACGCTTACGGAGGCTATGGTTGTAGACGCTGTCGGAACCGGAAATGCACTGAAAATCGCCGGACCGATGAACGATAAGGATTTCGGTGTATTGCGTGCCTATCTCTCCGCTGACGGGACAGGTAAGGACAAACGGCTCTCGCTCGATCTTAGCAACGGTGAGTTTACGACCATGCCGAAATTTGTTTTCAGCAACGGTGATTTTTATGGCAAGGACAATCCCAATCCTGTCATCGGCCTCAAAGAGATAGATTTGCCGGAAGGATTAACTGAAATTCCTGAGGGTGCATTCTCTGACTGCTTCAATCTTGAAAGGGTAGGGCTGTCATCGACAGTTGCCAAGATGTGGGGAATTGCATTTTATCGTACAGCCCTCAAACGACTGGACGGCCAATCCGTGACTACTATCTACGAGAATGTCTTTGAATCTTGTCATGAGCTGACGTGTGTGGTGGTAGGAAATCTGGCGGAAATCCGTATGGCGGCTTTCAGGGACTGTATAAAACTGGAAACGTTTGATATGACGCGCTGTACCAAAGTCCCGGCTGCATCACACAATATTTTCGGCAATAACAATACGGAGACTCCACAACTGACAATATATGTGGGAAGTGCCGACATATTGAATACATTATCTAACGACGCGAAATGGAACATTACCAATCCAAAATGGGCGATTGGTTCTCCCGGGAAATAAGCATACATTGTAAATGATGACGGTATGCCGGAAGATTTTAGCAATAAAGTCTCCGGCATATCGGTTTTAATACACTGATTCAGATTGCCTGAATGACGAATTGAGGTGTAGATGGAGAAATTCGGGGGAGAAATTTTGTCTCGTCGGCGGGTTTTTGTAATTTTGCAGATTGTGATACCCTTTATCCTGACGGACTGCAAAGGCCAGTCCGATTGATTATGATACACCCTGACAGATTGTGATACACCTTCCGGTAATAATGTTTCGCGGCCTGATGATAGGTACCCTTATCTCAGCCCCCATGGGGCCGATAGGGATGCTGTGTATCCAACGGACGCTCAACCGCGGACGCTGGCCGGCCTTCTTCACTGGTGTGGGAGCGGGTCTGAGCGACTTGATTTACTGCCTTCTGACGGGTTTGGGTCTCTCGTTTGTGACTGATTTCATTGAGTCGAACCAGAGTGTGCTTCAGGTGATAGGGTCGGTCGTGCTGATTGTCTATGCGGCCTATCTTTTCATGGCTAATCCCTCGCGTGCGCTCCANCCTACGGAAATGCACCACGGAAGCTACTGGAAGGATTTCGGGACNGGTTTTCTCTTTACATTCTCCAANCCCCTGATTCTTTTCTTCATCGTAGGNTTGTTCGCCCGTTTCAGTTTCCTCGCTCCCGAGTTCAGGGCCTATCATTATGTGGCAGGTTACATCTCNATTTTCCTCGGGGCTATCCTNTGGTGGTTCGGGGTGACATACTTCATCAATAANGTGCGCCGNCACTTNAACATCCGTTCCCTCTGGCTTCTCAACCGTATCCTTGCGGGAGTCATAATGATAATGGGTGCGGTCGGTTTTGTCACCGGTCTGCATGACATTTTCTTCAGATAGCAANTTCTATTTATCCTCCTTAAATTCCCTCACCATGCCACAGACCCTCACCGTACCCTTCATCGCCGACCTTGACACCCTGAACACCGATGCCGTCTTCAACCGTCTTGAATCAGCAGGCGAACGCCACAACATCGGTGCGCTCAACTGGAAGGAGAAGTATCCCTACCATCCGCTGACCACTTTCACGATAGCACATTCCGGGAAGTTCATCTACATTAATTTTTTTGTGCGCTGCAACTATCTGCGTGCGGTGAATTTCGAGAACAACACGCCTGTCTGCGAGGATTCGTGTGTCATGTTCTACGTCAAGCCGGCGGATTCCGACACCTATTCCGCTTTTGAGTTCAACTGCATCGGGGCCATCAACGCCTCGCGCCGTAAGGCTGACGGATGGCGCACCCCGATGACCGACGGAGAGATTTCGTCCATNTCGGTGCTTCCATCGTGCGGCAACCGTCCGTTCAGGGAAATCGAGGGGCTGTTCACATGGGATCTTCTTGCCGTGATACCCCTCGGGATGATAGGTGNNGCCTACGAAGGGAAGCCTGTGGAGCTTCTCGGNAATTTCTACAAGTGNGCGTCCGGCACTTCGCAGCCTCACTTCCTGAGCTGGGAGCCTGTCGACGCTCCTTCGCCTGACTTCAACCGTCCTGACTTCTTCGGGCGCATAGTCCTTGAATGAAACTTTTATTCCACTNCGCCGTGGCGGGAGGCAGAGTGAGGAATCGCAGGGCATATTGATGNGGAATATTACAAAAAACTCATTAAATGTAGCAAAAATTTTGNAATTTCGCTAAAATGATTTAACTTTGTAGCGAAAATAAGGGNTTTGCTTTCAATATGTCGCAANAGCCNGCTNTGTTTGGGCAAGGTTCCCGAATATACATTAAAATATATAGAGAAGTAAGAAAAATAAATAATTCAAAAAAATTTTTTCCAACAGGTATGAATGCAGTAGCAGTGGTCGACGAACTGAAACGTCGTTTCCCCAACGAGCCTGAGTATATACAGGCCGTGGAAGAGGTCCTCACCTCCATCGAAGATGTCTATAATGAAAATCCCGAATTCGAGCGCTACAANCTCATCGAGCGTCTGTGTATCCCCGACCGCATCTTTGCGTTCCGCGTGTCGTGGGTCGATGACAAGGGCAAGGTTCACAACAATATGGGCTACCGTGTGCAGCACAACAATGCCATCGGTCCGTACAAGGGTGGCATNCGCTTCCACTCCTCGGTCAATCTCTCAATCCTCAAATTCCTCGCTTTCGAGCAGACCTTCAAGAACTCCCTCACCACACTCGCAATGGGTGGCGCAAAGGGTGGCAGCGACTTCTCGCCCCGAGGCAAGAGCGACATGGAAGTGATGCGCTTCTGTCAGGCTTTCATTCAGGAGCTATGGCGTCAGATTGGCCCCGACACCGACGTTCCCGCAGGCGACATAGGCGTAGGCGGCCGTGAGGTGGGCTATATGTTCGGCGAATACAAGAAGATGGCCCGCGAATTCACCGGCACATTCACCGGCAAGGGCATCGAGTTCGGCGGTTCGCTCATCCGTCCCGAGGCCACCGGCTACGGCAACGTCTATTTCCTTCTTGAAATGCTCAAGACCCGCGGCATCGACATCAAGGACAAGCGTGTCGCCATCTCGGGTTCAGGCAACGTGGCTACCTACACTGCCGAAAAGCTCCTCGAACTCGGTGCGAAGGTAATCTCCATGAGCGACAGCGACGGCTCCATCTACGTCCCCGAGGGAATCACACGCGAGCAGCTCGACTATATCTTCAAGCTCAAGAACATCTACCGCGGCCGTATCCGCGAATTTGCCGAGGAATACGAGTGCCAGTATTTCGAGGGTGAGCGTCCGTGGCAGCACGTCGTCTGCGACATCGCAATGCCGTCGGCAACCCAGAACGAGATTGACGGCGACGATGCCCGCGCGCTTATCGCCAACGGCTGTATCGCAGTGAGCGAAGGTGCGAATATGCCCTCGACCCCCGATGCTATCCGTGAGTTCCTCAAAGCCCACATCCTCTATGCTCCCGGCAAGGCTGCCAATGCAGGCGGTGTCTCTGTTTCGGGTCTCGAAATGGCACAGAACTCGCAGAAGCTCTCATGGAGCTCTGAGGAGGTCGACAGGAAGCTCAAAGAAATCATGGCTGAAATCCACAAGCAGTGCGTCAAGTACGGCACTGAGGAGGATGGCTACATCAACTATGTCCGCGGTGCCAACGTCGCCGGATTCATGAAGGTAGCCCGTGCAATGATGGCTCAGGGCATCCTCTAAGGATTTGGCTCCCGACTCTTTTCACAAGCAATTAGATTGAGAAACAACTCAACGCTTTGATACATTAATAAATTTTATCCCCTCCCGGTCTGTGAAGTCCGGAAGGGGATTTCTTTCAATATATGTGTATCGTATGTGTGTCGTTTATGCCTTGACGTGTGGCTCTTTTCCCGTTTAAGGCAGGGCAGGGGGAGACTGAGCAGCGGCGGACGGGATTCAGACTACGCGGACGTAGATCTGGGCGTTTTCATATTGCATCACCTTGACTCTCGCTCCGGCGTGGATGAAGCCCTGAGCTGCCACGGCATCAAGGATTTCACCGTCGATTTCGACCTTTCCGGCGGGACGCATATCGGTGACAGCCGAGCCGTCGAGACCGATGTAGCGCGAGGGGGTCATGTCTACGCCGATGTAGCCGTCCTTGACCTGCTGGGTGAGCATCAGTTCCGTGTGGCGGCGCACCCATTTAGGCCCGTAGGAGGAGGTGAGATACCATATAGCCACCACCGCAAGCACCACGCCTGCGAGGAAAATCACCATCGAACTCCAGACGGCATCGGCGTTGAGGTGGGAGAGGGAGAAGGTGTAGTGTTCGATGAGGCCGAGGATGATGGCGGCACAGACGCAGGATATGCCCGATATGCCGGTCAACCCGAAGCCGGGGACGACGAAGATTTCAAGGATTATCAGCATGACACCCAGCACGAACAGGAGGATAATCCACGAGCTTGCTATGCCGGTGATGTAGAGCGGGAGGAAATAGAGGACTGCCGCTATGATGGCGGCTGCCGAGGGGAAGCCCATGCCGGGGGAGTGAAGTTCCATGTAGATGCCTCCGATGATAATCATTATCAGTATGGCCTGAACCGCCGGATTGGTGAAGAAGCCTATGAGGTGGTCGAGCCAGTCGGGACGGTACTCGCTGATGGTATATACGTCGCCGTCATAGCCGAGGTCAAGCAGGATGTCGTCGATTGATTCTGCCTTGCTGTCGGCATAGTGCCACTTGACGGCTTCG
This sequence comes from Bacteroides sp., assembly GCA_014802345.1. Taxonomy (GTDB): domain Bacteria; phylum Bacteroidota; class Bacteroidia; order Bacteroidales; family Muribaculaceae; genus Duncaniella. The sequence continues at coordinate 7,936 of JAAVCM010000002.1, forward strand.
TCGGCTGTGAAGGTCAGCACGCGTGTCGAGTCAATCAGGCCGGGTACCTCCACGCGGCTGTCGACCATCGCCTCGGCTATCAGCGGGTCGCGCCGCCAGTGACTGTATCCGAGCGAATCCGTCACCTTGCCGTGGCTCTCGGCTGTCGCACGCATCATGGCGCGCATATATGACTGGTATTTGTCGGGCATCGCCTGACCGTCCGTCCCGTTGACGACGGTGACAGCTCCCATCGTCGCGGAGCCGCGCATATAGACCGAGTCGCAGGCAAGTGCTATGAGCGCACCGGCAGAGGCGGCGTTGTTGTCCACGAATGCCACCACTGGACGCTGAAAGTTGAGGAGGGCTGTGCGTATGGAGTCGGCATGGACCACGGAGCCTCCGTAGGTGTTCAGGTGGACTATCACCATCTCGCTGCCGCGCTCCCTTGCCTCGTCGAGAGCCTGCTGGGTGTAGCGCCAGGTTTTCGAGCCTATTTCATCGTCGAGGCGGAGCATATAGATGTCCTTGGGTTTCTCTGCCCGTAGATTGAGCGTGCCGCCAACGATGGTCAATAGGAAGATGAGTGTACGGAGGAAATTGCGGAGTGTCATGGAGTGAGGAATTTATTTGGTGTTGTGATTCTTTTCCTGTCGGAGACGGATTCCCTGACTGATCCAGCCGGGGACGATGCAGGCACCGACGAGGAGATAGATATAGTAGCTGATTATGCGCCAGAACAGAGCGATGACGAGCGCCATGCCTGCGGAGTTGATGAGGTCGCCGTAGTAGGTGGTGAACAGCCATTCGCTGATGCCCGCGCTTCCGGGAGTGGGGCTGACCATCAGGCATATCCAGACCACGAACTGGCGTGCGAAGACTATGAGTTGGTTGGCCATCGGAGCGAAGCCGAGAAAGAGGGCGTTGACGACGAGGTAGCGCGACGACCACGAGAGTGCCGTCCCTCCGAAGGTCTCCACCCACCAGCTCATGGGGCGTTTGCGCAGTTCGCGCCCGGTGTTCTCCATATTGGTCCCGAGGGTGTCGACCTGCGTCTGCCATTTCTTGAGCAGCCGGAAGTGGAAGAGCCAGTTGAGGAAGCGGTGGATGGCGTGGGGACGGACGATGATTCCGAGGAAGAGTATCGTAGTCCATGCGGTCACGATGGCATATACTCCCCAGAATACGGATTGCAGCCCGACGGTGAACCCTCCGTGGCCGAAGTCAAACAACTGGTGGTAGGGGACAAGGAGCATTATGACGGGGAGCGAGACCACGAAAAAGAGTTCGTCGAGAAAAAGGGTGGTCATCATCAGCGTCGTCGCGCGTCCAAGCTCGATGCCCTCGCGGTTGAGGTAAATCATGCCGAGCGCACTGCCGCCGACGGCGGAGGGAGTGACACAGGAGGTGAATTCGCAGAGCATATCGACCCTCCATGCCTGTTTCCAAGTCAGTTGCCTGTCCGTCAGTGCGCGGAAACGCCATGTCAGTCCGAAGTCGCGTCCGACCATAAAGAGCCATGCGAGGGCGATACACCCTATCACACGTCCGTCGAAGTGAATCGCCTCCCAGACGGCGGGGTTGAACTCACGTTTGAACAGCCAGACGACCACGGCAAGTCCGATGGCTATCGGGAGAAAGATTTTCCATGCGAGACTGAGTATCTGGCGGTGTTCCGAGGGTGGTTGCTTAGTGTCTTGACTGTTCATGGCGTGTTATGATTTCATCGTAGCGTTGGATGACTTCGTCCATGACGTCGTGCCATGAACGTGCGAGGGTGGTGGCTGCGCCTTTTCCTGCCGCCGCTCTCAGCTCACGGTCGGCCGCCACACGGCGGATGGTCTCGGCGTAGGCCTCGGGGGTGCGCCGGGTGAGGAAGCCGTTGAGTCCGTCGCTGACAAGTTCGGCTGCCGTCGAGCCTTCGAGGAGTATTGATGGTGTGTGCATGGCTGCCGCCTCTCGGACGACGAGGGGGGCATTGTCGTAGAACGACGGAAAGAGAAAGAGGTCGGATGCCGCGTAGTAGCGCCGCAGTTGCTCACGCTCGTTGATGACTCCGTGAAATCTCACCCTGTCTTCCAGTCCGAGGTCGCGGACGAGTTTCTTCATGTCGTCGAGGGCATAGCCGATGCCGATGAAGTCCATGCGGAACTTGAAGCCGTCGCCGAGCAGGGGGAGGGAGCGGACGATGATTTCAATTCCCTTCTCGAGGATGTGCTGCCCGACAAAGAGGAGTGCCGTCTCGTCGTCGCCGATTCCGAGTGATGTGCGCGATTCGCGTTTGTAGGCAGTGATGTCGGTGATGTCCTCCGAGAAATCGTTGCCGTTCTCGACCACCGTCACCTTTCCCCGGTAGCCGTACTCGCGGAGAGTCTCCTCGACGGCAGCCTGCGGAATCCATACCTCCGTCGCGGACTCGTAGAAGGCAAGCAGACGCTTCATCTGGTAGGCGACCATCGGTGCGGGGAGCGAGCGCTCGAGGTCGGTGCGGTATTTCGAGTGGAAGGTGGCGACGAGCGGTATCCCCTGCTTGCGGGCGGCGTAGGCGGCAAGCCGTCCCGACGAGAAAGGGGAATGGGCGTGGACTATGCGGAAGGGTGTCCGGCGAATCTTCCGCCAGATGAACGGGTCGAGGCGGGGATAGCCGTAGCGGTAGGGGTGACGGTTGTAGATTGGGAGGGAGAAGTAGCGGTAGAGTCTGAGTCCGTCAATCCCGGTGAAGCGCGGTGCCCACGGAGTGACGACGCAGACATCCCTTCCGGCCTTCGAGAGCCAGCGGCAGTAATTTTCGACGGCGAGCGTCACTCCGTCAAGGACGGGCGGGAAACTGTCGTTGAAAAGTCCGTAGTATGTATTGCTTTCGGGGTCGGGTCTCATAACGGATGAATGTGGATTGGGCGCGTGAGGAGCGTCCGCGGCGTGTGTAGGGTGGGATTAGTGCAAATATAACAATTTTAATGCGCCTTAGGTCGGAATCAGTCAAAAAATTTCCGCCTGATGATTTTTTTTGACCCGGTCAGCCTTATGTCGGGGTCGACGACCACGGCTTTCGGCGCACGGGTGGGGCCGAGGAGCGTGCGGAGCTGCTCGGTGAGTCCGGGGTGAGGCGTGTCGGTGACGAGTATGAGTTCCTCGCCCCATTTCGCTGACGGACGCGAAGCGACATAGAAAAGCGCGCCCGGAGGGAGGAGGGGAGCTATCAGGCTCTCTATTTCCTCGGGGTGGATTTTGAGGCCGCCGGAGTTGATGACGTTGTCCCACCGTCCGAGCCAGCGGAAACTCTGCGGGGAGCTGAGGGCGACCACATCGTTGGTGACAAGGCGTGAGAACGAGAGTGTCCGGCTCTCTATCGTCAGGCATCCACGGCTGTCGGTCGAGAACGTGAACCCCGGCAGGGCGTGAAATTCCTCCTCGCCGAGCCGCCGGAGGGCGACGTGGCTGCACGTCTCCGTCATGCCGTAGGTCGCAAACGCCGTCAGCCCCGAGTCGATGACCCTCTGCTCGGCTTCGCGGCTCAGGGGCGCACCGCCGATGATGGTGGCCTTAACCCTCCGGCGCAACGGGGAGTCAAGAAGCCCGTCGGCCTGCGAAGGGACTATGGGGAGGAGCGAGATTTCAGTCACTCCGGGAGGGGAGTGGTGAAGGGGGGTGTTGGACGGAGGTTCGACGACGAGGCTGCAACCGGCTTCGAGCGCACGGACAATCTGCATTTTCCCCGCGATGTAGGAGGGACTGAGCGGCAGCCATAGGGTCGAGGCTGATGTGAGGCCGAAAAATTCGGCTGTCGCGCGTGCCGATGCGCGCATATCGCTTTTGAGCAGGCGTATCTCCTTTGGCTTCCCGGTCGAGCCTGAGGTGTGGGCGGTGACGTAGGGGAGCCGGTTGCGCCACTCGCTGATGAACTCCTCGGCCTCCGTGGTGAGTGTCATTGCCATTGCAGAGGGGGTATTGACCATTCGCCCGCAGGGGAGTAGGAGAGGCGGTCGCCGTCGAGGGTGAGGGGCGAAGGGATGTTGTTGTGATAGAGCTGTCCCGTCCCGAGTCCCTGCGGCATGGAGGGTGAGAGCGTGGCGACCCACTGGGCGATGGCGTTGAGGCCGATGTTTGATTCGAGTGCCGACGTTGCCCACCATCCGCATCCCCTCTCCGCCGCAAGCCTTATCCACTCCTCCGAGGCGGCGAAGCCTCCGGTGAGGGTCGGTTTGAGGATGATGAACTGCGGGCGGATTGCGTCGAGCATGGCGGCTTTGCGTCCGGGGGTGTTTATGCCGATGAGTTCTTCGTCGAGGGCGATGGGGATGGGCGAGGTGTGGCAGAGACGGCCCATAGCCTCCCACTGACCCGCACGGATGGGCTGCTCGATGGAATGGATGTCAAATTCGGCAAGCCTCCTGAGCTTACCGGGGGCATCGGCGGGCGTGAACGCTCCGTTGGCATCGAGACGGAGGGTGACGGCGGGAGCTTCGCGGCGGATGAAGCGGAGGAGGCTCAGCTCGTCGTCGAAGTCTATCCCCCCGATTTTCACTTTCACGCACGAGAAGCCGGCGGCGAGTTTCTCGGCTATGCGTTCACTCATCAGGCTACGGTCGCCCATCCAGACGAGGCCGTTGATGGTGATGGCTGCCTCTCCCGCCGTCCATAGGGAGGGGAAGATGATGTGGCGTCCGCCGTTGGCGAGGTCCCTCACCGCCGTCTCGACCGCGAAGCGTATCGAAGGCCAGTCGGCAAGGAGCGAAGGGTCGGAGGCATAGCGGCCGATGTCGCCGCACACCTCCGCGAGTTTCTGTTCGTAGTCAGGACGGTCGTCGCAGCTCAGGCCGCGGAACAGCCCTGCCTCCCCGAGTCCGCAGAGGGTGTCTGACCCGGGATGGCAGAGCTTTATATAATAGGTGTCTTTCCTGTCCATCCGCTCACGCGAGGTGATGGCGGTGAAGCGGAAATCGAGGGTGTATCTGCACCAGTCTGCTTTCAGTGTCGTGTGCAAGGTAGGTAGGGGTGATGGATAAGTGTTGATGGGAAAAATTACCGCTGACCGGGAGCCTTAGCCGGGGAATTTCGGGAACTGGTCGAAATCGGGGTCACGCTTCTCGAGGAAGGCGTTCTTTCCCTCCTGCGCCTCTGCCATGAGATAGTACATCAGCGTCGCGTCGCCCGCAAACTCCATCATGCCGCGCTGTCCGTCGAGCTCGGCGTTGAGGGCGCGCTTGATCATGCGTATCGCCATCGGTGAACGGCTGAGGATGGTCTCGCACCACTCGACGGTCTCGTCTTCAAGACGCTCGAAGGGGACGACCTTGTTGATCATGCCCATGCGCTCGGCTTCCTCGGCGGTGTACTGGCGGCAGAGAAACCATATCTCGCGCGCCTTCTTCTGCCCGACGCAGCGGGCGAGGTAGCTTGAGCCGAAACCTGCGTCGAAGCTGCCGACCTTGGGACCCGTCTGCCCGAAGCGGGCATTTTCGGAGGCGATGGAGAGGTCGCAGACCACGTTGAGGACATTGCCGCCGCCGATGGCGTAGCCGTTGACCATTGCGATGACGGGCTTGGGGATGGAGCGGATGGCCTTGTGGAGGTCGAGGACGTTGAGGCGGGGGACACCCTGCTCGTCGATGTAGCCGCCGATGCCCTTGACGTTCTGGTCGCCGCCGGAGCAGAACGCCTTGTCGCCCGCGCCGGTGAGGATGACGACACCGATGTCGGAAGCGTCGCGGCAGTAGGCCATTGCGTCGAGCATCTCCTTGTTGGTCTGCGGACGGAAGGCGTTGTAGACGCGCGGACGGTTGATGGTGATTTTGGCTATGCGGCCATATTGCTCAAAGAGTATGTCCTCATACTCCCTGATAGGTTTCCATTCTCTTTTCATTGTAGATTTTGCGTTTGAATCGGGTTTATCTTCCCACAAAATTACAATAAAATCGGCGAAGGACAAAACTCTGCCGGCCCATCAGCCCGCTCAGACGGCTCAGGACGGATTTGAATTGCCGAACAGGATTCCCCGCCTCACTTTGCGGCGGTTGTCGAGATAGAATTTGATGCAGAATGCGGTGATGATGACAGTTGAGACCACCGACCACCATTCAAGAGTGCCGTTGGCACAGCGGATGATTCTGTCGGTTAAAGGACCTATGGACAGGACTGAAAGCGTCAGCCAGATATTTCGTTTCACTCGATTGCTAAGCATGGTTCTCCGGGATATTTGAGGTTATATGTAGGTTAGACGCGGCTTTGGGGCTGAAAGTTTCATCAGGGGGGATGGATTTTATTGCGGTTTCGGCGGAAATATTTTATCTTTGTCTTGGAAATAGATAAAAAACGTAATCCCAACCGTCCTCCCCGCATAAACAACAGAGCATCATGGAAAAATCACAGCTTGAACTCATCCTCATCAACATATCGGGTCAGGATCATCCGGGCGTCACCTCGGCGCTCTCGGAGATTCTCGCCAAGTATCATGCCGGAATCCTCGACATCGGTCAGGCCGACATCCACCACACGCTCTCGCTCGGCATCCTCATCCGCACGGAGGCGGCCGTGTCGGGCAACATCATGAAGGAGCTGCTTTTCAAGGCGACGGAGCTTAACGTCAACATCCGCTTCTCGCCCGTCAGCATCCGTGAATACGAGCAGTGGGTCGGGATGCAGGGGAAGGACCGCTGGATCATCACGATTCTCGGCCGCCGCCTGACCGCCCGCCAGATTGCCAACGTGACTGCCGAGATTTCGGCTCAGGGGATGAACATCGACTCCATCCAGCGTCTGACCGGGCGTATGCCCCTCGGCGAGGAGGAGCAGCCGCTGTCGAAGTCGTGTGTCGAGTTCTCGGTGCGCGGAGTCCCCCGCGACGTGGCAGCCATGCAGGAGCGCTTCATGCACCTCTCGCAGGAGGAGGAGTTTGACATCTCTATGCAGGAGGACACCGTGTTCCGCCGCTGCCGCCGCCTGATATGCTTCGACATGGATTCCACCCTGATAGAGACCGAGGTCATCGACGAGCTTGCCATGCGCGCAGGGGTGGGCGAACAGGTCAAGGCGATAACCGAGCGCGCCATGAGGGGCGAGATTGACTTCTGCGAGAGTTTCCGCGAGAGGGTCGCTCTGCTCAAAGGTCTCGACGAGAGCGTCATGAAGGAGATAGCCGAGAACCTGCCCATCACCGAGGGGGTCGACCGCATGATGCAGGTGCTGAAACGTGTGGGCTACAAGACGGCCATCCTTTCGGGCGGTTTCACATATTTCGGCAACTACCTGAAACAGCGATTCGGGTTTGACTACGTCTATGCCAACGAGCTGGAGATTGTCGACGGCAAGCTGACGGGGCGCTACCTCGGTGACATCGTCGACGGACGGCGCAAGGCTGAGCTGCTGCGCCTGATAGCGCAGGTGGAGAACGTCGACATTGCCCAGACGATAGCCGTGGGCGACGGTGCCAACGACCTCCCGATGCTCTCCACCGCCGGACTCGGCATTGCCTTCCACGCCAAACCGAAGGTGAAGGAGACCGCCGAGCAGTCCATCTCGACCATCGGCCTCGACGGAGTCCTCTACTTCCTCGGCTTCAAGGACTCCTTCATCTCGCAGTGAAGGTAGAATTATAAAATGAAGGTATAATTATAATATGGTTGTACGGACGCGCCGCGGCTGTATAATTCCGTTGGCTGCATAATTCGGCTGTCGCGTCATTCGGCTGTCGCGTCATTCGGCTGTCGCGTCATTGCGTGGTTGTACGGACGCGCCGTGGCGCGTATGCCCGATGAAATACATCAGCCATCGGAATATAATACCTCCGCCATCGGAATATAAAATACATTCAGCAGTTGAAATATAAAATCCGTATGAAAAATGTACAGCCATCGGAATACAAATTACAATTAGCGGAATGTATTCAATTCGGCATACGCGCCACGGCGCGTCCCTACAGCCTCGGAATTTTCAATGGCTGATGTATTCCATTGGGCATACGCGCCACGGCGCGTCCGTACAGCCATGGAATTATGCGCCACGGAATTATGTGCCAGCCGAATGATTCAACCACGGAATTATGCGCCACGGTGTGTCTCTACAACCGTCAGGGTTGTGCCGGAGGTGTGGGCGGTGAACTGGGGGGCATACTGGCTCTGGACGGTGGCTACGCCTGAGGCGAAGGTGCCGGCGTTGTTGACCCACATATCATAGGTGATGACGTAGGTTCCCTTCGGGAGGTGGTCGATGAAAAGGCGGGTCGACGAGTCGCGGTTCTCGCGGTAGAAGCAGATTCCTTCCGCGAAAATGGGTGTCGGCATCTGCTCGGTCGGTTCGAAGCAGGCTGGGCGGTCGTCGACGATGGTGACATAGTCCATGTCGCGGCCGACGTTGAGGGTCAACGTGACCGTCACCTTGTCGCCGACGCTCAGGTTTGCGGGGGTGCTTGCGCGAAGGTTTGAACCTGCGGGAGTATCTACGCTCAGATTTGCGGGGGTGCTTGCGCGAAGGTTTGAACCTGCGGGAGTAGCTGCGCTCAGGTTTGCAGGGGTGCTTGTGCCAAGACTGGAACCTGCGGGAGTATCTACACTCAGGTTTGCAGGGGTGCTTGCACCGAGGTTTGAACCTGCGGGAGTATCTGCGCTCAGGTTTGCGGGGGTGCTTGCGGGGTTGTGCGGCTCGGTGCCGGGGTTATTGGCGGTGAGGTAGCTTCCGCCGACGGCGAAACGCTTTTCAATCGAGAGTTCGGGGCAGGCATGGGGCTTCACGGCGGTGATGGAGTCGGTGAAGAGATAGCAGAGCGCGCCCCACGCCGGAGTGTCGGCGGTGCGGTCGACCCTCAGTTCGCCCTTTGAGGCAGGGGTGAGGGGAAGGGGGGTGCGGAAATAACCGGTGAGACGCCCGACGTTGTCAGGCTGCACCTTCTTGCCCGCTACTGAAATCACGGCTTCGCCTGCGGGGGCTATCCATCTGCGCGAGGTGGAGAGGATGGAGGCTATGGCGGAGGAGGTGGTGACGGAGACGCCCCAGTCCTTCGCCTCCTTCTGGAGAATCAGCCACTGGCGGATGCGGTCGATGTCGACACACCCCGGTTCGATGGCGGCGAAAGCGTCGAGGATGAGGGCTGTCGTGCCTATCTTGCCCATCGACCAGAAGGACATATCGTCGAGCGACGGCCACCACATACCTTCCGTCGGGGAGTAGGCGGAATATTCGCGCAGCGACGCAAGGAGGCTCTTTGCGACCGAGGGCTGGGAGTTGTCGGCAAGGATACGCGCGTAGATTCCCTTGACCCCGACCGAGGCCTTCTTCCAGTCGGCGAGTATGCGCTGGACGGTGGTGCTGACGAGGGTGCGGTCAGGCGCGGGAGCGTCCTTGAAGCCGCCGAAGCGGTCGCGGAGGTAGACGTAGAGGGTGAAGTCTGCCTCGGGATATTTGCGGAAGGTCGCCTTTGCCTCCGAGTCGAGCCATCCGAGGGCATCGAGGGTCATCCTGCGGAGTTCGGGGGAGTCGGGGAAGAAGCCGAGTCCGTGGAGGCGGCCGAGGAGGAGGAGGACATTCTCCGTCGCCCATCGTGAGGCGTCCTGACCGTAGGAATTCCACGCCCATCCGCCGTCGGCGCGGGTGAGTTTCTTGAGCGTGGCGGTGTTGGCCTTGATTACGGAGCCTACGGTGGATTTGTCAAACAGCAGTGCGAGGCGGCTCATGCGCTCGTTGTCGGTTTTCGCGTCGAGCATCCACGGGGTTGCCGCGAGGAGCATCTGACGCAGGTCGGCGTTGCGGTCGAGCATCGAGGTGAGCGAGAGGTCGCTGCGGTCGCCCGCGCTCCATTGGCGCAGTGCGTCGGCTATCACGGGATTGTCCCTCAGAAGCCCTGCGGCTACGGCGGCGGAGAAGATTGAGGCGGCGGCTTCGTTGGCGGTGGATGCCTCGCTGTCGAGCAGACCCGGGAGGGCGGTGACGACATACCACGTCGGGTTGTCGCAGTATTGCAGCGTCACCCGTGAGTCGGCAGGGACTTTCGGGAGCTGCATGGCAAATTTCCTCTCGTCGGGGGCTATGTAGAACGGATAGGTGTCGATGACAGGGGTGACGGCGGGAAGCACCGGGAGGAGCGTCTGTTCGCCGTCGGCAAAGCGGACGGTGGAGGATTTGATTCTGTAACCGATGAAAGGCGCGTCGGTCGGGGCTGTGAGCCGGGTGCTGACGGTGACTGAGGCGTCGGGGGCAATGGTGTCGGTGTGGTGGGAGGTGGCGATGACCTTGCCGTCGGCGGCACTGAAAATCTCAATCGTGGTCTCGACCTCCTGAGCGGTGTCACTGCCGTTCATGACGGAGGCAGGGATGGTCACGACATCTCCTGCACGCACGAAGCGCGGGAGGTTGGGCTGGACCATGACAGGCTTGCTTGCGGTGACATCGGCGGAGAAGGTGGTGGAGATGAGCGAATCGGTGTAGGCGAGGGCGCGGAAGCCCCATGTCGTGTTCGCGTCGGGGACGGTGAAGGTGAACGATAGCCGCCCGTCGGCATCGGTCGTGAGCATCGGACGGAAGAAGGCGAGCGCCACTTCGCGGTCGCGGAAGGTGAAGGGGGCTTCCTTCACGGCAGGCATCTGCGCGCCTCCGCCGTCGGCTTCGGTGGCGGCCTCGTCAGCCATGCCGTTGACGCTTCCGGTTAATGAGGGAGCGGTTTCGGCTGGATAGTCGAGACTGCGGGATGTCGTCTGGACGGTGACCAAGATTTCTTCTTTATGTTCGCGGACCACATCGAGGTCAGCAGCCCCCGCACTCCTTGAAGCCGCCTTCATCATTATGCCTCCCCGCAGCCTCAGGGGTGAGAGCGGGAGTCCGTAGGTGTTGAATTCGGGAGTGACGAGGTCGATGGTGCCGACATATCTGCCGGGGAGATGGTTTGCGGAGGTGAGGCCGCGTCCCGAGAGCGAGGGTGCAGTCCACGAATAGTAGTGGGCGGGACCCTGAGTGGCGGGATAGAGCTGCCAGCTCTGTGTGGCGAGGGCATCGAGGGCGGTGTTGAACATATCGAGCACCACGGCGGCCTTCTGTCCCCCCTCCGATTCGTCGGTCACGCGGAATGTCCACGTCTCCTCGCTTCCGGGAGTCACGCGGTCGCGGAAGGATTCGGCGGTGAATTTCAACCCCTTTTCAGGCACGGGACGCGTGAGGGGGATGCTGAGGCTTGCGCGGCGGTATTTTCCCGTGAGTGCAATCTCCATGTCGGCGTTGTCGACCCCCTCGGGGAGCGAGACAGGGAGACGGCCCATCCCTTCCGGGACTTCAACCCAACGGCGCGAGAGGATGCGGGAACCGGTGTGGATGGTGACGAGCAGATTGGTCGGGCAGTGCACGGCATAGAGCCACTGCGCCGAGCCGTCGGGACTGACGTCCACCTTTGTGTCGGGAGACCAGAGGAGAGTCCCGGGAAGGGGCGTGGCTTTGTCGGTCGGGCGGTAGAGGACCACGCTCTGGCTGACCGCTTCGGCAAGGGCCGCGTCGGGGAGGGTGAAACGGATGTCGTAGCGTCCCGAGGGGAGCGTGGAGAGGTCGAGTCGGGCATCGTCGGGGGCTATCCGGCCTGAAAGCAGCTCGGCGGAGTCGCGGAGGACGGCGAAGTTGACAGGCATGGCGATGACTGAATCCTGATAGTTGACGACCTGCGTCTTAATCAGGGCGGTCGGGGCGGTGATGTCGACGTTTTCAGGCGCGGAGACGCGGATGACGTAGCGTGTGCCTGTCGAGAAGGTCAGAGCTGCGGTCTGCGTTTCTCCCGAAGGGGAGGTGGCGGCGATGTCGGCTGAGAAAATGCCTCCGGGGATGGGCGAGAGTTCAAGAATCTCCTTGGGTATGGTGATTTCAATCTTCCCCCCGCTGTCGGATGTGGCGTCGATGGTGCGGAACGTCACTCCCGAGCGGCTCTGCCACCACCAGCGGCGGGGCGAGGCTGAGAGGGAGAGGGTCAGGCGCGAGTCGGCCACGGGGAAGCCTGCGTAGGTCTCGACACGTCCGCGGACAGTGACATCGCCCGCCGAGGGGAAGTCCTTCTCGACCGGGTCGAGGATGAGGCGGAAGGTCGGGAGCTTGTAGTCCGACACCATGAACGACACCGGGTCGGCATATTGGTCGAGCGAGATGACGAATCGCCCCGAAAGGGTCTCGGAGGGGAGGGTGAAGCTGCCTGCCACGCGCCCGAACCCGTCAGTCGTGAGCCGCAGGGTGTCAATGGGCTGATAGGAGGCGTCGCGCAGGACTGCCGTCACTTCCTTTGAGACTATGGGACGGTGAGACTTGCCGCGATACTCGTAGACTATCGCCATCCACCCGACGCTGTCGCCGGGATGATAGACGGGGAGCGATGAATAGCCCGAGGAGGCGGGAAGCCACCTGTCGCGCCCCGACGAGCCGTCTCTGCCGTAGATCCACACGGGCGGAGTGAAGCGGTCGCCGTCCTTGTCCATGTAGAGGCTGCCCGAACCTTTGACGGTCAGTGAGCCGTCGGCATCGGTGGTGCCTAAGGGACGCAGGGTGTTGGAATTGGTGCGCGAGTCGTTGATGCTGATTTTCGCGCCGCCGACGGGCGCGCCGGTCATTGCGTCGAGTGTCCAGACTGCCTGAGTGTCGAAGCCCGAGGAGGCGAGGGCATAGCGGGTGACGCTGATTTTGTCGTACCACCGGCGGTCTTTCGGGGTCACGCCGTCGATGGTCGCAATGGCTATGTAGGAGCCGACTGCGGGGAAGGCGTAGTCAAGCTCTATCTTCTCCCTGAACGGCACTTCGCTCCCGGTAGAGGCGGCAAAGGGGAGGACGGCCACCGGCTTCATGGAGGTCGGGAGTCCGGTGCAGTTGTAGGACCTGTCGGTGACGGGCGATGAGGACACGTCGTAGATGTATATCTTGCCCTTCTTCACGTTGGCAGCTTCGACATTGAGCTTCACGGAGAGTCCCGGGGCGGTGACCTCGGGGTAGCTGACCCTGAGTTGCTGCTCCTCGATGCGCAGGCGCAGGTTGGTGAGGGCATCACGGCGGGGGTAGGCGGGGAAGGCTTTGAGATTGCGGAGCGTCGCACCGTAGAGCCACTTGGCGTTGCCGTCGCTCTCGGGGATTCCGAGGAGGATGTCGCCGGAGTATTCCGAAGCCGCGTTTTCGTCGTAGAGTTCGCGCAGCAGACGGCATTTCTTTTCGGCAAGCGGTTCGTCCGAAGCTCCGTCGGCGTCATAGATGTGTGAGGCTATGAAGTCGAGCCGCTCGATGTCCGAGCGGATGAAAGGGGCAGAGCCGGGCTTGTGGAAGCGCAGCAGGGAGGCGTAGATGTCGAGGACACGCGCAGCCGCGGGGTCATATTTCGTGAAGGGGAGGCCGACGTAGAGGTCGTGGCGAGAGAGGAGGCTCCACGGCAGGGGCGTGGAAATCTGCCCGGCGGAGGTGAGCAAGCCGATGGACTGCGAGGCGACGAAGTCGTAGAGGGTGGGGTAGTAGAGGATGTTGAGGCGTTTCCCTGCGGCGGAGAGCTTCCCGCGGTAACGCTCGCCGTCGAGGTCGATGACCGATGCGTAGTCGGTGATGGGTGTCGCTTGCAGTTCATGGCCGAATCCGAGGGCCTTTGCCGTCAGTTGGGCGATGCGTGTGCGGAACTGCTCGCCGCTCCACTCGTTGAAGTCCTCGAGAAAGGGGGTCAGGGGGAGGGTGCGGGAGTCGTATTTCCAGCGCGATGAGGAGTAGACGGCGGAATAGATGTCGGCTTCAAGGGTGAGGAGCATCGCTTTCAGCACGCCGTCGGAGGTGGCGCAGGCGATGCTGTCGATTTCCGCAATGGCAGCGGTGGCGTTGCTGCTGTCGATGCGCGTCTCCGCTAGGTAGGAGTCAATGAGTGCGCGGACAGTCCCGGGTCCGTCGCCGGCGGAGAGGGCTGCGGCGAGTGACTTCCGTGCGTTTTCGTTGACGGTCTTCGGATAGGCGAAATCAGGTCGCTGTGGAGCGGTGGTTGCGTTCATCTGCTTGACGGAAAGTAGGGATATGACTGCCAGCAGTAGGATGATGATGATTCTACCGGTACGCATGGTTTATGTAGGTTTTTCGTGTCGGGTGGGATGTAACGGAGGGAAGGAGCCGCAGGGTGAGGAGGGGAAGCGGGGGAGCGGCGGGATTACTTTTTCTGGCGGCGGTGCTGCTTCATCAGTTCGCGTGTGAAGTCGCGCTCGGCATCTTTAAGCTGGAAAAGCTGTTTGGGCGAAAGAATCTGCTTGTAGTCCTTGAAATACTTCATTTCAATCTCGTTCTCGCGTCCTTTCAGTTCATACATCGCCTCGGCAGCCTTCTCGTATTCGAGGTCGGTCGCCTTTCCCTCGCGCTTCACGGTCTGGCGGTAGAGCTTCTCGGTCTCTTCCTGCGCCTTGCGTATCTCCTCGTCCATCGAATTGTAGAGGGGCATGAACTTGGCCTTCTGCTCGTCGGTGAGGGTCAGTTTCTTGGCGATGAAATCGTTCTTATACTGCTGCATTTCCTTCATCCACACTTCGCGCTCCCGGCCTGTGGGACGTTGATTCTGAGCCTGTGCGCCGAGTGGAAGAATCGCAGCGGAGAAGAGGATTAGAGAAAATGCGATTTTTTTCATATAGGGGAAGGGTAAAAAAATGATTTTTTGCGTCAGGTGAGTCGGTTGGATAGGTTTGGGAGAGGCCGGAATCAGATTTCGGAGAGAGGGAAGGCGGGGGAGTCGGCGCCGGAGGTGTCGGAGGTCTCGATGAATGTAGCCTCGCCCTCGTCGGCATAGCCGTCGTCATAGTCAGCCGGGTCAAAACCGGTCTCGTAGAGGTCATCCATGAGCTGATGGTCGTTGACATCACACTCGTTGATGAAGTAGTCGTTGATGAAGTGGTCGTTGCCGAGAGCCGCCGTCATCACGGGGTTGTTGTCTATCGAAAGGCCGTAGGAGTCATGGCGCATGAGGTCAAACATCTTCATCATGCACCACACGCCCATGAACATGGCGGCAAGGTAGACGTAAGGTCTGACGCGCTGCCAGACGGAGCGGGGCATGACTTTCGGGGTCTTCTTCTCCCACTCCTGTTCGGGGAGGGATGCCGCCATTTTTGCCGCAAACTGCTCGAAATAGCCGTCGGGGACGGTCATTCCGTCGTTGCGATTGACTTTATCTAATATATCTTTCATCGGATTAGGTTTTTGAAGCGTTGGTTAATGATTTAGACTCACTTACCGGCATGAGGTTTAATCGATGTCCTCAAAAAATTGCTCGATTTTTTTGACGGCGAGGTGATAGGACGCTTTGAGCGCGCCGACTGATGTCCCCATGATTTCGGACATCTGTTCGTATTTCATCTCGTCGTAGTAGCGCATGTTGAACACGAGCCTCTGTTTTTCGGGGAGTGTGGCTATGGCCTCGCGCAGTTTCAGGGCGAGGGCGTCGCCGTCGATGTTTGTGTCGGCATGAATCTGGGCGATGGTGCCTGACTCCTCGTCGTCGAGGGATATGCCCCGGCGCTTGCGCTCCTTTTCGAGAAACGACAGGCTTTCGTTGATGGCAATCTTGTAGAGCCACGTCGAGAGCTTTGCTTCGCCACGGAAGTTCTCGATGTTCTGCCATGCTTTGAGGAAGGTGTTCTGCAAAATGTCGTCGGTGTCCTCGTGTGACTGTACCGTGCGGCGTATCTGCCGGTAAAGAGGCTCGGAATAGAGCTTGATAAGCTCACCGAAGGCTTCACGGCACGTCGAAGGGTCTCTCAGGCGTTCCACGAGCTTCTCGTCATCAAGTTTTGCCTCTTTGCTCATACTGATAGTTTTGTAATAGGGGTGGGGATGTTGATGCTAATTTTGACAAAATTAATTAAAAAAAGAAATCTGCACCTAATAAAAACGCATAATAGTTGTTAAAGCGTATCTCCGGCGGGGGAGGATGACAATGAATCCACCGGGTTTTGTGGGTCCGGCGGATTCATTCCTGCGTCTGTTATGTTTATCCGTTTTGCTTGTCTTTTTGTCCTGATGTCTCAGATGTCGTTATTTCTCCGCGTAGGAGAGTATGGTCGGGCTCTGGACATCCACGCCATAGTCCTGAGCGCGTTGGAGGATCGCCCGTGCGAGTTTCGGCTTGAGATTCTCGGGGCAGTAGCGGAAATAGGCTTCTGCGGCACGCACATGGGCTGCATCCGGCATGGGATATTCACGGCGTTCAGGCAGCCCGAACACGCTGTCGGGGAGTTCCTTGCGCTCTTCGTAGGAGATTTGGTCGTTCATAGTGGGGAGAATATGGTGTTTGTGGGTGTGTGAGTGTTTTCCTTTTAGAAATTGAAGCGGGCGCCGACCTGAAGCAGACCCTGAGCGCCGAAGCCGAGTTCGCCGAAGATGCTCGTCACGCGCGAGAGACCGACTTCCGCACCGACGGGTGAAATCTGATAGGCAAAATAGGCTTTGTTTTTCGAAAAGTCGTCAAATGCGACGTGGGTGATGTCGACACCGAGGCCTACATGGGCGTAGACGTTGACGATGCTGTTGCTGTAATAGTTGTAGCGGCCGTTAAGCATGATGACATGATAGTAAGCGTTGGCATCGTCAGTATGCTTGAACGTGGCGTTGGAGAACGTGTAGCTCGCACCGAGGTAGAGGCTCGGGGCTACCTTGAAGTTCACGCCGGCAGTGAGCGCACCCCACGCGTTGTTGATTGAGCCTCCGTCGTGCATATCGGTGACATCCATCTGGGTGTAACCGCCGTAGCCGATCTGGAACTGACCTTTCTGGGCATTGGCACCAAACGCCATCCCGAGGACGGCAAACATAATAAGAAGAATCTTTTTCATCACTGATTGTTGTTAGAAGTGAAACGGTAAAATGGGGTGTGAGTTGAAATGTGGTCTGTCCTGTTTCGGAGGATGACTCTTGGGGCGACGGGCAGAGGAGTGCCGTCACATTAACCAACAAACAGTGTGTGCGGATTGTTTTGGCGCAGGGTCGGATTAATACCACTTCACGCCGTTGGAGTAGGACGAGCGTTTGTCATATTTCAGGTCGGCGAGGAGCGACGACTTGACCGAGATATGGAAATTGTAGCTCTTGTAAGGCCCTACGGGGACGAAACTTGCGCGCATGGTGAAGCAGTGCATATCACGCGATATGTTGCAGTTCATGTAGGCGAGTTTCTTCGTGTCGAAATTGTAGCTGGCAGAGAAACCGAGGTTCCAGTTGGCAGTCGGGCGGATGTTGCCCGAGAATGAAAGGTTCTGGGTGATTTTGCCTTTGTATTCCAGCTTCTTGTAGTCAAACTCGCCGTAGCCGTAGTTGACGGAGTAGTTGAACGTGAGGTTCCAGGGGACTGACCAGACCATATAGCCGTCGTCGTCAAACTTCATGTTTGAGTCGGATTCCTTCCTGCTCCTCCGCTGCGAGCCGTCGTAGTCGGAAGTGTCCTCGGCAAACTGCTGGTTCATCGACCCGTCGGAATTATTGTTGTTGTTTCCGCCGTCCTTCTTGCCGTCCTTGTCCTTCTTGCCGAAAAGTTTCTTGAAGGTGTCGTTGTTGAACGTGTAGCTGAACGACGTGCCTGTGCTTGACAGCCTTCCCCATCCCTTGCCCTCGGTGATGCGGAGCTTGTTGACCCTGACGGGATTGCCTGAGGCGTTGAGGGCGTAGGTGTAGACATCCCATGTCGCCGAGAGGTTGAGGTTGAAGTTCTTGACCAGACGGAGCATGATGGATGTGTTGAGGTTGGACCACCGCATTGAGTCGGCGGCGAAATTGTAGCTCTGCGAGAGAGTCAGGTTCTCGATGAGCGACACTTTTTTCTCGCCGATGGAATCGTTGTCGGAGCGCACCTTCATTTCAAGATTGTTGGCAAGCGACAGGCTCAGTGCGCCGGTCTTTCCCTGACCCGGGACGCCGAAAAGCGAGTTGGGGAAGTAGGAGTAGGTGCGGGTATGCATCTGTCCCTGCGCGTCGGGGTACTCGTAGCTGCCATAGTAGCCGAAGAAGGGGGAAGCGAAGTCAGGCGCGCCGGAGAAGGAGATGGTCGGGGTGAGGACGTGGCGTATCATCTTCACCTTGTCGCCGAGGAAGGGGAGGGGCTGGAAGAAGCCGTAGATTTTGGTGTCGAGGGCTACGGAGGCGTTGAAATCCCAGACGTTGTAGAAGCTGTAAGTCGTATCCAGCACCTCGGCGGAGGCGTTGGGGTCCCACTGGCGGCGCACTTTGGTGGTGTACATACGGTCGGTCAGGCTGACCGAGGGGGTGAGGTTGATGTACTTGAAGAGGTTGAACGTCGCGCTGATGGGGATGCTGTGGCGCATACCGTTGCGCCAGTCCTTGATGAGGCTCTTTTTGAAAAACTCGTCCTGCTTTGATGTGAGCGAGTTGTTGAACTGACCCGAGTAGGAGAGCTTGATTTTCTCGTACCATTTTTCTTCACCGACGGCGCGCTTGCGCTTGAAGGGGTAGAGCTGCGACATCGTGAGGGTGAAGTTGGGGAACGAGACGGCAAGCGTTGAGTCCTGAGTGCGCTGCGAGATGTTGGCGGTCGAGGAGAGCGACCATTTCGAGTTGGGGAAACGGTAGGTCATGTTGACGGTGCTGCTCGTCGTGTTCTGGGTGAAGTCTGACGAGTAGTAGGAATTGAGGTCGTTGCGGGTGTAGCCGCTGGTGGCGAAGTTGACGCTTGCCGACAGGCTCATGTTGGGGTTGGCCTTGGAGTCCTGACTGTGGCTCCACAGGACCTGGAAGTTGGTGGCCTTCGAGTAGTCGGGCATACCCTTGTCGCCGGTGACGGTCTGAAGGAAGGATATGTTGAAGTTGCCCGAGAACTTGTAGCGTTTGACGTAGCGCGACTGTGCGCGGACTCCCCACGAGCCGAGGGTGTAGATTTCGCCTGTCAGCGCGAGGTCGACGTAGGGGCTGATTGCGAAGTAGTAGCCGCCGTTGCTGAGGTAGTAGCCACGGTTGTAGTCGTCACCGAAGGTCGGGAAGATGATGCCCGACGAGTATTTCTCGGAGAATGGGAAGTAGCCGAAGGGGACGGCAAGCGGGAGCGGGAGACCGGCAAGCACCATGTAGGCGGGACCGGAGACGACATCCTTGCCGGGGTGTACCTTTGCCTTGGTCATCATCAATCCGAAGTGGGGATGGTCGTGGTTGTCGCAGGTGGTGTAGCAGGCACCGTTGACGAAGAATGTGTTGTCGTCCAGCTTCTTTGCTTGTCCACCGACGAGGTAGCCCTCACCCTGCTGGGTCTTGAGGTTGGTGATGAAGCCACGCTGACTCTTGAAGTTGTAGCGCATGGTGTCGGCCTCGTAGCTCTGGCCGTTGTCCTCGAAGACGGGGTCGCCGAAGCTGTCGCCGATGGAGTCGATACCCCCGACGGCGATGACGTTGGAGTTGTCGAGGTCCATCATGATTTCGTGTGCGTCGAGCTTGAGGTCGCCATATTCGACCTGCGACGTGCCGTACATATAAGCGGTGTTGCGTCCTAAAAGCACGAGTGAGTCCTTTGCCGAGAAATCGACGCTGTTGTCAAGGTCGACCTTGGTGCGCACGATGCGCGACGGCTTTTCGGGAGGGGCGAGGCGTGTGCGGCTCAGGCGCTGGCGGCGCGTGGTGTCGGCGGTGTAGGTGTGGCGGGTGATGATTGAGGCGACCGAGTCGGCAGCGGCGCGGACCGAGTCGGCATTGACGGAATCAGTGTTGACGCTTTCGGGCTGCATGACGTCGCGGTCGGGTGCGGCGAGGGTGTCGACAACACCGTATTGCAGCCCCGGGTCGGCGGGTGCGGCGAGGGTCTCAGGGTCGACCTGACGCGGAAAGGCTCCTACCGAAAGGGCGCAGAGCAGCACTGTGATAATTATGTAGATGTGAGAATATCTCAAATTTGCACCTTAAAAGATCAAAGAATATTGTCCGGCTCACCTTGCAGTCAATCGGTGACGCTATGCCGGCAGAAGCTGGAAAATCTTTGCAAAGATATAATATAATCCTAATATAGACAACCTGCATGGCGGGTTAATGACACTTAATTATTGTGAAATGCCCCCGGGATAGGGATTTGGATGGTGTGGAGAGGCCTGATGGTGGCATCCGTAGGGTGTGCGGGAGGGCTTCTGACAGCAATTTTAACAAAACGGTTTGGCGGGCAATTGTAAATTTTTGTGTAATTTTGCACCGCAAAACAACAACCCTCCGCCTCGCGGCGGCTTCAAAATCTATTGCACAGATGTCACGACAACACTTCGACACGCTTGATTTCAAGATTCTTGAGATGCTCTCCAGCAACGCGCGTAAGCCCTTTTTGGAAATAGCACGCGAAACCAATGTCTCGGGTGCCGCTATACATCAGCGGATTCAGAAACTCACCGCCTCGGGTATCATCCGGGGGTTTGAAACCATCATCGATCCCCCCTCGGTTGGCTATGAGACCTGTGCCTATATCGGTTTTATCCTCAATGACCCGACCAAGTTCGACGAGGTCGTCGAGCGTCTGAGGGAAATCCCCGAAGTGGTCGACTGTCATTTCACCACGGGCAGCTACGACATTCTCGCCAAGATTTTCGCCCACAACAATGCCCATCTCCTTGAAGTCATCCACAAGAAACTCCGTCTCGGGATAGGCCGCACGGAGACCCTCATTTCATTTAAAGAGGTGTTCAAGCGTCCGCTCCCCATCATTCAGGAGAATATCCAGTAATTAAACATCCTCACTCTAACACCCACCGAGATTGATTGACAAGAATACCTTTGGCAGCAAGACAGCCCTCTTCCACACATTCGGCTGCAAGTTGAACTTTGCCGAGACCTCGACAGTGGCGCGGCTGTTTGCCTCGCGTGGTATTCAGCGCGTCCATGAGGGTGATGTCCCCGACTACATTGTTGTCAACAGTTGCAGCGTGACCGAGATAGCCGACAAGAAATGCCGTCAGGCCATCCGTTCCTTCTCACGCCGCTATCCCGAGGCGCGCATCATCGTCACCGGCTGCTATGCCCAGCTGAAGCCCGAGGAGGTGAAGGGTCTGCCGGGAGTTGTCATCGTTGCGGGTACCGACCGCAAGCTCGAGCTTGCCGACTATCTTGACCGTGTGCTGACCGAGGGCGACGACGCGGATTCAACTTTCGTCACCCCGACCAAGGAGATAAGGAAGTTTTCGCCCTCATGCTCTCGCGGCGACCGCACACGCTATTTCCTGAAAGTTCAGGACGGATGTGACTACTACTGTTCCTACTGCACTATCCCGATGGCACGCGGACGCAGCCGCTCGGGGAGCATCGACGACATCGTCGCGCAAGCCCGTGAGGTCGCTGCCGAAGGGGGCAGGGAGATTGTCATCACCGGGGTCAACATCGGCGATTTCGGCAAGGGGACTGACGAAAAGTTCATTGACCTCTGCCGCCGTCTGGACGAGGTCGAGGGCATAGACCGCTACCGTATATCATCCATCGAGCCAAACCTGCTGACCGACGAGCTGATAGAGTTTGTCGCGTCGTCGCGGAGGTTCATGCCCCATTTCCATATCCCGCTCCAATGCGGAAGCGACGAGGTGTTGCGCCTGATGCGCCGACGCTACGACACAGCTCTGTTCCGGGGCAAGGTGGAGCATATCCGCCGCGTCATGCCTGATGCCTTCATCGGCGTGGACCTGATAGTGGGGGCGAGGGGCGAGACCGCGGAACTCTTTGAGGAGTCGCGTGCCTTTGTCGAGTCCCTGCCTATTTCGCGCCTTCACGTCTTCACTTACAGTGAGCGTCCCGGCACACGCGCCCTTGAAATCGACCACGAGGTTAGCCCTGAGGAGAAGCATCGCCGCACCCGCATCATGCTTGCCATATCCGAGCGGAAGCTGAAAGAGTTTACGGAGCGGTTCGTCGGGACTGTCCGTCCGGTGCTGGTCGAGCATACGCGTCCTGACGGCACGATGGCAGGGTTTACTGACAACTATCTCCGTGTCAACATAGCTCCGCGTCCTGAGCTTGCCAACACTATCTGCGGCATACGCCTCACGGAGATGCACCCCGAAGGGGAGGAATCGGAAGGGGAGGTGGCTGAATGAACGGCGGAGAGAGCGCAGTGCGCCGCAACAATCGTGTGGCCGTCGTCATTCTTAACTGGAACGGCGCGAGGTTTCTCAAAGAGTATCTCCCTTCGGTCGTGAAGCATACTCCCGGAGAGATTGCCGACGTAATAGTGGCGGACAATGGTTCGACCGACGAGTCGCTTGCCGTGCTTGACAGGGATTTCCCTCAGGTGAAGACCATACGCTTTTCAGAGAACCACGGTTTTGCCGAGGGCTACAATCTTGCCATCGCCGAGGTCAGCAAGGCTTATAGGTACACCGTCCTGCTCAATTCCGACGTGAAGGTTGACGACGACTGGCTTACGCCGCTCCACCGCTTCATGGAGTCGCACCCCGGTGCGGGAGCTGTGCAGCCCAAACTGCTGTCGCTCACCAAACCCGATGAGTTCGAGTATGCCGGCGCGATGGGTGGTTTCCTTGACCGCAACGGCTATCCCTACTGCCGCGGGCGCGTGTTCGACACCGTTGAGAAGGATTGCGGACAGTATGACACCCCAATGCAGGTCGACTGGGCGTCAGGCGCGGCACTGATGGTGGACAATGCCCTGTATCTCTGGCTCGGTGGGCTTGACAAGGAATTTTTCGCCCACATGGAGGAGATAGACCTATGCTGGCGTATGCGGCTTGCCGGGCGTGAGGTGTGGGCTGTCCCTGACAGTCATGTCTACCACCTCGGGGGCGGAAGTCTGCCGGCATCGAATCCGCGAAAGACCTATCTTAATTTCCGCAACAATCTGCTGATGCTCTACAAGAATCTTCCGCGCCGGAAGCGTGGACGGAAACTGATATGGCGCAGGATGCTCGACACGCTTGCGTGGCTGAAATTCATGGCAGGACTTGATTTCAGCAATGGCAACGCCGTGCTGAAAGCCCACCGTGATTTCGCGCGAATGAGGAAGCACTACGCCGGTTGCGACGCAAAGAGCGATATGCTTGCGGGTCGGGTGAACATCCTGACTGAATATTTCGCCCGTGGCCACAGGAAATTTTCGGAAATCAGGCAGAATCCGGGAAAGTGAGACTCTGCGACTTTGAGACCGGGACCGGGACTGCGGTTCGTTCAGGACTGAGATTTTGAGACTATGCTGCTCACGGCTCCGAGCGCGTCAGTTGCGCTTTGGTCGGGACGGATGGGGACTATCGTACCGTACTGACGTTTGAGCCAGTATTCATCGGTCTCGGGATTGTCAGGCTCGTCGTTGTGGAGTTTGCCCGTCAGCCAGTAGAAAGAGTCGCCGTGAGGTGTCGCGTAGGTGGCATATTCCTCCGTCCAGTGACTTCTGGCGGCACGGACCACCTTCATGCCGAGCGGCGTGCAGCCGTCGGGGAAATTGACGTTTAGGCAGATTCCTTCCGGGAGTCCCTCGCTGAGGACGCGGGCGGTGATGTCGGCTATGAACGGTGTGAGCGGGCTGAAATCAGCGTCGGAAGCATGGCTCAGGAGCGAGTAGCCAATCGATGGTATGCCGATTGTGCATCCTTCCATCGCGGCTCCCATAGTCCCTGAATAGATGTTGTTGACCCCGGCGTTGGAGCCATGGTTTATGCCCGAGAGCAGAAGGTCGGGTCGGCGGTCGAGGACAGCGAACATGGCGAGCTTCACGCAGTCGACAGGTGTGCCGGATGTGCTGAACATACGGATATTGTCTGCGATAGGGGAGTGGGCGTTTACATATAAAGGAGTGTTGGCGGTTATGGCCGACGATTTGCCCGACTGGGCTGCGTCGGGAGCCACGACGACCACGTCGCCGAGCGTAGCCGCTATCCGCGCGAGGTGGATGATTCCTTTCGAACCGATTCCGTCATCATTGGTGATGAGTATGAGGGGTCTTTTCTCCATAGTTTGCTGCTCTTTGGGTGATTTTCTTACAAAATTAATATAAATAACCAACTAAACGTGTGGATGGTTGTTGAAATTTTAGTACTTTTGGCAAGAATTATCAGTTTTCAACCCCGTATATCCTCCAAGTGATTCATCAATTCTAAAATCTATAAGTTATGCAAATCCAACGCATCCAGACAGTCTACATTTTCCTCGCCATGATTGCGATGGCTGTTTTCCTTTTTGTCCCCTACGGGGAAGTCCACGACATTTCCGCCCAGCCGGTGTTTGCCGAAAAGCTCTACACGCTGACCGAGTACGGCCTGATGATTCCTGTCGCCGTCACCGCGCTTCTGCTGCTGTGCGACATCTTCTTCTTCCGTAATATGCCCTTGCAGCGCTCGGTGCTGACCATCTCGCTGCTGCTGACCCTGTGCAGCATCGCCGTGGTGTGCTTCATACTTTTCAAGGAGGCGGGTGCCGAGAGTCTTGATGCACGCTTCTCAGTCTGGGACATCCTTCTGCCCGTCGCAGTGGTGTTCGAGATTCTCGCACTCGGTGCAATCAAGCGCGACATCAAGCTCCTCAATTCCTACAACCGGCTCCGCTGATTTGTCGCCTTCTTGTCACAAAACGCTAAGAATAAGCCTTCTATGTCTCCAAGAGGGCTACACGACGACATTTTTTACGTCCCTGCTATTGGCGGGGACTTTTTTTGTGCTAATTTTGTAGTGTAGTTTTTACAACTTCAAGCCCTCCCGATTCTTCTCACTCTCTACATAAATCACAATCTTTGGTTGGAGCGGCAGGAAATTTTTGTCAGGCCGGAGATGCAGTTTCTCCGACTGTATATGATTGTTTATCCTGACCGATTCATACCATGAAACACTCTACTGGCTCGACATGAAAAGCTTTATAACCGGACTTATCATAATCCTCTCGGCGCTGCCGGCGGTCGCGGAGACATCCGACGATTTCCCGACATCCAACCGTGAACTTCTCGAATTGCTCGACACGGAGATAGCCCGTCGGGACGACTATATCGGCCGCCGCAACGCGAAGGTTGATTCGGTCAAGGCTCTGATTGCGCTCGATTCGTTGGCTGTCGGTCACTATTTCGCGCTCGGCGACCTGATGGGAGGGCTGAACGCTGACTCGGCTATCTCGGTTTTCTCGCGCGGATATGACGTCGCCACCGCCATCGGCGACTCGGTGAGCGCACAGCGTTTCAAAATCCTCCGAGTGACGGAGATGGGCAAATTCGGCTCTGCGCCGGATGCCATCCGTGACATAGGTCAGATCGGGCGTCACGGAATCTATCCCGAGAACAATGCCCTCTACTTTGAGGTGTGCCGCGACCTTTACTATATGCTTGCCGAGGTGTTCGAGCATACGGGGCTGCATGACAACTACATGACCCCCGGTCTCGGATTTGCCTACAAACTTCAGACCCAGCTCCCTTCCGAGTCCTACGAAGCCAGATTCAACCAGAGCCTCATCTCCTATGCCCGTGGCAACGACGCGATGTTTCTTGCCACTCTCCACGACATAGCCTCCGATGTCCCGACGAGCCATGACCGTTATTCCATGTATATGACCTCGCTCGGCGGCCGCTACCTTATTATCGGCAGGAACGACGATGCCATCCGCTATCTCGCTCTCGCTGCCATCGACGACCTCAGGGACGGCGACCGTCAGGGGACTGCCCTCATCCGTCTCGGCTCCGCGCTTCACGGCGAGGGTGACATTGCCCGCGCACATAACTATCTTTCCGTCTCGCTTGAGGAAGCACTGGCGGGTGGGGCGAAGACCAACTGCCTGATGATTTCGGAAGCCCTCATGCCTGTGGCGCAGAAGCTGCATGACAGCCAGCGGCACACGTTCTTCATGCTCGTAGGGCTGATAGTGAGCCTGCTCGCGGGTGTGATGCTGCTTTTCAGGCTCTATCAGGTCAAAAAGAACCGCACGCGGGAGCTGGAAGCTACCCGGCAGCAGCTTGCCGATGCCAATCTCACGAAGGAGGCATATATCTCCGAGTTCATGAACCTGTCGTCGAGCTACATGGAGTCGCTCGAAGATTTCAACCGTGTCTCCAAGCGCAAGATTACCGCCGGGCAGACCGACGACCTGCTTGAAATGATAAAGAGCGGCAAAATAATGGAGGATCAGCGCAAGAAGTTCGACGATATTTTCGACGATGCCTTTCTTGGAATCTATCCCACGTTCATCGACGACGTGAACCGGCTTCTCCTCCCCGACAAGCAGATTGTTACCTCCGCGCCCAATGTGCTGACGACCGAACTGCGAGTGCTTGCGTTCAGCCGCCTCGGTATTGACGACTCCGCTCAGGTGGCGCGTTTCCTCGGCGTGACCCTCAACACAATCTATACCTACCGCAATAAACTGCGCAACAAAGCCATCGCGCGAGAGACATTCGACGCCGACGTGATGAAGATAGGTGCCATAGATTAATTGTTTGAGACCGTTTATATTTTATTGAGATTTAGTGTTGGTAAAATGTTGATTATCAGTAGAGATGCGTTTTAGGGCTGTTTATATTGGCTTATATCGTACCGTCAAGCTATTGCGTCGGCTCTGAAAAGCATATATCTTTGCCATACAAAATCAATGACCAAGCTATTTTCCAGTAAAGAGATTATAAATTTAATAGGTAAGATTTAGATGTAATAGGTATTAAAGATTTGTTTTTCGTTAGATTTAGAAGAACTATTTAAATTACGTTAGATTCTGTTGAGAGCAGTCCTCGTGAGGAAGACGGCTCTTTTTTATGCGGTCAGTATCGGCGCGTATCGTAGTCCTTCTGCATCCGTCACGTCACCGGGTCAGATATATACTCCCTCCATATCTTCCGATGTGTTTAAGAAGCCGTGGTAGACATTGTGACGATGGTGGTCAAATGTTATATCTGCATTTCTGTGGGCCCGTTTTAGGCTTAGAGATTTGTTTATATTTGCCACAAAGCTCCAAATTTGCAACTCGTTAATTTATTGATTATTGTTGATTTTTATTTTGATATTGGATTTATAATATACGATATGATACCCTCAATTCCTCTCGTGATGCTATAACTTTGCGGTGTGTAAAATTTTAATCAGTTTTTGGATTGTGATAATCACGCATTTTTAAAGGTAAAGATTATTCGTTATTTATGCTAAGTGTTTACAACGCTTAATCCAGATCGCCTCGGGAGAAGTGGTCTGGATTTTTTTCGTTAGTGCAGCTCCTGCCTCCGGGAAGCCGAGCATATACAAAAAAACGGCGTGGGCGACACACACATAACGATGTCGCTTCCACGCCGCGTCTGGTGGAAAGGCCGTAAGGATGGCCTTGTTGGATTTTATCGGGATTTACTTCACGAGAACCTTGCTGACAGAGTTGCCCTGACGCTTCACATAGATGCCGGGAGCCATGGAGTCGGCGTTCACGCGGATGCCTTGGAGGTTGAAATATTCAACGGGAGCATCGTTGTCGGCATTGATTGAGCTGATGGCGGAAGTCTCCGAAGTGAAGGTGACGTTGATGGGAGTGTCGCCCCAGAGCACATCGATGACCATGTTGACCTTACCGCCGGAGATTGTACCGTTGACCTTCACGTCGGCCACGATTGCACCGCCGAGGAGCTGCATATTCTTGACTTCGCCTGCGTAGGTGCTGACACCGGCCTCGTCGGTGACGCTGACGTTCTCAACCACGATGTCGCCGAGGGGCATATCGCTGCCACCTATGCTGAGGACGAGGTTGGGAAGGAGGAAGGTGCAGGTATTGTCGCCGGTAGAGGTGATTTCGATGGTCGAGGGCTGATTCTCGGCGATTTTCTGACCTGCCATCTCTACGTTGAGGTAGCCGGGATAGGAGACAGCCGAAGCCGAGCCGTAGGTGAGCTTCACGTCGTCGACGATGATGGTGTTGTCCTTGCCGACCACGTCAGCACCGCCGAAGTAGTCGCCGGCAGCGATGATGATGTTGATCATTTCGGGGGTTGCATCCGACTTATAGTCGAAAGTAGCCGAGAACTTGGTCCATTCCGAAGCATCTTCGGTGATTTCGGCATTGATGACGGCGATGAGTTCAGCGTCGTCGGTCTTTGTGACCTCCCCACCCTGACATCCTTCCATGCTCATGCCGAGGACGCAGCGGTCGCGGTCGATCATATCGGTCTTGTAGGGTTCGCCTGCCATGTAGATGATTGCGGGTACATCCTTCTGAGTCCAGTGTCCCTTCCAGAGATATGCGACTACGGTCGA
This sequence comes from Bacteroides sp., assembly GCA_014802345.1. GTDB lineage: Bacteria > Bacteroidota > Bacteroidia > Bacteroidales > Muribaculaceae > Duncaniella. The sequence continues at coordinate 36,033 of JAAVCM010000002.1, forward strand.
CTTCTCGGCAGGTTTGTCCTCGCCACGGCTACGCTTATACATGAACTCAATTCCGGTGGGACGCTCGTTGAACTGAACACCGCCGAATGAACCGCCGTCGCTGTTGTTGATGAGAATCTTGAAGCCCTCTGAAAAGTCCATTGTCGGATTGGCGGTCGACCAGCTTNTGCCGAGTGTCAGATAAGCGGGGACNATCTGCNCANCCATGAANGGNTTGGGNGTNTTGACGAGCTTGNCGGCATNCTNNGAATTNTANCCNTCGACGGAGTCGCCGACTANNGTTGCCCCNAGTCCGTTGGGACCNCCAGNATTTTCCTCGTCACCTTGATAATAGNNAGACCATACCGCTGACGTTTGANATNCACCANCCNGTNGGNTTNATGCCNGNNACNNANTNNGAGNGTTGTCCGAAGTNCNCNTCNTTCNNATAGAANGTCCAAGGGATNCAGTCNGTCCATGCTTCCTCGAAGCCGGGATTGGCGGGCTGCTGTGCATACACGTTGCCAGCAAGCGGACTAATCAGCATTGCGCCGAATAAAGTCTTGTAGAATACTTTCATAAACTAATGATTATAATGTGATTGTGGAGTTGTCAGAACATAGATAGTCAAATTATTTCAGACATCTCTCCCTGAGGAGATGTGTGGATAGCTGAATTGTCGTGGCTAAGTACCATTCTTTATAATTTACTGTGCAAAGGTAGAGAATATTTACAATTTTACCTAAATTTGGCTGAATTTTGCTCCAAATGTTCTATAAAAGTGTCGGTTTTGCCAATTCGGTTTGTGTTTTTTCGTAAATTTGCAGGGTGAAATTCCGGGTAGACTTACGGGAGCGATACCTTTCAGCCCGTGGATTTTACGCTCACAGTTTCAACTAATGAAAGTTTATGAAAGCAATCAACAGGTTTCTTGTCCTCTGCATCCTCGTCATGGCCGCCGTGTCATGTATCAAGAAGGAGCCTCTCAACGCCGAGTGTGACATTGTCGCTGTCATTCTTCCCGACGATGTCCTCAACCGTACCCCCATCATCGAGAACGACCGCGTGACGCTCATCGTGAAAAACCANGTCAACGTCACCGAACTTGCCCCCGAGTTTGAACTGACCCCGGGTGCGACCATCGNCCCNCCGAGNGGCACCGTGCGCGATTTCACCGAACCGCAGACCTACGTCGTCACCTCCGAGGACGGCGANTGGTCCAAGACCTATACCGTCACCGTCCAGCGCAACTCTGCCATCAACCTCAAATATTCCTTCGAGGATGTCCGCNTNGTCCGCACGTCGCAGGGGGGAAGCTACGATGAATTTTTCGATGTCAGCATCAACGACCAGACCCATCAGCGCGACACCATGTTCTGGGCAAGCGGCAATCCCGGCTTTGCCATGACCAACGGCACCGCCGGTCCCGAGTCCTATCCGACCTTTCAGGCGAAGGAGGGCTACATCGGTAAGTGTGTCGAGCTTGTGACGCGTTCCACCGGTCCGTGGGGTGCTATGGTCAAGAAGCCGCTTGCTGCNGGCAATCTGTTCATGGGCAAGTTCAATGTGACCATCGCTGTCGCCACTCCTCTGAAAGCCACGCAGTTCGGCATACCGTTTTACAGTGTCCCGCGCTATTTCAGCGGTTTCTACAAGTACACGCCCGGCGATGTCTACCAGAAGANGAACGACAGTGGACAGCTCGAGACCGTCGGAGGGAAAGTCGACGAGTGCAACATCTATGCCGTCTTCTATGAATCCACCNCCGGTATGGAATGGCTCGACGGCTCAAATGTGCTTGCCGACNACAATCCCAACATCATCGCCGTGGCACGCCTCACCGAGGAGCAGCGTCGGNGCACCGACGGNTGGGTGTCCTTCCAGCTCCCATTCGTGTTCCGCGAGGGTAAGACCATCGACCCCGACAAGCTCGATAACGGAATCTACAACATCGCTGTCGTGATGACTTCGAGCATCGACGGCGACTATTTCTCAGGTGCCGTAGGCAGCACGCTCTATGTCGACGAACTGGAAATCACNTGCCAGTAAATGCCCGGCNNACCTGCAATATACTTATACCATAGATTATATACATAGACGACCATGAATATCAGGAATTTTTNCATCGGGCTTNTTGCTNCGTTTACCGTNCTCTCTGTCTCCGCACAGACCGACCGTCCCGGCGGCATNGAGAAGTCAGCGAAGCTCGGACTGGAATACGAGCTTAATGCCGGTATAAATATAGGTGGTGCTTCGCCGCTCCCTCTACCGGCGGAGATACGCAAGATAAACTCTTACAGTCCCCATCTCAACCTCCACATCGGGNCTATCGTCACCAAGTGGNTTCCTACCGAGGGGAAGTGGGGCATAGCTGCCGGTTTCCGATTCGAGACCAAGGGTATGGAGACCGGCGCTACCGTCAAGAACTACGGTATGGAAATCATTCAGGACGGAAAGAAACTCAGCGGCAAGTGGACGGGCGATGTGCGCACCAAATACCACACTCAGCAGCTCGCCATCCCCATCACCGCCGTCTACCGCATCAACGACCGTTGGAAAGTCAACCTCGGCCCTTATCTCGCCTACGCTTTCAGCAATGAGTTCGACGGCTATGTATCCGACGGCTATCTGCGCGAGGGTGATCCGACGGGCAANAAGGTGTCGTTTGAAGGCGATGCGCGGGCTACCTATGACTTCGGCGAGAATCTGCGTAAATTCCAGTGGGGTGTCCAGTGTGGCGGTTCCTGCCGAGTTTTCAACCGCTTCTCGGTCAATGCCAATCTGACATGGGGTCTCAACGACATCTTCCAGAAATCCTTCAAGACCGTATCCTTCAATATGTATCCNATCTACCTCAACATGGGATTCGGCTANATATTTTAATGCAATTTGCTAAATTNTATATTGCGTATGTAGGGACGCGCCGTGGCGCGTATGCCGTATGACCATGTAACATTGCTTTATTTCAACCGATTGTAACATTNCGGTATTTACCCNCATTATAAACTTGCGGTATTTCAGCCTATAAAATTAAANTCGGGATGGATTGTTTTAAAATCCACCCCGAGTTTTTTTAATGCCGGTACGATTTATGTATCGCTGNTGATGTATTTTATCGGGCATACGCGCCACGGNGCGTNCCTGCAACCGTCAGGTATTCNGTNCTATATGGATTAAACTGACGGTTTTACGACGACTCCCGTACCTTTCAGTCCATTCACACCGATGACGAGGGGNGAGGGGAAGGTGACGATGCGGACAAAGTCGCTTTCGTAGACGGCAGGTTGCGCATTNAGGAACCCGACATCATAGAGGTCGGTCACCGGGTCACCCGCCTTGCGGTGGGTATTGGTGTCGATGGTGAAGTAAGCTACGCCGAATGAGGTCAGGTTCTGNAAGAAGTGTGTACCCTGACTCGGCTCGATGCGGTAGTTNGGGAGTGATGACTCCACAATCAGGCGCGCAGCCGAAATAGCAGGCCACTTCACGGGGATGCCGAGCGACGTGTCGGACGANCCCCAGCGTCCCGGACCAATCAGCACATAGCGCTCCTCGCGGTCGAGGAAGCCACGGTTGATTTTTTCAATTTCGCGGGCGATGAGCGAATTGTTGGACGACGAGAACTTTTCGGGNCGGACGTAGACCACGGTGTTGACACCCTCGATGTTGCCGTGGCCGAGCGCGGTGCCTGATTTGAGCAGCAGACGGTCGTCGGGTGTCGACATCACTGCCTCGTCGACTGTCTCCTTGCGGTCGACAATCGGGCGAATCTGCAACCAGTAGAGGCGACCTTTATTCTTCTCCCCGGGGCCTATCATCTTGGGNTCGGGACCTATCATGCCCGCAAACTCAATCTCGACGGGACGCTGCATNGCCTCCTGTCCGGTGGTCAGCATGAAGTCGACCGCCTCGGCGAGTGGATAAGCCTTGTGTTTGAGGATATTGTTGAAGGTCACGACACGGCGTCCTTCNCCGAAATCGTTGTCGCGGATGACGTTGTCGCGGAAATCGTAGGTCGACACCATATATTTAAGCGCACCCTTCTCGGCTACGTCCTGAACGCGGAGCTTGGCGACATTATAGCCGTCGTCCACTTTGAGGGTTGCCATCGAGGGGGCAGGCTTGGTTATTTTCTGACCTGAGATGGTGGTCTCGCGGGTGTCACCCTTCATGTCGAGGGCATACATACGGGTCTGGGTGTCGCGCAGGGCAAGGGAAAGCTCGGAGGTCTGAAGNACGTTGTCGGGGTGGCGCGGAGAGAAACGCAGGGCAAGACCGCCGTCGACTATATATTTACCGAGACCTACCGCCACTTCCGCCACTCCGTCCTCAGGTTTCTCGTCGTTNAGGGGATAGTAGTTGAGCGAGCGACCGACTCCGGAGAAAGAGGGGAAATAGTAGCCCTCNACCTCACGACCCACGACTTCCTGAAGTATCACCGCCATCTTCTCCTGATCGATGACATTGGAGGTNGCTGTCATGTAGGCNTTCGAATCGGCATAGAACACCGAGGCGTAGACACCCTTGATGGCGTTGGTGACCAGTTTCAACATCTGCTCCGGGTCGGAGATTTTGGGGACCATGTAGGTCGAGTATATTCCGGCGAAAGGCTGATAGTGGGAGTCCTCGAGGAGACTTGAACTGCGGACGGCAATCGGAGTGTCGACCACCTCGAAAAGCGCGAGAAGGTCGTCCTTGATGCGGCGGGGGAGCTTCCCACGGAGGAAATGCTCGAGTATCTCCTCGTCGGGGGCATCACTCAGGGCGATGGGGTAGAGGCGGTTGGTCTCCATGAACTCGTCGAAGATGTCNGTACAGAGGACCACCGTGCGGGGGATTGTGATGGATATGCCGTCGAAATTGTCGCAGACGGGATTCTTCTTGATGATTGAATCGATGAAAGCGAGGCCGCGTCCCTTNCCTCCGAGCGACCCTTGGCCGATTCGGGCGAAGTTGGAATAGTGGTCGAAGCGGTCCTTGCGGAAGATNGCCACCACGCCGCGGTTTTTCATCTTGCGGTACTTGACGATGAGGTCAAAGAAAAGTTGTCGCACCTGCGGAGCNTCTTTGAGGTCNCGGAAGCGGTGATGTTTGATGACCTCGGCGATTGGGAACATNGCGCGTGAGTAGAGCCAGCGNGAGATGTCGTTGAACGACGCGTGCCAGTAGAGCGCTTCGGCCGGGATGTCGAAGATGTTTTTCTGGAGGTCTTTGAGCGACTTTATGCGGAAAATCTCCTCGCCGCTTTCGGGGTTGCGGATNACGAAGTCNCCGAAGCCGAAGTTATTGATAATCGCCTTGCCGAGGTCGACGGGNAATTTCTTGGAATTCTTGTCGATGAAGGTGCCGCCGAGTTCGATGACATCATGGGCGTTCTCGTTCTCGGAGCTTTCGATGATCAGGGGGAGATAGGGGTCGCGTTCACGCAGTTCGCGTGCGAGGCGTATGCCCGCCTTGGGGTCTTTCTTCCCCTCGCGCATGAAGGAAACGTCGCTGATTACGCCGAGGATATGGTCGCTGTAACGGTCGTANAGACGGAGCGCCTCCTCGTAGTCGCGGGCAAGCATCACTTTTGGACGGCCGCGCATACGGAGCATCTGTTCATGTTCGTTGAGTGCCTCGGTCGAGAATTCGCGCGACTGTTTGAGGATGAATTTGTAGACAATCGGCAGCACGGAGGAGTAGAACCTGACGGAGTCCTCGACGAGGAGAATCATCTGCACGCCTACGCCGTTGATGTCATTGTCGGCGTTCATCTTGTCTTCAAGCAGCTTGATGATGGCAAGGAGAAGGTCGACATTGCCGAGCCATGAGAACACATAGTCTATNCCNGAGAAATCTTCCTTTGAGAGTCGGCGCGAGACCTCCTTGGAGAATGGGGTCAGCACGATTATCGGCATATCGGGATACTGCTCACGGATGCGGCGNGCACCGGTGAAAGTCTCGCTGACATCGTTGCCGGGCATCATGATGACAAGGTCGAAACTCTTTGTCTTCATGATTTCCAGACCCTCGGTCGAGTTGAGTGCGCGGGTCACACGGGGAGGCGATGAAAGGTTGAGCGAAGTGTACTCGAAATAGAGCTGTTCCTCCACGCGGCCATCCTCCTCCATCATGAAGGCATCGTAGGCCGATGCAATGAGCAGGACGTTGAAAATACGCTTCTGCATCAGATTGTGGAAGGCCGTGTCTTTAAAATATAGTTGGCTGAGAGCTTCGTCGTCGGTCATGGTCGAAAAAATTGGGTTAATTTACATACATAGCGCAAAATTACGCAAAAAATCCACTCCGCCACTCAAAAATCCGGGCTAAATTGCTACCTTTGCGGCGAAATCAGCCGAGAGAGGGATTGGGTCACCTGACCCGCTGAAATCGGACATGGATGGAGGGTCTGCGCTTGCGCTGGCCGAATGTCCGTCCGCAGGCAAAATCTATACTGATTTCAAGAGAACATCGAAATATATATCTAAGATTTTAGGGGTGTCTGCCCAACTCCGCACTCCTGCCATTGACGGCGGGACAGCGGTGCGACGCAGTCTGAGAATATACCCTTTGAACCTGATCCGGGTAATACCGGCGTAGAGAAAAATTATGAAGAAAACCATTCTTCCGGCCCTCCTCCTGACGGGGAGTGTCAGCGCACACGCAGCTGTAGCCGGGCCTGACCTCCACGAGGAGGACGATTCACTCAACTTAGTGCTTGAACAGGTAGAGGTGGTGGCCAACCGAGCCACTGCCAAGACTCCCGTAGCCTTCACCAATGTCGGCAAACGTGAGCTCCTCCGCAACAACGACGGACGCGACATGACCTACCTCTTGCAGATGACCCCTTCGGTCACGACTACTTCCGATGCAGGAGGGGGGATGGGCTACACCTCGATGCGCATACGCGGCACGGACGGCTCACGAATCAACGTGACCGCCAACGGTATTCCAATCAACAATCCCGAGAGCCATAATGTCTACTGGGTCAATATGCCCGACCTCGCCTCGTCGCTGCGCGATGTGCAGATTCAGCGCGGCGCGGGAACCTCGACCAACGGTGCCGGTGCCTTCGGTGCGAGTGTCAACATGATTACCGATGCACCCTCGGAGGATGCCTACGCAGAACTTTCAGGGGCTTACGGAGCCTACAACACCAATCGCCAGACTCTCCGCGTAGGGTCGGGACTCCTCGGCGACCATTGGAGCTTCGACGCACGCATGAGTCATCTGGGCTCTGACGGTTACATCGACCGTGCTTCGTCAGCCCTATGGAGCTACTTCGGTCAGGCGGCATATTCGGGCTACAACACTACGGTCAGACTCCTCGCATTCGGCGGAAAGGAGAGGACCTATATGGCGTGGGACTATGCCTCGAAGGAACAGATGGAGGAGTTCGGGCGCCGCTACAACCCTTGCGGTGAGTACACCGACAAGGAGGGCAACCGCGCCTACTATCCCGACCAGTATGACAATTACATACAGCACCATTTCCAGCTCCTCCTCCATCAGCGTCTCGGCAGCTATCTCCATCTCAACGCCGCGCTGCACTACACACGCGATGACGGCTACTATGACCAGTACAAGACCAACCGCACGCTGGTCGAATACGGCCTGACACCTTTCGTCGACGCGGAGGGCAATACTGTCAAGAAATCTGACCTTATACGCCTTAAAAACAACGAGAATGATTTTTATGGCGGTCAGGCTAGCCTCAACTACATCCGCGGAGGATGGAACGTGATTCTCGGCGGTGCGGTCACCGACTTCGACGGTCATCACTTCGGACAGGTGAAATGGGTGCGCAACTATGTCGGTCCGATTGACCCATTGCAGAAGTATTACGACAACCGCGGCCGTAAATTCGATTCCAACGTCTTCCTCCGCGCCAACTATGAAATCGACAGCCGTTTCTCTGCCTTCGCCGACCTTCAATACCGCCATATACATTATACTATAAAAGGTGAGTCGGACAACTGGGACTGGAACACCGAAGCACCTGCCAATCTCGACGTGAACCGCCGCTGGAATTTCTTCAATCCGAAACTCGGAGTCAATTTCACTTCGGGCCCTCACAGGGGATTCGCTTCATGGGCTGTCGCACAGAAAGAGCCGACGCGCGACAACTTCACCGACGGTGACCCGGCTCACCGCCCCGAGTCTGAGCGTCTTAACGATTTCGAACTTGGCTACACGTTCAATCACCGCATTTTCTCCGCAGGAGTCAACCTCTACTATATGCTCTACAAGGATCAGCTTGTGGCTACTGGTGAGCTTTCCGACACCGGCAATCCAATCAGCGTCAATGTCCCCGATTCTTACCGCATGGGTGTCGAGCTTCAGGCTGCCTTGCGTCCGTGCAAGTGGTTTGATTGGTCGCTCAACCTCACGCTGTCGCGCAACCGCATAAAGAACTTCGTCGAATATATCTACGAGGACGAGTGGACCAACCCTATTTCCTTTGACCTCGGCGACACACCTATTGCCTTCTCGCCCGACGTGATTTTCAACAATGCCTTCAATTTCAACTATCGCGGTGCCGACCTTTCGCTCCAGAGCCGCTACGTCGGGAAGCAGTACATGAACAACGCCCGCAGCGAGGAAGCGAAACTCGACTCCTATTTCGTCTCCGACCTCCATCTCGGTTACAGTCTCAAGAATTTTCATGGCGTGAAGGAGCTGCGTCTGGGCTTTTCGATTTATAATCTTTTCAACAAGAAATATTTCAACAACGGCTATGCCGGAGCAGGCTACACGGTGGTCGAAGGCGAGAAAGTCATCTATCGCTATGCCGGTTATGCCGCCCAAGCTCCGACCCACGTCATGGCTACCGCCACACTCCGCTTCTGAACCAAACAAACCGTCCGATGAACTTCGATTCCATTCTTGAAATACTGGGTTTCACCGTAGGGCTTCTATATTTATGGTGGGAGTATCATGCCAATCCCAAGGTGTGGCTTGCCTCCGTCATCATGCCGGCCATCTCAATGTGGATCTACTACTCCAAGGGACTTTATGCGGATTTCGGCATAAACATCTATTATCTGGTGATAGCTGTCTACGGTTTCATCGCATGGACACGCGGCACATCGTCCGGCGCGCATAAGCCACGCCTTATCACCCATGCCACACTTGGAGTTTGGGCTGTCGTCGTCGCGGCAACCCTGATTCTCTGGGCAGGAATCTGGTGGATACTTGTCAGCTTCACCGATTCAACTGTCCCCGTCGCCGATGCCTTCACGACGGCACTCTCAATCGTCGGTCTGTGGATGATGGCGCGGAAATATGCAGAGCAGTGGCTGGCATGGTTCGTGGTCGACATTGTGTGCAGCGCACTTTACTATTATAAAGGACTTAATTTCTACTGCTGCCTCTACGCCATCTATACGGTCATCGCTTTGCTGGGCTACCGCAAGTGGCTGCGGCTCATGCGTGAGCAGACACCGTGAGCAGGCGGGCAGGAGAGTTGATGTTTACTTGGTGTTAAAATATCAAAATTTAAGGGTCATTTGCAAAAATATGCGCGGAAAAGGCTTGTATTTATAGCAAAATGCTTAACTTTGCAACGATTTCTGATGAATAAACGTAACAAGGAAATCGAAAAGCTATGACCTCATCCGCTAAAAAAGCCGCAGAGGTGATTCGGTTCACCAAAATGCACGGCATAGGCAACGATTACATCTACATTGACTGTATGAAATCCGAGCCTGACCGCATCCCGGAATTGTCCATTGAAATGAGCGATCGCCATTTCGGTGTCGGTGGCGACGGCATAGTGCTGATTTGCCCTTCCGAGGTGGCCGACTTCCGGATGAGGATGTTTAACAACGACGGGTCGGAAGCCCGTATGTGTGGCAACGCCTCCCGCTGTATCGCCAGATATGTCCATGACCACGGTCTGACCGACCGCAACCCCATAAGCCTTGAAACCCTTTCGGGTATCAAGGTTTTATCGCTTAATATGAACGGCGATGGAGAGGTCGTGAGTGTGACGGTCGACATGGGGCAGCCCGAACTGACCGCCTCTGCCGTCCCTGCGGTCAGCACATCGGAGCGTATGGTGGAGGAGAGTGTCGAGACCTCCTGCGGTCCGGTCAGGGTGACTGCTGTCTCGATGGGCAACCCTCACGGCGTGATTTTCGTGGACCGCATCGAAGATGTGGATTTTGACCGTCTCGGTCCCGAGCTTGAACGTCATCCGATATGGCCTGACCGTGCCAACATAGAGTTCATCGAAGTCATCTCTCCTTCCGAAATCCGCATGAGGGTGTGGGAGAGAGGGACAGGCGAGACGCTTGCCTGCGGGACAGGAGCCTGTGCGTCCGCCGTAGCCGCCGCACTGACCGGACGTACNNNCCGGACGGTGACGGTTCATCTCCGCGGAGGTGACCTGACGATAGAGTGGGGCGAGGACGGCCATGTCCGCATGACCGGCGGAGCGACAGAGGTATTCGAAGGAAATTACTACCGACAACGGTGATGCCCTCCCCGCTGATGGGGAGCGGCGATGACGAGCCTCACCGAAGGCGGACGTCAATAAATTTCACTTCTGACTTGCAGAGGTGAAAAGGATTTGCTATTTTTGTTTCCAAGGTAAAAAAAATAACAGAAAAAATTTACAAAGCAGATTATCATACAATTTTTTTCAGAAGGCAAAAAAATGTTTAGGATCAACGATAATTTTACCAAACTCCCGGCTTCNTATCTGTTCAGCGAAGTCGCCCGCAGGGTCAGGGCATATTCCGAAGCCCATCCCGGAGTCGAAATCATCCGTATGGGCATCGGCGATGTCACGCGGCCGCTCTGTCAGGCAGTCGTCGAGGCTCTCCATGCGGCAGTGGACGATGAGGCCAAAGGGGAGACTTTCCATGGCTATGGTCCCGAGCAGGGCTATGCCTTNCTGAGTGAAAAAATCGNTGAGTATGACTACAAGCGCCGGGGTATTGAAATCGAGCCTGACGAAATCTTCATNAGTGACGGTGCCAAGAGCGACACCGGAAACATCGGCGATATTCTCTCGCAGGCCAACCTCGTCGCTGTGACCGACCCGGTCTATCCCGTCTATGTCGACACAAACGTGATGGCAGGGCGCGCGGGTGAGCTGGGTGCCGACGGACGGTGGAGCAAGATTGAGTATCTTCCCTGNACGGCTGAAAATTCATTCGTGCCGTCGCTCCCGGTCAATAATCCCGATGTCATTTACCTCTGCTATCCCAACAATCCGACCGGGACNACACTNACGCGCAGCCAGCTTAAAGTCTGGGTGGACTANTGCCGCGAACATGGTGCGCTTCTCCTTTTCGATGCTGCCTACGAAGCCTATATCCGCGAGGAAGATGTCCCGCACTCAATCTACGAGATAGAGGGGGCTGCTGAGGTGGCGATAGAGTTCCGCAGTTATTCCAAGACAGCGGGCTTCACCGGCATCCGCCTNGGCTACACGGTGGTTCCCAAATCGCTCTGCGGAGTGGATGAGAACGGCAATAAAGTGGCTCTCAACCCTCTGTGGCGTCGCCGTCAGACCACGAAATTCAACGGCGCGAGCTATCTCACGCAGCGCGGCGCCGAAGCGCTCTACACTCCCGAAGGTCAGCGTCAGATGAAGGAAAGNGTCGATTACTATCTCGAAAACGCCCGTATGCTCCGTGCCGGACTTGCGGAGGCGGGCTACGAGGTNGTTGGCGGCATCAATTCACCCTATATCTGGCTNAAAACCCCTGCCGGAATGACATCATGGGAATTTTTCGACTATCTCCTTGACCGCTATCATATCGTCGGCACTCCCGGAAGCGGTTTCGGACCCGCAGGCGAAGGCTATTTCCGTCTCACTGCTTTCAATACCCACGAAAATACCCGGCGTTGCGTCGAGCGTCTCTCAGGCAGATGTTGAACCGCGCCAATCCTCACATATTCTTACAAATAATATCAATTATCACATAACTTCTTAAATCCCCCAAACGCATTATGTCAAGTTTAAGGTTTAAGGTTGTTGAAGAAGCATCCAACCGTAAGGCAGTTCCCGTAGACATCCCCAAGGAACGCCCTCAGGAGTACTATGCAAGCAAGGTGTTCAACCGCGCCAAGATGTATGAGTATCTTCCTATCGAGACCTACAAGGCCCTTATCAATGCCATTGACAACAAGGAGCCTCTTTCGCGCAAGGTTGCCGACAGTGTGGCCGAAGGTATGAAACGCTGGGCAATCGACAACGGTGCCCGTCACTATACCCACTGGTTCCAGCCCCTGACCGANACCACAGCCGAGAAGCACGACGGTTTCGTGGAGCATGACGGCAAGGGTGGNATGGTCGAGGAATTTTCCGGCAAGCTGCTCGTGCAGCAGGAGCCTGACGCTTCGAGCTTCCCCAACGGNGGTATCCGCAACACATTCGAAGCCCGCGGCTATTCGGCATGGGANATTTCGTCGCCTGCCTTCCTTATGGACAACACCCTCTGTATCCCCACTATTTTCATCTCCTACACCGGTGAATCGCTTGACTACAAGACTCCGCTTCTCCGCGCACTTTCAGCCGTCGACAAGGCCGGAACTGCCGTNGCACGCTATTTCGATCCCAAGGTCAACCATGTGATTTCAAATCTCGGNTGGGAGCAGGAATATTTCCTCGTNGACGAAGCTCTCTATGCGGCTCGTCCCGACCTTGTGCTGACAGGCCGTACCCTCATGGGACATGAATCAGCCAAGAANCAGCAGCTTGAAGACCACTATTTCGGTGCCATCCCCTCGCGTGTGGCTGCCTTCATGCTTGANCTCGAAATCGAGGCTCACAAACTCGGTATCCCCGCGAAGACCCGCCACAACGAGGTNGCTCCCAACCAGTTCGAGCTTGCNCCTATNTTNGAGGAGACCAACCTNGCCAATGACCACAATATGCTCCTCATGTCGCTGATGAGCGAGGTGGCACGCCGCCATAATTTCCGCGTGCTGCTCCACGAGAAGCCTTTCGCCGGAATCAACGGCTCGGGCAAGCACAACAACTGGAGTCTCGGTACAGATACGGGAACACTCCTCTTCGCTCCCGGCAAGACCCCGAAAGAAAACCTCCAGTTCATCACTTTCGTGGCAAACGTCATGGCAGCCGTCCACCGTCACAACGCTCTCCTGAAAGCCTCCATCATGTCGGCTACCAACGCCCACCGTCTCGGCGCTAACGAGGCACCTCCCGCAATCATCTCGATTTTTGCCGGAAGCCAGCTTTCGGAAATCATCAACAGAATCAAGAATTCCGACAAGGACGAGCTTATCGCCCTCGCAGGGAAGGAGGAGCTGAACCTCGGCGTAGCTCAGATTCCCGAACTGATGATTGACAATACCGACCGTAACCGCACATCACCCTTCGCCTTCACCGGCAACCGCTTTGAATTCCGTGCCGTCGGTTCGAGTGCCAACTGCGCTTCGGCAATGATTGCGCTCAATGCCGCCGTAGCCGAGCAGCTTGCCGACTTCAAGCAGAAAGTTGATTCACGTCTTGAAGCGGGTGAGGAGCTTCACCACGCTCTCCTTGCTGAAATCAAGGCTCTCCTTCTTTACTCGGAGGCCATTCACTTTGACGGCAACGGCTACTCCGACGAGTGGAAGGAAGAGGCTGCCCGCCGCGGACTTGACTGCGAGACCAACCCGGCACTCATCTTCGATGCCTATCTCCGTCCATCGTCGGTCGAGATGTTCCGCAAGACAGGTGTGATGACTCATGTCGAGCTTGAAGCCCGCAACGAGGTGAAGTGGGAGATGTACACGAAGAAAATCCAGATTGAGGCCCGTGTGCTTGGCGACCTCGCCATCAACCACATCATCCCTGTGGCTACGCGCTATCTCTCGATACTCCTTGACAATATGGTCAAGATCCGCACGCTCTTCCCCGGCGAGAAGGGTGAGGAACTCTCATCGCAGGATGCTGTTACGGTTGAGAAAATCATGCGTCACTGCTCCGTCATCAAGGAGGAGGTCGCCAAGATGGTCAATGCCCGCAAGGAGGCCAACCGTATCGCCACGGAACGCGAAAAGGCTCTCGCTTACTCCCACGATGTAGCTCCCTGTCTGGAAGTGATTCGCTACCACATCGATAAGCTCGAACTTCTGGTCGACAACGAAATGTGGCCTCTCCCCAAATACCGCGAACTGCTCTTCATCCGATAATTCACCAAACAGGTTCCGATAAATGTTCAGCTTATCCGCTCTCTGTCCGCTCCGCCGTCTGATTCTGACTGCGGGCGTACAGAGAGCGGTCTGTTTTTGAGAAAACACAATCTTTGCAGCAGTAGTAAATTAAAAAAGTGTAGAAAATGGAGGTTCTAAAACACGAGTGCGGAGTGGCTATGGTACGTCTGCTCAAACCGCTTGAATACTATAAGAAAAAATATGGGACATACGCTTACGGTATAAATAAACTCTATCTCCTGATGGAGAAGCAGCACAACCGCGGGCAGGAGGGTGCCGGCATAGGAGTGGTCAAGATGCACTCTGTCCCGGGCAATGAATATGTGTTCCGAGAGAGGGCGTTGGGCAAGGATGCCATTCAGGAGATTTTCGAGACGGTCAAGACCAAGATTGAAAAGTCAGGCCTCAGCGGACACGACGAGGAATGGGTGGAGCGTTACGCCCCCTTTATCGGCGAGATTTACATGGGTCATCTCCGCTATTCGACCACAGGTAAGAGCGGGCTGTCGTACTGCCATCCCTTTCTCCGCCGCAACAACTGGCGTTCACGCAATCTGCTGATGTGCGGCAACTTCAACATGACTAATGTCGACAAGGTGTTTGAGAGCGTGGTGGCGTGCGGTCAGCATCCCCGCATATACAGCGACACCGTCGTGCTGCTCGAACAGCTCGGCGATGCTCTGGACAAGGAGAACCACCGTATCTATCGCCAGTACCGCGGGTCGATGGAGGGACAGAAACTCAGCCGGGTAATCGAGGACAATCTTGACATGAAGCGAGTGCTTTCAGCGACCGCACCGCAATGGGACGGCGGCTTTGTCATCTGCGGTGCCACAGGTTCGGGCGATATGTTTGCCCTCCGTGACCGTCACGGCATCCGTCCGGCGTTCTACTATCACGATGACGAGGTGGTGGTACTCGCCTCCGAGCGCCCGGTCATTCAGACTGTGTTCAATGTGCCTCGGCGCGAAGTCCGTGAACTCACTCCCGGCAGTGCATTGATTGTCACCAAATCGGGGCAGATGACTGTCACGGATGTCCTCGGTGAGGATGAGAACCGCCGCTGTTCATTTGAACGCATCTACTTCTCACGCGGAAGTGATGCGGACATATACAGTGAACGCAAGAAGCTGGGATGGAACGTCGTGCCTGCCATCATGAAGAGCATTGGCGGTGATTTGAATCACTCGGTGTTCTCGTTCATCCCAAATACTGCCGAGGTTGCGTTCATCGGTATGATTAACGGACTGACACGCGAACTCGACAAGCACAAGGAGCGTGAGATTCTTGACGCGCAGGAGAGCGGTACTCTCACTCCCGAGAGGCTCCGCGAAATAATGTGCCGTGACCTGAGGGTGGAGAAGGTTGCCATAAAGGACATCAAACTGCGCACGTTCATCGCCGAAGGTGAGTCGCGCAACGACCTTGCCGCCCATGTCTATGATGTCACCTACGGAATCGTGGAAAACGATGTCGACAACCTTGTGGTCATTGACGACAGCATCGTGCGTGGAACCACCCTCAAACAGTCCATCCTCCGTATGCTCGACCGTCTCCATCCCCGTAAAATTGTCGTCGTTTCCTCGTCGCCGCAGGTGCGCTATCCCGACTACTACGGCATAGATATGTCGCGTATGGGCGAATTTATCGCTTTCCGTGCCGCCGTCGAGCTTCTGAAAGAGCGGGGAATGGACTATGTGCTTGACGATACCTACCGCCGGTGCAAGGAGCAGGAGGGACTCCTCGACATCGAGGTGCGCAACTGCGTGAAGGCTATTTATGCTCCCTTCACTCAGGAGGAAATATCCCGGAAGATAGTTGAGATGCTGACTGCCGACGGCTCGATAAACGCTGAGGTCGACATAATCTATCAGACCATAGAGGGTCTGCGTGACGCAATCCCCGGATGTCCGGGCGACTGGTATTTCTCCGGCGACTATCCCACACCCGGCGGTGTCCGTCTGGTCAACCGTGCATACATAAACTACTACGAAGGTAATACGGATAAACGATGAAACGATTGTTCTCTCCTTCGGCTTCCGGGCTTCTGAGGCTCGTGTTGCCGCTGCTTGTCTTTGGTTGGTCAACGTCTGTCGCCGGACGGACGTTGAACCGCCGTCTTTATGTGCCGCTCCCTTCCGTGTTGTCCGATTCGGTCATCACCGTCCCTCTCGATACGGACTCGGGAGTGCGCTCCCAGCAGATTGACGTGAGGGGAGCGATGGCCGGGATAGGGGAGCGCCCGGGGCTGGCNTCGGCCTACTGGGGAATGGAACTTGCAGGACCGTCGGACACCCTGCGTCTCACCCTGCGTCACGGCAACACGTCGTTTGGCGACATACTTGACAAGCGGCAGAATCTTCTATCGCTGTCCCGCGGCAAGGAGAAGCTGGTGGAAAAGGATGTCAGGCACTTCGAATCATCGTCGGGGACATACAATAGTCTCCGGCTGACGATTGACAGGCAAGCAGGTTCGCTGAGTGTCGCTGGCGGAGGTAAAAGCGTCGAGGATATATTCACCATGACTCTTGACCCTGCCATGCTCCCTGATGCAGTCAATGTATGGAGCCGCGGGGAACTTACGCTTGCGTCGATGTCGGTCGAAACGAGTCTTGACCCCTCCGGCGCATTTGCCTCGGGATGGACTCCCGGGAAGCTGACGGAGTATCTCGCTGCCTCCGTCGACCCTTTGGAAGGATATTGGCGCTATCTCGACCGGGAGAATGACCCGCAGTATGCACGTCCCGGCGGCCGCTACCTTTTGGCGGTGGTGAAATCAGGTTCGGCTGACGGAGGGTATGACATTATCTATGTCGACGGAGCGGAGACATTTCGTGACCAATGGCAACCCATGATGCTCAAGGGGAGACTGCGCCCGACAATTTTCCTCGACCACTATGACCTTGAATGGACAGACTCGACATTCGACACGATTGACCGCGACATCCATGCCACCGTCACCGAGAAATCAATCCTTACCCTGTCGTTTCCGCTGCTGAAAACCACCCTGCGATTCTCAAAGATGCCCTTAAAGACTTCCTATCACGAGGAACGTCAGGCCGATAAGGAGTATGGTAAGGTCGATTAGTTTAAGTTTTATGTTCTTTTCGTGGAGGGCTATGACTCCGTAGAAGAACGACACGATCACGCTTCCGCGCCTTATCATAGACACGACGGCTATCATTGACCCTTCCATTGAAAGACTGTAAAAATACGCGATGTCGGCAACGGTAAGGAACAGTGAAATCAGCGGGATGGTCCATCGCCATTTGAGCGGTGTGCCACCCTTGTTGCCCCTGAGTATGATGCCGATGGTTATGCCCATTATTATCATCTGATAGAGCGAATACCATGCCTGTACTTCAAGCGGCTCATAGCGCGTGAGCAGATATTTGTCATATAGGGCGCTGACGGCACCCATCGCCGTCGCCCCTATTGCCATCCATACCCATTTGTTTGATTTGAGTGAGAAGCCCTCTTTGCCACCGACACGGCTTATGAAGTAGAGCGACCAGAAGCCGAGAAGCACACCTGCCCATTGCCATAGGTTGAGCCGTTCACCGAAAATCAGCAGTGCGCCGACAAGCACCATCACCGGCCGTGAGGCATTGACAGGTCCGGCGATTGTGAGTGGCAGATGCTTTATGCTTGCATAGCCCAGAAGCCACGACGACAGGACTATGCCNGATTTCAATAGGATTGCTCCGTGACCTTCAAGCGTGTTGCCGAGTCCGTAGTTGCCGTGGCACACCCCCACGATGATGACAGGGAGCATGAACAGCGACCCGAACACGGTGTTGAGAAACAGCACGCCGAGGACATTGTTGCGGTCGACGGAAAGTTTCTTCATCACATCATAAAAGCCCAGACACAGAGCCGACAATATGGCAAGACCTACCCACATGATTGACTTGAATTAGATAGTTTGAATAAAAATCGTGCAAAGGTAGTCAAAACTTGTGAGATGGCATTAAAATAATTTCCATGACAAAGTTGTTGGATTTCAATCAGGCACTATAATTAGGTAATGGAAGGGTACAATACAATCCGGATTTTCTCACGGCTTTAATTTACTCCATATTTCCTCCGTCATTTTGTGTATTGCGAAAATTATGCTAACTTTGTAGGATAAAACTATAAAGAAATCCGTAATGAAATTCACAGTTCCAAGCAAGACGCTTCATAATTTTGCATCTTCGGTCAGCAAGATCATAAATCCGAAGAACGCATTGGCCATTCTCAGTAATTTCCTTTTCTCGATTGAAGGTAATGTGTTGACCATCACTGCTTGCGATGGCGAAAACATTCTCTGTGGACGTATTCCCATCATGGATGTCGAGGGTGAGGGCGAGTTCTGTATTGATGCCAGCCGTCTGGTGAGTCTGCTGCGTGTGATGCCTGAGCAGGAACTGAATTTCGACATCGACGATGCCACTCTCGTCATCAATATGTCGCACCCCGACGGTTCCTATAAGTTCATGGGACTCAAAGGGTCGGAATATCCCCATCCCGATCTCAACAAGGAGAGCGAAGACACCCTTACGTTCAAGGCTCCCGGCTCGGCGCTGCTCCGCGGTCTGGAATACACCTACTTTGCGACAGGCACCGATATGCTCCGTCCGCAGATGATGGGTGTCTACTGGGACATCAAGCCCGACAAACTCGTATTCGTGGCTACTGACACGCATCAGCTCGTGCGTTTCGAGGATATGAGCATCGCTTCGGGTATTCAAGGCTCGTTTATCCTCCCCAACAAATCNACNAACGTATTCCGCAGTGTCTTCACCCGCGACGAGGAAGTGACCGTCAAGCTCGACCCGCAGTCGGGTGTCACATTCGAAACCGACACCTTCACATTCGAGAGCCGTCTTGTCAAAGGCCGTTTCCCTGATTATACCCGCGTAATTCCCGAAAACAATCCCTTCACGCTTACCGTCAACCGCCAGCTTTTCACGACTGCCGTGCGTCGGGTGAGCCTTTTCGGTGACGAAGGTCGCGGTCTGATTAAATTCAACCTCACCCCTGAGCGTATAACCATCAAGGCCTCCGATAACGAGTATAATACCTCCGGNCTTGAGAACCTTGCGGCCGACTTTACCGGCAGTAACATGATTATCGGTTTCAGCTCGACGTATCTCCTCGAACTTGCCGGAGTCATCTGGACCGACGACATCGTCTTCCGTCTCGCCGACCCGTCGAAGCCCGCNGTCATCATGCCTATGGAGGACAAGGCGGAAACACGTCTGACGATGCTCCTCATGCCGATGAATGTCACCGACTTCTAACGGTGTCCCCCCCCTCAATCATACGCTTTAAAGCCTCATTACCCACACGATACTGATGCAACTGAACCTCAAAAAGCCCATTGTCTTCTTTGATCTTGAGACGACAGGGGTCGATATACTTCACGACAGAATTGTCGAAATCTCTCTCATNAAGGTGATGCCCAACGGACAGGAGATAGAAAAGACGCGCCGCGTCAATCCTGAGATGCCAATCCCGGCGGAAGCGACCGCCGTCCACCATATCACGGACGAGGATGTGGCAGGAGAGCCGACTTTCCGTCAGATAGCCCGCTCGCTCGCCACGGAGATGACCGGATGTGACATAGCCGGCTACAACTCCAANCGCTTCGACATCCCGATGCTTGATCAGGAGTTCCAGCGNGCCGGAGTCAAATTTGACTTCTCCAAGGCCCGCTTCATCGACGTGCAGACCATATTCCACAAAAAGGAGCAGCGCACGCTGGTGGCAGCCTACCGCTTCTACTGCGGCAAGGAGCTCGACGGCGCACANTCGGCCAACGCCGACACGCGCGCCACCTACGAGGTGCTGAAAGCGCAGCTTGACCGCTACGACGATCTGCCTAACGACATCGAGGAACTCAGCAAGTTCGCGCGTACAAACCGCAATGTCGATTTCATGGGGCGCATCATCCTTGACGACAATGACCGTGAAATCATCAACTTCGGTAAGTACAAGGGACGGCCGGTGGATGATGTCCTGAAAAAAGACCCCGGCTACTACGACTGGATTATGAAGGGTGATTTCGCCCAGAACACCAAGGACTGNTTCACGCGTATCAAGCTCCGCCGTAAGTGACGGAGGAGGAGACACCGACAACACGAAACCTGAAAAAACGAGCGAGAAATGAGCGCACTTTCTGGCAAACATATCATCTTAGGTATATGCGGCGGAATCGCGGCATANAAATCAGTGTCACTCCTGCGTCTGCTTGTCAAGGCAGGTGCCGAGGTGCAAGTGGTCATCACTCCCGCAGGCAAGCAATTCATCACCCCGGTGACACTTTCCGCACTCAGCCAGAAACCGGTGGTGAGTGAGTTTTTCACCGCCAACACCGGCGAATGGCATTCGCACGTCGACCTCGGACTGTGGGCCGACTGCATGGTCATCGCTCCCGCTACGGCCTCGACCATCGGCAAGATGGCTCACGGTATCGCCGACAATATGCTTGTCACCACCTATCTTTCGGCAAAATCGCAGGTCTTTGTCGCCCCGGCAATGGATCTTGACATGATGGCTCACCCGTCGACGACNGCCAATATCGCCCTTCTCCGTTCCTACGGCAACATCATCATCGAACCTGAGAGCGGAGAGCTTGCAAGCGGTCTGATAGGGAAGGGGCGTATGGAGGAGCCGGAGCGCATCGCCGCAGTCCTTGAAGCATATTTTGCGAAAAAAGCTGATCTTGCNGGAAAGAGGGTGCTTATCACGGCGGGACCGACACATGAGAAGATTGATCCCGTGCGCTTCATCGGCAACTACTCGTCGGGCAAGATGGGCTATGCGCTTGCCGCCGAGTGTGCCTCCCGAGGTGCGGAGGTCACTCTGGTCAGNGGCCCGGTTTCGGTGACCATCGACAATCCTTCTGTCAAGGTTGTCCATGTCGAATCGGCACGCGAGATGCTTGCAGCCTGTGAGGAGGCTTTCGTGACGGCCGACATCGCCGTGATGTGTGCCGCTGTCGCCGACTATGCTCCTCTCCATGTCGCTGACCGCAAGATAAAGCGTGAGCACAGCGATGTGCCTGTCATNGAGCTTGTCAAGAATCCCGATATTGCCGCCACGCTCGGCTCTAAGAAACATNCCGGTCAGACCCTCGTCGGCTTCGCCCTTGAAACCGACCATGAGCTTGACAATGCCCGCGAAAAACTCGCAAGGAAGAATCTCGACATGATAGTCCTGAACTCCATGCGCGACAAGGGTGCGGGATTCGGGACGGATACAAACAAGGTCTCGATTTTCAAGGCTGACGGTTCACGTCAGGATTTCGGCNTGAAATCCAAGCGGGAAGTCGCAGCCGATATTGTTGATGCAATCCTTACGCTATGAAATATTTCCTCTCCCTCTTTTTTTTTCTGACCGTCACGCTCCTTCACGCTCAGGAACTGAACTGCCGTGTCGAGGTCAACACCTCGCAACTTGAAG
This sequence comes from Bacteroides sp., assembly GCA_014802345.1. Taxonomy (GTDB): domain Bacteria; phylum Bacteroidota; class Bacteroidia; order Bacteroidales; family Muribaculaceae; genus Duncaniella. Next base: position 57,618 of record JAAVCM010000002.1, read on the forward strand.
GTACGAACAAGAGCATATTTGAGAATTTGCAGACCGCCATCAACGAGTATGTCAACAATACNCGCTGGTCGCCGGCGCAGTTCTCTCCGAATGAGAAAATCGAATGTACGCTCCTGTTCACCATCGGAAGCTACGACGAGTCCACCGGCAAGATGGAAGGGACGCTTCAGGTTCAGTCGACGCGTCCGGTCTACAATTCGTCCTATACAACGACCCTGTTGAACTTCAAGGACAACATCATCTCCTTCACTTACTCGGATGGGGAGCCTCTTCTCTATTCCGAGACGAACATGGAGAGCCAGTTGACGCAGATTCTCAACTTCTACATCTATCTGATACTCGCCGTAGACTTCGATTCATTCTCGCCCGGAGGGGGCGACCCGTTTTTCGAACGTCTTGAAACCATCGTGCAGCAGGGACAGTCGTCGGGCGAAAGCGGATGGAAAGCCTTCGAGGATACGAAAAACCGCGCGGCTGTGCTGGCTTCGTTCACCGACCCCTCCACCCGCAACATCCGTAATCTGTATTACGAATACCATCTTCAGGGACTCGACCAGATGTCGGTCAGCCCTGACAAGGGGCGTAAGACCATAGACGGTTCTCTCGACATTCTTGGCGACGTTTTCAAGGTTGCGCCGATGTCCGTAGGGCTCTCGATGTTCAAGGATGCCAAACTCGATGAACTTGTCAACATCTACACCAAGGCNACCTCGGAGGAGCGCGAACACGCCTACCAGTTGCTGAGTCCGATATTCCCGACCGAGCAGAACCGTCTCGAGAAAATCAAGCGTGGCGANAATCCCTGACGAAAAGTACCGCGGCGGACAGATGGGTATTTTAAACTCTCTGTCTTAAATCTCTAATCCATTACCGAAAATACCGTGCTTGAATCACTCCACATATCCAACTATGCTCTCATAGACCTTATAGACATTCGGTTTCATGAGGGCTTCAACGTCATCACCGGTGAGACCGGCGCAGGTAAGTCAATCATCCTCGGCGCACTCTCGCTCCTGCTCGGCAGCAGGGCCGACACGCGGGTGGTGAGCAATCCTCAGGCCAAAAGTGTCATTGAGGCCGTCTTTACGGTCGACGACTATCCGTCGCTCAAAGAGTTCTGCTTGCAGGAAGACATCGAGTGGGATGACGAGCGCTGCATCCTCCGCCGCGAGATTTCACCCGCAGGACGTTCGCGTGCATTTGTCAACGACTCCCCGGTGCCGCTCGTCAAGTTGCGCGAGGTGAGTATGCACCTGATTGACATTCATTCACAGCATCAGAATCAGCTCCTCGCCACTCCTGAATTTCAGCTTGACGTCATCGACACACTCGCGTCCAATGCAACCCGTCTGCGCAACTACCGCCTGCGGTTCAATGCGCTCCGCGAGGCGGTGAGACGATTGAAGATAATGCGGGCGAAAATCGAGCGGTCGCGCGAGGACGAGGAGTTCACCCGCTATCAGCTCGAACAGCTCGAAGAACTCAATCTCCGTCCCGGTGAGCAGGCCGAACTTGAACGGGAGCGCGACGTCCTCACCAATCTCAGTGCCATAAAGGGAGCGCTTTCGACAGCCATATCATCGCTTGACGGCGACGACGGTGGCGCGCTCCGCATGGTAGAGACCGCTGCCGAGGCTTGTGAGGAGATAGATGAGGTGCTTGACCCCGCTGAGGACATTTCGGGCCGTCTGGACTCCATAAGAATCGAAATTTCCGATATAGCGTCCACACTTTCGTCCATCGACGAGGGNCTCGGNGCTGAACCCGGCGCGCTCGGCAACATCGAGGAGCGTCTGAGTGCAATCTATTCGCTCTGTCACAAACATCATGTCGACGATGCCGACGGCCTGATTGAGCTGCGCGATGCGTTGCGCGAGAAACTCCGCAATCTTGACAATTCCGACACTGTCATAGAGGAACTTGAACGAGANGCGCGCCGNGCAAAGGCTCTTGCCAAGGAAAGTGCGATGGAAATTTCGGCTGCACGCAAGGAGGCGGCCGAGCGTTTCGGCATCCGCCTCGCGGAAGTGGCGATGCCCCTCGGGATGAAAAATCTGCGTTGTGAGATACGCGTCTCGCCTGCCGACATGAGTTCCACCGGTATGGATATGATTGAGTTTATGGTCGCGTTNAACAAGAACCAGCCTCTCATGCCTGTCGGGGCTACCGCTTCGGGAGGTGAGATTTCGCGCCTTATGCTCTCCATCAAGTCAATCATAGCTGCAAGTATGCAGCTCCCGAGCATCATATTCGATGAAATCGATACAGGTGTCTCCGGCGATGTCGCAAACCGTATGGGTGCGATGATGCTCGACATATCAAAAAATATTCAGGTGACCACCATCACCCATCTGCCTCAGGTGGCTTCGAAGGGAGCGCATCAGTATCGCGTCTATAAGGAAGATGACGACACCTCGACCCATACACGCATAGCTCTGCTGACCGATGAGGAGCGGGTGCGTTCGATAGCGGCGATGCTCGGAGGTTCGGAAATCGACGAGGCCGCCCTCGCCGCCGCCCGCAGTCTTCTTTCCAGAAAATAATGACCGTAATGGCTGAACCGTAGGACGTGTAGGGGCATTAATCAAGTAATAAAGTCAATAATCATCAATAAAGATAAAGAAAAAGTGGAAAAAAACGATTATATCTATGGCATCCGTGCGGTCATGGAAGCGATAGAGGCCGGAAAGGAAATCGACAAGATTTTTATTGCCAAGGATCTNCAAGGTGACCTTGCGGCAGAACTTATGGCTCTCGCCAAGGCCAACCGTTTGGTGACGCAGCGCGTTCCTGTNGAGCGTATCAACCGTATCACCCGAAAGAACCATCAGGGTGTACTTGCGATGATGTCCGCCATCACTTACCATCGTCTTGACCATCTGGTCCCCGAGCTTTANGAAGCGGGTATTCTGCCTTTCATCGTGATGCTCGACGGAATCACCGATGTGCGCAATTTCGGAGCTATCGCCCGAACCTGCGAATGTGCGGGAGTGGATGCCATAGTGATTCCGGAGCATGGAAGCGTATCGGTCGGAGGAGATGCCATAAAGACTTCTGCCGGAGCATTGCATCATATCCCTGTCTGCCGTGTCTCCTCAATGGCATGGGCTGCGCGATTCCTGCGTGAGAACGGCTACAATGTGGTGGCTGTGACCGAGAAGTCGGACATCAACTATACTGAGGGCAATTTCTGTGACCCGGTGGCGATAGTGATGGGTGCGGAGGACGTAGGCATTTCTCCTGAGGTCATGAAGCAGTGTGATACGCGTGTCGGCATACCGATGTTCGGNAACATCGGTTCGCTCAATGTGTCCGTTGCTGCGGGAGTGATGATTTATGAGGTCGTCCGCCAGCGCCTTTCAGCCAATCTGGAAATAATCTGATAATTTCTTATAATAGTTTAGATTTTAGAGGGTCTGGAATATATTCCAGACCCTCTAAANTCTNAAACCTTGTATCAGAGATTTTCACCCATAGTCGTGATGACGAGGATTTTTGAACCGTCGGGGGCTGTGGTGCCGAACAACATTCTGTCCCCCCCGTCCTTCGTTTTCAACTTCGCCGAAAGCTGCGGAGCAGTCAGAGGGAAATTGCGAGTGGCGACATTTATAGTCTGATATTTTTGTCCGATTGTCCTTACGGTCTGTTTGGAGAAGGGAAGAACATCAAGGATTTCAAAAACTGCTCCGGGAAAGGATGACACACGGAACGGCGATGTGAACAGATTCGTNTTGCCGTGAAGTCTCGCCACGCCGTATCTCCGGGAGAGAATCTTCATCCCTCCGGCCTTCATCACGGCAGGATAAGGTTCGTAAAGGCAGCCTCCGGCCACCGGACTCGCGTATNGTGGGATNCTTTCGGCGGTTTCATCGGCAGGAATATAGCTGAAACCTGTATGCCCGACAGTTACAGCCTCTATCCCTGATACCGAAGGCTTTGTGGAAGGAGAGGNATCGGAGTCAATTTTGAATACNACCTCCTTACATTCTTTTGCCGTGCCTATGACCTTTACTTCGCAGTCATAGCCAAGCTCCCCGACGGCCGCGGTTATGTCAATCATGGGGGAGGCCTTTATGATAAGTGTCCGGCAATGTGAGAGTATCAGTGGCAGATGGGGGATGATGTCGGGCGAACAGTCTTTAAGGAGAAAATGNCGTCCTGAGGCATTGCGCCGAGCAGGGTCGACAAATATTACGTCAAACATTCCGTCTGTCCTCTCCAGAAACTCAATGCTTTCCCCTTCAACTATGCTGACATTGGTCAGCCCGAGAGCCTCGGCGTTGTGTCGGGCGGTTAGGGCAGTGTGATGGTCGAGTTCCACCGTGGTCACATCCGCACATTTCCGTGCGAAGCGGAAGGCATCTATCCCCAGTCCGCAGGTCATGTCGAGGACACGCGAACCGTCAGGCACCATCGCGGCATGGACGGAAGCCACGGCATCGGATGTCGACATCTCCGCGACGGCAAGGGAGGGAAAGCGGAAATCCTCACATTTCAATGTCTCAGGGAGCTTGGATGAGGTCTTGTAGCGACATTCACGTTGCAGGATTTCTTCCATCATGGCCGGATCGCCGTGATGTTTAAGGCGCAGTCTGTTGAAATCTTCCTTCACGCCAGTATGTTCTTTCTGGGAGTCGATGCCTGAAAATCCTTGATATAGTTGGGGACACTGTAAGCGAGGTCAAGAAAATCGCGCTGTGAGTAGGCGCGTTCTGCAAGCGCAATCATGTCAATGGCAAGGGGATGGATGTCGGCTATGAACTCGACGTTTGGGGCTGTGATGACCTCGCGTGCCTTGTCGGAACCATTGCCGAACATCAGCACCTTGCGGTTGGCCGAGATTATNTCGGAATAGCTGTCGGGCGAAAGTATCAGAGCCTGCTGGGGCATGACCGCTTCGAGNGCGAAATCAAATGCAGCGGTGTAGACCTCCATGCGCCGGGCATCAATCATGGGGACGAAAATCTCGTCACCTTCCAGATCNCGGGTGAACATGACGTTGCAGGCCATGATGCGGAGCGTGTCGATTCCAATCAGGGGNATGCCGAGGGCGTAGGCGAGACCNTTGGCCTCCGAAAGACCTATGCGCAGACCCGTATAGCTTCCGGGTCCCATGGAGACGGCTACGGCTTCAAGCCGTAGTTCTTTTTCCCGCGCGAAATCGAGACAATATTTGATGTAATCACTCAGCAGGGCGGCATGATTGCGTCCTCCGCCTTCCTCCTGATGTGCNAGAACCATACCCTCGGCGGTGAGTGCCACTGAGCAATGGTCGGTCGAAGTGTCGATNTTTAAAATTACTGCCATGGTTTTTATTGCTACTCACGTCAAAATTTAAGGCAAAGTTACTTGTTTATCGTGAGAAAATTGTAATTTTGTGGGAAAAATAATCCCTGCGCCGGCTTCTCATTGTTGAGCGGCCGACAAGGGGATATATAAATCAGCCTTATCATGTTATATTCTATGACGGGATTCGGGAAAGCCGTCTCAGAGCTTCCCGGCAAAAAGATTACGGTCGAAATAAAGTCATTAAACAGTAAGCAGATTGACATTGCCGCACGCGTGCCGTCGTCACTTCGCGCGCAGGAGCTTGAAATGAGAAACCGCGTTGCAGCAATCCTCGAAAGGGGCAAGGTGGATGTTACTGTTTATGTCGAGAATGTCGCGGGAGATACTTCCGTCAAGCTCAATGTGCCTGCTTTGAAAGCCTACAAGGAGGATGTCGAGCATACGGCGGCCGCTCTCGGTATCGCTGAACCTCAGGACTGGTATGGCGTGCTGATGCGCTTCCCTGACGTGATGCGCAGCGAAGCCCCCGCCGAGGCCGATGATAAGGAAATCGAATGTGTGATGACGGCTCTTTCGGATGCTGCCGGACAGCTTATGGACCATCGGCGTGCCGAAGGCGAAAGACTCGAAAGTTTCTTTGCCGTCCGTATCGACCGTATCCGTCAGCTTCTCGAGCTTGTCCCGCAGTTTGAGGAGGAGCGCATTGCCAAAATCCGTGTCCGCATGGAGGAAGGGCTTGCCAAAATCCACGGTGTGGACTATGACCGCAGCCGTCTTGAACAGGAGCTGTTCTTCTACATCGAGAAACTTGATGTCAACGAGGAGAAGCAGCGTCTGGCACAGCATCTCAACTATTTCATGGAGACAATGGCGGGTCCGAAGGGTCAGGGAAAGAAACTCGGGTTCATCAGTCAGGAAATGGGACGCGAAATCAACACTCTCGGCTCGAAAAGCAATCATGCCGAGATGCAGAAAATCGTCGTGCAGATGAAAGATGTCCTCGAACAGATAAAGGAACAGGTCCTCAACGTGATGTAAAATGGCTATGACAGGTAAAATCATAATTATTTCCGCTCCGTCAGGCACGGGGAAATCCACTATAATTTCCGCTCTGCTTGAACGCGGGGAAATTGATATGCAGTTCTCCATCTCCGCGACCAACCGCGCTCCCCGTGGCGAGGAACGTCATGGAGTCAACTATTATTTTCTCACCGACGAAGAATTTCACCGTGCCATCAACGATGATGCCTTCGTCGAGTTCGAGGAGGTCTATCCGGGGCGTTTCTACGGTACGCTCAAAAGCGAGGTGACACGCATCACCTCCGAGGGTCACAATGTGATTCTCGATATTGACGTGAAGGGTGGGGTGAANGTGAAGAAGATGTATGGCGACAGNGCNCTGAGCATTTTCATCCAGCCTCCGAGCATAGAGTCGCTCCGTGAGCGTCTGACCGGAAGGGCCACCGACACCGCGGAAGCAATCGAGCAGCGTCTGGCAAAGGCGGAGTATGAAATCTCGTTCGCCCCTGAATTTGACTGCGTGGTGGTCAATGATGATCTTTCCAAGGCCATCGAAGAGGTCGATNCGAGAATCAAAGGATTTGTCGGCGCATAGGCCGNCCACTCTGCGTCGCCCACTATGATTGTAAAATAATATATNAACCCATATTCAACATCTGACGTGTTATGACAATCGGAATCTTAGGAGGGTCGTTTAATCCCGTCCATATCGGTCATCTGATGCTTGCAAGCTACCTCTCCCAGTTCGGAGGTCTGGATGAAGTTTGGCTCACCCTCTCGCCCCTCAATCCGCTTAAAGTNGGCTCTGACGAACTTATTCCTGATCTGACCCGTCTGAAAATGCTTGAAATAGCTACCGGTGACACCCGCGGACTGAATGTCTGCGACTATGAACTGGCCATGCCGAAGCCGTCCTATACCATCAACACCCTCCGCTATCTTGCCAAGCGATATCCGCGCCACAGTTTCAAGCTGATTATCGGGAGCGACAACTGGAAGATTTTCAATCAGTGGAAGGACCACGAGAGTATCCTNTCGGATTTCGGTGTNATCGTCTACCCGCGTCCGGGTTATCCGGTCGGCACGATTTATGAAGACGGAGTGGATGTGGTCAATGCCCCGACCGCCAATATTTCCAGTACGTTTCTGCGTAAGGCCATAGCCAAAGGGTTGGATATGAAATATTTCCTTCCTCCCGGAGTTTTTGAATACATTAAAGAGAATAAACTATATGGAGCTTAGTCCGAATTCACTTGCTTTCATTGCACTCTGCAATGAGTTCTGTTTTGCAGTTGAGAATGTCCGCGAGTCGACCCGTCGGGATTTCGTGGCCTCGATGCTGCGCCTTCTCCCCCGCATTTATATTTCGGCTTCCGATCTCAAGCCCGAACCTCTGCTTGAAGAGGATGAGGCATACATAGACAGTTTCCTCGATGAGGACTATTACGAGTCAATCCGACGACAGATTGAGAACCTTCTCGGTGAGGAGGATGTCTATCTTGAAGTTTTCGAGGAGGATATGAAATACTCCGATACGCCGATAGGCATGAGTATCGCAGAGGGTATCTGTGACGTTTTTCAGGTGCTTTACAATTTCATCGTGATGGTCAAGGATGCTCCCGAGGAGCTTGTCAACTCGGCTCTGACAGCCGTCAAGGAGGATTTCGGGACTTATTGGAGCCAGCGTGTGTGCAATCTGATGCGTCCGCTCAACCATATCCGTTACTCCTCGGAGGCGGAAGATGAAGAGGGCGACGAGGATGACTTCTGAACGGCACATATATACGGTCAGCAAAAGTAATTAACTGTAAAGAAAAAAATATATCCCACTTATGTCAATTTTAAAAGACAATCTTCCCGTAGGTTTTTGCAGCGACCATGCGGGCTATGAAATGAAGATGGTGCTTGAAGGCTATTTCGATTCAATGGAGATACCCTACAAGGATTTCGGTACGGATTCGGCTGAGAGTTGCGACTATGCCGATTTTGCCCATCCCTGTGCGCTTGCAGTGGAGAATGGCGAGGTTTATCCCGGCATAGCCCTCTGCGGTTCAGGCAACGGAATCGGCATAACCCTTAACAAGCATCAGGGTGTACGCGCTGCACTCTGCTGGAATGTAGAGCTTGCCGAACTTGCGCGCCGTCATAATGATGCGAATGTACTTGTGCTTCCCGCTCGTTTCATCGACAATGTGACCGCCATAAATATTGTTGAGACCTTCCTGAACACGCCTTTTGACGGTGGCCGTCACGAGTGTAGGGTTGCCAAAATTCCTGTGAAATAATTCTGAACGGAAGACATTTTTCCGGTTTTTTATAAAACGTGCTGAAGCGCGTATGCCAAAACGCATTGTCTCAATGCTTTCTGTCGGGCATACGCGCTTCAGCACGTTTGTTCATTTATGGGGGGATGGGTGATTTAATCAATCACCCATCGTGCGGAGAAGTTCGTCGTTGTCGGCTGTACGTTCCATGCGGTCCTTGATGAATTCCATAGCCTCGATGGAATTGCGGTCGCTCAGGAAGCGGCGGAGAATCCACATTCGGTTGAGGGTTTCATTGCGCAGGAGAAGGTCGTCACGGCGGGTGGAAGATGCCATGATATCGACAGCCGGGAAGATGCGCTTGTTGGAGAGCTTGCGGTCAAGCTGAAGCTCCATGTTGCCTGTTCCCTTGAATTCCTCGAAAATCACCTCGTCCATCTTTGAACTTGTCTCGGTGAGGGCGGTGGCGATGATGGTGAGCGAGCCGCCGTTCTCTATGTTGCGTGCTGCTCCGAAGAAGCGTTTCGGCTTCTGAAGGGCATTGGCGTCCACACCGCCTGAGAGGATTTTGCCTGAGGCGGGTGCGCAGGTATTGTAGGCACGGGCGAGACGGGTGATGGAGTCGAGAAGAATCACTACATCGTGGCCACACTCGACCATGCGTTTAGCCTTTTCGAGAACGATTGAGGCGATTTTGACATGACGGTCGGCAGGCTCGTCGAATGTCGAAGCGATGACTTCGGCGTTTACGCTGCGGCTCATGTCGGTCACTTCCTCCGGGCGCTCGTCGATAAGGAGAATCATGATATAGGTCTCAGGATGATTCTCAGCGATAGCATTGGCGATGTCTTTGAGCAGGAGGGTTTTACCGGTCTTTGGCGGAGCGACAATCAGACCGCGCTGACCTTTGCCTATTGGCGAGAACATATCCACTACGCGGGTCGATATGTTGCTTGAACGGCCTGAGGTAAGGTCAAATTTCTCGTTAGGGAAAAGAGGGGTCAGATGCTCGAAAGCCACGCGGTCACGGATATATTCAGGACTGCGGCCATTGACGCTGCGGATTGAACTGAGAGGATAGTATTTGTCCCCTTCACGCGGGGCGCGGAGCGTGGCGTCGACCACATCGCCCGTGCGGAGGGCATACTGCTTGATTTGCTCCTTTGTGACGAGTACATCGTCGGGGGAGGGTAGATAATTATAGTCGCTTGAACGTAGGAAACCGTGACCGGCAGGGTCGATTTCGAGTACGCCGGTCGTTTCAATGATACCGTCGAAATTGTAGGGCTGGGGAGCTGCCTGTTTGTCAAACTGCTGGTTCTTGTTGCGGTTCTTCTTGTTTTTCTTGCTCTGCGGTTGCTGTTTGTCCATTCCCGGCTCTCCCAATATGATGGGCATCGCTGGCTGGGGAACCGGGGCCTGCTGCTGAACCTGCTGTGCGACTTGTTGAGCGTGCTGCACGGCCAGTTCCTTCTCCTGTTGTGAGCGCGGTGCGAATGTACGTCCGCCGGAGCGGGGGAAGAATGAACCGAAAGAGCTGTCCTTCGGACGGAAATCCCGTTTGGGCTGCTGTTGACCCTGCTGTTCGTTCTGGTTGCCTTCCTCGGCGGGGATAGTCATGTCAGGCGACTGTCCGGGACGGATGAACACACCGCGGGGGCGTTCTTCTGTCTGATTTTGAGTGGTCTCGGCAGTTTTGGGTGTGCCGTTTTCATTTGTATCGCTGTTTTCAGCCTGCTGTTGTGCTGATTGTTCCGGGGGGGGAAGAAGACGTGATGAGTCCTCGCGTTCGCTGACAGTGCTGTCTATTTCCGTAATTTCGGTGAGAGGTGAATCGGAGGGCTGTTCCGTAGGTTCAGCAGTCTCCTCGGGGCGGGGATTGCGCGGCGGACGTCCGCGGCGGCGTTTTGGTTGCTGTTCTCCCTGTTCCTGCTGACCTTCAGCGGACTGTGCTGGTTCGGCGGGAGTCTGAGATTCAGTAGGTTGTGAGGTCTGTTCCTCTGCGGGAGGGGTGGGCTGCTGGGAAGTCTGTTCGGATTTAGGTTTGCGTCCACGTTTTTTCGCGGGTTGATCCGCAGCGGGTTCTGCCGGAGTCTCCTTGGCTTCGGCATTATTTTTTTTCTGCTTCACAGGCTGTGACTTTTCATCTTTTGATTCTTTTTTCTTGCGTCCTTTGGTGTTGGCGGCCGTTGAATTGGCAGCCACATCACGCGCCTGCTGTTCGAGGATTTCGTAAACGAGATTTTCCTTGTCGGAAGAGTCTACTTTCTTTACGCCAAGTGCTTTTCCGATTTCGCGCAACTGCGCGTCGTCCATAGCTTCAAGCTCATTGTAATTATACATATTCAATATATAGGTTGCTGCAAGTCACGCTTGCCGTCAGGGAAATTAATTCTATATAGGGTTGGTTGAGAGTTGTCCGTTATGCGGAATGTTCTGTTGATTCTGATAAAATATTCCTGCCATGATGAATCAGGATGAAATTTTTTCAAAAACAAATGGGATGAACAGTTTGAAAGGAGTGATTGGGTTGTGGGTGGATGGATTGTCCGTATCCGAGGGGAGAAGAAAAAACAGTTGAAATGCTTTGATTCCGTTGGGGGGAGGGGATGAGGAAGAGGGGGGAGTCCGGTCTCGGAGATAGTTTTCTTTAATTTTGCACTTTTTTGAGCAGTGCAGACGTTCAATCTATCTTGGCCAGAAATCTGGGGGGAGAATGAAATTCCGTTGTGGATAATGGAGACTGGATTAATCGTTGCAAAGTTACAACTATTTCCTGAAATTTAACAAATAAAATGATAAAAATGTTTTCTGTGATGTTTTCAGCCGCCGATGTGTGATAAATAAAATAAAAAGTCGTAAATTTGCAGCGTTAAAATCATTAGCAAGATATATAAAATAGGTCTTTTACAGTCATGATAAATCGAGTTTTGATACGCATCAAAGTAGTGCAGCTCCTTTATTCATATTTGCTTACGCAGAGTGAATTCAAGATTGAGCCGCCGGTCGAAAATCCTTCGAGAGATAAGAAATATGGCCATGAACTTTATCTTGATTTGCTGATGATGGTGTTGGAGATGTCGGGGATTGATGTCTCCTCAGGTCGCCGCCAGTCACCTCTGCGCGGTGTTATGCCCAATAGCCATATCAGAGGCAATGCCCTCGCTCGTTCTCTCAACGGTCTTGACGAAATCAGGGCGGTCATACTGCGCGACCGTTCGGGAGTCGCTCAGTTTGATTCCGTGATTCCTTCCATCTACGAAGCTATCTCGTCGCTTCCGGCCTACAAGAGCTATGCCAGGCTGAAAAAACCGGAATTGAAGGACGATGTGGAGCTTTGGATTTCAATCATCACCAATCTTGTCGCCAACAATCCCGCTTTCATAGCAGTGGCACGCAAGAATCCCGGCTTTACAGTCGCCGGCTTCACCCGTGGCATAAATTCAATCCTCCACACACTCAACGAGTATAATGACAACCGCGGTCTCTACAACCATGCGCGTCATGCCCTCGACCATTCGCTTGACAAGGCTTACGAGCTTTACCACAGTCTGCTCCTCCTGTCCGTGGAGATAACCCGCTTGCAGGATCAGCGTCTGGACAACGCTAAACACAAGTTCCTCCCGACCGACGAGGATCTGCATCCCAATATGCGTTTCGTCGAGAACAAGTTTGTCAAGGCTCTGGCTGAGAATCCCGATTTTGAGGCATACATGGATGACCGTAGACTCAACTGGGATTCAGATGCGATGCTCATCAGAGGCCTCCTTGACCGCATCATCGAAAGCGACATATATAAGGAATACATGAGTCGTCCCGGTGAAACCACTCTTGAAGAGGATGCCGACTTCTGGCGTCAGATCTACAAGACCATAATCCTTCCCGGCGACGAACTGGCAGATGCTCTTGAATCAAGGTCCATCTACTGGAACGACGACATCCATGTGATGGGAACATTCGTCCTGAAGACCATCCGCCGTTTCGGTCAGAGCAGCGAGGGTGGGGCAGATGTCCATCTCCTTCCCAAGTTCAAGGACGAGGAGGACAGCCGTTTCGGTATCGAACTGTTTGAGTATGCCGTCAAGAACTACGAGAAGTACCGTGAGCTGATTGACTCGTTTGTCAACCGCAACCGCTGGGATGCCGAGCGTCTGGCTTTCATGGATATTGTCATCATGGTGACTGCACTTGCCGAAATCCTGAACTTTCCCGCCATACCTCTTGCGGTCAGCCTCAACGAGTATATCGAGATTGCCAACGCTTACAGCACTCCGCGAAGCGGCTCCTTCATCAACGGTATCCTCTATTCAGTCATCAATCATCTCCGCGAACAGGGCAAGCTGATGAAAGCCTGAGCGGACTCGTGAAGTCAGAGAAAACAAATTTTTATTCACCCCCCAATAACAAAACAACAACCGATTATGCTTCTTAACACCATTCTCCTCCAAGGAGTCGATTCGAGCTGGGCCAATATCCTTATGATCGTGGCGCTCATCGCTGTCTTTTATTTCATGATGATCCGTCCGCAGCAGAAGCGTCAGAATGAAATCAAGAAATTCCGCGAGGGTCTCCGCGTGAATGACAATATCGTGACTGCCGGTGGTATCTACGGAAAAGTGAAGTCGATTGACGACACTACCTTCACCATTGAGATTGCCAAGGATGTCCGCATCACCGTCGACAAGGGTTCGGTCTATCCTTCCGCACAGCAGGCCATGCGCGATGCCGCTGAAAAGGAAAACAAATAACAGAACCACGAACACCCGCTCCACGAGATGAACGAAAAGACTCGGAAGATACAGGAGAAAGTGACTGCGGCCATCAAATCGAGCCGTGGACAGAACGTCTTGCTCTATCTGCTCTTTGTTGCAGTGGCCTTTGTCTTTTGGGTCTTTCTCTCGTTGGACACGGAAGTGCAGCGCGATTTCGATGTCCCTGTCGAGTTGCAGGATGTACCTGACAGCGTTACGGTCATCGGGCAGGTGCCTCAGTCGCTTGACGTTAGCGTGAAGGGCAAAGATTCGCAGTTGATACGTTTCCTTTGGGGCAAACTTTCGCCTGTCAAGCTGAAATGGCAGGATAATGTCGAGGGGCAGGCCCTTGTACTGACCCATCAGAAACTTGACTCCCGCATGAGGGAGTATTTTGGCAACGGTGTGCAGATTGTCTCCTGCCGTCCGGACTCGTTGCGGATTCCGTTCACCACGCAGCCCGGAGTGAAGGTGAAACTGATGGTTCAGGCCGACATTCATCCTAATCTCCAATACATCATCTCCGGCCCTATTACGGCTAATGTGGACTCGGTCACGCTCTACTCGGTGACTGATCTCCCTCACAACCTGAAATATGTCTCCACGGAACCTATCGTGAAATCCAATCTCAAAGACACGATGCGCTATGAAATCCGTGTGAAGCCCATAGCCGGCGTGCGTATCATTCCTGAGACCGTCACCGTCACCGTCCCCATCGAGCCGCTTATCATGCGCAAACGCTTCGTTGGGATAGAGGTGGAGAATCTGCCGGACGAAACAAATCTGATTACCTTCCCTTCGAAGGTTGAAATCAGCTATCTCGTCCCGATGAGTGCGTATAATGACGACTATCCCGTCAAGGCATACGTCGATTTCCGTGCTGCCCAGCCTTCGCGCAAGAAACTTGCCGTATCGCTCTCGTCAATGCCGGTTATCTACCATAACATCAGTTTCACGCCTGACAGTGTGGAATATATCATTGAGAATGAGAAGTAGGTAGCCTACGGACAGGGATGTCCTTAAATCTGATTCTCTAACTTATTTGTAAAAATTTTATGTTGACAGCCATTTCCGGTGGTATCGGTTGCGGGAAAACTATTGTGAGCCGCATGGTGGAAGCCATGGGGTTTCCTGTCTACGACTGTGATTCACAGGCAGCCAGAATAATGGATGAGGACGAGGAAATCAAGCGGGCCATAGCAGAGCGTATCCATCCTGAAGCCCTGCGTCCCGACGGAAGCATTGACCGCCGCCGTCTGAGCGAAATTGTATTTGCTGACTATGAAGCCCTGCAACGCCTGAATGAAATCGTCCATGCGGCTGTCCGCAATGATGTCGGACGATGGAGCGCGCAGCAGACCTCTCCCGTGAGCTTCGTGGAGACAGCCATCCTCTATCAGAGCGGCCTTGACCGTATGGTCGATGCTGTTTGGGAGGTCGATGCTCCGCTTGACTTGCGCGTCGAGAGGGTGATGAAGCGTAACGGTATCGGACGCAGCGAGGTGCTTGCACGCATCGCGTCTCAGGACCGTTTTGTGGCTGAGGAGCGTCACGCTTGCGTGGCTATCATCGTCAACGACGGTTTTGAGCCGCTTCTGCCGCAGATTGAGCGGCTTTTGGGCGCAAGAAAATCAGGATAGCATAATATCGTGGCTATATTTTCGTTAAAATATTAAAAAGTAACGAGTATAATTCTTTGTGAAAAACTCTTTTATGAAAACCAAATCATTATTTCTGAGCCTTCTTGTGGCCGGCGCTCTGGCATCGTGTAGCAGCACCAAGACGGTATTGCCTTATTTTACAGATATTTCCACCATAAAGGAGGGTACTTTACCGGTAGATAATTATCTCCCGGAAATACAGCCTGACGACGAACTATACATAGCCGTCACTTCGGCAAATCCGGAAGCGACCGCAATCTACAATCTCCCTACCGCCAATCCCTACACGCGTGATCTGTTCGGTACCACGATAACTCCCACCCGTCAGACTTACGTCGTGTCAAGCGAGGGAAACATTGATTTTCCGGAACTTGGCAAACTCCATGTCGCCGGGATGAACGTGGAGCAGTTGCAGGCCGACCTCACCGCAAGAATCAGCAAGGATGTCGAAGACCCGATTGTGGTTGTCGAACTCGTTAACTTTCAGGTGAATGTAGCAGGTGAGGTCAATTCTCCCGGTCCGATAAAGGTCAACCGCAACCGCTTCTCTATTCTCGATGCTCTCTCGGCTGCGGGCGACATGACTCCCTATGGTGAACGCTCCAATGTGTTGCTCATCCGAGAGACCAACGGAAAGAAGGAATATGTCCATCTTGACATGAATTCCTCGGAAGTTCTCTCGTCGCCTTACTACTATCTCCAGCAGAACGACTACATCTATGTTGAACCCAACAAGGTGCGTCAGGCCAATTCAAAGTACAATCAGGACAACGCATTCAAACTTTCAGTCACTTCCACCATCGTGAGTGCGGCTTCGGTCATTGCGTCGCTTGTCATCGCTCTCACTGTCAAATAACTTTTTCATCGTTGCATTTTTAGATTCTTCACCGTTATGGCTAAGAATAATGTGTCGGATTTCATCGACTTTAACGCCCTCCTGAAAACATATCTCTCGAAATGGTATCTGTTTGTCATTTCAGTGATTGTATGTGTGGGGATAGGCTATCTTTACTGTCGGGTGCATCAGCGTCCGATAGCTGTGCGTGCCAATGTCCTTATCCAGCAGGACGATTCCAACCCTATGGCAGAACTTGGTGGAATGGGAAGTCTCCTTGGTGCCAAGGGTTATGTGGAGGACGAAGTGTTCGTCATCGGGTCCCATTCGCTGTTCAAGAATGTGGCGCGCGAACTCGGTATCAACGAGCTTCACTACGTCAGTGACGGCTTCCTCAAAAAGCATCTTGCCTTCCCTGATTTTCCTATCGACGTTGTGGCTCCCGGTATTGCCGACACACTGATGTCGACCGTGACGTTTAAAATCAAAGTCAACAAAGAAGGTCTTGCCGACATTAAGGCAAAGGTGAAGAGCGATGTCATCGCAGAGGTTGAGGATGTCAAACTCCCTGTCACGCTCAACACTGCCTACGGTGATTTTACCGTCGTCGCTACCCCGACATATCCCAAAGGCAAGTCCGTCAAGACCAACATTATCTTCATGGGCTATGACGTGGCGGCCGAGGAGCTTGACAAGGACATCATGGCATTCCGTGGAAGCAAGAAAAGTAATGTCATCTGTCTCGGACTTGACACTCCCAATGCACTCTACGGTACGGCTATCCTTGATAAAATCATAGAAAAGTACAACGAGCGCGGTATCAACGAAAAGAATCTTCAAGGCGAGAAGACAGCCGCCTTCCTCAAAGACCGCATAGCTCTCCTTTCAGAGGATCTCAACGAATCCGAATCAGCAATCCAGCAATACAAGGAGCGCAACAAGATTATCGACGTTTCCGCTGAGGCTTCCTATCAGACCGGAAAGCGCGGACAGACTGAAAATGCGCTTTTCAACGTCGAGAAGGAGATAGAGCTTCTCAAACTCACCCGCGAGTTTCTCGCTGATTCTCTCAATTACAGTGAATTGATTCCGACTACCGTAGCAAGCGGTGCTGTGCAGGCTGCCATCAACTCCTACAATGGTCTCGTGTTCAAGCATCTTGAACTCAGTCAGAATGCCAAGCAGAACAGCTATGCCCTCCGTCAGCTCACGAGGCAGATGGATCTCATGCGTGCCAATCTCCTCGTATCGAGTCAGAAAGCCCTTGGAAATGCCGAACTCAATCTTGCTAAACTTCAACGCGAAAACCGCGAGATTGCCGGCAAGCTCGGCAATATCCCCACTCAGGAGCGCGAATTCATCAGCATGAAGCGCCAGCAGGAAATCAAGCAGCAGATCTATCTGTTCCTTCTCCAGAAGCAGGAGGAGAATGCCATGCTCCTTGCCAACTCCGTGCCTAAGGGACTGGTTATCGACGATGCGTTCTCTTACAGTGAACCGCTTGGCCTTTCCAAGAAGATTATTCTTATGATTGCCTTCATTCTGGGTCTCATCATTCCTCCGGCTTTCCTTTATCTCCACAAATTGCTCCGCAGCAAGTTTGAAACCAAGGAGGAGGTCGAGCGTCATGTCTCTGCTCCTATTCTCGGTGAGATGTGTGTCGACCGTTCAGGCCGCAGTCTGGTGGTTTCGCCGACCGACACATCCTCAGCCACGGAACTTTTCCGCCTCATGCGTACCAATCTCCAGTTCATGCTGGGTGGTGAGAACGACAAGGTGGTGCTTCTGACCTCTACGCGGTCGGGTGAGGGCAAGTCATTTATCTCGCTCAACCTTGCGGCAACGCTCTCGCTCCTTGAAGGCAAGAGGGTGCTTCTCGTCGGAATGGATATCCGCAATCCGCAGCTTGCCAATTATCTCGGCATTGCCCCGAATCCGGGTCTGACCAACTATCTCTCGACTACAAATGTACCGCTTGAATCAATCATCCGTCCTATGGCAGGCATTGCCAACTGTGACTTGATTGTCGCCGGTCCCATCCCCCCGAACCCTGCCGAGCTGCTTGCGTCGAAGCGTGTTGACGACCTTTTCGCCAAGCTCCGCACCATGTATGATTACATCGTGGTCGACAGTGCGCCGGTCGGTATGGTCAGCGATACATTTACGCTTGACCGCATAGCCGATGCCACGGTCTATGTCACCCGTATCAATTACAGTACCTTCTCCGACCTCCGTTTTGTCGAGAGCATCTATCAGGACAAGCGCCTGAAAAAACTCTCGGTCGTCGTCAACGGTACTGCCTCGAAACGCGGCTATGGCTACGGCTATTCGGCCAAGACAGCAGCCAAACACAAAAAATAACTGCCGTCGTAGGGCTGTCTTATACCAATAGAATAATTATGGTAGAGAAATACAAGCTTTTTACAGGATTATTTTTCGGCGCGTTATGGACACTTCTGACCATGGGCTTCATAATGGAGGAATTGATTCCTCCATTGGCTTCACTCAGGAGTGTGCTTACGATGTTGTGCGATTGCATATTCCTTGTGCTTGGTCTCTATTGTCTTCGGACCAAGCGTGACTGCTGGATAGCCGTCACGTTTGTCCTTCTCGCCGTGATTACTTCGTGGCTCAATCATCTCGGCATTATTTTNGTCCTTAATGGTTCGCGTGACTTTTTCGGTCTTATCTTCGCTATTCCGATTTGCCGTTTCCTGCTCAATTCCTCAAANAGAGACAGNTTTATAGAGTCGTTTGACAAACAACTGTTCTATTTCCTGATATTGCAGGCATTCTGTGTGACGTGGCAGTTCTTCCGCTATGGTGCTAACGACCATGGTGGCGGAAGTATGGGATTCGGTTATTCCGGCATTGTCTCCACGATGATCTACATAATCTCTTTCTACCTTCTATCAAAGAAATGGAGATTTGGAAATTATTGGAGTGAACTGTTGCAGAACAAAATATATATTCTGCTTCTGTTCCCGACTTTTTTGAATGAGACTAAAATCAGTTTCATATTCTTCCTTGCCTACTTCCTTNTGCTTCTCCCTGTGGAATTGAAAACCGTCTTTAAGGTTTTGATTTCTATTCCCTTGTTGGTCGTACTTATGGTTGGTGTCGGATTCTCTTATTTGGCGGCGACAAACCAGTCTTTTGAGAAGGTCTTCTCGCAATCAGCCATGGATGACTATATGATAGGTGAGGACCCTGATGAGTTCATTGAGAATGCGATGGCTGTTCAGGAGGAAATATATTACAGGGAAGATATGGGACTTCTTGACATTCCACGATTCACCAAAATTATTTTNATACCTGAGGCNTTAAAGGATGCTCCGGGTGGTTTCCTTTTTGGTGCTGGATTGGGACAGTTCAANGGAGGAACGACGCTTGAACTCACACCCTACGCCGATACATGGCAGTGGCTTCTTTCCGGCTCTGTCCCGTATCTGTTTTTTATAATAATTCAGTTGGGATTGGCGGGTGTCGTATGGCTGTTATTCGATCTTGTCACCTTGCTTCGCCCGCGAAGCACACAGTTGCTCGGGATTAATATAAAGTTGTTCGTATGCCTCATAATAGGTCTGGTATTTTTCTATAACGACTCGCTTCGCTACTTCCCGCTGTGTACTGTATTGTTCTACATTATTCTTCTCGGCTATCCCACTCGTCGTGAGCTTGTAGCCGACAGGGAGGTCTAATCCGCTTTCCTTTTTGTCCGCCCCCTTTATTGNTATGGCTTCTACTCCTGAAATCTCTGTCATTATTCCTGTTTACAAGGTCGAGCGTTATCTTGAATTTTGTGTGGCGAGTGTGCTGGCTCAGACCTTTCAGGATTTTGAAATAATACTGGTTGATGATGGCTCACCTGATAATTGTCCGGCGATGTGCGACGAATTTTCGCGTAAAGATTCGAGAATCCGTGTCGTCCATAAGGAAAACGCCGGTCTTGGCATGGCCCGTAATTCCGGCCTTGATGTAGCTGTCGGTAAATATGTCTGTTTCCTTGATTCTGACGATTATCTCGCTTTGAATACGCTGGAATATACCCATGCACTTGCTGAAAAAGAGTCGGCTGATCAGGTGCGTTATATGTTCCGTCGTTTTATAAAGGAGTCCGCTCCACAAAATCTGAATGTCGACGGTAGCTATACNATTGGTGAAGGACGTGAGGGCATCGCGCCTATACTTAATGTGATTTCACCCTTACTGGAAGCTGCCGAGTTCACAGCTCCTACCAATGCAAGTGCCTGCACCTCCCTCTATCGTCGCAGTGTCTTAGAAGACAACAATATCCGTTTCTTTTCCGAACGTAATGTGATGAGTGAGGATTTCCTGTTTAGTCTTGACGTGGCGGTCGCAAGCAGAAAGATAGTCTATACTCCGGAAAACTTTTATAACTATCGTCATAACCCTGCATCATTGAGTACCTCCATGCGGTTTGACCGTATTGAGCGTGCTGCAAAGTTCTCTGAATTTTATGCNGGGCGGCTCAAATCATACGGCTATACGGATCCTGATGTCTATGCNATGGGCTATACGATTGGAGAGATGCGAAGTTTCAACACCCTTCTTGCCTATTCCAAGCTCCCTTATTCCGAGAGAAAGCAGGCATTCNTCAGCGTCCTTAATCATCCATATATCAAGCGGATTCAAAAGGAATATCCGATTGATAAACTCCCCCTCATTCAGCGTGTGGCATTTAGTCTTAATATAAACAGGCAATTCCTTCTGACCTGCCTTGTCAGCCGCCTGAGAGCATCATTAAAAAATTAAGGCAATTCAACTCTTACTTTAAATTATCCGAAACCGATACAAAAAACNTATGCCGGAAGATTTTAGCAATAAAGTCTCCGGCATANGTTTTATCTGTTGATATAATGTGCTAAAAATTAGAATGGTGTCATTGTTGAGGGATTGCGGTTNTAACAATATTGTCGCTCAATTCGTTTTTATTATAAATTATCAATTATCAATTCGTTATTATAAATAATGGNCTGATAAAAANACAACTGATTTAATATAATAATCAACAGATTNATGAGTGATATGATTAATGAAAATAAACATCCGGGAATTGAAGAGATTATTGAATGTGCGCGTGCAGCCGGAAAGATTGCGATGAGCTATTACCGCAGCCGTCATAAAATTGATGTCAAAAACAAACTGAACGACAGCGATATTGTGACTATCGCAGACAAGAAATGTGANGAGTATATCAGGAATTTCATTTCATCCAATTATCCCGCCCATGCCATACTGACGGAGGAGTCAGGCGAAACTTCCGGGACGGAAGAATGGCGCTGGGTTGTCGATCCGATTGACGGCACGACAAACTTCTTTGCGGGTATTCCATTCTGGGGTATAAGTATCGGGCTTGAAAAGAATGGAGAGACAGTGATGGGCGTNTTCTATATGCCTGCGACCGACGAGCTTTTCTATGCTGAAAAAGGTAAAGGCGCATGGCTCAACGACAGAAGAATTCATGTGTCGGAGCAGACTCATCTTTCACGCTCGGTGATTTCCACAGGTTTTCCTGTAGACAAGGGTACTAATCCGGATAATAATCTCGATAATTTCGCCAAAATCATGCCGCGTGTGCGTGACATAAGGCGACTCGGTTCGTCGGCTGCCGACATGAGCTATGTCGCTGCCGGATTTCTTGATGCCTACTGGGAGCTTAATCTCCACGAATGGGACATCAATGCGTCCACTCTGATACTTCGTGAGGCGGGTGGTGTCTGTACGCGTTTCCGTCAGGACCGCGGTATATCGGTCTTATGCGCCAATCCTGACTTGCACGACCAACTTCTCGGATTGCTCAATAAATAGTTAAGCGGAAAATAGTTAATCGGTTCTAATGCCGTTATCCTCCTGACCGCCGAGTGGGTGAGACAACCTTACTCGACGGCAACGGTCANGTCGTTACTGTGATTGACGGAGACACGGAGGACGGTGGGAAATGCCATAAAATCCNGCGCTTGTATTTCTGACGGATTTTTCGTAACTTTGTATGTTACAATAGAACGATTCCTAAAAAATGCAGCAAGTAAAGAATACACATACACAAGAACAGAACATAAAAGTTTTAGGGGCTAAGGTAAACAACCTTAGGGATGTTGATGTGGAGATTCCCCGCGGCAAGCTCGTCGTGATTACGGGCGTGTCCGGTTCAGGAAAGTCCTCGCTTGCTTTCGATACTCTCTATGCCGAAGGGCANCGGCGTTATGTCGAGAGCCTGAGCAGCTACGCACGTCAGTTCATGGGCAAGATGCCCAAACCCGAATGTAAGGCCATCCTTGGACTTCCTCCGGCAATAGCCATAGAGCAGAAGGTAAACACACGCAACCCGCGAAGCACCGTCGGGACATCGACAGAGATATATGACTATATGCGCCTCCTTTTCGGACGTGTCGGCCATACGTTCTCACCCGTCAGTGGTGAGGAGGTCAGAAAACACACCATTGAAGATGTGGTCGGTTTCATCACGTCGTATCCCGAAGGAACCCGCACCGCCATCGTCGCTCCCGTCATTCTCCCCGAGGGACGCAAATTCGCCTCGCANCTNGANGTATATCTCAAAGCCGGATATTCGCGTCTGATGCGCGACGGNAGTTTCATCGATATAGAAGAACTCCTCCACGAAGTCAGGGACTCCTCTACGCCTGACGACTACACTCCTGAGGACTATTCGCTGCTGATTGACCGTCTTGCCGTTTCCTCCGAGGACGACGAAATCAGCCGTCTGCNCGACTCTGTCGAAGCTGCCTTTTTTGAAGGTCGTGACCGCCTTACGGTCGTGATATGGTCGGAAGACGGCATGGTCGAGAGAGAATTNTCCAAAATCTTCGAGGCTGACGGCATAAGATTCGAACCTCCGACCGAAATGATGTTCAACTTCAACAATCCTGTCGGAGCCTGTCCGACCTGCGGCGGTTTCGGAAAAATACTCGGTGTCGACGAGCGCCTTGTCGTCCCTAACAATACGCTTTCGGTCTATGACAACGCCGTNGCCTGCTGGCGCGGCGATAAGATGAGCGAATGGAAGCGGATATTCATTGCTGATGCNGCCCAATTTGATTTCCCGATTCACAAGCCTTATCTTGACCTTACACGGAAAGAGAAAGACCTCCTTTGGCATGGCCCGAAGAACATGAAGGGNGTGAAGACTACATACGACGAATTTCCCTCCATCGACAACTTCTTCAAGATGCTTGATGAGAACCAGTATAAGATTCAATACCGTGTGATGAAAGCCCGCTATCAGGGCAAGACAGTCTGTCCTGACTGCCACGGCTCCCGACTGAAAAAGACAGCTTCATACGTCAAAGTCGGTGGGAAGTCAATCGGCGAACTGGTCACCATGCCGGTGAGCGAACTGCTGGTGTTCTTCCAAAATCTTGAACTCGACGAGAACGACTCGAAGATTGCCGCCCGCCTTCTCCGCGAAATCAACAACCGCATCTCTTATCTCGAGGAGGTCGGACTGGGCTACCTGACTCTCGANCGTCTTTCGTCGACTCTCTCAGGAGGTGAGAGCCAGCGCATCAACCTTGCGACCTCCCTCGGCAGCAGTCTCGTCGGTTCGCTCTATATTCTTGATGAACCCTCTATCGGACTTCACTCGCGCGACACCGACCGCCTTATCACGGTGTTGAAGAAGCTCCGTGANCTTGGCAACACGGTAGTCGTCGTGGAGCATGATGAGGAAATCATGCGTGCTGCCGATTATCTCATAGATGTTGGCCCGGATGCCGGACGACTTGGCGGCCACATAATCTATCAGGGCGACCCTGCAAAGCTGATTCCCACTAAGGCCGATGCCAAAAGCGAGGTAAGCTATACCGCACGTTACCTTACCGGCGAACTCTCCATCCCTGTGCCCAAACAGCGGAGAAAATGGCGCGATTCGATAAAGGTGGTAGGCGCGATGGAACACAACCTGAAAGATATTGACGTGAAATTTCCGCTCGGCGTGATGACGGTCGTCACCGGAGTCAGCGGTTCGGGCAAATCCACCCTTGTGCGCGACATTCTCTATCGCGCACTCAGCCGTCATCTCGGCAATCCCGGTGACGCTCCCGGCACATTCCGCCGTCTCGAAGGTGATCTCAGCCGTATAAAGAATGTGGAGTTTGTCGACCAGAATCCAATCGGAAAATCCACGCGTTCAAATCCCGCCACCTATCTCAAAGCGTTTGATGAAATCAGGAAGCTCTTTGCGTCGACTCAGGCAGCGAAGCAGATGGGATACAGTGCGTCCGATTTCTCGTTCAATTCCGAAGGCGGACGCTGCGAGGAGTGCAAAGGCGACGGCTACATCACCATAGAGATGCAGTTCATGGCCGATATTACCGTGCCGTGCGAATCATGTCACGGAAAGCGTTATCAGAAAGAAATACTCGAAGTCCTGTATCGCGGCAAAAACATCTATGATATTCTTGAAATGACCATCGATCAGGCCATAGAGTTTTTCAACGAGGAAGGAGGCACGCAGGAAAAGCGTATCGTCAAGCGCTTGCAGCCACTGAGCGATGTCGGACTCGGCTACATCAAAGTGGGGCAAAACTCCTCGTCGCTCTCAGGGGGCGAAAATCAGCGTGTGAAACTCGCGTCGTTTTTCGCCGATGAAAAGGCGGAGCCGACGCTCTACATCTTCGATGAACCGACGACAGGACTGCATTTCCACGACATTGCCACCCTGATGAAATCATTTGACCGACTGATTGCCCTTGGCCACACTGTCCTGATTATCGAGCATAACATGGACGTAATCAAATGTGCCGACCATCTGATAGACATAGGGCCCGAGGGTGGAGAGGCCGGAGGGCAGCTTGTCGCAACCGGTACGCCGGAAGAAATTGCGGAATGTGAGAACTCCTACACCGGTAAGTTCCTGAAAGAAAAATTGTAATTACCCAGATAAAAAATAAATATAATGGCAAAAATAGGTGACCGTGTCCGCTTCCTCAACTCCGTTGGTGGCGGCATCATCAGAAGAATAGAAGGCAACATCGCATACGTCGACGATGACGGCTTCGAGACACCGACGCTTCTGCGCGAGTGTGTCGTAGTGGCCTCGCCCGAAGTGACGGAAAAGAAAGTGGCTCTGACACAGGACGAGATAAAACCCTCGGTCAAGCCGTCGGCCTCAGGTTCATCGCGCCCGGCTCCATCGTCGGCTGCTTCTGCCGATTTACCCATAGAGGAGACCCCCGAAGGTGAGAAGCTCAACATCGTGCTTGCCTACGAGCCGAATGACATAAAGCATCTCAACAGCTCCACGTTTGACACTTATCTCGTCAACGATTCCAATTACTATATCTACTTCACCTATCTTACGCGTGCTGACGAAGCCGACGGCTGGACCACTCGCTATGCAGGCGTTGTAGAGCCGAACATTCAGGTTTTTCTTGAAGAAATCTCCGGTGCCGACCTCCCGGCTATGGATCGCGTAGCCGTCCAGATGATTGCCTTCAAGTCCGACAAGCCTTTCAAATTAAAGTCGCCGGTAGCTATCGAGACAGCTCTGGATACTACCAAATTCTTCAAACTCCACTGCTTCCGCTCAAATCCCTATTTTGATAAAGAGGTTATAGCCATTGACCTTGTGACCAACGACCGTCCGCGCCAGCGTATGGTTCTCGATTCGTCGCAGATCGAAAAGGGTATAAAAGCTAAGAAAGCCATTGACCGTCCCGTCAAACGCCCGGTGAAGAAATACGAGGTGAAGAAAGGTGAGCGTATCGAGGTAGACCTGCATATAGATGAGCTTGTCGACACTACGGCAGGGCTCTCGGCAGCCGACATCCTCAATCTCCAGATTGATGAATTCCGCAAGGTGATGGATGCCAACCTTAAAAATAAGGGGCAGAAGATTGTATTCATCCACGGTAAGGGTGAAGGCGTGCTGCGTGCAGCTCTGATGAAAGAACTGAACCACCGCTACAAGGGTCACGACGTGCAGGACGCATCGTTCAGGGAATTTGGTTTCGGAGCCACTCAGGTGACTATTTAAAAAAACTTTCGCCAAGCAATGATACTCTGGTTTTCCGGCACCGGCAACTCGCGGTGGGTAGCCGAACAGCTATCCACCCGGCTTTCTCTCCCGACAACGGAATTGCGCCCCTCCGTCCTCTCTTCTCCGTTGAGGATTTCCACGGAGACACGCTCCATCATCTGGGTGTGTCCCGTCTATTCGTGGGGCATCCCTCCTTATCTGCGTTCCATCATTGGGGCGTTAGTCATAGAAGGAGAGGGGAGCGGTATTCCGGTTCATCACCTTGTCCTCACCTGTGGCGATGATTGTGGACTCGCCCCGGAGATGTGGCGACACGACATTGCAAAACGGGGCTGGACGGCCGGTAATGTCTGGTCAGTAATCATGCCTAACAATTATGTGTGCATGAAGGGCTTCGACGTGGATTCCAAGCAGCTTGAAGCCGAGAAGCTGGCGGCAGCTCCCGCACGCGTCGACAGTATTGCCGATAGTCTGTCCGGCTATGTAGCGGGGACGGCAACTAATGATGTGGTGCGCGGCTCTTTCGCGTGGATAAAGACCAAGGTCATATATCCGTGGTTCATCCGCCATGCCATGTCGCCGCGACCTTTCCATCACACGGATGCCTGTATATCATGTGGAAAGTGTGCGCAGATATGTCCGTTGGACAATATCAGGATGGAAGCGTCTTCCCCGCAGGAGAGTGGCGGGCGGAAATATCCTGCATGGGGTTCCGACTGTGCCGGATGTCTTGCCTGTTATCACATCTGTCCGCGCCACGCCGTAATGTACGGAAAGGCAACTGCAAAAAAAGGTCAATATTTCAATCCTTTTCTGTGAACCATACGAACACTCCTTTTGTTAATAATGTGAAAGAAATTTTTACTAATAAAAATAATTATCCCCCCACATTATACAATTATGGAGAAAAAATCAATCAAAGGCACCAAGACAGAGCATAACCTCCTTGCCTCATTCGCCGGTGAAAGCCAGGCACGTTCACGCTACACCCTTTTCGCAAAGAAAGCACGCGAGGAAGGCTACGAGCAGATTGCAAAAGTGTTCCTTCTCACCGCAGAGCAGGAATTGAGCCATGCCGAACTGTTCTTCTCTCGTCTTGAAGGAGGCACAGTGGAGATTAAGGCAGGTTATCCCGCAGGCGTGGTCGCCGACACAATGACTAATCTCCGCGAGGCTGCTGCCGGTGAACGCGAGGAGTGGAGCGATCTCTATTCTAACTTCGCTTCTACCGCTGAGGAAGAAGGCTTCAAGGACATCGCAGCCCTTTTCCGTTTGGTCGCCAAGGTTGAGACTCAGCATGAACAGCGCTATCTCCGTCTGCTTGAACGCCTCACCAACGGTCAGGAATTTTCGAGCGACAACGATGAGGAGGAATGGCAGTGTATCCACTGCGGTTTTGTCCACAAAGGCAAGTCGGCTCCCAAGCGTTGCCCCGTCTGCGGCAAGGAGCAGGGCTACTTCGAGCGTAAGGCTGAAAACTATTGATTTGATCTGATTTCGGCGCAGGTAATCTGAGAGGCATCTCTGCGCAGCGAATATTAAAATAACGATGACTGCACCGTAAATGAAAATTTTACGGTGCAGTCATCGTTTTAATCGGTATGGCATTTTGGAACGCAGCATCTGCGTTTACGCAATCCGGGACACAAGGCTGAATTAGCCATAACGCCCGGTCGACGTAAACGCAGACCCTAATGCAGTTCCGGCAGGCGGGATGGTAGGTCCTCTCCTGTCACGGAAGATAGAAGACAGTGTGTGATATGGGCTTGACAGCCTATACCATTTGTGTATCCTGAGCAGCTTCGGCAAGGAAGTGGTCAAGTGCATCCTTGGCCGACATCATATAAATTGTGCCGTCTTCATGCGCGTAGACCACAGACTGCCCCTTGACCACCTTGTCAAGCAGACACTTCTCGACGGCTATCTCCATGCCTCGCGCAAGTTTTTCAGAAATATTGTCAGTCACTTTGTTTTTCTCCATCTTTTTTGATTCGTTCATACAGTTCGGGTGCTAAGGTCAGAGTGTCGTTGGCCACTACGCGAGGGCGGCAACGGGTGTTGTCAATGATTGTCCAGCTATCGACAATCGGCATGAATAGATTAAACAGATTACTGATTCCGTGATGATACCTGCGGACAATAACGTCCGGCGGGATATTGTGGCCTCCTTCGCTGACACGTTGCGCGACACGTTTGATGGCGAGCTGAGGCGAGGAGAGCCAGATGTAGAGTAGATGAACCAAATACCCGAGTTTGTGGGCTTTGGAGACCAGTGCATGGTAGCTTCGTGTGGCAAGTGTCGTTTCGATTGCGAATGTTATGCCGTCGTGAAGCAGTTCTTCGATACGGTGAAGCATGATGCGCCCCGCCTCAAAGGAGACGCTTTCCGGATGGAAAGGCGAAAGACCTTTGGCAATCTCATCGGCATTGACAAATTGCTGGCAGTCAAGAACGTCTGGCAATATCGTAAAGGATGCGGTGGTTTTACCTGCGCCATTACAGCCTGCGATGATGTATAAACTGGGCGATTTCATAAGTAAGTTGTTTTAAGAGGCCGGATTTCCGTGTGGGGGATGAAATCTGACCGGAAGGTTTTTATTATTATATTGTTGTCTTCCTCGTCACTCCCTGAAATAGATGCGTTTGACACGCCGGGAGATGGAGGTGAGGACTTCGTAGGGGATTGTGCCGAGTGTTTCGGCAAGTGTATCGACCGGCATATTCTCGCCAAACACCTCGACGCGGTCGCCGACACGGACGTCTGGGACATCCGTCACGTCGATCATGCAGGCATCCATGCAGATGCTGCCGACGGTGGGACATTCTGTCCCTCTGACAATCATCCGGGCATTTCCGTAGCCGAGATGACGGTTTATACCGTCGGCATAACCGACAGGGATAGTGGCAATGACCGATTCGCGTTTCAGGACACCGCGGCGGTTGTACCCGATGGTGGTTCCGGCCGGCCAGTGCTTGATGGAGATGACTACGGTGTGGAGCGACGAGACGGGCCGGAGATCATCCTGCGAACCGTCGTGCATGGTCTTTATGCCGTAGAGTCCTATCCCGAGCCTCACCATGTCGAGCTGATGTTCCGGGAAGCGGGTGATACCCGTGGAGTTGAGTATATGGCGTAGAATCTTCCGTCCGGGGAAGGCTTCGAGGAGGATGCGGCAGCAGTCGTCGAAATATTCGAACTGGCTGCGGGTATAGTCGTCCTCCATAGGGTCGTCGGCGGCACAGAGGTGCGAGAATATCGAGCGGGGGACAACGCGGTCAGTTCCTTTCAGTATTTCTATGAGCCGGGGCATATCCTCTTTAAGGAAGCCGAGACGGTGCATCCCGGAATCAATCTTTATGTGGACGGGAAACTCCCGGATGTCATATCGTTCCGCTTCGCGGATGAGTGATTCAAGGAACGCGAAACTGTTGATTTCCGGTTCAAGTCGGTCGGTGAATATGGAGTGGAAATTCTCGACCATAGGGTTGAGCACAAGTATCGGCATCGTGATTCCTGCGCGTCGGAGGTCGGCTCCCTCGTCGTGTACAGCAACGGCGAGATATGTCGCACCCTGAGCCTGCAAGGTGCGTGCCAGTTCGTGTGAACCGGCTCCGTAGCCTGATGCCTTTATCATGCAGGCGATTCCGGTGGTGCGCTTTATGCGTGAGCGGAAGGCATTGAAATTGTCGATGATGGCATCAAGGTTTATTTCAAGCACGGTTTCGTGCTGACGGGCTTCAAGGAGTTCGCATATACGGTCAAATCCGAATTCAGGTGCGCCTTTGACGAGGATGAGTTCATTGCTGAAATCATGTGGCGACACTTTTTCAAGAAATTCCTCGGTTGACTCAAAAAACTCCTTGTCGAGATTGAAAACCGATGCGTGGCGTTTCAGTTCAGGTCCTATTCCTATCAGACGTCTGATACCTGCACGGAGGAGCAGATCGGCTATCTCGGAGTAGATGCGCTCTGACTCGCCGCTGCCACATATAAGGTCGCTGAGGATGACGGTCGATGTCCTGTCGGCTACCGCGCGACGGTGCATGAAGTCAAGTGCCGGGGAGAGCGAGTTGAAGTCACTCGTATAGCTGTCGTGGATAAGCAGACAGCCGTTTATACCCTCGATGACTTCAAGACGTGTCCCTATGTGGGTCAGGCGTGACATACGGTCGGCTATCACGTCGGGTGTGGTACCGAGGTAGAGCAGGGTTGCCAGACAGTGGATGGCATCCTCAATGTCATGCTCGTTGACGAATGGGAGTCTGACACTTTCTTCCTCTCCTCCGAGATAACGGTAGGTGAGAATGGTGTGTCCACCCTCGCGGGTCTGATTGCTGATGAAAAGTGGCGATTCGGGATTTATGCGCGACCATGCTATGCTGTCAGGTGTCTGCGGCATGCAGTGATGTATAAGGAGGTCATCGCCGTTATATATGACGCATTGGCAGTCGGCAAGCAGCGATGCCTTTTCGCGGCATTTTTCTTCGATGGATTCAAATCCTTCGCTGTGGGCGGCTCCGATGTTTGTAAAAATGCCTATAAGCGGCTCTATCATCGGTTTCAGCTTTGACATCTCACCGGGAAGTGATATTCCGGCTTCGAAGATTCCGAGGGTCGTACTTCCGTCCATTTCCCAGACAGAGAGCGGCACACCTATCTGTGAGTTGTAGCTGCGCGGACTGCGGGTCACGACATAGTCATCTTGAAGCAGTTGGTTGAGCCATTCCTTGACTGTCGTCTTACCCCGGCTTCCGGTCAGGGCGATTACAGGCACGGAAAAGTGTCTGCGGTGGCTGACNGCAAGTTTGTGGAGAGCTTCAAGAGGCGAGGGGACAACGAGAAAATTGACTCCGGCAGNTCCTGCCATTCCTTCNGGAATCTGAGAGACGACAAAGTTTCTCACTCCGCGGTCATACAGTTCACGGATGTAGCGGTGACCGTCGCCCGAAGGTGTGGTCAGCGCGAAAAAGAGTGTTTCGTCGGGATATGTCAGTGAGCGGCTGTCCGTGAGGAGCCGTTTGATTTTCANGTCTGGAATTACGGCTGTATCCTCCGGGGATACGGCTTCGATGATCCGTGATATGTCCGATATGCTATATTCCATTATCTGTCGTGATATTTATATAACGTTTACAAGCGTTGTGGAGTTTGGGGTGTCGTGCTATAAAATCAGTGATGAGACGTTCTTTTTCAATCCTTTCCTTCGTCAGAATNTCCGGGGAGGAGGTGAGGGGGCGGTGTGAGAGCCGTCGNGTGAGTGAGGCCGCTTCGTCGGCGAGCGCAAGTGTCGATTNGTCGCAGTAGGATGCTTTGAATATTCCGTAGATATATCTGACGGCCTGCGGGGTAGGGTGTTTCATATCTTCGGCGTAAAATCGGTAGTCACGGAGGTCATCCATCATTATTTCGTATGCGGGGAAGTAGCTCAGGAGGCCGGATGTATCCGATTTTATTACTCCGTCAATTCCAAGCAGTAGCGTAGCTTTGTTTATTTGATTGGCGTGCAGACCCTGTTCGGTATATCGGAGCGGACTTACTGTAAATATGACGTGGGCGGTCGTATTGACCTCCCGTATGATTCTTATGGTATCGTCCAGAGCNTCCTTGACCTCGTCAAGCGTGAGATGTCGGCTGTCAAACTGCGAGGATGGGAGTTTGTGGCAGTTCGATGCGACTTCACCGTTGTGGCGTAAGGTGAATACCCTCGTCGTGCCGAGGGTGATTATTATTGTTGTGGCTGTGCGCAGCATGGCAGCACCTTCCCTGAGACTCGTATTCATTTTTAAGAGGGCCTCGTTGCTGGTGCTTCCTGAAAACCGGGAGTGGAACAGAAAACTGTGGACTCCGCCGTGGCTTTCAGTCAGTTCGTCAGCCGTTATCTCGCGCTGGTTACGCAATCGGCTGAAAGCCTTCCGGATTGACAGGGGATTATAGAGTGGACCGAAAGGATTGACACACACGTCAAACATTTCCGCCACAAGACATTGACCGATATTGTCGGTGAAGCATGAACCTATCAGCAGCAGGGGATTATCGTGGCTGACAAGTCCGTTCATCCCCTCTATGGGAGCTACGACCGTACGGAAATCCATAGACATATAATATTTATTATGTGTGGACAATGGCTGAAACGATTCTCATGCCGTTTGGAGTGAACGGCAAAACAAAAGTAGTAATAATCCTTGACACCTCACCATTGAAAAAGATATAAAAATGCCCATTGGATAATAAAAAATAACACTCCGAGGGCGACAACAATCGAAATGGACTTGTAAAAACCGATTATAATGTTTAACTTTGCAGTCGGAAATCAAAAATTTCCCAATTCAAAGGCTGGTCCGGTAGCTCAGCTGGATAGAGCATCTGCCTTCTAAGCAGACGGTCATGCGTTCGAGTCGCATCCGGATCACGAAAGAGGCTTTTTTAGACGGCCTCCTATGGTCAAGGTTATCCGTTCTGCGATTGACAGCATACCGCAGTCGTAGATGCAGGACCGAAGACATAAAATGATTCATTAGCTCAGTTGGTTTAGAGCGCCTCCTTGACAGGGAGGAGGTCACTGGTTCGAATCCAGTATGGATCACAAAAGGAAGGTGCATCAAAATAATCGAAATCAATAAGGTTCGATTTTTTGATGCACCTTCTTTTTGTGCTGATTCTCTACTATCCTCTGGTTATTATCAGTCCCGACGGAATATGTCGCGGGTATAGACTTTAGCGGCTACGTCGTCGAGGGAGGAGTCGTAGCGGTTGGCNACTATTGCATCCGAAAGACGCTTNAATTCCGTCAGGTCGTTGACAACGCGCGAACCGAAGAAGGTGGTGCCGTCCTCGAGGGTCGGCTCGTAGATTATCACCTGCGCACCCTTGGCCTTTATGCGCTTCATCACACCTTGTATGGANGACTGGCGGAAATTGTCNGAGTTTGACTTCATCGTCAGGCGGTAGACTCCGATGACGCATGGTTTTTCCTCCTTACCCGAATAGTAATTGGCCTGGGAGTANCCNTACCATCCGGCCAGACGAAGCACCTGGTCGGCGATGAAGTCCTTGCGGGTGCGGTTGCTCTCGACAATAGCCGTCATCATGTCCTGAGGCACGTCGGCATAGTTGGCGAGGAGCTGTTTGGTATCCTTGGGAAGACAGTAGCCGCCGTAGCCGAAGGAGGGGTTGTTGTAGTGTGTGCCGATACGTGGGTCGAGACCGATACCCTCGATGATGGCGCGGGAGTCTAATCCCTTGACCTCGGCGTAGGTGTCAAGCTCGTTAAAGTAGCTGACACGCAGGGCAAGATAAGTATTGGCGAACAGCTTCACCGCCTCGGCCTCCTTCATGCCCATGTAGAGCGTGGGAATATCCTTCTCCTCCGCACCTTCCTGTAAAAGCCGGGCAAAGGTGTGGGCTGCCACGTTCATCCTTTCAACATCGGTGACGGCGAGTATGGCGCTGTTCTCCTCGGCGAATCCGGGACGGTCGATGAGCTTCGGGACACCGGCGATGATACGCGAGGGATGGAGGTTGTCGTAGAGCGCCTTGGACTCACGCAGGAACTCAGGGAAAAACATCAGGTTGAACTCCTCCACTCCCTTGGCTGCGTACCTGACGTAGAGTGAGCGGCAGTAACCTACGGGGATGGTCGACTTTATCACCATGACGGCCTTAGGATTGACTTTCAGCACGAGGTCGATGACATCCTCAATGTGGTGGGTATCGAAACAGTTCGTCTGGGAGTCGTAGTTGGTCGGGGCAGCGATGACGACGAAATCCGCATCCCTGTAAGCAGCCTCCCCATCAAGCGTCGCCGTCAGATCCAGTTCCTTCTCTGCGAAGTATCTCTCAATCCACTCGTCCTGGATGGGGGAGACACGGCGGTTGATTTTCTCTACCTTTTCAGGCACAATATCCACCGCCGTCACGCGGTTATGCTGCGCAAGCAGTGTTGCAATGCTCAGTCCGACATATCCGGTACCGGCCACGGTTATATTGTATTTCTTCATAGTCAGTGTGTTTATCTATCTGTCTGTCATAGGTTATAGAACTCTCGGAACCATGCCACGGTACGGTCAATGCCGTTTTGAAGTGGAGTGTCGGGTTTGAAGCCGGTGGCGGCGGCGAGGGCCGACGAGTCGGCGTAGGTACGGTAGACATCCCCCTGCTGCATCGGAAGGAAGTCTTTCCTTGCCTCACGTCCGGCGGCGTTCTCTATGCACCTTATATAGTCCATCAGTCGCGTGGGCTGCGAGTTACCGATGTTGTAGACTCGGTAAGGGGCGGACGAGGTGGCGGGGTCGGCTATCGTGCTGTCCCAGTCAGGATCACCCTGCGGTATTACCGAGGTGATGCGGACTATGCCCTCCACGATGTCATCGATATATGTGAAGTCGCGCCACATATCGCCGTTGTTGAACACCTTGATGGGACGGTCGTGGAGTATGGCATCCATGAAGAGGAATGGTGACATGTCAGGGCGTCCCCATGGGCCGTAGACCGTGAAGAAGCGGAGTCCGGTCGTTGGCAGACCGTAGAGCTGGGAATATGAGTGAGCCATAAGCTCGTTGGATTTCTTGGTGGCGGCATAGAGCGACACGGGGTGTGCTATGCCGTCATGCTCCGAGAATGGGACCTTCCCGTTGAGTCCGTAGACACTCGACGAGGAGGCGTAGACGAGGTGGCCCACGCCATTGTCGCGGCACCCCTCGAGTACATTGATGAAGCCGTCGATGTTGCTCTCGATGTAGGCGCGGGGGTTGGTGATGGAGTAGCGCACCCCGGCCTGTGCCCCGAGGTTGACGACGGCGTCGAAGCGTCCGTTGGCGAACAGCATCCTCATGGCGTCGGTATCCTCAAGGTTCATGCGTATGAAGCGGTAGTGGTCTCCATAGACCGAAGACTCAGCGAACCTGTACCATTTCTCTGCGTCCTCCCGTGAAATTCCGGCCTCTGCAAGGCGGGCGAATTTCAGTGCCGGGTCATAGTAGGTGTTTATGTTGTCGAGTCCGGTGACGTTGTCGCCGCGCCCGGCGAAACGCTGCACGACGAAGGAGCCTATGAATCCCGCGGCCCCGGTTACGAGTATGTTCATGCTTATTGTACCTCTAAGTTAAGTTAATTATATGTTAAGTTAATATGGGAATGGTCAACTGAAACGTTCCTGTGCCTCGCGGTAGGAGTCGAGTGAGCCGATGTCGAAGCGTCCTGCGGGCATGGGCCATGCGTGGAGTGTTGAGACCTCCGCAAGGTAGTGGGCGAGGTTCCCCGGGGCATCGTGTCCACACCCGTGTGAGAGACACTCGCGGATGAGCGGGAGGTCCCTGCGGGAGTAGATGTAGAACGGCGGCACGGCCCAGTTGGACACAGGCTTCTCGGGCTTCTCCTGCATCTCGAGCACCTTCATGCCGTCGTCAACGGCGATGACACCTGTGCGCTGGAGACGGCGAAGTTCGGGTTCATGGTGGCACATTATGACGGATGTCCCTTTCTCACGGAAGAAGTCGACGAAACCGCGGAGGGAGAACTCGAGTATGTTGTCGGCTGCGAGTACCATGATGTCGTCATTGACATCGCAGCTTTCGAGGGCGAGCAGGAGGTCGCGGACGGCACCGAGACGTGTCTCGTTTGTCTCCGTGCCGTCGTCGATGATGGTCACGGGCTTGGTGTAGCTGACTGTGCGGAGCCACTCCTTGAAGACATTGGCGAACCTGTGGTTGGTCACTATGATATGCCCGTCTATCTCGGGGAGGGTATCGATGTCGTCGAGCATACGACCGAGTATGCTGCGTTCGCCGATCTTGAGCAACGGCTTGGGGAAGTTTTCGGTGAGGGGATATAGGCGGGTCGCATAGCCCGCGGCGATCACTATGTTCTTCATGATTTGTTAGCGGTTTGTTACTTTGTTCAGAGGAAGTCCACGCCGTTGGCGGGGTCGCAGAAGAAGATTTCGAATGAATCCTTGTACTGCGGGTATCTTTCGAGGTACTTTTCTGTTACGGTCTTGCGGATGGTGTCGAGCTTTCCGGGGTCGACGAGGGCTATGCAGGCACCCTTGAACCCTGCACCGCTGAAGCGTCCGCCGAAGATACCATCGGTATCGCGCATTATCTCGTAGATGGCTATGAGCTCGGGTGAGCCGCACTCGTAGTTGTCCATGGAGCTCTGGCAGCTCTCGAATACGAGACGGCCGAACTTCTCGATGTCACCCTCTTCCCATGCCTCGACTCCGCGGCGTACGCGGTCGCACTCGGTGAAGAAGTGATGTGCGCGGCGTGCGAAACGTGTGGGCATACGCTCAGCATACTTTTCGAGATGTCCCTCGGGGACGTCGCGCAGCCGTGTATCGGACAGTTCTTTAAGATGCTCGCCTTCGTAGGCCTGCATGATCCATGCGGCGGTCTTACATTCGGCTACCCGCAGGTTGTAGTCGGTGCCGGTGAGCTTGCGTGTGACACCTGAGAAGAATATG
The DNA here is from genome assembly GCA_014802345.1 of Bacteroides sp. GTDB lineage: Bacteria > Bacteroidota > Bacteroidia > Bacteroidales > Muribaculaceae > Duncaniella. The sequence continues at coordinate 93,919 of JAAVCM010000002.1, forward strand.
CCCAGCTTGAACGGCAGGGGTTTCGGGTTGTCGCCGCCGAAGGGAACAAGACGGTGCTCGCCGGTCTCGGTGTCGAGATAGAGGAGCTTGTCTGACTCGCACAGCACCACGCAGGCCTGGTCGAGTATGC
>JAAVCM010000003.1 GCA_014802345.1 Bacteroides sp.
TTGACCAGGCACTTACCTACATCAACTGCCGCTTCAACACCATCACCGACTTCCGCACCATCGCCTGTGATAACCTCCGCATGGTTGCCTGCCAGTGGAACTACTAATACCAGTGGAACTACTAATAACGGTATCGCGGTCTGTCCGCAGTTGAAAAATTTGAACGAATCCTCTTTCCTCTGCTAAAATCAGCAATTGATTGACGCACCTACATAAAACAGGCTCCGGCCGGGAACGACATCAGCGCGTTTCCGGCCGGAATCTTTTATCCAAAAGATAGAAGGATTAAGTATATNAGGTTAAAGTATAGAGNATAGGNTAATAGTGGATAGGGTTGANAGCATGGCAATCAAGTTCCCGAAACTACTAACTTATTAACCTATACTCTATACTTTAACCTCTATACTTANTCCTTCACTTATCTCTATACTTTAATCACAAGATTTTCGATAGTGCTGAATCACTTCTTCCATTGAGATGTCGAGGAGNCGCATTTCCTTGAACAGTTCCATAAGGGTNGTGTCAAAAAATTCTTTCCNGCGNACCTGATTGACATGGTCGAGGGCATCGGTNGTCAGGTANAAACCCATTCCGCGTTTTGGGACGATTATCCCCTCCGCTTGAAGGAATTCATAGGCTTTAAGCACNGTATGGCTGTTGACCGACAGTTGTACCGACAGTTCGCGTACCGAAGGTACACGCTCACCTGCCTTCCAGACTCCGGTCAGAATCTGTCCGAAACTGTAATCAATGATTTGGCGGTAGATGGGTTTATTTGGCGTAAAATCCATACTTTTTCATCGAGGGGTCCACTCTCTTACAACAATTTTTTATCCCTTGACCTCTCCCTTGGCTATCAGGCGGTAGGAGAGCCACAGCATTAGAATATCATATACCACGAATACCAGGTATATGACCTTGAATGCCGGTATCATTCTGTCGACGATTTGTTCCGGATAATTGGAAAGGGCACCATTGGTAGCAATCTCCGTCATTGCCACCGCGAACCCGGTCATTCCAGAAATGAATCCGGCAAGGAACATACAGCCGAACATAGCCAGAAGCCCTTTTACGACCCTGTGGCGGTTGCAGCGCAACACTGCATAGAGGACCGAGAGTATCATACCGCAGGACTGAACCATGCTTGCTAAGAAGAGAAGCACCGTGTTGTCAATATTAAAAAGAGCCGCCTTTACGTCGTAGCGGTTCATGACATATTTGCAAAGAGGTGTTTCGGAGGTAATTAAGGAATATAAGTAGTCTACTCCATACCATATTCCCTGAATGACACATGTGCTNACGAGAATGGAGAAGATTATATAGAAACCCCACTTTTCAACCGGTTTTGCCGGAAGAAGTGACATAAGTGTGTCGTCGCGTCGCGCAAATGTGAGGGGACTGAGATAGAACACTATTCCGACTATGAGGCTCAGGCCGGTATAGACAGGCATGAAATTTCCTCCTAACGCCATGCAAAGGCGTATGAGCAGATAGCATCCGAGGGATGTGAGTGCTGCTATCAGTAGATAGATGCCCATTGCGCTCTTGTAGAGCAGCCCGATTTCGGCCATGCGTCGCCACGAGAATTTATCCGTTTGATTTTCTGTTGTCTTCATGTCCTTTAAGCGTTATGGAGGGTGTCGGCCGTTGTTGCAGATTCTGAATTTATGATTTCGAGCAGACGGTCGCGTGNGGGCGACATCAGTGCGGAGTAGAGCAGCCCATAGTTGAGGTCGGAAGGCTCACCGCTGTCATTGACCACGATTGAGTGGAAAAGTCCTGCCCCCTGTTCCATGAACAGATGTTCGTAGGGAGGGATAGGGGTGGCGCGACAGGATATTTTTTCCGAAATTTCCCATGAGGGTTTNGCGAGGAGGAGACGGCCGTGGGAAAGCACAAGNATGCCGTCGTAAAGTTCGCGCAGATCCGAGACGGTATGTGTNGAGATGATGACCGTCTGTTCCGGNGATGTGCATCNGGCAAGGATGTGGCGCAGAGCCTTCTTGGAAGTGATGTCGAGACCGTTGGCAGGCTCGTCGAGAAGAAGCGCGTCGGTACGCAGGGCTATGATGTATGCCAGAAGGGTCTTGTGGCGGAGTCCGAGTGAAAGCTGGTTGAAGGTTTCGTTGCCNGTCAGATTGAATTCTTTGAGGTTTTCTTCGAAATCATCGTGGGAGAATGTCGGGTAGAACCGGCTGTGTACTTTGGCGAATTTCCTTATGGTGGAGGTCGGAATCTCCATCGTGTCAGGAAGCATGAATACTTTTCGCAGAGCCGAAGGCTCACGCGATATCATGTCGGTGCCTTCGACCAGACATTGGCCGGAAGTCGGGATGAGCAATCCGGCAATNAGACGGAGCAATGTGGTTTTTCCGGCACCGTTCTCCCCGAGGAGGAGATGGATGCCCGGCGATACGACAGCCGTGACATCGTCTATTGCGACGAAGCCACGGCGGTAAGTGTATGTGAGATGATTCAGTTCGATCATTGGCAGTTAAGCGGGAGAGAGGGGAGATGGGTTATTCTACTGGTTTGACAGTGTAGCCCTCCTTACGGAGCAGACTGATGAGTCCCTTTTCGCCGGGGAGATGTCCGGCACCNACCGCTATAAGGATAGAGGCCGTCGGGAGCAGNCCTGCCATCATGCGGACCCAGTTGGCNTTGCGTTTGTTGAGCATACGCTCTGACCACTCCTCGTCGCCACCGAGTTCGGGGTCTTCCATGATGGCCAGCATTGAGTTGAGATCACCTGCGAGATAGGCTTTGGCNAGTCTGATGGCGATTCCGGCTGCCTTGTCGTCATTGCGGACCATATCCATCAGGCTTTCGGCCTGACTTACGATTGATGTGCCGAACATGGCCTTACACTGGTCGTCTATCGTCTCGAAACCGCCGATTTCCTTTCCGGCCTCTGCTCCACGCTTCTGTATTTCACCGTCAAGCTGCTTTGTAGGGTCGAAATTAGGGAAAGCTGCCTGACTCTGCATGAGAGCGAGGAGCGTATTCAGCATCGCNGGTTTGAGCGCGGCAAACTGGTTTGCCGACCCCATCGGGCCCATGTAATGTTTCAGGACATTGTTGACTGAGTCAAGCTGGGGAGCAGTCAGCACCATTGTCAAAAGACTGTCCTGCGGAGCCATCGCATAGCCCATCATGATTTGTTGGGATGCAGGGCTCTGCGCTTCNCTCATCACCATTTCGCCATACACCTTGTCGGCCGAGGCGAGTGCCTTGTTGAATCCGGGGACACTGTCGAGCACCGAGACGGGCGCTATGTGATGTGTGCCGAAAAGATANGACGGTTTTTCCAGACCGTTGCCTGAGATTTCCCAAAGAAGCTGGGCGGAGCAGCCGAGGGTTGTGCCGAGTACGACCGCAAGTGTAAGGAGAAGTTTTTTCATCTATCCGAAACTATATTTGTGAGTATTATTTGAATTCACCGACGCGGTGTTGAGGTGTTGTACATATCTAACACACCGCAAAGGTAAAGAGCTTTTTTATTTCTACCAAATTTTTCAGACAAAAATTTGACCGGAGTCCGGATTAAATGAAAGAACCGGGGAGAGTACCTNTTCTGCCAGACAAGGATTCACAGAGCCTTTATTGTATGGTAGACCTTGTTAATGAAAGTGGCATAGTCGTTGAGTATCACTGCACTTTTGAACTCAGGGTAGTGGTCGCCCGACAATGACAGGTCAGCCTCGTGTGTACGGTAGTAATNAATATATTGTTCGGATGTTGTTAATTGTTCGGTAGGTTCCGGGAGATGTACGACGTAAATCAATGTTTTGTTCGGAGTATGATAGTACAGGTCTATATCATCTTTGGAGAGGATGACATATTTGGCAATATTATGCTCTGTGAAAGTTTCCCATTTCGTTATGCGTTTATCCTTATTATAGTACGGAAGTTTATCAAGGATGATGAATACCTGAAAGTATGGATAGTGGGCGGAACGGATATTCGCTGTTTCGCCGAGCATATTCTCAAAGTAGTTATTGGAGTTTTGTGAATAGTTCTGCATGACGAATTTAACGGCGATTCCTGCCACTGGCTCTCCGTCGTGTTTTATGGTAATGTCAACTTTCTTGTCGANATACCTTCCTTTCATCTCTNCTTCCTTGTCATCTCCGAAGCCTTGCGANCATACTTCATATCCTTCTCCAAGTCTGGTTGCAATATCTNTGGCAATCTGTCCGTGNAGCGGTTTTAATTTGTCGGTACTTCTCGAAGTCCCTTTTTCAAGAAATTTTTTAAAAGAGAGAGTGATGGCACTCAGAAAGGTTGCGTTTGTTTGGCTGTCTGACTGAAATTTTTCCATTTTTTGCCAATTGNTGTATTTTGAAGTTTAAATATTGTTCAAGATCCTTTGAGTTGTAGGTGTAGTAGCCTCCGCTCTTATATTTTTTCAGGGATGCGACATATTTTATGAAATCCTCCGAAAGAATGATTTTGGAAATGACATCAAAAGGTATTCCTTCATTGAGNATGTATAGACCGCTGTATAGNCCGGANCCGACAGGAACCTTGCAAAGTTTNAGGCTCTTGACATCCTTGATTGTGGTGTTGATGCTTATTTTATCGGAATAGACATCCTTGAGTGCCTGAGTTCGCCCGAAGAGATACCACATAGGATTCTCCGATTCAGTGGCATTTTTCAGAAGGGCCTTTTTATTGGCGGCAAGGTATTCCGCACGGGCAGCATCTCCGAATATGGTCTCTTTCGGGAGTGGTTTGCCATTTTCATCGTAGGGATAAAAAGCCTTGTACCACTTGCCGGTCGAAGCCTTTATGACGGGTATGAGTTGATTTTCAAACGGAAAGTTGTCAGAGATGAACACTTTGTCGGCAAGTGTCGCAAACCCGTTTTTCACGGAAACGAACTTCTGCGGCTGGGGGGTGAGAATCTGACGTAGGTCTTCCAATGTGGTATTGTCGGCAAGATAGAAATAACCGTTGATGGATACTTTGTCAAACGCGATGTCGCAGACAAAGGATTTGCCAGAAGTCCTCGTGTCAAACTCATAGAAAGCGAAGTCTGATTTATGGACACCCTTCTGAAAGAGGGAAATCATTGTGTAGGTAGTCGCTTTAAAGGCTTGATAGTGTCCGAGGTCAATGATTGAAATCAGATTTCTGTATAAAAGGATATATGATCGGAGTGCTGACCCGGCAACACTGTTGATCCATGAACTCGGGGTGATGTAGCATAGTTTACCCCCTTCCTTAAGCATATTCAGACCGATTTCAAAGAACACAAGATAGAGGTCGGTCATCCCGCTTCCGGCAAAGGTAAAGGATTTGACAGCATTGAAATTTTCTTCAAGGTTATGGACACGGACGTAGGGCGGATTTCCTACAACGAAGTCCATTTTTCCGTCCAGCTCATGGACAGTGAGAGTGTCGGCATGGCGAAGATCGACTGCAGCTCCGGTCAGCCCGTATTTCGATAACAACGATTTTATATTGGCGGTGCAACACTCGTAGGCCGACGGTTCGATTTCAATACCGTGGATGTATGTGCGGAGGTCATCCTCGATTCCGGCCAGTGAACCGTAGTGTGATTGGTAGGCAAGTATGTAGCGTTCTGTTATTTCACACAGGAAAGCCCCGTCTCCGCAAGAATTGTCGATGCAATGTTTCTTCAGTATGTCAGTGCCTTGATAACCGGCTTCATCAAGGATTATATTGACGAGATAGTCAGGCGTAAAGACCTGTCCGCTGTGTTTAATTAGATTGGTCATTATTAAAAAATTGGCAAGATTGGTCCAATGGTCGGGCTTTTCATTCCACCCTTGGACATAGGCTTAATCCTATGCAAAATTAATAATAAAGGGTAGGTGGAACGGCAGTCCAAGTGTTAAAATTGGTGTAAGGAAACAGGTGGTCGGTGGTAAATGGTTAATTTTGCAGGACGAAGATAACTCCGTTTGCGGATTTTGATGAAATTATAGGATTCTTATGGAAAGAAAAATGCGACATTTCAAGCAGCAACTTCCTGAGCCGCTCTTTCATCCCCTCGACAATCTCAGGGGCTACGATGTGATTCTTGCCAGCGGGTCGCCGCGCCGCCGCGAACTTCTGGCGATGCTTGATGTGGATTTCCGTGTTGACACTTCACATTCTGTCGACGAGACTGTCCCTGAGGGACTTCCTGTGGAGGAGGTCGTTCCCTATCTCTCACGACTGAAAGCAATGGCTTATCCGCTGACTGAGGGTGACGGCAAGCTCGTAATCACGGCCGACACCGTGGTGATAATCGACGGTAAAGTTCTCGGTAAGCCTGTCGACGAGGCGGATGCGCGCTCGATGCTGATGGAATTGCAAGGGCGGACGCAAAAGGTTGTCACCGGTGTGACCGTCAGGACCGCGGAGGATATGACCACTTTCAGTGCCGAATCGGAGGTAGAGTTTGCTCCGCTCACGGAGGAGGAGATTGCATACTATGTCGACCGCTACCGTCCGCTTGACAAGGCCGGAGCCTACGGCATACAGGAGTGGATCGGCGCAGCAGGCATCAAGGGTATCAACGGTAGTTTCTATAATGTCATGGGGCTGCCGGTACAGCGGTTATATTCACTGCTGAAAACAATCGGACATAGGTGTCAGGCGTAGTGTGAATCCGTCGCTTGGCGGCAGAATTACGAGACTTCCGGCATTTGTTGAAGCCTCTTTTTCTGTGTTGTCGCCCCCTGACGCACGATGCTCCCATCCGAGAAAGCGGATGTCACGGCAGCCGAGACGTTGGGCTATTTTCATTGCCGCTACGCCCATTGTCATACGCAGGTTAAGTTCGACGCAGGGCATGATTTCGAGTTGACCATCCGCGCCGCGGTAGACCATCATGTCTATCCCCGCCCAGCCGTCGTAGTCTCCGGAAATAAGTGCGGTCAGTATCGGCTCCAATTGTGCGATAAGTCTTTCAAGTTCGGCGGTAAGACCGAATTGTCCGAATCTGTCCCACAGAAGACCCTGCGGGGCGACAAGATTACCGCTATACATACCCCTTGCCTCCGTCTGAAAGAGTGAGAGTCCCATGAACTCCGCACGATGCTCCCCGCAGTGGAATAGCACGGCGAAATCAGCCACCTTATCAAGTCCCTTCTCCACCATGACGCTCCCCTGACGGTGGATTATTCCTTCGGCACGGCGATGCAAAGCTCCGCTGTCGAGCGACCGCGCGCAGAACACTCCGCGTCCGCTCCCTGACCACGGCGACTTTATGAAACATCCCGGATGACTCTTTTCGAGTTCGACCACTCGGTCGGGATTATCGGTCTCAACCGCTATCGGATAATGTCCGTCGAGCCTATTGATGATTTCTATTGACATCCGTCGGTGGCTCAGGAGGCGTATACGGTCTATCGCGCTGTCGGTCGGCAGAATTTCCGGCCTGACCCCGGCACAGAGAAATTGCCGTCGGGCATCAAGGCTCCACCCCCACGGAGCAGTCCCGCTCAATCCGGCGAAAGCCGACGCATCACCGCACACCTGACCTTTCAGCCCGAAGCGTGCGGCAAGCCTCCCGGCTTCATCTCGCAGACATTCGGGGGCAAGAATAAGGTCGGTTTCCTCCGCCCACCACATCGGTAGGAGCGCCCCGGCGCGGTGGATGGCGGCTGCATGGGGCGGTGGAGTGTAGTGGCGGCAGTTCAGGCCGAGTGCAAGATCATTTTCGGGATTGAAGAGGTGGAGTTTCATTTCAGGGATATTAAAATCTGCTTACCGTGGGTGCAAAGTTAAGCAAATTTTACGGAAGGGGAGGAAAATGACAGCCGGGACAGACGTTTACGGATACGCTCCGCAATGTTTGTCCCGGCTGAATGTGTGTGTCAGTGTCGAAACGCGGGGGAGGGGTTTAGAGGTTCATTTTCTTTACGATGTCAGCAGGGATGGCTTCGCGGTTCACGAGGATGTCGAGTGTCTTGGCAAGGAAATACGGCTCGGAGACATAGAAGAAGCCGTCATAGACCTGATTGGTGTCCCAAGAGTTCTTGACCTTATAGTATTTGTTGCCTTTCTGGTCTACGGCCTTGCCGACGATTACCATGCCGTGGTCGTCGGTGGTCTCCTGCTTGTCGAACATCTCCTGACGGAGTTCCTGAGTGACGGTGATTTCTTCGGCGGGACCGTCGATTTTGTTAGCTTCTGCCTCACGCTCACGGTCGCTGAGCTTCACCCAGCGTGCAAGTTCGGTTCCGCTGAGGTCGTCGGCAGTCTTTTTCTTGGGGATTACGGCGTAGCCGTTGGTCCATTTGAATCCGGGTTCGCTGACGTCGGCTGCCCATGCTACGGAATAGCCGTTGTCAATCGCGTTGTCAACGATGGCTTTCATCTCCTCCATAGGCACATTCATGTATTTCTCCCAAAGCCAGTTGTCGGCTACTTCGACTGCGAAGGGCTGATAGAAGGGATGGTGGGTGAACGAGGTGACGGGGACATAGTCGGCGGCATCAATGCCGAGCGACTTTGCAAAGCTCTGGGGAGTGTAGGTCTGGCCTTCGTAGACAAAGGTCTCGGGGAGTTCGCCGAAATAAGCGTCAAGCAGACCGCCGAAAGCCTTCTTCCACGCGGGTGATTTCTTCTTGTTCTGATTGATTGACTTGACGAATGATGTGAGTGCGCCGGAGAGTTCGGCGTGGTCATGCTTCTCCTCGCCATACTCGATGCCGCGGTAGGCCTCCTCAGGTACGAGTCCGTAGTTGACCATGACGTAAGGCACATCGAGCGTGCTGCCGCCCTGTGCGAAATTGATGGTGCCGTTCATACGGATGTATTTGTCGGCTTTATCGTTGTAGCAGTGGCGGACTACGAACATCTCGCTGAGGTCCACTTCTTTGCCGGTTTTGCGGAGGATTTCATCTTCGAGGAATGAAACGCCTGAGAAACTCCAGCAGGTTCCAGACTTGTTCTGATCCTTGACGGGGGTTGTCTTGACGGTCTTGACATCGGTGAACTTGAATCCGCCGGTCTTGTCGTCTTCAGTCTTTTTGTCTTTGGCCTGAACGCCGAAAGCCATACAGAGCGCCACGGCTCCTAAGAAATACTTATTCATTTGACTGATGATTGGTTTGATTTTTAGATGTATGATTAGAAGTTTTGATTTCGGATAGATGTATATGGTACTATTTTCAGGATTTCGGAGAGCAGATGCAAAGTTATTATAAATTTATGGCAATTCAAGTATTTTAAAGAAAAAGTTGTAACTTTGTGTGCTTGTTTTTTATTACGACATCAGCATGAAACAAAAAATTGTAACACTTATAATAGTCCTTGCTGCCCTCTGCGGCGCCGGCCATGCCTCCGCTCAGTTTCGCTGGGGAGCGACCGCAGGTATCAATATCAATGATTTCAAATTCAAGCAGTCGGGGATACTGACTGTCGATAAGGGTATAGGAGAGTCGGCAGGTATCAACGGCGAAATGATGTTTCCGGGCATTGGTTTCGGTATTGACATAGGACTGCGCTACGAGCAGCTTGGCGCGACGTTCAATCTGGGCGATTTCCCGTTGTGGTCAGACTATTCCACCAAGGAGCGCATATATATCCACAATATTCAGATTCCATTCAACCTGAAATTCAAGTACACACGTTTTCAGGGATTCGAGGATTATCTCGCGCCTTTTGTCTATGGTGGTCCCGTATTTAACATTCAGGCTGCCCACAGTAAGTGTGATGCAATTAAGTTTTCAGGCGGTGACCTCGGGCTTACCGTGGGTGGCGGTGCTGAAATCTTCAAGCGTTGGCAGATTTCCGCATCCTACACATGGGGTATGACCTATGCACTCAAAGCCAATATTCTTACCGATTACAGCGCACGCAACCGCTATTGGGATGTCAGAGTGACATATTATTTCAAATAGCAGTAGATTGATTGGTTGTATGGACGCGCGGAAGAGCGTATGCCGAATGAAGTAGTTCGCAGCCTAAACGATTTAAAATTAAGATAAATGAGGATGTATCGAAATCATACGATTTTGGTACATCCTCATTTTTATTATGAATGTCATTATTACCCATGCCAGTTATAACCTATATTTTCACGGTCACGAAACCCCAAGCATGAAGCGGTGATTCAATTATGCCCCTCACGAGGAATATTTACGATGGTGAGCCTAAGCCGCGAAGCGGTGATACAATCATAGCCCCACTACGAGGAGATGCCGGGAAATGGTAGCCCGTAAGGGCGAACATTGTCCGACATCGACGAGGCGTGGGGTAAGGTAAGAAGATTATTGGTAAGGGCTTCGAAGAAGTCCGATAAAGGAACAAGATAAGTCTATAGCGGATGAATTTCCATAAATGCCGTATATCCATTTCTTTGTCGGACTTCTTCGAAGCCCTTCTCTATTACCGTTATAATTACCCCACGCCTCCTTCGCATCCTAGGAAAGGTAAAAATTCCCTACGGTCAAATTTTACCTTTCCTACTCGCTCGGTCGTGGTGGGGCTATGATTGCATCACCGCTTCGCGGTTTATCTTCTTGTAATAATCAAATAATCACCATAAAAATATTCATAATAAAAATGAGGATGTACCAAAATCGTATGATTTCGATACATCCTCATTTATCTGGGCTTTAAATATTTAGGTTGAAAATTATTTCATTCGGCATACGCGCTTCCGCGCGTTCCCACAAAAATTGTCCGTGCAAAGATTGTGCATATAATAATTGTATGTGTAAAGATTCGTACAAAGATTAAGGTATTGACTATACTCTAATCTCTATACTTTAACCTCTATACTCTAATCAATCAAACACGCCTTCCATTGTGGTGTCTTCGGCGTTGGTGTCGTCGTTGACCTCCTCCTGATAATATCCGTAGAATTCCTTTTCACAGAGATTGAAATCCTTCGGGAATTCAAAGCGTGTACTTTGCGAATAATTGAGCGAGGGGTCGGCATAAACCTTCTTCATGAAACGTGCATAGACCGGGAGAGCCATCGTCGCACCCTGACCGTAAGTCATAGTATTGAAGTGGATGAAACGCTCGTCGCCACCGACCCACGTTCCTGCCACGAGGTTAGGGGTGAAGCCCATGAACCATCCGTCGGCATTATAGTTGGTCGTACCTGTCTTACCACCCATTTCCGCAGTTATGCCGAAGCGTGAGCGGGCGCGATGGGCAGTGCCCTCGTTAACAACATTGAGCAGCATGGAGAGTATGCGGTAGTAAGCCTTCTCGCTTATCACTTCCGTGTGGCGGGGTGAAAATTCCGAAATGATATTGCCGTTGTTGTCAGCGATGGCGGTTACGAACATCGGGTCGACCCTCATGCCGTTGTTGGCAAATGCTGAGTAGGCGGTGACCATCTCCTTGACCGATACATCGGCCGGGCCGAGGCAGAGCGACATCACAGGAGGGAGCTCCGACGTGATACCGAAATTGTGCATCGTGCGGACAAGCGACGGAGGGGAGAGATGGGAAATAAGTCGTGCCGAAATCCAGTTGTTGGAGTTGGTGAGAGCCCATTTGAGGTCCACCATTTCACCGACGCGGGCGGAGCTGGCATTACGCGGCATCCAGAGTTTGCCGGTCTCGTCGGTCAGCACCGGCTGGGTGTTGGAAAATTCGTCGCAGGGAGTGAATCCCTCCTCCATAGCGTAAGAGTAAAGGAACGGCTTGACCGTCGAACCTATCTGGCGACGTCCGGTCGACACCATGTCATACTGGAAATACGAGAAGTTCGGCCCTCCGATATATGCCTTAATGTGACCGTTGAGCGGATCCATTGCCATGAAGCCCATACGGAGGAAATGTTTATGGTAAAGCACCGAGTCGAGCGGCGTCATCACGGTGTCGATGGAGCCGTGGTAGGAGAACACCTTCATTTCGCGGGGAGTGTTGAAAGCGCGGTCGATTTCCTCACGCGAGGCTCCGGCCTTCGTCATGACGCGATAGCGGTCAGTGTTCTTCATCGCATTGCGGACGAGGTGATTGCGTCGTATCTCCGAAAGCTCGGCGCGGTCAGACGTGTAAGGCGCACCCTTCGTTCCGCGCTTTTCGCGGAAGAAGGCAGGCTGGAGGTAGTCGCCGATATGCTCGGCCACTGCTTCCTCGGCATATTCCTGCATACGCGTGTCGATGGTGGTGTAGATTTTCAGACCGTCGGTGTAGATGTCATACTTCGAGCCATCGGGCTTTGGATTCTTCTCAATCCAGCCATAGAGCGGATTGGTCTCCCACGCAATCGAATCGTCGATGAACTTCTGTCCTTCCCAGCCGCGGTAGTTACTGCGTTCAGGCTTCTGGGCGCGGAGCATACGGCGCAGTTCCTCGCGGAAATATGGAGCGATGCCGTCCTTGGTGTCCATGCGGTTGAAGGTCAGATTGAGCGGAAGTGCGGAGAGTGAATCGAGTTCCGCCTCGGTGATTTTGCCTGCCTTCTCCATCTGGGCGAGAACCACATTGCGGCGCTGGCGAGTGCGTTCATTCTGACGTACCGGATTGTAGTATGCCGGGTTTTTCACCATTCCGACAAGCGTCGCGGCTTCTTCGATGGTGAGGTCCTTGGGAGCTTTGTTGAAGTAAACGTGAGCGGCCGATTTGATGCCGACGGCATTGTAGAGGAAGTCAAACTGGTTGAGATACATTTTGATGATTTCCTCTTTCGAGTAGTAGCGCTCGAGCTTCACAGCAATCATCCACTCGATAGGCTTCTGCATGGCACGCGAGAGGAGGCCGGAACTGTTGGGCGAATAGAGCTGCTTGGCGAGCTGCTGGGTGAGGGTAGAACCACCGCCGGCGTTCTTGTTGCCCAGAAGGAGTGTCTTGAACAGCACTCGGCCGAGACCCCTCATGTCGATACCCGAATGTTCCTCGAAGCGCACATCCTCGGTCGAGATAAGCGCGTCGATGACGTGGGGCGATACCTCGTCGAAATCGGCATAAACGCGGTTGCCTGTACCGACGAAATAGCGGCCTATTTCCTTGCCGTCAGACGAATACAGGACGGAAGCGAAGCGGTCGGTCGGATTTTTCAGCTCCTCGACGGCGGGCATATAGCCGATGACACCGTTGTAGACGAAGAAAAGGAAAAGAAAAATACCGACGATTGCCGAGGCGAATATCACCCAGAGGGTGACAATCAGTCCGCGGTAGCGGCGGGGTTTCTTGCCCTTGGGATTTTTTTTGCCTGATCGGGATGTGCGTTGTTTGGAATTTGACTGTAAGTCGTTAGTATTCCGATAATTATTTTCTTGCTGTTGCATGGACAGATGGTTTGGGAGAGATGAAAAGGGTTAGTTGGGCATCAGCACTGAAACATCAGCGCATTTCAGGCGGCAAAGTTACGCAATTTTCCCGAAATTTCAATACAAAAATTGAGTCGGGGATGCACTTGGGTTTCATGGTGTCCATATACATATAATGGTACATCGTTATGGCGGAATGGCTTGTTTTAAGTATGATGATATAGGAACAATGCTGCGACGGAGGACGTTATAAAAATATATCTGCAATCATGTTTCAACTAAATACGGCTACATTATGATTGATGCTTTCGGTGATATTTTAAGGGAATATCCGACACTGGCGGTGTTTCTGACCGTCGGGCTGGGATTTTTACTCGGACGTCTGCGCTTCGGGTCGTTTTCACTCGGAAGTGTGACTGCGGTGCTGCTCGTCGGGGTGCTTGTCGGGCAACTCAACATACCTATGTCGGGTCCGCTCAAGACGGTGTTCTTCATGATGTTTCTGTTTTCCATCGGTTACAGCGTAGGGCCTGAATTCTTCAAGTCGTTGCGCGGGCTGGGGTTGAAACAGGTATTGTTCGCCGTAGTGATGAGTATGTGTTGCTTCTTGGTGACAGTAGCCCTCGCCTATATATTCGGTTATACGAAAGGTGAGACGGTCGGGCTGTTCTCTGGTTCGCAGACCTGCTCGTCGCTTATCGGTGTCGGGAGTGAGGCGATAGGTAAACTTCCGCTCGACCCGACCGACAAGGAGGCGCAGATTTCGATTATCCCGGTGTGCTATGCGGTCACTTATATATTCGGTACACTCGGGACAGTCATAATCCTCGGTAATTTCGGCCCTAAGCTGCTCGGAGGTATCGATAAGGTCAGGCTTGAGGCCGGGGAACTTGAAAAGAGTCTCGACAACAAATCGTGGGCGGCAGATCCGGCGAAGTTCAATGCTCATAGGGGCATTTCGTTCCGCTCCTACAAACTGACCGACAGGGCATTCCGTAAAGGACTCAGCGTAGCTGACACCGAGGCGCTTTTTGCTTCCCACAACATCCATGTCTACATAGGCCGAGTACAGCAAGATGGACGTATTTTCACTCCTGATCCTACGGATATGCTTCATTGCGGTGACCAAGTGGTGATCTGCGGAGTGCGCAAGTCTATGGTGAAGGTCGAACATTATGTGGGGCCGGAGGTCGACAACCGACGGCTGCTGACCTATCCCGTAGAGCGTGTGCCGGTTCGCGTAGCCTCCCGCAATGTTGCCGGTCATCCCCTCGGTGATTTGCTCTCGGCTTCATTCATGCGTGGAGTTTCGGTGCGCAGGATTCTGCGCGACGGCAAGGAGACATCCCTAAAACACGCCGACAATCTCGAAAAGGGTGACACGGTGGTTCTCATCGGCGACAGTACGGCTGTCAGGGATGCGGGAAAGGAGATAGGCCATGCCGACCGCCCGACAACGTCGAGCGACCTGATGTTTCTCGGTCTTGCCATATTCATCGGTGGTTTCCTCGGTGCGCTGACTATATGGGTCGGCGGAGTCCCCGTCAGTTTCGGAACGAGCGGAGGGGCGCTCCTCGCCGGAATATTCTTCGGATGGCTCCGTTCACGCCGCCCGACTTTCGGACAGATTCCGGCTTCGGCTCTCTGGCTGATGAATAATCTCGGCCTGAACGTGTTTATCGCGGTCGTCGGGATAGAGGCCGCTCCCTCGTTTGTAGCCGGTCTGCGTGATGTCGGCTGGATGCTCTTTGTTGCGGGAGCCATCGGAACGATGATACCGCTTTTCATCGGACTGTGGATGGGTCATAAGGTATTCAAATTCAATCCTGCCATCACACTCGGATGCTGTGCGGGGACGCGTACCTGCACGGCTTCGCTGGGTGCCGTTCAGGATGCCATCGGCAGCACCGTCCCGACCATCGGATATACCGTCACCTATGCCGTCAGCAATATCCTCCTCGTCGTCTGGGGCATGGTCACCGTCATGCTCGTTTGACGGAGGTTGGTATGTCGCGTCAACGCAGGCCCTACATTAGGAAAGGGTTCTGATATGGTTGTAAATATTCAGAAAGAGTTTTGATACGAATGTAAATATCCGGCAGAAATTTTTTCTTCGGGCGATGCAGTCTTTGACGTTTTTCTGACTCATTATCTCTGAGCAATGGACACGGAAAGGATAATAGAGCAATGTGCGGCTGGCGATAGGGTTGCTATGGCCCGGCTTTACCGTGCCTATTCTCCCCGTATGCTGAGGCTTATCATGCGCTATGTCAATGACCCTGCCGCCGCGCAGGACATCCTCCATGACGGTTTCATCGTAATTCTCTCACATATTTCCGAAGTCAGGGTTCCTGCAAAGCTCGAATACTGGATGGGTACCATCATGAAGAATCTTGCCATTCAGTATCTTAGCCGTATTGAGATTGCAGAATTACTTGACGGTGATGACGAGCCAATCGATTCACCGGAGATGGACGACATCCTTTCATACGATGAACTCGAAATCATCATCAATAAGCTCCCTGAGGGTTACAGAAGAATTTTCAAGCTCGCTGTCTTTGAAAACAAGTCGCACAAGGAGATAGGGGAGATGCTGGGGATAGCACCCCATTCGTCTTCGTCGCAACTCGCACGCGCAAAAGCGATGTTGCGACGTCTGATTGCCGAGCGGCAAGCTGCTATCGGAATCGGCGCACTGATGATTGTCGCTGCGACAGCACTTTTATTTACGGGACGACTGCTGACAAAGTCAATGCCGATGGCTATGGCGGTCGAGGAGAGTAGCGTGACGGAAACTGATATTATGGCTGAGACACCAAGCAAGAAAATCATCTGTGACAGCACAGGTTACTATGCTTCTAATGTAACGGTCGTAAATTCGGCCAGTCTGCAACTCCACTCCGTAAAGTCAGCGGAAGCAGACGGTACGACTGCTGAATCAGAGGGTGGACACTCCTCATCCGTCGCTGTATCAGATGCCGGCGTGACTAACAATATAACTGCGGAGAATGAGGAAGGCATTTCGTCAGAGGAAATCCTCAATAATTATGTAAGAACCGACGACAGTACCGAAAATAGTAATATTGTTGCATCAGCGGTCGACCCCGTGGACGAATATCTGGAAGCTGTCGGCTTCAAATTAAGCTCCTCCCGAAAGTGGAGTGTCGGAGTGAATTATGATATCAGATCATTACACCTTGATCATTCTGAGAATAATAATGATGATTTTATGTCTAACTTACCTGAGTTTGAAAATCCGAAGGATCCGGATAGTCACCCTAAAAATACAGTATCACGATCTGGAGGAGTACAGACCACTGAAATCCATCACATCATGCCCATTACGATTGGGATGAGCCTGAGTCATCAGTTGAATCAACGTCTGGGTATAGAGACCGGTCTCAATCTCACATACGCCCGCAGTGAGGTGACAGAGAAGACCCACGGTCGTATCACATCAGAAAGGATTGCCAAGACATATTATATAGGAGTGCCGGTAAAGATGAATTACATGATAGCCACATATCACCCCGTAGGGGTCTACGGTAGTTGCGGTGTAGCAATCGACATTCCTGTTATCCATTCCGCTCATGTAGTCAGAAGGCGAGAGGATTACGAAGATCCGTGGATACAGTTCTCGGTTTCGGGAGGACTCGGAATAGAATACCGTCTGTCGCCATCCATGAGTATCTACGCCGAGCCGTCAGTGAGATATTATCCTGACAATGGCTCGTCGTATTCCACATACCGCAGTGAGCATCCGTGGGAGATCAGTGTTCCCGTCGGAATCCGTTTTAAATTGTAAAGTTTTTATGTAGCTGTTGACGACTACCCAATTTTTCAAGCAGGATGATGCAGTCTTTTGTAATTTTTCCAATCATTAATACAGAACAAAAACGAAAACATCCTGCAAATATGAGAACATCTAATATCATTTTTATCATGTCGGCTGCCTTTGCGCTGACTTCATGTCTGGGTGACGACGAGCCGAAGGACCGCACTGTCCGCGATAGGGTCACTGTGCTGTCGGAAACTCAGGTAACTTTCCCTTTTATGGATACAGAGAGGCACTCGCCCATCGAAAATCTTGTGATTGTGGATCGACGTGGCGGCAGAAGCTATGTCGGTCTGTCGGAAATTGAGGACTTTGATTGGGAACGCGGCTACGAATATACTCTCGAAGTCGACAAAACTATTATCGCCAATCCTCCTATGGACGGGTGTAACGTCAGCTATTCGCTCCATAAGGTCGTGGACCGTCGGAAAGACCCGTCGTTCACTCCGTCGGGTATTGATGTCAATACGGTGAGCGACGTAGTGTATGCGCCTGAAGCCCCTGTGGAGATTTATGTTCTTGACTGGGACCGTTTTTCGATTGACGGTAAAGGACATATTGAGGCTACGCGCCACAATCTTTTGACTCAGGTGATCTTCGACGGCGTGTTAAGTCTCGCTTACACCCTCCGGGAGGATAGCCCGTTCTACTGCCTGTGGAATTATCTCGCGGGAAAAATTTATGTAGGCTCTCCGTTTGATGACCGTCTGCGTCCGGTTGAACCGGCGGCCTACGGTCAGTCCTATCCGTTAGAATCAATTGTGACTTCTAAAGAATTGAGGCGGATGGCCGACGAGGGGACAGCCGGGGATAAGTTTGAATATTCGCTCTATATCTACGGCGCCGAGAATCTTGCTTTGCAGAAAGTAAATCTTGTGTTTGAAAGAATTTAATAACTATCTGATATATATTTACCAAGATGAAACTTTTCGGACGTGTCAACAAATTGTGATTGGCTTCAATGTGAATGATGAAGTGAATATAACGTAGAAAGCCGCCGCGGAAATTATTCCGTGGCGGCTTCCTTTTTCGGTCGTTTCAGTATTTCGGCGTGGATTTATTCCTCAATCTTGCGTGCGCCGTCGGAGATGATGACGTCGTAGATTTTGGGTTCGTGACCGTAACGCTCGTTGAACTTCTCGGTAACGGTCTTGATGAAAGAATCGTGGATAGCGTCAGGGACGAGGTTGATGGTGCAGCCGCCGAAACCGCCGCCCATGATGCGCGATCCGGTCACACCGCACTCCTTGGCTACGTCGTTGAGGAAGTCGAGTTCCTCACACGAAACCTCGTAGTCTTTGGAAAGGCCTTCGTGAGTCTCATACATCAGACGGCCTACGGTCTCGATGTCGCCACGGTTGAGGGCATCGCAGACTCCGAGCACGCGGTCCTTTTCGCCGATGACGAACTTGGCACGCATATAGTCCTCGGCGGAGATGTCGGACTTCACGGCGTCGAGCATAGCCATGTCAGCATCGCGGAGGGTCTCGATGCCGAGACGCTTGGCTACGCGCTCGCAAGATTCACGACGCTTGTTGTAGGGGGAGTCGACGAGTTCGTGTTTCACCACAGAGTCGACAAGCACGAGCTTATAGCCGTCGATCTTGAAGGGAAAATACTCGTATTCGAGTGAACGGCAGTCGAGACGGATGAGACAGTCTTTCTTGCCGAATACGGAAGCGAACTGGTCCATGATACCGCAGTTGACACCGCAGTAGTTGTGTTCGGTCGACTGGCCGATTTTGGCAAGCTCGAATTTGTCGATGGAGTTGCCGTTGAAAAGGTCGTTGAGGGCGAAAGCGAAGCATGATTCAAGGGCGGCTGACGACGAGAGGCCTGCACCGAGAGGCACGTTACCGGCAAACACAGCGTCGAAACCTTTGACGGTGCCACCGCGCTTGATGATTTCGCGGCATACGCCGAAGACGTAGCGCGCCCACTGCTCCTTGGGTGCATCAGCCTCGTTGAGACCGAAGGATGCGCTTGCATCCATGTCGACGGAGTAGAGATTGACTTTCTCAGTGTCGTTGGGGCGGATTTCTGCCATGATGACCTTGTCAATTGCGCCGGGGAATACGAAACCGCCGTTGTAGTCGGTGTGTTCGCCGATGAGGTTGATGCGTCCTGCCGAGCTATAGAATGTGCCTTCGCCGCCGAAGTGCGATGCGAAAGCCTCACTGATTTTTTTCTTTAATTCCATGGATTATGGTCGGTAAATTTGGGGAGTAGATATGTAAAAATATGTTTCCGGTATGTCTGCCGTCGCGGTGAGGTCAGAACATCTTGTCGGGATACACACCGTCGGCATGGAGCTGGGCGAATTTCTCGACCACTCCGGGACGGTCGGCGGCGTATGTCACGCCGAACCAGCGCGAATCAGTGTCGAGCACCTTGACGGTTGCCTCGCCCGAGTGGATGAGGGTGTCGATGACGAGGGGAATGAAGAACTCGGCTTTCGGAGTGTTGAGGTCTTTGTCAAGGAAGGTCTTGAACTCACGCTCGGAGTAGTCGAAATAGTCGGGAGTGAAGCCCCAGAGGTTCATCGAGACAGGGGTCATGGGGTCAAGTGTCTGTTCCACGCCATTCTCGTCGGTGAACACGATGTCGCCGTTGGGAGCATAGGAGATGGCTGTGCGCTCGACCACACCGGTCAGGTTGCCGTCGTCACCCTTGGAACATACACCACGGGCTACGGAGCCGTTTTCGGTCATGGTGTTGCCTACGCGGAAACCGACCATAGAGTAGTCGCCCTTGCGTTCGCGGGGACGCATGAGGTCTTCGGCCATCACGCGGAAAGCATCGCGGCCATAGAAGTCGTCGGCGTTGATGACGGCGAAGGGTTCATTTATGACCTCACTGCCCATCATGACGGCGTGGTTCGTACCCCAAGGTTTACTACGGTCTGCGGGGCAGGTGTAGCCCTCCGGGAGCTTGTCGGTCGACTGGAAGACTACTTCCACAGGGATATGTCCCTCGTATTTCGAGAGGATTTTTTCGCGGAAATCTTTTTCGAAGTCCTTACGGATGACGAAGACTACTTTGCCGAAACCGGCCTGAATTGCATCATAGATGGAATAGTCCATGATGGTCTGTCCCTGAGGACCTAAGGGGTCAAGCTGCTTGAGACCCCCGTAGCGGCTGCCCATACCGGCAGCGAGTACGAAGAGTGTAGGTTTCATGTTTTGAAACGTATTGTTTTTGAGTTATTGTAGTCGTTGATTATTGTGTCAGCGAGTTTTGAACTTGAATACGATAGTCTCGTCATACTCCTCGCCGGGGCGGAGTACGGGTGAGGGGAATTCAGGTTTGTTGGGCGAGTCGGGGAAGCCCTGACATTCGATGGCCACGCCGTCGTAGTCGTTGTAGGTGCCTCCCGATATGCTTTCGGGACATCCGGCAAGCCAGTTGCCGGTATAGATCTGCATACCGGGCTGGGTGGTGGCGATGACGAGTGAGCGTCCCGATTTTTCCGAGCGGAGTTCGGCTACCTCTTTGAGCGTGCCTTTTCCGTAGCCGTCGATGACCCAGCAATGGTCATAACCCTTACCGACTTTCAGGGGATGGAAATCGGCGTTGATGTCGCGGCCTATGGTCTTGAATTCGGTGAAGTCCATCGGAGTGCCTTCGACAGATGCCATTTCGCCGGTGGGTATCTGAGTGTCGTCGGTGGGGAGATAGCGCGATGCACGCAGGAGGAGTTCGTGGTCAAGCACGGTGCCTGAGTTTTCTCCGTCAAGGTTGAAATAGGCATGGTTGGTGAGGTTGACCACTGTCGGAGCATCTGTTTCGGCAGTAATGTGGAGCGTCAGTTCATTGTCGTCAGTCCAAGTGTACTCGGCTTTTACGTCGAGATTGCCGGGATAGCCCTCCTCGCCGTCAGCGGCATGGTAGGTGAAGGTCACTTTGTTTCCCTCGGCTGAACTGGCCCAGATGCGGTTCATGAATCCGGTCGGGCCTCCGTGGAGCGCGTTGGGACCATTGTTGATGGCAAGGTCATATTCCTTGCCGTCGAGGGTGAATTTACCGAGGGCGATGCGGTTGGCGAAACGTCCGGGGATTTTTCCGGCACATGGCCCGTCGGCCAGATATGATGCTGGGTCTTTGTAGCCAAGGGTCACGTCGGCCATGTGTCCGTCACGGTCGGGGACACGGACGGCCACGATGCCGGCACCGAGGCTCGAAAGGGTCACAGAAGCTCCCGAGGCGTTGGTGAGGGTATAGAGTGTGATTTCTCCTGCCGGAGAGGGTGAGTTGACAGTTTGTAGTTCCATATTCATTGATTTGAATTGATGAGAGCCATTCACGGCATAGATTTCGATGCTTTAATCAGTTTATTGCAAAAGTAGCGATAATAAAACTTCTCCGCAACCGTCGCAGGCTAAAAAAACGAAAATTGATAAAAAAGGATATAAAACTTGAAACACCCGGACAAATTTCTGCGCTGCCTACTTGCCGACGTGCATGATTTGTGTGGAAAAATTTGTAACTTTGCACCCCGAAAATCAAAATGATAGACTGAAATTCAATTTAGACCGCAATGATAGCAGTTAACAATTTAGGAATGCAATTTGGCAAGCGGGTTCTTTTTCAGGATGTGAACCTCAAATTCACCCCCGGCAATTGCTATGGTATAATCGGCGCGAACGGTGCCGGAAAATCGACCCTCATGCGCATACTCAGCGATCAGCTTTCGCCGACCCACGGAACAGTGTCGCAGGGTCCTGGTGAACGCATGAGTGTCCTTGAGCAGGATCACTTCAAGTTTGACGACTGCACGGTGATGGAGACCGTCCTCCGCGGTCACACCGTCCTCTGGGACATCATGCAGGAAAAGGATGCTCTCTATGCCAAGGAAGATTTCTCGGACGAGGACGGTATCCGCGCCTCCGAGCTTGAAGAGAAGTTTGCGGAGCTTGAAGGCTGGAATGCCGAGAGTGATGCCGCCGCCCTCCTCAGCGGTCTCGGAATCAAGGAGGAGAAGCACTACACGCTGATGCGCGACATGAGCGGTAACGAGAAGGTGCGCGTACTTCTGGCAAAGGCTCTTTTCGGTAATCCCGACAACCTGCTGCTCGACGAACCTACCAACGACCTTGACCTTGAGACAGTGGCATGGCTTGAAGACTATCTCTCGAAATTCGAGAACACGGTACTCGTGGTCAGCCACGACCGCCACTTCCTCGATTCCGTCTGTACCCATACGCTTGACATCGATTATAACAAGCTCACTCTTTTTGCCGGCAATTACAGCTTCTGGTATGAATCCTCGCAGCTTGCCCTCCGTCAGCAGCAGCAGGCCAACAAGAAGGCTGAGGAGAAGCGCAAGGAACTCCTTGAATTCATCCAGCGTTTCAGTGCCAACGTAGCCAAGTCGAAGCAGACCACCTCGCGCAAGAAGATGCTTGAGAAGCTCAACGTCGAAGAGATTCAGCCTTCGTCGCGCCGCTATCCGGGCATCATCTTCACTCCCCAGCGCGAACCGGGCAACAAGATTCTTGAAGTCAAGGGACTTACCGCGTCAATCGATGGTGAGATACTTTTCAAGGATGTCAACTTTCAGGTCGAGAAGGGCGACAAGATTGCCTTCCTCAGCCATGACCCCCGCGCCATGACCGCGCTCTTTGAAATCATCACCGGCAACCGCAAGGCGGACGAGGGTACCTACGAGTGGGGACAGACAATCACTACGGCTTATCTGCCCCTTGACAACTCGGCGTTCTTCAACTGTGACCTCAACCTCGTCGACTGGCTTTCGCAGTTCTCAAACGACAGTTCTGAAATCTATCTCAAAGGTTTCCTCGGCAAGATGCTTTTCTCCGGCGAGGAAGTCCTGAAGAAGGCTTCGGTGCTTTCCGGAGGTGAGAAGATGCGCTGTATGATTGCACGCATGATGATGACCGATGCCAATACGCTCGTACTCGACTCGCCGACCAACCATCTTGACCTTGAATCAATTCAGGCTTTCAACAACACGCTTCAAGCCTTCAAGGGCAATATCCTCCTGTCGAGCCATGACCACGAGTTCATCCAAACCGTCTGCAACCGTATCATAGAGCTTACCCCCAACGGTACTATCGACAAACTCATGGACTACGACGACTATATCACCGACGAGAAAGTCGCTGCCGCCCGCGAGAAACTTTATGCAAAATAAAGCGGTAAGAGCTTAAAATATAACTTAATTTATGTAGGGCCTGCGCTTGCGCCGCCCGGAGTCCGGACGATACCGATAGAGGGTTGATCGTCTGATGGAATCCGGACGGTGCAGGCGCAGGCTCTGTTTAGTGTCCTTCCAATTTCTAAGATTGGGCTTTACGATAGGCAGTAGGAGTGAGATTATACGCGGATTTGAAGCATTTTCCGAAATAGTTCAAGTCGGAAAATCCGCAGTCAAAAGCGATGTCCTTGACCGGGCGGTCGGTGGTGGCAAGGAGCGTGGAGGCACGGCTCAGACGGCTTTCACGGATGAAATCGCCGGGCGTCACGCCTAGGATTGATTTCATCTTGCGGTTTAGACCGCTACGGCTTGTAGCGACTGCCGATGCCATGTCGTCGACCGTAATCCCGGGGTCATTGAGGTGGGCATTGACAAATTCGACAACGCGGTTCATGAAGGCTTCATCTGCCGGACTGAGTTGCGGTATGGCTGGCGATGGCTTGCGCGGCACGTCGGAGACATTGGGGACTGTTTCATCGTCAGGGCTATCCGAAGATTTGTCCGGCGAGGGAGTCGTGTCAAGCAGACGGAGGTAGGCTTCAAGAGTCTCGCGCTGTTTGCGCTTGATGCGCCGTATGTATAGCAGTGTGTAGACCGCAGTTGCGATTATGCCTGCGGAGAGGAGGACATAGAGGAAGTATGCAAGGGGTGTCTCCCAGAACGTCGGGGTGACGATAATGGTCATCGTGGTCGTTTCGTCGGTCTGTTTTCCGTAGCTGTCGGTTGATTTTATTTCAAGACGGTAGGTTCCCGGATCCATGTCGAGAAAGGTCACGGAACGTGTGCGTCCGATGGGAGTCCATGCACCGTTGTCAAGGCGGAAATAATAGAGTATTTCCGCTGGGGCTGTGAAGTCAATGGCGGCGAAACGTAGTGTCAGACTGCGCTCGTGAGATCCCAGCATTACCGTATCGGACGAGGCCGAGAGCAGCGAGTCGGGGCGGTTCTGTATTGAGACGGAGGTGAAGATGAGCGGAGTTTTCCGGTCGGTAGTCTCCGGCGTGGATAAATCACATACGATGGCTCCGTCCTCCACTCCTATAAGCCATTTTCCGTTGCCGAGTCTGATAGGTCTTGCATCGGTGAAATGGAGATTGTCGTGCCAGTAGGATGATTTGTAGGCCGTCGCCGAACTGTCAGTAGGATTGAGTGTATAGAGAAGATTGTTGCTCGTCACAAGTAGATGTCCGTCGTCTGTCGTCGCTTCCGAGAGGGTTATGTCGGTCGGCAGCCCCGCGCGGGTATTGAAGCGGGTGAACGATGGGGATGGATCGTCGGGATTGAAAGGAGCTTTGAGCATATTGATGCCGTCGCTCTCTGTGGCGATGAATATGTTGCCGTCGCGGTCGGTGACGGCATCCATTACAGCAATATTGCCCAGTGAATTACCCCTGCCCGGATGACTGATATGGAGAGTAGGGCGGAAATCCGTCAGTCTCTGGGGGAGACGTGCGGTCAGAAGTCCTCCTGTGGTAGCGGCCAGAATCAATGAATCACCACTGATGTGCAGACGGCGGACACGTTGCGCACCGTTGGGATATGCTTCCGTAGATGCAAGTCGTGTGAATGTGGGCGTGTCATCGTCAGGATTCTCCGAGCAGTCGATTCCTCCGCCGAGAGTTGCGACCCATAACCGTCCCTTTCCGTCAAAGGCGATATCATGGACATTGGCCGACGAAATACTACGGCTGTCGGACGGATTGTGGGTGAAGTTTTCAACATTGTATTCTCCGTCAGATTTCCGACGGACACGGTAGAGACCTCCCGGTTTGGAACCGAGCCATACCGTCGGTCCCGAGGTGAATGTTATGGCATATACGGGGACCCCGAATTGAGTAAATTCCTTGTGCAGCCTGCCATCCGCCCCGAGATAGAGAGGGTGGGAGTGAGCTGGAGAACCATCGGGGAGAGTTGGATAGACGGCAATGGCGTTGCGGTCGCTTTCCGACACCCAAAGACTGCCGTCAGGAGCGATGGCGGCGGTGCGCATACGCGTTCCTGTCCGTGTCTGGGACGGGAGTTTTTCATAATTGTGCTTTCCGAGTGTCAAGCGGTATGCACCGTTGGAATTTCTGAGCCAAACGTTCCCCCTGCTGTCCGTCATGGAATAGAACAGCGGACTGTTGCCGGTGTCGAGCCGACCTACGGTGCTGAAATGTTCTGTCGTTCCATCGGAGTATGCCACCTCTCCATTGCGGGTGACTATCCAAAGGCTGCCGTCAGGGTGACGCTGCGAGTAGACGAGTTCGTCATTTCGGTAACCTCCGACGTCGCCCAGTTTCCGGTTGCCGGAGGAGATGAATTTAAAGGGAGGACAGCTTTCGGAAAGAGTGGCAGACCCGACCGGATTTTCGTCCGTCATGGTGATATACCGATTGTCATCGCACCGCACTACGGTTTTCCCATCAGTTGTGGTCAGAATCTGCGAGATACGGAACGTAGTCCTGAATTTGTTTTCAAGGAGCGAACTGATGTCTTCGAAGCGGTAGGTCGAGAGGTTGAACCTCAGAAGGTGGTCGTCGACACGACACCACAGACCGTCGTCGCCCGAGAGTTTCAGATCGCCTATACGGTTGGAATACCTTCGGGCATCGTCATTGTCGTCAGGCTTTATTTTTGAGAACTCGTAGCCGTCGAACCGGTGCAGCCCGTCCCACGTCGCTATCCATATAAAGCCATTGGAATCCTGTACAATCTGCTTCACTGCACGTTGCGACAGCCCGTCAGTATCATCATAATGTCTGACCATACAGAATGGCAATCCGTCAGCGTGTCCCGACAGAACACAGAGGATTGTAACGAATATTATGAAGAGTGGACAGCGTTTCATGGTATGATGCGGCATGGTGTACCGGTTAAACCCTATTCAAGGATTTGGTCATATGTTTACAGGTTTATCAGTCCCTGTGCTTTGGAGCTGATATGATTTGCCAACCCTTTGCCGGCTGCAATCTCTGTTTCACCGGGTAGACCGAGACAGAAGCGTGTGATACCTTCCAGTGCGCTCACCTTACAGTGCATCTCAAATGGAAATTTGTTTTTTGAAACGGAAGTATTGGCGGCTATCGGGGCATCGGGGTGTTCCTCTTTGAGCAATTGAGCGGCGTATGATGTCAGGAGCAGACGCACGTCGATGGCTTTTGAATCTTCCACAAGGAATCCGAATGGGTCAAGATTGACATTGGGCGAACATTTGCGGTCCGTCCATCCCTTCGATGAAATCTCCACACGGCTGCATCGTGCAATCTTGAATATACGTCCCTCCCTGCGTCCACGATCATAGCCGTAGACCATACCCTGATGCGGCCACACACGGTATGGCTCTATTTCGCGGTCCTGTACGCCTGACGCTGAAGCATAGTCTTTAAGAATCACGACTTTCTTGTTGATAAGTGCGGAGCGGAGCGAGACGATAGCCGTGTTCTCCGAGGAGCCTCGGGCAGTCTTGTAGGCCATAATCTCCTGTTCGAGCTGTTGGGTGAGGGGGATTGTGGAGCCGGAACGACGCACATAACTCTCACTGAAATCGGCAGGCCGCGGACGGTTATTGAACTTGACTACTCCGTAGGGGTAGGGCTTGACATGGATGTGGAGCAACTGTTTCCCCTCGTCGTTGACCTCGTCCTCGTAGGTCACGTTCAATCCGGTGATGTCGAGCGAGGAGACAGTGGAATCCAGTCGGTCGACAAACGTATTGTCTATCAGTAGCTGTACATAGGTACGGTAGCGGTCGAGGTTCGGTTCGTTGATGAGTCTTTGACGGTAGAGTTCGGCAATGTCTCCTTCCACCCCTTCGGCATATCCGCCGTCGTTGACACCGAGGATTAGTTTCCCTCCTGTCCGCGAATTGAGGAATCCGCAGACGGTTTTCAATATAGCCCATTTCTGATAGTTGTGGTTGGCGGTGGACTGGCGGTTGAGTGGCGGGAAAACTATTGAGGTCTTGAATTCCTGAGTCGAATTCTCCATTCCGTAGTGAGTGCGTTTTGAGAGTATCGGCATATATTCCTCCTCTGCGCCGATGGTCCGTGCAATCTCACGCTTTATATTGTTCAGTTCGATATCCCCGACTATATCGACAATCTCATTTGATGCCTTGACGAGCGATTCGACACGGTCGACTATTTTAGCCGCGTCATATTCGGTTGTCTTTGCAGCCGTCAGACCGCTTTTGCGGCTTTTGTAAGAAGCGAGAGCATCGACCACACTCTTGCAGGCGGAGGCATTGGGGATTTCAGCAATCTCCGCTTCGCTGAGTTTGAGCGGCATGACATCGGAATTGCCTGCAAAGGCTACGAGTCTTGAAAGGTAGCTGCGCTCAACGGAGACGGCATCCACGTCTTTTTCCTGTCCGCTGAGGCGACTGAGGATTGCGACAATCGACAGATATGTGAGCCGTTCGGCGGGAGAGAGTGACGAGGCTGCCGTCTGGCGCCACAGAAGGCGGGCGAGTGCCACGACCGGGCGTTGGTCGGTCAGGATTCGGTCGACCTTCGCTCCATATTCCATTGCATCAGTCCCGCCGGCATCGATAACCATTTTTTCAAGGCACGCATCAATCATGTTATAGGATGCTTTACTTCTGTCGAAAGGTTTATCATCAAAGGGGAAGGGATCAGCAGCCGGAAAGCAATACATATTGAATTTCTCTTTGTCCAACGGGGGACGCTGATAGTAGAAAGTCACCCTGACAGGTTTATTCGCTTGGAGAGTGTTTATGAATTCCTGCCTTATATCATCGGATAGTTCGTCAATTTTTGAGGTCTCCATGCCGACTCTTACCCCGTCCTCCGTCAGAAGCTGATAACCGTTCCTATATGAGCTATCGTAGATGGCCAAGACCGTTTTGGCGGTACTTTCGGCTGCCGACAGACGATAGGCCTTCTCAAATTCTTCAGTGATGTCAAACCGGTTTTCTCCATTGGGCGCTACCTTGTATTTGGAAATAAATACATCCTTTGACTGTACACTTTTAAGGACTTTCTGTGCATCGGGGCGAAACTTATCGTTGGTCCAGACATTGAGTATTCCACGCAAATTTTCATATTCAGGATCAATGGTCTCAACGATGACCTTTGGGAGCGGATAGCCATCCTTGAAGTCTATGACCCTTATTCGGACCGTATCGTCGACGGCATATTTTTTAAGATTCTTCCTTACTGATGGCTGTACCTGCTTCTGGGCATCAATGACAAAGTTGTAAGAGCTGTAACGTTCCTTGAAATTCTTTGGTGTGTCGGCATTTTCAGGACTGACATATAGTCTGATTCTATCGTCGGCTGTGACTTGAAGCGCGGCATTTGTTTTCTGACATTTTAAAAGATTCATTTCAGGATAGAGGTTTATTGTCCCGTCAGGCAACAGATGTAGACAACCCTTTCCCTCATAACCTATTATCTCTTTGTCAGACGATGAGTTCCTGTAAACGGTCTCTCCTATGCGGTTGATAAAGAATTGCAGGTTGAAACCGTCGCGCTCGATGGTCGCCCATGTGAATTTCAGATCTGAAATCTGTTTTCCGCTCATGGCAGAGATGACCACCCTCTGTAACCGTGAGAGTGTTTCCGCAGGTATATTTTTAGAAATAAAAGGAATCAGGTTGGCAAGCGATGTCATTACTGCCGACGTGTCGCGTCCGCTCTTATGCTCCGCCAGCAGGGTCAGTCCCATAAGACGTATTGTCTTAATAGGGTCAATATCCTCAGGGAGTGGATAATATACCGGTGTCACCGCAAGCCGATGTCCGACCTCGTCACATAGTTCCTCCATACATTGTATGGTAGACAGAAAATCGGAGCGTTCATCCAATTTTTCGGTATTGTATGGGAAGTCTTTTAGATATGCAAAGAGGTCTTCAAAATTTTCAAGGATGTATTCTTTTTTTACTTTTAACCAGAACATAGGCGATGTGGGAAATGATACCCTTAGCAGGCGGATTGAATTTCAATAATATATCTTTGGCAAAGTTAATAAAATTTTTGGAATTTCGGCGAATCAGACCGACGGAGCGGCCTTGTTATATCAAGGCTCTTTCATTTAAGATTAGCTTACCATTTCAAAAATGATGTTGTTTTATATGGGAGACTTTTCGTACGGAGAAAGTCTTTACGCTTTTTCGAACCCTTATCAAAGGACGGATTTAGCCAGACAGATGAGAATTTTCGGGTGATGATTTAAGCGTCGGATTATTAATGAAATAAGAGACTGAAAAATTTAGTCAAGTGACAGATCTTCCATAACTTTAATACTGACCATCAAATAGTTACCGAGAAAATTATGACATTTGGTCAGAATTGTTTGAACGGAGCACACACGAGAGATTGTAGCACAAAAGTCGGAAATAAATTTGATACGCGAGTGTGTTTCTTAAATCCAAAATAAATTTTTTTAGATTTTAAGACTAAAATAACTGCCTGAAATACAATCATGAAAATTACCCGATTCGTTGTGAATCATATAAGGGTTGTTTTGATCTTAATGAGGGCTTAAATGAAAGAGCCATATACGGCAATATTCCCTTTGGGCATTTTTTGCGTTAAGTGGCTAGCTCGTTAGGTAATTTCATAGATACGAGTAGTATGTTGACGACAGTTAATATTATATCTAAATTTGCATACTAAATATAGCGCAAAAGTGACTCAAATAGACAGAACAATGATTACGTTTGGAAAGAATGTTCAAGTAGCGCGGCAAGTACTCGGTATTTCACAGGAGGAGTTGGCGTTTAGAGCTGGACTTCACAGAACGTATATCGGTATGGTGGAACGCGCAGAACGTTCAATATCTCTTCAAAATGCAAAGAAGATTGCAGACGCGCTTAATGTGAAAATAGATAATCTGCTCGATAATGGCTGAAAAGTATATACGAATTCATGGAGATAATATTGTAGAATGTGATCGAACACTTAGTATGATACATGAATCATTAGGAGGCACTATTACTCTTATGGATAGCCCTATATTCATGCCCACATACGAAGTTAAAATTAGAGACCATGTTTTTCGTATCGAGCTATTATCTGGACATGGACGCTGGGGTGTGAATATTGGGAACCATTTAATGGAAAATGGAGGAATTCTTCGTGAAGGTGCCGATTCATATATTTCTGAAGTTTTAGGGGGAGAAGAAAAATTATTATTAGCCATAGAGTACTGTTCGGCTTTGCCTGCTGGTAATAATGCATGGCAAAGAAATGGACGCGCATTATCGTCAGTTCTTGCCGGTGTACCTTACTTATTTATGGCTGAATTAGGAGGGGTCGAATTGAATGGGAAAAGAGAGGCTATTGCTCCGAGAAAACCAAATCCTATTGTACCATTCTCCTACTTAACAACCACAAAGGATTATTCAACATTATGTACTCCTGTTTATCGGCCACATCCCTCTATTACAGATGAGTTATATTCTTTCTTTAATGATGTTTTTGGGTATTCTGATAGTCTAAATATAATACGAGGGATATTGCTCGGTTATGACATTGAAGAAAGTATAGGTATCTTGGCTAATAAGAGTTTAATATTGGTGGAAACTTTATCTGGAGAGAAGAAACGTGCAACAACTCTTAAAGGCAACGCTTGGACGGAATATTTAGAGTGTGATGATAGAGCAAACTGGATTCTGCAAAATTCAAAAATGATTTGGAATAAGAAGACATCCGATAAAGTAAAGACTCCGCAACGAATGAAATATTTATTGGTAGAAGCAAAAAGTCTTAAGTTGAACACAATCGGAGCTTCTGATATTCCAATTTGTCTTATTCCTAAAACTCGAATAAATGAATTTGAAGAATTACTTAAGCAAAAATACTCTGAATTAGAAATAAGCTTACCTAAAGATAAACCATTAGCAGTAGTATGGATTACTGGTTACAAGCCAACTGGAGAAGATTCACGACCTGACCGAGGCTTGTGTCCTTTGGCCAAGATGGTATTGAAGGACTCTGCACATATAATAAGTATAGTATATGGACCGGCAAAAGAAAAAACTTGGAAGCTATTAGAAAAAGGGATTGATGTTCTTGCTTCTAATAATGGGTTATGGCAGTCCATTTATAAAATTTGCGATGGAGTTCTAATTGATAGTGTCACTAAAGCTAAGCCGGAATATATCAAAATTAAACAGTTGCCCATTATAGCACAATCAGAATTAAAAATCTCATATAATTCTGAATATAATGTAACGCATTCTGAGCACGATATAGATACGGCTATTCACCAAATTTTAACGAGAAGCGGCTTGGCTGAGTGTCTTTGTAATCCTCCTGGTGGGGATTGGTCTGGAATTAATTTCTATCGGAATGGTAACATTTATAGATGGACTTCATTACCTCGTGTTTCGGAAATAGGAGGTAAGAGACCTGACCATGTGTTTCAACAAGAACTAAATGACGGAAATTTATTCATTTCAATTGAATCCAAAGGAAAAGGTTCTGATCTTGAAGATGGAATAGGTATTAATTTGATTGCCTATTTGAATGACTTATTCTCATTAGTTCCAACAAGTATAAAAAGAGTAAATACTGAATGGCGACTATATAATAATCGCGCTGACTTGGGTGAGTATCATGTAATCTCTGTAGGAGCGTTTATTTATAAAAATGATGAAGAATTAAAAGTACAAATTGAGCGCGGAAGTTTGGATTGTATTATAGCATTTGAATTTCAAAAGCCATCAGTTGTGCATATACTTTCAAACGACAATGGTCAACTCGTTGAAAATTTCGTCAAAAAGGCTTCCGAAAGAATTAGAGGGTTTGAAGTTAAGATACACTGATTCGGAAATAATATCCTTCTTCTTTTCGATGAGTTTCGAAAAAGAAGAATTACCAGTATTTACATAAAATTTATGGTTATAAAGTTCAGAGGGAGGAGCAAAATTATATACTCTCCCCCCAGAGCTTCCGTCAAAAGTTAGCATCCAGTATGCTCCAATTGAGTTTAATCGTTCTAATTCAGCGTAAAATTCGGACAACGAAAACTCACTGTGGGTATATCTATCTTTTGTCCCTCCGTATGGCGGATCAA
Source organism: Bacteroides sp. (assembly GCA_014802345.1). Taxonomy (GTDB): domain Bacteria; phylum Bacteroidota; class Bacteroidia; order Bacteroidales; family Muribaculaceae; genus Duncaniella. The sequence continues at coordinate 32,273 of JAAVCM010000003.1, forward strand.
GAAAAACGAAATCACCTTTCCGAACATTTGATAGACATTCCCGATAATCGGTATTTAGAAATTCAAATTTACTAATGACGTTGCTCCATTGAACAAGTATTCGAGTCAAGGTATTAGGATGAATTCCTGGCCTTGATAGGTGGAAGGAATTATTGAAATCACCGTCACTGTTATAACGTATCATTCCGTTTACACAAGTTCTTGTAATAAATAGGAAGTCTAAACAGTTTCTTGTTTTATTGAAGTTGTCACGGATTTTATAATATACTTCCTGACCCTCTCGTTGCAGTAATTCCCAACGAGTGCGATATTCCTCTGCTACAAATAATGGATCAGCCTTAATTAAATTCCATAACTCGATAAGTTCGGGAATTATATCACTTGCGAATCCATGAGATGATTTTGAAAATGGCATCATAGCACCACCTCCGACAAATGGTTCAAAATATTGTGGTGCTTGAATAATGTATTGCGACAATTCCGAAGCAACGGTGCGTTTACTTCCGAACCATTTTATAACAGGAGGAAATGGTTTCATTAGAATAGTAAGTTAACTTTGTTACTTAATGCTGTTTCAAGTCTTTTTTGAGCAAGATTGTAATATTCGTTGTCTATTTCAAAACCTATTACATTCATCCCATAATTTAGACCTGCAACCATTTCGGTCCCAGACCCAACAAATGGAACCAATAGAGTTCCATTTGGAACTCCACTAATCAGCAAAATTCGTTCTGCCACTCGAATAGGCTTCTGCGTAGGATGCGAACCAAATTGTAATTCGTCCTTTGACTTATTGTTTGGAATATCCCATACTGTGCGCATCTGCTTACCTGGTTCTTTCAGCATATCGTAGGAGGCTGAAAAAGTTTTAGAATCCTCATAATTGAAAGTGTATTTACGATTCTTATCGCCTCCTTTGTGTACCCAAAGAATAGTTTCGTGACTTGCAGTCAACCGCCTACCTGAAAGATTGGGAAAAGAGTTTCGTTTATACCAAGCAATTTCGTTGATAATTTCCAATCCTAAAAGTTGACAACACACATTCACGAAGCCGGAATTATGGTATGTTGAATGAATCCATATAGACCCTGTGGGTTTTATAATCCGCTTAAGTTCTTTGAGCCATTCAAATGTGCTTAAAAAAGAGTCATTCTGAGAAAGAAGATCCCATGCCTCACTTGTTAGCTTCCAATCGCCACCGAAGCCCTTAATCTTATTCTGGGCTCCATAAGCCCAATTTTTAGTTGTAGATGCACCATAAGGAGGGTCAACAATACATAAGTCGCAAGAGTCGTCTTGAAGATCTCTAAGACCTTCAAATACATCCCCAAGAATTAGTTTATAGTTATTATTCATTTTAATAAAACAAGAACTCTTTAGGGGTTTCACAAGCCGACCAAGGCTTTTAGGCCATCTCGGAGCTCTTATATTATTGCGATTACGCTTTTGGTCTATTTGTGAAAAAGAAACAAGTTTCTTCCTAAATGCAAAGTTAGCAAAATTTTTCGAATATCCGGAGTTTTAATAATTGATGATGAATAATCGTAAACCTAAATTGAGTTTAAAAAGTAGGACTCCTACTGTTCAGGTATGGTTTCGGACTCATTGTTAAATAACATCACCGAAAGGACTGGTTTATTAGGTAAATTTTCTACTTTCGCAAGTATTGTTCTCGGATTACTTTAATACTAACTTCACCTTTTCTTCCTGCATCTAGAACAATACGTTGGAGAATTTCGTATTGGTAGATACCTAATTTATGCAATATCTTACTGTACGGTTGAGTACAAAAATCTTCATTTGTACCTTCAATGAGCATACCCATAAGTTTAGTAACACCTAAGGTTTAGTGTCTGTTAGGTTTAATCCCCTTGAATATCACATATTTCATTAATAAAATCGTTATCAATAAGTGATTGATATAGAGTAGATATAATGGTCTTGACAAACACATAATTACTTAACAAAATAAGTAAAGAAATCTACCTTAGAGTTGATGTATACCGATGGAGTAGAGTTGTTATATTGCCTGTCGGATAAAAAAAGAGAGTCCGGCATAGAGCCGGACCCTCTCGGGTGATAGAATTGAATCTGGAATGAACAGGTTTAGAGAATCAGTTTCTCGACAGTGATATTGCCGTTAGAGTCGCGCTTCTTGATGATGTTGACTCCGTTGACGGGATTATCGTGGCGGTAGCCGTGGATGTCGTAGATACCGATGATGATCTGGCCGTCGTCAACGGGGAGGGCAATGGAGCTTTCCGAACCGTAGACGGGAGCCTTGGGGCTGAGACCTCCGTATTCGTTGACGGCACGGATGGCATACTCCTCGGGAGTAGCGTCGTTGATGGCATAGGTCGGTTCGGTGACGAAGCCTTCGACTTCGTCATTGTGGAGGATGACATAGCAGATGGCGTAGGGGACGGCATCCCAAGTGATGATTCCATTGCTGAACTTTGGTTCGGGAGCGGCACAGGCTTCGGTCTTGATGACAGGTTCCCAGTTGTCATTGCCGGAGAGGACGTTGCGGACGGTGTACTGTGCGGCTTCTTCGTCAGTGAGGAAGTTTTTAGCCTTTCCGTAGACCTTCTCGCCGTCGACAGTCTTGTAGTAAGTATCGCGGCGGTGTGAAAGGTCGACAGGATTTCCATTGCCGTCGACGGTATTGTAGTCAGCCCAGAGAGCGGGGAGGCCACCCATTGTCTCATACCATCCCGTGGCAGGGATTGTCACTTCGGCGCGGGTATTGAGGAATACTGTCTTGGGGGAGTTATGCCACGGACGGCCAAGCCATACGTCGGTTTCGGAGGGTACGCCGGGAGCGGTGATTGTACAGTTGTTGAACACATAGCCCCACTTGACATCGGCTGCATGGGAGGGAGCCACAATGTAGCCACCGCTCTTGCGGTTGATGTAGAGGGTGGTGTTTTCGACGTAGAGGTCACCGCTGTTGTAGATGAAGTCAACGGCACCTTCGATGAACGAATTACGGACGTAGGCACGGTAGGCAGAGTTGGAAGTAGTAATCCAAGTGTCCTGATAGGAGAGCATGGCTACGTTATTGAAGATTGCACGGTCGCCGGAGGTGTTGAGGGCGAGAGCCTGCGGTCCTGCCTGCTGCTTGTGTCCGTAGGAGTTTTCAAGGGTGATATTCTCGAAGAAGCAGTCATCGGAATTGACGACCACGGTAGCGCCGACGCTCACATGGAGGGCATTTTCACCGCCGCAGAGCTTGTCGTCAAGAATTATGGTGTTGTCGCGGTCCTGACCGATGATGTGCATATATGGCTTCGACTTTGGTATGTCGATGTGTTCGTTGTACTCACCGTTTTTCACGAAGATGAGCCAAGGTTTCACACGGTCTGCGGGTGCACCGTCAATGGCTGCCTGAACCGAAGTGTAGTCGCCTGAGCCATCCTTTGCGACAATTGCGTCAAAGAGGCGTGGTTCGGGCTGGGTACGTTCCATAGTGGTGAAGGTGAGTGTGGTTCCGGCAAACGCATTGCCGCTGCGGTCCACGATGGCACCTGCGGGGACAGTGAAAGTGTAGGTTGTCCCGTAGCTGAGACCGGCATAGTTGTAGATGATGCTCTTGCCGCTTTCAATGGGTTTGAGTGTCTCGCCGTCGAGAGTCGCAGCACCGTTTCCGGCCTTGACTTTCTCGTCAAACGTAAGGATTATTGAACCTGTTGCTGATACGTTGTCCGACTTATCGGCGGGAAGGGTGGTGACGAGAGTGGGAGCCGTGCTGTCGTTGGCGGTTTCCTTGTCGGCGAGGATAAAGAGTTCGGCGATGCAGAGACCATCATAGTCAGTCTCATTACCTACGAGGGGCGAATCAGTATCAGGCATGAAGCGTACCCACACCTTCGGCTGATTGTCGGCATCGGCAGGGAGCTTGAACTCGTTGACGGTCCATCCGGTCTGCAATTCGTATGTCCCGACAGTCTTGTATTCCTTGCCGTCGATGCTGTACTGCACGTTGTTGATGGAATACGAGTTGTAGGAGATGCCGAGAGCGGCTGAAACGACGATGTTGGAGTAGCCTACCGATGAGAACGACACCTCAAAATAGTTGCCTTCCGAGCGGAGTTTCCAGATTCGTGCGCCCCATTTACCGTTTTCAGAGCCGTTGCCGATACCACGGGTGAGCCATGAGGTTGTCTTCCCCTCCGCGTTGTGTAGACTGAGCAAACCGGCATTGTCACTTTCGTCCTTATAGTCGGCTGCACGCTCGGAGGCGGGTTGGTCGTTGTAGAAGTCCCATCCTACGATATAGTCGGCAGCCGAGAAGGTGGCGGTGAGGTTCTTTTCGCTATCGACGGTGATGTCGCGTGTCGGGGAAGTAGTGTTGTCCTCCCAGTTTGTGAAGGTGAGTATACGGTTGTTGGATGTAGCGAGGCGCACTTCGGTTCCTTCCTCGTAGTAGTGGACACCGTTTTCAATATAGCCTTCGGGCTGGAAGGTCACCATATTGGGATTGGCACCCCCTTCGAGCTTGAGGTTAAGGGCATAGACATTGTTGATGTCATAGTTGGCGGTCAGTTCGGTGTCGGCGGTGATTTCGAAACGATAGGGATTGTCGGTGGATACGACATTGCCGACGGCGTCGGTCCACGATGTGAAGTGGTAACCGAAATTTTCCGATGCCGAGACGGTCAGGAGTGTACCGCTGTCAAATTCATTTCCGGCGGGAGCGTATGAAAGCGAACCTGCACCATCGACAGCCGATTTGAGGTTGAACGAGTAGACGGGGACAGCTTCAACCTGACCGTCAGCCACGCCGTAGAGAGTCAGATTGGCGAAACCATACTCCTTGTTGGATGCGAGTTTGTTGATGTAGAGGATGATTGTCAGTGCCTCGGATGAAGCATCGAAACCCTCGATTGCCTCTTCGAAACGGGTGAAATTGATACCGTCGCCGTTATTATTGCGGGCGGGGACGAGTGCATCGTTGACCATCACGCTCTTGTCGCCGCGACGGACTTCAAGACCGATGTTGCCGCCTCCTGTGCCATGCTTGCTGGCTTCGAAGCTGAACATGGTCGGACGGAATGTAATGCCGCTCTTGGGGATTACTGTCATGATGAGCGCATCATTTTCGGTGAAATCTGAACCGTTGTTGTTGGAGGGCTTGAAGAGGCTCTGGGTGGCACCCCCTTCGGGTGAGCCGATCTTTGTGAGGGTGAGGCCGGGGCCGACAGCGAGTTCACAGACTGAGAAGAGTCCCTGCAAGCTCTGCGTCGCGGCGAGTTCGGGAGTGGTAGAGCCTAGAGGCCACGAGAAGTTGATGTCGGCGTTTTCGGCAGAGGGGAGAGCTTCCATCTTGCTGCCGGTAACGGTGAGCGATGTGAGGTTCCAGTTTGTCGTTCCGGCGGTCGGGAAAAGACGGATGATGACATTTTCCTTATTGTTGGCAGAGATGTCGACGTGGCTGTTGACGTAGGTGAACCATGTGCCGGATGTGGGTTTCGTACCTGCATTGACCCAAGTGTTACCGCCGTCGGTGGAGACAGCCATAGCCACGGGAGTCTCCGTATTGTTGCCGGGGGCGATGGCATAGTCGACGGCGATGTCGCGGTAGCCGGTGGTCGGGAACGAAGCCTGATAGTAGACTTTATGCTGCGCAGGATCGGTGTAGTCGGTTACACTGCTGTTGTCAAAAGTGTTTTCAATGCGGAAAACCTGTGTCTCCCAACCGGTGCATATCTGCCAGTAACGGCCGTCGGAGTAGGCAGTCATTTCCCCTGTACCTTCTTCGGGAAGGATATGGGGGATGGCGCTGTTGAACCATAGTGCATCTGTATTACTTACGGCTACTGACGCATCAGGAGTGTAGGTGTAGTCATTTTCGTTCTGTGTGACCTTATAGCCTGTGTCAAAGGTCCACGATGCAAGCGTCACGCTCTGGGCGGAGACTTGGGCGGTTCCCGCGAGGGCAAGAGCGGCGAGCAGTGATGTAAGGTTGTTCTTTAACATTATTATTAGGTATTAAAATTATGGTTTTCAGTTTCTGTAAATCATTTTACGGGTTTGGGTCGAGCCGTCGGCGAAAGTATCACGGACAATGTAGAGTCCGTCGGTGGGATTATCGACACGGATACCCTGAACGGTATAATAGGTAGTTTCGGCAGGAGTCTCGGAAATCACGCTTGTGAGGGAGGAATTGTCGCCGGCAAAGGTATAGCCATGGATTTTGACATCAGAGAGGCAGAAAGTCTTGCCTGTCGCAGCCCCGTTGTACCACGGATAGAAGCGGAGCCTTACCGACTATCCGCCGTCGAGGGAGATAACGGGAGTCACTTTTCCGTCAAGCATATTGTTGGCGGGCATTTTTTCCTTGGAGTAGATTAGCTGGGGATTTGCAAAATCGTCGTCGGTAGAGTAATAGACGTGGACACACATACCGTTGCCACCGCAACCGCACATATAGTAGCTGATTTCATCGATTTTCAGAGTTGTTTCCGGCATTGCTGTCAGACCGAACTCAATGTAGCGGGTGCTTACTTCGTCGATTTCCCCGGCAGGCCATGCATCGCCGTTGATGAGGTTGCGCTGGGTTTTACGTGTGGTTTCAAATCCGGTGCCTTCGGGCCACACGGTGTTTGCATTGGGGTTGGAATAACGCTGGACATACATACCCTCCCACTTCTCCGGGATTACAGTGGCGGGGCCGGTCAGTTCATAGCTATCATCCTTTTCGAGACGCCAGTAAGCTGTGACCTCCGTGCCTCCGGAAAGCTCTACGGCAGTTGCGGTCACGGGTATTGTGAGGGTCTTTTCACCGGCGGTCACAACGACGCTTTCTTCTGTCGTGCCATTACTGACGAGCGGAAGGCGGACATAAAAGCGGTCGATGATGGTTCCTGCATCGTAGTGCATGGAGGCTGTCTGCGCCCAGTTGGTCTTGTCGGTTGAGACGAGCAAGTTGCCCGATGTGGTGATGGAGACTTCGCCGCTTGCAGGTGTGAGGTCGAAGCCGCTGAGCATAAACTCTTTTGAAAGTTCCTGACCTTTGTAGCCTTCACCGAGGTCGGCAGATGAGGGGGAGATGCTGAGATCGGATGTCAGGCGGATAGCGTCCGCCATAATTCCGGCCTCCTGACAGAGACCGGCGAAACGGCGTGCGATGAGGGCTGCCCCGGTCGCACTGAGATGGGTCGAACCCTGTCCGTCGCCGAGGAGTTCATGGCAGGGAGTGTCACCGTAGCTCAGATAGAGGTCGGCGGTAGCGGTGGTGAGGTCAATGAAGGGGACATCCATCTCTTCGGCTACGGATTTCATCTGATAGACATAGTCCATCGAGTGGTCATCAGCGGGTACTGACTGCTTTTCGAGAATACCGTTTTCTGTAACCTTTGAGAAGCTGTCGCCGAGGTCGTGACGACCGTTACGGCGGATGGTATTGCCGGAGAAATACATACGGCAGACGGGACCACAGAGAATCGGGGTGCAGCCTGCCTCGCGTGTCTCGTTGACATATTTGCGAAGGTAGTCCTTATAGGTGGTCGAAGGGTTGGTGCCACGGTAGTCGGTTGCTGATGCAGTGGCATTGTCGCTGATGGAGGTGTAGTAAGCCTTGACCTCGTCGCCGTCCATGCCTGATGTCTTCTCGTCGTTGTGGGCAAACTGGATTACGACATAGTCGCCGGGTTGCAACTGCTTTTTGACCGATGTCCAGAAGGAGGCTTCCTGATAGAAACTTTTGCTGGATGCACCGTTCTTTCCACGGTTATTGACTTCAATACCGTCGAGGAACTGCTGGAGATACTGGCACCATCCTCGGGTGACGGTGGCCGATTCGTCGTAGTTGGCCATTGTGCTGTCACCGATGGTATGCACTTTTTTTGCTGCATCGGCCGTCAGCGGTATTGCACTGAGCATGGCGGCTGCGATGAGGGTGTTGATTCTTTTCATGGTTAATCTTTATGATGTGGAGTAATGGTTTTACAGATGCAAATTTACTCCATCATTACCTCGCAGCAGGGTAAAATCGGTTCAAAAGGGTGGTAAAAAAGCTCCAAAACAACGTTTTGGAGCTTTTTTACCACCTAAGGGATGGCCTATACCATTGAGATTAGAAAATCTTGATTGAGGGAATGTAGCGCTTGGGCTGTTTCTTTAAGTCGCGGAGGATACTGTCGACATCGGCAGCACTGTTGTTGAGATTGTTGTACAGCGAGGGGTCGTTGAGGAGCAGTCCGAGGGTCGAATTGGTCGAATTGAGCTGTTCGGTTGCCAGATCGAGGTTGGCGGTGATGCGGTTGATGTTGCGCATAGTTGAGTCGAGCGGCATATCCTTGAGATCCTCGGAGAGAACTGCGAGGGCGGCTGAGATGCGGGTCAGGTTGGAAGATACTTCCTGAACGTTTGTCATGGTGCCGTTGGCAGCGGTGACAATCGCGGGTACGCCCTTCATGGCTGAATTGAGATGCTTGGTCGAGGTTTCAAGATTTGCCAGCACATTGTCGAGACGTTGGATTGATGTGGTGAGTGCCGGATCGGAGGCTATTGCAGTGAGAGCCATGACGAGTGAGTCGATGTGGGGGGCGATGTTCATGACCGAGGGCATAAGCTCATTGCTGAGTTTCTCCACCATTCCTCCGCGTGTCTCACCTTCGAGACGGTCACCGATTTTATAAAACTGGTCGCTTGTGGCCATCTGAATTTCCACGCTTGAAGTGCCGAGCATATCGGTCACGATGTCGGCCTTCGTCCCTACGGGGATTTTGAGCTGCTTGTCGAGGTTGAGTTCGACAAGGACATGGCCGGGATTGTCATACTCATAATTGATTTCGCGCACAAGACCGACCTTGTAGCCGTTGAGAGTGACGGGAGCCGACTGCGTGAGACCTGCTACGTTGGTGTAGGACACATAGTAGTAGTTGGCTGATTTAAAGATGTTGATGCCTTTAAGATAGTCAATGCCAAAAAAGAGAATTAGCAGCGAGAGCAGGGCGGTTGCTCCGATAATCAGTTCCTTGGAAAATAATTTTTTCATAATCGGTGGATGATTCTATGGCCGTATGGCTGATTCGGATGATTGATGACTGTTCGTTTTTTGGGAGGAGGGGTAGGGATGGGTTATTTGATGCGTTTGCCGTCACGCGTCTTGATGACGAATGCGTCCGGGAAGAGTTTCTTCACCTGTTTGAGGCGGGCAGAGGCGTCCGCCTGATTCCGGAAAGCGCCGGTCGTGTACTTGCAGGTCTTTCCGTCTTTATAATAATCCACGTCTTTCAGACCTTTCAGACGGGAGTCGTTTTTCTTCAGGGGGGTGGGAGAGGTGAGGAATTGTACCTTGTAGATTATCTCATCACCGGCAGTGGCACGGTCCTTATCGGCTTTTGTCCGTGAGGCTTCGCGGCTCTCCTTACGTGAGGATTTTTCCTCTTTCTGCTGGTTGCGCTCGGCATTGCGGTCCTCTGCCTGTCGGATTTCAGTCATTGTCGGGGTTACTTTACCCTTTGCGCGTGTGGAGTTGCGCCGGTAACGCTCGATACCTTTGTAGATAGCGAGTGCGAGTTTGTCCTGACCCTGTTCGGATGCCATGAATTTCTCCATGGCGGGATTGCATATAAAGTCGAGTTCGACGAGGATGGCGGGCATTGTCGTGCCGACAAGTACCCAGAAGGGTTCCTGACGGACACCGTGGTTCTTGCGTCCGGCGGTGCGGACAAGCTCATTCTGCACAGCCTCGGCGAGCGCGATGCTCTGGTCGATGTTGGAATGTTGCATCATCTCGAAGGCAATGTAGCTTTCAGCCGACGAGGGGTCAAATCCGGCGTAGGTCGTCGTGTAGTCGGGTTCAAGTTTGATTACACCGTTCTCACGCATTGCAAGGCTCAGGTTGGTGTCGCTCTTACGGAGTCCGAGTGTGTAGACGGCCGAACCGCAGATGGTGTTGTGGAGAGGTGATTTTTTGTCGACAGAATTGGCATGGATTGAGACGAAGATGTCGGCGTGCTTACGGTTGGCCATGTCGGGACGTTCTTTAAGGGTCACGAAATAGTCGCCGTCGCGCGTCATCTCGACCTTGGCATCCTTCATCTTGGAGTTGAGCAGGTTGCGCAGCTTTTTAGACACGGCAAGATTGATGCTTTTCTCGTTGGTCTTCAGTCCGAGAGCACCGGCATCCTTGCCTCCGTGTCCGGGGTCAATCATAACGATGAATTCTTTATCCGCCTCAGCGTGGACGAAGGCGGGAAGCAGCATGACTATGATGAGGAATTTTATGAAGCGTGTCAGTGACATACAGAGGAAAATTCTTAGCCAAATTTTGGGCAAAGTTAGCAAAACTCTCCCTAAAAGCCATTTCTTAGGCTTAAATTTGTGCGCAAATGCCAAAAAATAGCTATTTTTGAACAATCATTCACATATAATTTGTTCATAGAATCCCTTCAGAAATTATGTCGCGCGCGTTTTTGATATATGTACCGGTACTTCTGTCGTCACTTGTCGCCATGCTTTTTTCGGGGTGTGGCTCTGACCCGAAGACGGCACCGGTAGAGGTCCACAGGCTTGATCTCGCTCTGCGGGGCGGGGGTCCTCTTGATGCGGACTGTACCAATGCGGCTGCTGAACTATTCCGCATTTCAGGCTACGGAGAGCTTAACGATTCCTCTCTTTCGCGCTACGCTTCCGCTCCCGGCATAAGGCTCCACGAGCAGGCGGTCGATTCCGTATGGAATGCACGGAGAATTACGAAACTTGAAAGCTCACTCGGAAATATGAAGGCACGCATGGCTCATATTTTCCCTGATATGCGTTTCCCGGGAGTCTATGCCATAGTCTCGCCGTTCAATCAGTCGGTGTTCACCGTCGACACTGTCCTTTACCTCGGTCTTAACCATTATCTGGGTCAGACTTACGAGCCTTACGGATATTTTCCGGACTATGTAAGGGCGCGGAAGGTTCCGGGACGGGTGTTGCCCGACATTGCGGAGGCTCTTCTGCGCCGCGACTATCCCTATCAGCCTCAGGGTGACTATCCGACAGCTCTTTCACGGCTTCTTTACGAAGGTGCGCTTGTGGAGGCGGAGATGCAGCTTTCCGGCGTAAGCGAACAGGAGGCACTGGGCTATGATGACGGGCAGATGGCTTGGCTTAACCATAATGAAAAGGAACTTTGGGAAACTATCGTGGGGCGGAAATATCTTTTCAGCACCGACCCGCAGATAGCCCTTTCGTTGGTCAATCTCTCACCGTTCACAGGACTGTTCGGTCAGGAAGTTCCCGGGGCAGTCGGGCGATTCATCGGTCACCGCATCATCAATTCCTATCTCGACAACCACGCTGTCCCCCTCTCCGAACTCCTCTCGCCCTCCTTCTACGAATCCACCACCGCACTCGCAGATTCAAGATATAGACAGATATAATATCAATATATAAACAGATATAATATCAATATATAAAGAGCATATAAAGAGCTGAACTACACCAGTTAAGAAGGTGTATTTCAGCTCTTTATATGCTGGGTTTCAATATTTGTAGCTTAGGCGAATTTAGCCCAGTCGACGTTGCGCATATCGCCTGACGAGAGGAACTCGGTGTGGAAGGCGAGGGCGGCGTTGAGGGTGTGGGGGGTCTGACCGCCGCGGGTGCTGAGTTTGAGGTAGTCGCGGAGAAGTTCGCGGTAGAGGGGGTGGGCGCAGTTGTCGATGATGACGTGGGCGCGCTCAACCGGGTCAAGACCGCGAAGGTCGGCAATGCCCTGATCAGTGACGATTACGTCGACGGAGTGTTCGGTATGGTCGACGTGCGAAACCATGGGGACGATGTTGGAAATCTTGCCTTCCTTGGTGATTGAGGGGCAGGAGAAGATGGAGATGTAGGCGTTGCGGGTGAAGTCGCCAGAGCCACCGATGCCGTTCATCATCTTTGTGCCTGTCACATGGGTCGAGTTGATATTGCCGAAGATGTCTGCTTCAAGAGCGGTGTTCATCGCAATGACACCAAGTCGGCGGATGACTTCGGGATTGTTGGATATCTCAGAGGGACGGAGAACCATGTGTTCCTTGAAGAACTCGATGTTGTCAATGACTTCGTCCTCAACCTCGTTGCTGACGGTGAGCGAGCATGACGAACCGAATTTGCAACGGCCTTTCTTCATAAGGTCGATGACGGCATCCTGCATCACTTCGGTGTACATTTCGAAGGGAGGAATCTCCTTGGCATCGGCAAGGCCGTATAGGACAGCGTTGGCCACGTTGCCCACGCCTGACTGGAGGGGAAGGAATGTTGAGGGGATGCGTCCGGCACGGAGTTCGGCCATAAGGAATTTGCATACATTCGCACCGATCTGCTTGGTGGTCTCGTCGAGCGGAGTGAATGCCTTCACGCCTTCGTAGTGGTCGCTCATCACGACACCGACAATCTTATTGGGGTCGAGTTTGAGGACGGGCGAACCGATGCGGTCGCTCGGCTTGAAGATGGGGATTTCGGTGCGGTGAGGGGGGTCGAGGGGGAGATAGATGTCATGGAGTCCGTAGAGGGCGTGGCGGAGCTTCTCGTTAAGTTCGATTACGATTTTGTCGGCCATCTTTGCGATGGTGGGGACGTTGCCTACACCTGTACCTACGACCACTGTACCGTCGTCCTGAATGTCGCTGACCTCAATGATGGCAAGGTCGAGCTTGTCGCCGAAGAAACCGTAGCGGAGCTTCTGGGCGGCTTCCGAGAGGTGGAGGTCAAAATAATGGGCATCGTGTGAGTTGATGCGCTTGCGCAGGTCGGGATGGTTCTGATAGGGGGTACGCTTACCGATGGCGTTTGCGCGTGCGAGGACACCGTCGCAGTTGTCGCTAGTCGATGCACCGGTGATGATGTTGATTTTGAAGGGTTCACCCTGAGCGTGGAGCTTCTCAGCTTTGGCTGCTATGGCCTGAGTGACTACTTTGGGAGAACCGGGAGCGGTGAAACCGGAAAATCCGCATTTGGCGTCGTTGAAAAACAGTTCGGCCGCCTCTTCGGGAGTCAGGATAGGAAATTTCATAATTTTCTTGTTTCTGAATTTTCTGGAGGAGAGATTTGGGTGATGGTTATGATTGGAGTTTTTTTGTATTTGATTTCAGGATTGGATGGGGGGCAGGTGAGGGTCAGCGTAGGCCGTCGGTGAATTTCGGCCGCAGAATCTCGGAGTCTATGATGGCCTGCCGCCAGCGTCGGTAGTGAGCCTCGGTGTCGGTCAGGTCGCCGTCAGGCTGTCGGGCTGACTGCAGTTCAGGTGTTGAGATTTCGTCAAAAGTCTCCACTTCAAGAGGTTCTGACCCGGATATATTCTCGATGGTCTCACCGGGGAGAAAGGCCGGACGGGGCTTTTTCTGCTCCGGCACTTCATTGCGCGAAGGTTTCGCGGATGCCCCGGATTCACCCTCGGGTGAAGCGGGCGGAAAAGCCGTGGTCATGAATGAGGCCATTTTACGGGAGAAAGGTTGAAAGCCCTTGAAATTTACGGAACGTTGATGGCTCGTTTCGGCCGCGCGCGATGAATCCGCCCTTTCCTGCCTCAATTTCTTGATGTATTCAAAGAGCGAACCGATACCGAAGACAATCAGGAAGAATATAATTTTTTCCATTGCGCGGTTTTTCGTAATTTTGCAGACAAAATTACGGAATCTTACGCTTATTGCCAAAGAATCCACATAATAAATTTATGAATCCGTCACGCAAATTACATATAGAGACCTACGGCTGCCAGATGAATGTGGCCGACAGTGAAGTAGTGGCGTCGGTCATGGAGACCGTCGGCTATGAAATGGTTCCAACGGTCGAGGAGGCCGATGCCATACTCCTCAATACTTGCTCGATACGCGACAATGCGGAGCAGAAAATAATTTCGCGTCTTGCCTATCTTGCCTCCTTGCGCCGCAAGCGCTCCAAGGAGCTTCCGCGCCTGATAGTTGGTGTGATCGGCTGTATGGCCGAGCGAGTCAAGGAGGAGCTGGTCAGCAAGCACGGTGTCGACCTTGTGGCGGGCCCGGACTCCTATCTTGACCTTCCGAACCTTTTTGCCTCGGTCGAGGCGGGTGAGAAGGCGGTCAATGTCCAGCTCAGCACGACGGAAACCTACCGCGACATCATTCCGGCACGAATCACCGGAAATCCCGTCTCAGGTTTCATCAGCATCATGCGTGGCTGCAACAATTTCTGTTCTTACTGCATAGTCCCCTACACACGCGGACGTGAACGCTCACGCAGTGCCGAGAGCATCCTCTCCGAGCTTGCCGACCTCCGTAAGCGGGGATTCAAGGAGGCCACGCTCCTCGGGCAGAACGTCAACAGTTACAGATTCACGACTTCGGACGGTACAGTGATTGATTTCCCTGCACTGCTTGCGATGGTGGCCGATGCCGCTCCGGATATGCGCATTCGCTTCACGACCTCACATCCGAAGGATATGAGCGACGAAACAATCGCCGTGATAGCCTCGCGTCCGAATTTATGCCGCCATATCCATCTCCCGGTGCAGTCAGGCTCCAATAAGGTGCTGAAAGCCATGAACCGCAAATACACCCGCGAATGGTATCTCGACCGCATCGCTGCAATCCGCCGCGTGATGCCCGACTGCGGTATTTCAAGCGACCTTTTCACTGGCTTCCACGATGAAACAGAGGAGGATTTTCAGGAGACACTCTCGCTCATGCGTGAGGTCGGATTTGATTCGTCGTTCATGTTCAAGTATTCGGAGCGTCCCGGGACACTCGCAGCGAGGACAATGCCCGACAATGTCCCCGAGGATGTGAAAATCGACCGCCTGAACCGTATGATTGCCTTGCAGAACGAACTGTCGCGCGAAAGCAATGCGCGTGACGTCGGAAAGGTCTTTGATGTGCTTGTCGAGGGGGTCTCCAAGAGGTCAAAGGAGCAGTTCGTAGGGCGTAACCAGCAGAACAAGACGCTCGTGTTTCCGCGCGGCGACTACCGGGTGGGCGATACGGTGAAGGTGCGTGTCGTGGATTCATCGTCGGCTACGCTCATCGGCGAACTTGCGTGATTCAGGGAGTGTCAGCACCCTGAATTTGTTCCTATTAAGGGGACAAAACGCTTTTTTAACTAATTTTCTTAGGTGGTACGGATAAAAATTCCTAACTTAGATGTGTAAGAAATTTTTCAGATACACATAATCTAAAAGTCAGGAGGCAAAAATCCGTACCATGATAGATTTCGAATCATTAATTTTCAATATAGACATCGACCGGCGTTTCATCCCTCATCCCGGTTCGCTGCTTGTCGCGGAGCCATTTCTTCGTGAACGCTATTTCCACCATTCCGTCATCTGTCTGGTGGATTACGAGGAGCGCGGTTCGGCGATGGGTATTGTCCTTAACAACCGTACGAGCTACACGTTGCAGGAGATACTTCCGTCGGTGACGGCTGAGAAGCCTATTCCTGTCTATTGCGGAGGGCCGATGTCGTGCGACAGGCTCTATTTCATGCACACTCTCGGCGACCTGATTCCAGACTCGCGTGAGATTGTCCCCGGATTATATATAGGTGGCGATTTCGATACCGTGCTGTCGATTGTCAATGACGGCTATCCGGTCGAGGGGCATCTGCGTTTCTTCCTCGGTTACAGCGGCTGGGATGCCGAGCAACTTGACGGCGAACTGCTCAAAAGCGTATGGGCGGTGACGGATATTCCCTCCGTATCGTCGATGCTTTCGGGTGAGGAGGATGCCTATTGGCACAGTGTCGTGAGGTCGATGGGGGAGAAATACCGCGGTTGGCTTTACCATCCCCGTAACCCGCACTCAAATTAGTGTTAAATAAGGTTAAAGAAGTTGTTGTATGATTAAAGCGCATCATCGGGTCTTGGCTGATTGGTGCAAAATGTCTAACTTTGCAGCCGAATTTAATCAATACAAATCACAATAATTAATTAATGGCAACTAAAATCAGACTGCAACGCCATGGTCGCAAGAACTATGCGTTCTATCCTATTGTAATCGCCGATAGCAGGGCACCACGAGATGGTAAATTTATTGAAAGGATAGGTTCTTATAATCCGAACACTAATCCTGCTACAGTAACTTTGAACTTCGAGCGTGCTTTGTATTGGGTAAACGTTGGCGCACAGCCCACCGACACTGTCCGCACTATCCTCTCAAACGAGGGTGTACTTCTGATGAAGCACCTTCAGGGTGGTGTAAAGAAGGGTGCTTTCGATGAAGCTGAAGCACAGCGTCGTTTTGATGCCTGGAAAGCTCAGAAGCAGCAGTCAGTCGACAAACTCCGTGCCTCTATGGCCGACAAGAAGGAGCTTGAGGCTAAGAACCGCTTCGAGGCTGAAGTGGCTAAGAACAAAGCTAAGGCTGAGGAAGTGGCTAAGAAGAAAGCAGAAGCCGCTGCCGCTGCTGCCGAAGCTGAGGCTGCTGCCGCTCCCGCAGAGGAAGAGGCTCCCGCCGCTGAATAAATTTATCGGCCGATTAACAGACAGTCCAACGACTGTTGAAAGAAATAACCCGCAAGAGATGTCGCAGGCATCTTTGCGGGTTTATTTCTTTTATGGCTATGACTAAGTCTGAGCTATAAGGAAGATAGTACAGATTCATTTATGGGATAGAGCTGTCAGAAGCCGCTCTTTATTTTTTGAGCCGTTCAGCAATCCGGCGATGATGATGGGCTGACGAGGGATCGCCGGTGGCATCATAGATGTCGGCGAGGAGCGAATGGAGCGACGCAAGCAGCCGTCGGGGATACTCACCGGTCTCTGCAAGATTAAGGGCGACGAGGCAGCGGTCCATAGCGTTGTGAGTATCGCCGAGATTGAAATAGGCAAGCCCCATGCGGATGAGAATGTCGAGGCGGCCGGGGGTGTTTTTAGTGTCTGTAACTTTTGTATCCGAGTCGGGATGTCGGAGAAGGGTTTCAAAGTCGCTGACGGCGGCGGTATAGTCTTCGAGCGTCATCTCTGCAAGTGCGCGGCCGTAGAGGGCGGGGAGATATTCGGGAAGGAGTGTCAGAGCCTTGTCGTAGTTGGCTATTGCCGGGATAGGCATATCGTCAAGGCGGCAGTCGTCGCCGAGCGAACAATATTCGCGTGCCATTTCCTCGAATTTTTCCGAATCACCCTTGATGCGTTCTTCCAGCTCGGCAATCTGACCTTTCAGACGGCTGACAACCGAGAGCTTGCGCCGGGCGAAACGCATGGCGACTTCATTGTCAAGCAGCGGCCACGAGCGGTTAGCCTCAATGAACTTGTCGAAGGCATCGGTAAGCTCCCCTTTGTCGGCAAGCTCAATCGCACGGATATAACATTCGTCGGCATGAGCCTTACGCATGGCTTCGTCGATAAGTATGGGGTCGTTGAATGAACGGCTGAAATTGACAATGGCGGGATTGACGAAAATATCGCGGTCGGCTACGGTGGAGCGCAGGGTCATCCCCTCGAAACTGCGGCAACGCGAAAGGGCGACGTAGGTCTGGCCTCCTGTAAAGGCACCGCGTCCCATGTCGATGATGACATTGTTGAATGTCAGTCCCTGACTTTTATGGATGGTCAGCGCCCACGCGAGTTTAATCGGATATTGAGTGAAGCTGCCCAGTTCCTCCTCATTGATTTTCTTCGTCTCCGAGTCATAGATGTAGCGTATGTTGGACCATTTTTCAGGCTCTACGGCATGGATGTCGCCGTTTTCGAGCTTCACTTCAATCAGGTCTTTCGTCAGGGTGACGATAGTTCCGATTGTACCGTTGACCCATATCTTGTCAGGCGAGTTTTTGATGAACACCACCTGTGCGCCCTCTTTCAGCGAGAGTTCAAGGTCGGTCGGCAGAGAGTTTTCCGGGAATTCACCTTTGATTGTCCCGACAAAAGTGACGAGCGGACGGTCAATGGCATTGAGATGGGTTTCGTTGATATGGTCGACCATGTCGCGGCGCGCGGCGAGGGTCATCGTCGGTTTGGATTCAATATCAGAGTCAGGGAGCTGCGGGACGAGGCAGCGGGAATTCAGCCTGATTAAGTCATCGCGTGTGACGGAGCCTGTGCGGATTCGGTCAAGGAGTGCGACAAACTCACCCTCGCTCTGACGGTAAATCTTTCGGAGCTCGATGGGGACGAGGCGGATGCGCTCGAACACACGGGCTGAGAAAAAGAAGGAGTCGCGGTAATATTTACGCAGGATGTCGCGCATATCCCCGGTCAGGACAGGTTCAAGCTGGAAAACGTCGCCGACGAGCAGGAGCTGTTTACCTCCGAAAGGTTCACGCTGATTGCCTGAATAGGTGCGCAGAAGGAGGTCGACGAAATCAATTATGTCGGCTCTCACCATTGAAATCTCGTCAATGATTATCAGGTCGAGTTCGCGGATGAGTTTCACAAGAGAGCCGGGATACTTCATGCGCTGCTTGATACGGTCAGGCTTGAAATCAGGGTCGTCGGGCGTTATCGGCTTGAAGGGAATCCGGAAGAAGGAGTGGAGTGTCACACCTCCGACATTGACTGCTGCGATTCCGGTCGGGGCAAGCACCACGAATTTTTTATGTGTATGGGAGGTGATGTAACGCAGGAAAGTCGATTTTCCTGTGCCGGCCTTACCGGTGAGGAAAATCGACTGTCGTGTGTGTTGCAACAATTCCCAAGCCTTGATGAATTCGGGATTGTTGAGGTCAATATTTTCAGTTTCTGTTCTCCCCATCAGAAGCGGACACCGACGGTGAGGACTATTGAGTTGTTGTTTTCGCTGATGGTGCCGGTCGGAGCCATTATGAGGTCGCCGGTAGAATTTTCATTGTAATCGGTGAAGGCACTGAACTTGCTCTTACGCGTACGGTGGACGAAAGCAGCGTCAGCATAGACATTCTTGTAGCGGTAGCCGAGACCACAGGTGATATACTGTGTCGATTTGTCGAAAGTGTAGGAGGGGAGGGTCTCGGTGTCGCCGGGGCCTGAGGTGTAGATGTATGTCGCTGCCGGGCCGTTGGCGGTGATTGAATAGCCATCCATAGCCTCGGTAGTCACGGGTGAACTTTCGTAGACGTAGCCGGCGCGGACACTGAACTGCGGGGTGATGCGGTATTCGAGACCGAGACGCATGATGTTCTGAGCCTTGTAGTAGGTCTTCACATCATCATTGACATCGGGGTAGTCATTACCGTCGCGGTCCTGAACCTTGATGGCGTTGGCTCCGCGATATTCATAGTCGGCGCTGATGATGGCGCGTCCGCCTATCACACCTGCCGCACCGACGGTGAGACGCCACGGAGTCTGACATTTCCAGTCGAAAGAATCAAGGTAGCCTTCGTCAGTGGCGGTAGAGCCTGAATAGCCTTTGGAATTCTCGTAGAGGGGCGACTGATAGGTAAAGCTCATATCGCCGCCACCTTCGTAGGAAAGATTGTAGTATGTCGGGGTGTGGACGGCGATACCGAGTCGGAATTCATTGATGGGTTTGAAAATCACACCTGCCTTGAAATTGAAACCGCTGCCCCAGATGTGCTTGTAATTTCCGAGGGTATAGTCGGCATTGCCATTGGTATAGGTGATGTCTGTGCGGGTAGTGGGAGCAGGAACATTGGCATCTGAGATACTTTCTGAATAGAAAGCGCGCGTGCGGTATTCAATGTCAGTGATGCCGAAGCCGATACCCCAGTAGACCACATCGGAGATGTTTCCGCCGAAGTCGATGGCATACTCGTCGACATGGCCTTTCTCCTCGACGGCGACAGAGGCCTGTGCGGTGGACTTGCCGTAGTCATAGAGACCGGTGTATGTGCTTGCTCCGGGCGATACGGGATTGATGCCGTAGCCGTTAAACATCAGGATACTCGACCAAGATGCAGAGGACTCGAGATAAGGATTGTATATCTGATAGTTATTGCTGTAAAGAGTCTCGGGGCTGTATCCGTCGACATTGGTGTAATCTGCCACGAGATTAGTGAGGGACGAACCGATCCTACCCATGCCACCGCTGTAACGGCGGTCAAAAGAGGCGAGACGCGAGTAGCTCACACCCCAATTGAAAAACGGCATCACTGAGTTTGAACCGAGGTTGACCGCACCGATGTAGCCGAAGCTGTTGCAGGCAACTTTGGTCTGGTCCTCAGTATTGGTCAGACCTCCGGCACGGAACTTCGCCGACTGGAGATTTATGTCGAGTGTGGCGGAAATGTCACTGCTGCGGTAGACACCTATACCCGCCGGGTTCTGGTTGAGGGTGGATATGTCGCCTCCGAGAGCGGTGAATGCGCCGCCCATGGACATGAAGCGTGCGCTGCCTCGGAGGTCGGTCTGTGAAATTGAACCGGCATCAATGGCGGTCTGTGCCATCATGAAGCCCGGAAGGGCTGTGAGCATCCCTGCTAAGAGTGTCTTGTTCATACGAGCTGAAAAGTTGGTGAGTGTTTTAGTAAATGTTTCTGGAATCCGTAGCTTAGGTGAAGGTTGATTGTCCGGATGGATCAGTGGCGTCCGCGTCCGCCGCCGGATGTACGTCCACCTCCGCCGAATCCGCCACGGCTACCGCCGCCGTTGTAGCTGCCACCGTTGTAACGGCCACCGTTTGTGTTCGACGGACGGTTGTAGTTACTGTTGGAATTGTTGTAGTTGGGGAAGTTCGAGTTGTTATGATTCTGGTTCACGGACGGACGTGTCGTGGTCGACGGACGGCTGTTGCTTCCGCTGTTCACGCCGGGACGGGTGTTGATACCGGGACGTGTGTTACCGCCGTTGACTCCACCGTTGTTGGTCGGACGATTGATGACGAAATTGTTTTGCGCACCGGGATGACGGTTGTTGATGGCGGGACGCGAACCGGTCGCGGCAGAACCCGTGCCGTTGGGAAGTGAGCCGAAAGCACCCGGATGACGGGGATTATAATACGGACGACCGCCACCGCCCCACGACGGGCCACCCCATGATGGACCCCATGATGGACCCCAACCGGGACCCCATGCAGGTCCCCAGCCCCACGAGGGTCCCCATGCAGGACCCCAACCCCATGAGGGACCCCAGCCCCAGTTCCATGACCAGTAGGGATCATACCATGAACCCCAGTACCAGCTTGAATTCCATCGCCAGTAATTATTGTACCAGTAGGGGGAAGTCCATGCTGAGTAGGGATAGAAATAGTCATAGCCCCAGTAGGCGGACGGAGTGTTGACATAGATGTTGACCTCCTCAGGCTCCATATAGTAGATGTTGGCAAGTTCCTTGTCGCCGGAACCGCTTACGATCTGAGGATTGTAGAACTGCTCGATTCGGCGGGTATATGCGAAGTCCGTCGCGGTAGTGTCAGCGCTAAGTGAGTCGGTTGCGAAGATACCACGGCGGTTATAGTCATCGACACTGATTGAACGTGTCCCGTTGATGGTGTAAGTGTCAGCGGCGGGATAGTCATAGACAATCACTGTGTTCTTTTTGTTGGCGGATGAATTGTTTGTCGTGGCCTTCTTGGTAGCTTTCGAGGCATTATAGTAGATGTCATCGTCAAAATATGACTGGGCTGACATCACGCCGACGGCTGCCAGAGCGCTCACAATGAAAAATGTAAATCGCTTGAAGTTCATAGTGCGGAATATATCTGAGAAGTGAGAGATTATATTTTAACGTCTATAAAAAAACTTGTTTTATAATTTAGACACACAATGCGTCCAAAAGTTTAACGGATTGTTGCCGTGGTGAGGGATAATAATGCAAAAATAATGATTTTCCGCGAATAAATGAAATCGTGAGAACTAAAAGGCTACGGTTGTGGACAAAAAAGAGACCGTATCAACCGGGGGAATTGATACGGTCTCATGACTTGTGGATATGTTATGCTATTGGTTAGGTATCTCGGATGAGAGTGGATTATTTGTAGCGTATCCAGCGGATGAGTTCCTTGAAGGTCGGTTTTTTACCGTACATGAAGATGCCGACGCGGTAGATTTTGCCTGCAAGCCATACCATGGCTATGAATCCGGCGGCGAGGAGGACGAGCGAGAGGACAATTTCCCACGTCGGTATGCCGAAGGGAATACGGGCTACCATCACCATCGGTGAGGTGAGGGGGAACATCGACATCCAGAACGCCACACTGCCCATCGGGTCGGCGGCCGCCACCATTGCGAATATCAGACCGAACACAATCGGGAAGACTGCCAGTGATGTGAGCTGGCTGGCATCCTGAATATTGTCGACCGACGAACCGACGGCGGCGAAAATCGACGAGTAGAGCAGGAAACCGAAGATAAGGAAGACGGTCATCAGGGCTACGAGCGTGATGATATGACCTACGTTGCCGAGCATCCCGACTGCCTGAATGATTTCGATGGACGAGGGGTCGCTGACCTGATCGAAGTGTCCGCTCTGGACGGCGGTGACATCGGCCATTGCCTCGGCGGGGAGGAGGGCAGGGAGGAGGTAGGCCGACATGACGGCGAGAAGCACGCCCCAGATGACAATCTGGGTGACAGCGACGAGCGCGACACCGATAATCTTGCCCATCATAAGCTGTGCGGGCTTGACAGAGGAGACCACGACTTCAAGCACACGGTTGCCTTTTTCCTCGATGATGGAGGTCATCACCATCTGGCCGTAGATGAGAAGGAACATATACAGTACGAAGGTCATGGCTATGCCGACGGCATAGCTGAACGCGGAGGAATTGCTCTCCTCGCTGTCCTTGTCGGCACGGACGGTCGTAAGACTTATGTCGCTCGAAACCTCGTCGAGAATCTCGGTGAGGTTCTCGATGTTGTAGTTTTTCAGGCGGTTGTTTTCGATGATTGAGTTGACCTGCTCTATGATGCCTGATTCAGTGGTCATTGATGAGGGGCCGTTGGTGTAGTATTTCAGGCCGGAGCGTGAGTTGTCAATTATATTTTCGGGGATGACAAGCACCGCATCAATCCCCTCGCGGGTGAGTGCGGAGTCGACAGTGGCATCCGTGGCGGGACGGAATTGAAGCGATTCGGAGCTTTTCAGTTCCGGGAGGATGACGTTGCTGTTGTCAATCACGGAGACAGTCGTGACGGAAGGACCGACGAAGGTCATTATCAAGGCCGGAAGAGCCATGAGGAGCAACATCAGCACCGGCATTAGGATTGTCGTGATGATGAAACTTTTCTTTTTGACGCGCTCCATGTATTCGCGCTCGATGACTATACCTATTTTTGACATAGTTGAGATTGTTTAATTTGTGTGGTTAAGCGTTTTCGCGTCCGTCTTCCTTGACGGCACGGATGAAGATGTCGTTCATCGAAGCTATGCTCTCGTTGAGTCCTGCGATGGCCACGCTGTCGTTGGCGATGGTGATGGCGTCGCGCAGGCTTGCATCGGCATTGAGATGGAAGTTGAGCCGCTGCCTTCCCTGAGCGTCGGGGTCGAGCATTGCAAATTCACCTGCTATCGGCTGGAGGTGTTCCATCAGTGAGCGGGCATCGCCGTTGAATGTGAGGTCATAGCGGTTGCCGAAGTAGCGGCGGCGCAGCTCCTCGACATTTCCGCTGAGGATGTTGCGGCTGTTGTTGATAAGGGTGATATTGTCGCAGATTTCTTCGACGGAGGCCATGTTGTGGGTCGAGAAGATGACTGTCGAGCCTTCATCCTTGAGCTTGAGGATTTCCTCTTTGAGCAGGGCGGCGTTGATGGGGTCGAAGCCCGAGAAGGGTTCGTCGAAAATCAGGAGCTTCGGACGGTGGAGGACAGTGATGATGAACTGCACTTTCTGCGCCATACCCTTGGAGAGTTCTTCGACCTTCTTATCCCACCACGAGAGGATGTCGAACTTCTCGAACCAGCGGCGGAGTTCATGGACGGCATCCTGCTTTGAGAGTCCTTTGAGACGGGCGAAGAACACGGCCTGCTCGCCGACTTTCATTTTCTTGTAGAGGCCGCGCTCCTCGGGTAGATAGCCGATGTGATGCACGTCGTCCTGCGTGAGCTGGTGGCCGTCGAAAAGCACGCGGCCGCTGTCGGGGGCGGTGATGTGGTTGATGATGCGTATGAGGGTGGTTTTGCCCGCTCCGTTGGGTCCGAGGAGGCCGTAGACCTGACCTTCGGGGACGTTGAGCGACACGTCGTTGAGCGCGAGATGCGACGCGTAGGCTTTGCTGACGTTTTCAACTTGAAGTATGTCCATTGTGTCAGTCGGAAATGTTTTGTGTATGTGATATGATAAATTGATTTATATTGTGGAGGGAGAGGCGGTTTTATTAGGTTAGACGCAAAAATTACGAAAAAGTTGCACCCCGCGGTGAAACTTTTTTAGAAAAAACACGTCTAATCACATAAAACCTCAGGAAATTTCCCTCCTCACTCCCTCTGTCAACCCACGAATAACCACCCCCATTCCTCCCGCATACGCTAAATGGCCCTTACTGAAAAAGAATCACGCTTCATGGCAGTTGTCAACGACAACCGTCAGTTGCTCTACAAGGTGTGCTATATGTATGCGACTGACCGTGACCATTTTCAGGACCTCTATCAGGAGGTGCTGGCCAACATCTGGGAAGGGCTTGGTTCGTTCAGGGGCGACGCTGCCCTCTCGACGTGGCTTTACAGGACGGCCATCAATACCTGCGTGACATTCTTCCGCCGTCACAACCGGCACTCCTCGGAGATGACATCGCTTGACATGGCTGCTGAACTTAGGGCTGACGACGGCACGCGTATGGAGCAGTTGCGCGAGATGTACCGCCTCATATCGCAACTTTCGAAAATCGACAAGGCCATTATATTAATGTGGCTCGACGAGAGGAGCTATGACGAGATAGCCGAGGTGACGGGATTCACGCGCAACAATGTGGCCACTCGCCTGCGGCGGATAAAGCAGAGGCTCATCGACAGCGGAAACCGCGATGAATAGTTGGAAATTATGTCCCGACGGCTCTCCATCCGTAAAATAAAGCAATTTGAAAACACGACTTTTGAAGAATCATTGAATACAAATGGATATAAACGATCTGAAAAATAGCTGGAATGCGATGAATATACCCCCTGCCTACAAACCTGCCGGGGAGGAAGAGATACTTTCCCGAGTGGAGCGAGGGCGCATCTCGACCCTCCGTGACCGTCTGGGTAACATCAGCCGTAGCCTTTCGCAGATATGCTTGTTAGGGGTGTTGGTCATGGTGCCATATTTCCATGAATGTCCGTCGCTTGCCATCCTTGCCATAGCCTTTTTTGTATTCATGGGAGTTACTCACTTCCGGAATTACCGTCGCGTCAGCCGGCTCAACTTCTCGGAGATGACGGTGAGGGAGGCCATGGAGACTGTCGGAATCATCGAGCGCAACCGCCTGCGTCTGCGCGCCGTCGGTATGGCTCTGGGAATTCCGCTCGTGCTTTTCATGTGTTTCACCTTTTCGGAGGCCTTCGGTAAATATTATCTTTACGGCTGCATCGCCGGAGGAGTGGCGGGACTCATCATCGGCCTTTACATCAACCGCAAGGCAGTCGCCATTATCCGCGAGATGCGCGCCCAGCTCAATCAGGGACAAGACCCGGAATAAGGGGCTACATCCCGTTTTTTATAAATTTGATACATCCGCCTGACGGTTTTTTGGCGAAAAGTCAGTAAATTTGCAGTGAACTCAACCATGTATTCCAACATTTCACTGCAATGAACACCAATAGTCTTGTATCAATAAGCGACATAGGACGCGACGAGATACTTTCGCTGCTCGATATGGCGCGACGTTTTGAGGAGAATCCCAACCGCCGTCTGCTTGAAGGGAAGGTTGTGGCGACGCTTTTCTTCGAGCCATCTACCCGCACGCGCCTAAGTTTCGAGACTGCGGTCAACCGTCTCGGAGGCCGTGTAATCGGATTCTCTGACGCGAACACCACAAGTTCGTCGAAAGGGGAGACCCTCAAGGACACCATCAAGATGGTGAGCAACTATGTTGACCTTATCGTCATGCGCCATTATCTTGAAGGTGCTGCCCGCTATGCTTCGGAAGTCACCGATGTGCCTATCATAAATGCGGGCGACGGCGCCAACCAGCATCCATCGCAGACGATGCTTGACCTTTATTCAATCTACAAGACTCAGGGGACGCTTGAGAATCTGACTATCACTCTTGTCGGTGACCTGAAATATGGACGCACAGTCCACTCGCTCCTGATGGCGATGCGTCATTTCAACCCGACATTCCGCTTCGTTGCCTGTAAGGAACTGGGGATGCCGGCCGAATACAAGACTTTCTGCGAGGAGAACGGAATCGCCTACACGGAGCATACCGATTTCTCGCCTGAGGTCATCAACAGCAGTGACATCATCTATATGACCCGAGTGCAGCGTGAACGCTTTGCCGACATAATGGAGTATGAACGCGTGAAGGACCTCTACAATCTCAACAACGCGATGCTCGGCGGGGCGAAGGAGAATATGCGCATCCTTCATCCGCTCCCCCGCGTCAATGAAATCGCTCAGGACGTGGACGACAATCCCCACGCATATTATTTCGAGCAGGCACGCAACGGCCTCTACGCACGTCAGGCCATAATCTGCCGCGCCCTCGGCATCGACGCATGACCGTCAGGATATACTTAAAAACTTTGACACTTAATACTTACTCCGTATGACTGTCTCAAAACAAGAACTCGCAGTAGCCGCCCTCCGCAACGGCACAGTGATTGATCATATTCCCTCGGCCTCGCTGTTCAAGGCCGTCAAAATCCTCGGTATCGAAAATCTCACCGGTGCCGTCACCATCGGTAATAACCTCGACAGCAAGAAGCTCGGCAAGAAGGGTATCATAAAGGTAGCCGATGTATTTTTCCCCGAAGCCACACTCAACCGCATCGCCCTTATAGCTCCCACCGCCGTCGTGAACATCATCCGTGATTACGAGGTGGTCGAGAAGTTCCCGGTCATTCTTCCCGACACTATCGTCGGACTCGTCAAGTGCGGCAATCCCAAATGTATCACCAACAATGAACCGATGCGTACGCGCTTCCATGTGATTGACCGCGACGATGTGACAATCAGTTGCCACTACTGTTCGCAGGCCGTCAAGAGTATGGATGCAAAAATCATCTGAGCATGAAGGTGAGTTGGAAACCGGGGACGATGATTTATCCCCTTCCCGCCGTACTTGTCAGTTGCGGAGACGAGCGACGCAGCAATATTTTCACTGTCGCGTGGACGGGGACAATCTGCACGAATCCACCGATGTGCTACATCTCCGTGCGCCCGGAGCGATTCTCCTATCAGCTTATAAAGGAGCAGATGGAATTCACCATCAACCTGACGACGGAAGCGATGGCGCGTGCCACCGACTGGGCAGGAGTCCGCTCGGGACGCGATTATGACAAATGGAAGGAGACAGGTCTGACCCCGGTGAAGGGTGAGAAGGTATCGGCTCCCTGCATCGCCGAGTCGCCGGTGTGCATCGAGTGCAGGGTAAAGGAAATCATGCGTCTCGGCAGCCACGATATGTTCATCGCCGACGTTGTCAATGTCCTTGCCGAGGATTCGCTCATAGATCCCGCCACGGGAGCGTTTGACCTCGGTCGCGCCGGACTCATCAATTATTCCCACGGCCACTATTTCGGTCAGGGGGAGGAGAAGGGGCGCTTCGGGTGGAGCGTCAAGAAAAAATAGGAAAAACTTCATCTTATATAACAAATTCAAGGTATGAAAGAAGACAAAGTTATCTTCGACATTATTGAGCGCGAGCATCAGCGCCAGAAAAAAGGAATCGAGCTTATCGCTTCCGAGAATTTCGTCAGTGATCAGGTGATGCGCGCCATGGGTTCGTGTCTTACCAACAAATATGCCGAAGGCTATCCCGGTCACCGTTATTATGGCGGCTGCGAGGTTGTCGACGAGGCTGAAAGCATCGCCATCGAGCGTCTGAAGGAACTTTTCGGCGCAAAGTGGGCCAACGTGCAGCCCCATTCGGGTGCTCAGGCAAATATGGCTGTGTTCATGGCCTGTCTGAATCCCGGCGACAAATTCCTCGGTCTTAACCTCAGTCACGGAGGCCATCTTTCACACGGTAGCCCTGTCAATTTCTCGGGTCTCATGTTCAAGGCTCTTGAATATAATGTGGACCGTGAGACAGGACGCGTTGACTACGAGCAGATGGAGGAGGTCGCACGCCGCGAGCGTCCCCGCCTGATTGTCGGCGGTGCAAGTGCATACAGCCGTGAGTGGGACTACGCCCGTATGCGTCGCCTTGCTGATGAAATCGGTGCCATCTTCATGGTCGACATGGCTCACCCCGCAGGTCTTATCGCCGCAGGTCTGCTTGACAATCCCGTGAAGTATGCCCACATCGTGACCTCGACCACCCACAAGACCCTCCGCGGTCCCCGCGGCGGTGTCATCATGATGGGTGAGGATTTCGAAAATCCTTGGGGCAAGACCACTCCCAAGGGTGTCGTGAAGATGATGTCACAGCTTCTTGACTCAGCAGTGTTCCCCGGTGTGCAGGGTGGTCCGCTCGAACACGTCATCGCTGCCAAGGCTGTCGCGTTCGGTGAGGCTCTCCAGCCTGAGTTCCGCGACTATCAGCTTCAGGTTCAGAAGAATGCCGGAGTTCTCGCCGGTGCGCTCCTCGACATGGGCTACAATATCGTGTCAGGCGGTACTGACAACCACTGTATCCTCGTCGACCTCCGCAGCAAGTTCCCTGACCTGACCGGTAAGGTTGCGGAAAAGGCGCTCGTGCAGGCGGACATCACCGCCAACAAGAACATGGTGCCTTTCGATTCCCGCAGCCCCTTCCAGACTTCGGGTATCCGTCTCGGAACTCCCGCCATCACCACCCGTGGTGCCAAGGAGCCGCTTATGCTTGAGATTGCCGAGATGATCGACACCGTCCTCCGCAATCCCGAAAGTGCCGAGAACATCGCTGCCGTGCGTGCAAAGGTCAACGCTACGATGCAGCCTTATCCCATGTTCGCTTATTGATTCTCCGTTCCAGACAGGAGGATGACAGAAACTCCGAGGGCCTCCCGGAACGATTTAGTTCCGGAAGGCCCTCGATATTTTTTTCTGTCCCAGTCTCAAAGAGGCCGTGAGAGACGGATTATTTCTGCTGATTTTTCAGGAGGTCACGGATTTCAGTGAGGAGAACCTCTTCCTTAGTCGGCTCGGCAGGTGCGGGAGCGGGTTCAGGCTCGGTATTCTTGCGCTTCATCTGATTGATGGCCTTGATAGCGATGAAGATACAGAAGGCGACGATGAGGAAGTCGACGATGGTCTGAATCCATGTACCCCAGTTGAGGGTCACTTCGGGTTTAAGAATTTCCTGAGTGGTGCCATCGATTACCGCTTTCTGGATTACGAACTTGTAGTCGGTGAAATTCATTCCGCCGGTGGCCACACCGACGAGGGGCATGATGATGTCGT
Organism: Bacteroides sp.; assembly: GCA_014802345.1. Lineage (GTDB taxonomy): Bacteria > Bacteroidota > Bacteroidia > Bacteroidales > Muribaculaceae > Duncaniella. The sequence continues at coordinate 61,561 of JAAVCM010000003.1, forward strand.
CGACAAGTGACGAGATGATTTTGCCGAAAGCAGCACCGATTACTACACCGACAGCCATGTCGATGACATTACCACGCATGGCAAATTCCTTAAACTCTTTGATGATTGACATAATGTTGATGTTTTGATGTTGTATTATAAAATTTATTGTGTCAACGTGATGGAAACAGGGCATGGGAGAGAACCGGAGTGACGGGCCTGATTTGTTCCGTAACGGAGATATAACAATCGAAAACCGTTAAAGGATTACAGGGTATTCAAAAAATGATAAAAAATAACTTATTTCTATCAATCGTAAGGTTCGTTCATCTTTTTTATATAAAATCCGCCCCAAATAGCCAATATTATTATCTCCAAACCTATCGGAATATCAAAAATTAGTAGTAACTTTGTAGCGGATTTAAGGAGGGCGTCTCCACAGTGGGGCGCGTGACCGACAGCCCCTTTGGGCGGCAGCCTCTCTAAACCGCAGTTTCAACATCAATTTTCAATAGGAATATTATTAAACCCAAATTTTTTATAAGAACTATGACAAAAATAGGTATTAATGGTTTTGGCCGTATCGGTCGGTTCGTGTTCCGTGCTTCAACCAAGCGCGATGATATCGAAGTAGTAGCAATCAACGACCTCCTTCCCGTTGACTACATGGCTTACATGCTTAAGTATGACACCATGCACGGTAAGTTCGACGGCACTGTTGACTTCGATATGGAAAAGAGCCTCCTCATCGTCAACGGTAAGCCCATCCGCGTAACTGCTTGCAAGAATCCCGCTGAAATCGGCTGGGGTGCAGTCGGCGCAGAATACGTTGTAGAGTCAACCGGTCTCTTCCTCACCAAGGAGAAGGCTCAGGCTCACATCGAAGCCGGTGCAAAGTATGTGGTTATGTCAGCTCCCTCAAAGGACGATACCCCCATGTTCGTTTGCGGTGTTAATCAGGATTCTTACGTTAAGGGTACTCAGTTCGTTTCGAACGCTTCCTGCACCACCAACTGTCTTGCTCCTATCACCAAGGTTCTCAACGACAAGTTCGGCGTTGTTGAAGGTCTCATGACTACCGTTCACTCTACCACCGCTACTCAGAAGACTGTCGACGGTCCCTCTATGAAGGACTGGCGTGGTGGCCGTGCTGCTTCCGGCAACATCATCCCCTCTTCAACCGGCGCTGCAAAGGCAGTAGGTAAAGTTATCCCCGAACTCAACGGTAAGCTCACCGGTATGTCAATGCGTGTCCCCACTCTCGACGTATCAGTAGTTGACCTCACCGTTAACCTCGCCAAGCCCACCACTTACGAGGAAATCTGCGCTGCCATGAAGGAAGCATCTGAGGGCGAACTCAAAGGCATCCTCGGCTACACCGAAGACGCAGTCGTTTCGAGCGACTTCCTCGGCGATCCCCGCACTTCTATCTTCGACAAGAACGCCGGTATCATGCTTTCTCCCACCTTCGTTAAGGTTGTAAGCTGGTATGACAACGAAATCGGTTACTCTAACAAGGTTCTCGATCTCATCGCTCACATGAAGAAAGTTAACGGCTAATCCAATCCCGTAAGACTTATTCAATAAATATTGCCGTCCCTGCCGTTCTACCGGCGGGGACGGTCTTTTTTTATACCTCACATTTTTATACCCCATAGTTGACTACTTCAACCTTTATGTATTACTGCGCTTTATGGACTCCTCGTCTGACGCCGGTTCCATTCAATGTGCCGGGTCGTAGGGATGATTGATTACTTTTCTGACCTGTTTTCGGAGGAGGATGAGGGTGAGCATGGTGGGGAAGGCCATGAGTGCATAGAAAAGATCGCAGAACCCGATGGCAACACCTAATGGCATGACGGCGAAAATGACGAGGGTAGCGATGAAAAACCAAGTATAGAACTTTGCTTTTCCCTCACCGAAAAGATAGGCGGCACAACGGTTGCCATAGAAACTGTAACTGAACATCGACGACAGCGAAAAGCACAGCACTATCACCATCAGCAGATACTCACCCATAGGGATGGCATTGCCGAATGCCTTCATTGCCACATCAAGTCCCTTTATTCCGTCGACTGCCTGAAAGTCGGCACACAAAAGTAGCGCCACAGCCGTCAGGGTGCAGACCAGACCGGAGTCAATAGCGGGTCCGAGCATGGCTATCAGCCCTTCGCGCACAGGGGAATTGTTGGCGGATGCTCCGTGCATGATGGTGGCGGTTCCGACACCTGCATCATTGACAAGGGCTGCGCGCCGTGCGCCGATTATGGCGATTCCGACTAGTGCGCCCCAGCCGGCACGCAGATTGAAGGCTTCCGCAAAAATTGAGCGGAATACGCCGGGAACCTCGCTGATATGTGTCACGATTATGTAGGCAACACTGATGAAATACAGTCCTACCATGAAAGGTACAAGCCATTGGGCTACCCGGGCTATGCGGCGTATGCCTCCGATGACGACCAGAGTGACGGTCAACGCTATGCCGATGCCGACGAGCAGACGGAAAGCTGATTCATGGCTCCATCCGAGCGAGGTTGCGATGCCGTTTATCGTGTGATTCCCCCTGAGCCATTCCGGAGTAGTGAACGCACTCACCATTGCTTCCGTGAGCTGGTTGGCATTCATGATGCAGAGAGTTCCGAGCATACCGGCTACGGCAAAAGTGATGGCAAGCCAGTGCCAGCGTCGGCCGAGACCATTGTCGATGATATACATCGTGCCTCCGTCGCTCCTTCCGTCAGGGAGGGTACGCTTGTGAATGGTTGTAAGCACTCCTTCGTGAAATTTGGTCGACATTCCGACCAATGCGCTTACCCACATCCAGAATATGGCTCCCGGTCCACCCATGACGAGCGCGATTGCCACACCTGCGATGTTTCCCATACCGACAGTCGCCGCGACAACCGACATGAGTGCCTGAACGGATGAAATCTGGCTGCCGGAATCGCGTGACTGTTTACTGCGGAGTTCATGGAGAGCCATAGGTAGAAGGCGCAATGAGACCATCCCCGAGTAGAAAAACAGAAAGAAGCCTCCACCTATCAGGAGGATAAAGAGGGGATAGCCGCAGAGAAAGTCTGCAAGGCCGGTGATGAAACCGCCTACCATCTTCCTCCGGCACCTCCACCGCCTGTCATACCGCCTCCAAATGAACCTCCGGAGAATCCGCCACCACCTCCGCCACGGCCTCCGAGGGCACTACCGAGGATGGCACCGGCAGCCGCGGCTGCTGCCGGATCGGGTTTGCGTGGAATACGGAAATTGCGGTTGTGCTGATTGCCGCAGTTCTTGCACATATAGATGTCGACCCCTTCGCCTTCGGAATGAACGGTCGGCTGTCGGAGTGTACGGCGGTCGACGAGCGACATCGCCCTTGCCCCGCAGCGGTCACAGACGGTGTAGTTGGTCTGCCGGTTGATATAGGGGAGGATTTCGGTCTGATGACATTTCGGGCAGTGCCACACGTCGTAGTCAATCGAATTTATGCGCTCCTCCGTGTCCTGTGCCGGGGTGAGATAGTCGTTGTCATGCTCCTCGTCGATAAGCTCCATGTCAGTGCCGCAATGAGGACAGGCACGCTTGTGGCGACGCACCTTTTTCATCTTCCACGCGAGAATCAGGAAGGCGGGAAGTCCGAAACCGAGCGAAAGGAAGGCGGCAAAGAGTACAAGGGTACGGTATTGGTCAAGAGCTCGGTAGCGTTGAACGTCGTCGAGCTTCTTTGTCGAGGATATTGCGTAGATGACAAGCAGCAACATTCCTGCTCCGACAGCAGCGGCGAACCCGAGGAACATATTGAAAAGCTCGGTTCCCGAGATGTCATCCTCATTATTACGGCGCGAATCGTTAGCGTATTTTGATTTCAGTTCGTCGGCCACCGCAGGGTCGCTGAGGGCATTGATGACGGTTGTTACACCTGCGATTGTACCCCCATCATAGTTACCTTCCCGGTAGAGGGGGAACATCTCGTTGCGGATGATGCGTCCGGCGACAATGTCGGGCAATGCGCCCTCCACTCCGTAGCCTGTGCGGATGATTGCAGCATGGTCGTCGCGCGACAGAAGGACAAGCACGCCGTTGTCTTTGTCCTTCTTGCCGATTTTCCATTTCTCGAACAGTTTTGTGGCAAATTCCTCGGGGGTCATCGAGGAATCCACCTCGTCGACTGCAACCACCACGAGTTCGGCTGATGTGTTGGCCCACAGTGAGGCAATCTGAGAGTTGAGCTGTCTGACTGCCGAGGAGGAGAGGACACCTGACGGATTCGAGACATATTGCGTGCGGTCGGCGACATGGACATTAGGCACCTCGTCGACAGTTATGGCGACGGCGGGGAAGATTGCGAGGACCAGCAGAGTTATCAGGAGGTGGAAGCGAGTTAAAGTGATGTTCATCGTTAAGTTTCGGGGTCAGTTATTGATTTTAAGACTCATACCGCTCAGACTACGATAGAGGTCAAGGGCATAGACATCGGTCATTCCCGAGATATGGTCGAGGACGGCCTGAATTTTGCCGTAGAGCGAGGGTGATTCCGTCTCGTACTGCTGGGGGACTTTCGCAAGCAGCAGGCGCGAATAGTTCAGGTCGGGATTCCTTACCGCCTTGACAAGTTCGTGGATAAGGAAGGATATGATGCGCGTTCCGGCAAGTTCGATGTCGACGACATCTCCGGCGGAATAGATTTTTTTCCACGACAGTGCCTCACAGTCGCGGTAGGCCTTGCGTTCAAGCGGGGCGATGTGGTTGAGGAGCGAACCCTTGAACTCACCACGCATGATTTCGTCCTCATGCTCCAGAAATGTTTCCGAGCAACGGTTGACGAGTACACCGATGATGCAGGAGCGCAGATAGGCTATCTTCTCGTTAGGGTCGTCGACACCTGCCATGATGCGCTCTATGTGTGAGCGGCGTGCGTCGTCGAAATAGTTTAGGAAAAGGGGGATGACCTCCTCGGTTGAAAGTATTTTCAGCTTGTGGGCATCCTCGATATCCATGATTTCATAGCATATATCGTCGGCGGCCTCAACGATGTAGACAAGCGGATGGCGTGCATAGCGGATCTGCCCTTCGGCATTGTCTTTCAGAAGAATCATCCCGAGTTCGTCGGCCACCTTTATGAAATCCTCTTTTTCGGACGTGAAGAATCCGAACTTGCCGTGGGCTCCAGCAAGCGTGGAGTCAAAAGGATATTTGATGATGGAGGCGAGGGTAGAGTAGGTCATGGCAAATCCTCCCGGCCTACGTCCGTTGAAACGGTGGGTGAGCAGCCGGAAAGTATTGGCATTTCCCTCGAAGTGAGTGAGGTCTGCCCACTGTTCAGCCGTCAGTTCCGCTTCAAGCTCCCTCCCTTCCCCCTCGCTGAAATAGGTTGCTATCGCCTTTTCACCCGAATGACCGAAAGGAGGATTGCCGAGGTCATGGGCAAGACAGGCGGCCGCTACAATCTCGTCGATTGAATCGAGCTTACCTACCCACGGTTCGGAGGCATATTTCTGACGCAGCACTCCGGCTATCTCACCGGCCATTGAACGCCCTACACACGCCACCTCCATGCTGTGGGTGAGACGGTTATGGACGAAGATACTCCCCGGTAGGGGGAACACCTGTGTCTTGTTTTGCAGGCGGCGGAACGGTGAGGAGAAGACCAGACGGTCAAAATCGCGCTGAAAGTCGCTCCTTGAACCCCGCTTGGGGTCGTGGAAGTGTTCAAGCCCGAAGCGCTTGTCGTTGATGAGCTTGTCCCATGACATCTGTTGCATAATCAATCGGCTGATAGGAGGGATAATTATATTCTATACGCGAAGTTAGTGAAAAATGCTGACAAGAGTCGGGATGTCACTGACAAAAAATCATAAAACACACACTTTTATCTGTCCGTTTCCTGAGTGCGCGCCTGACTGGTGCTGACGGTGTATGCGCCGAGCAGGACGAGGACTGCTGCCACCGGCATCTCCCAAGAAAAAATGTCCTGTCCGATGAAGATGGCAGTGACGGAGGCTACGATGGGCTGGAGATTCATATAGACGCTGACTGTGGTCGCACGCAGGTATTTCATGCCGAATGGCATCAGGAAGTAGCCCGACGCGGTTGCGAGAAATATGACGAAACAGGCTTCAAGCACTCCGCTCCATTCCCATGCTGACGAGAGGATGGTCTGTTTCGGAAGGTCGTTTATGCCGAATGGCAGAAGGAGCATGGCCGTAAACATGAACATCCATTTCATCTGAGTCACCGCACTGTATTTCTGCGCAACGGAACGCATGATGATGAGGTAGACGGAGAAGGCTATGATGCTCACACACGCCAGACCGATTCCGAGGAGATTGTCAGTACCTGCCGTCGCCTGAGTTTTTGCACCGGCGATAAGCACCAAGGCTCCGACCACTCCGAGCGCCACGCCTGCGGTCTTCCTCCGTGTGACAGGTTCTTTGAGAAACAGGGCGGCGAGAAGCATGACGCTCACGGGACTGAGGGCTACAATAAGCGAGAAGTAGACAGGGGTGGTGTATTGAAGGCTGAGAGCGGTCAGGTATTGAGAGACAATGAACCCCATGATGCCTCCGACGGCTATAATCAGAAGATCGCGTGGAGCGACTTTCTCCTTAGGCAGAAAACACTGTATGGTCCAGAAAATCAATGTCGCTGAGAGTGTACGCATTGTCATGTAGCCCAGCGGGGTCATCCAATGGTCAAGTAGAGCTTTGGTCACAGGCACATTCAGTCCGAAAATCACGTTGGCTGTCAGGACTGCCAGATGGCCTTTCCATTTATTTCCCATCGTCAGTTATTAATGAGTAAAAGACTGCGTTTGAGGTGTAATGATGTTTAAAATCATGCAAAATTAACTAAAAAACATGAGATTCCGCCCTGATTCCCGCTACTCCCGGTTGCCATTTTTGCCGGAATGGTGTTAGAGTTATTGTAAGCAATTCAAATATCAGTCAATTATGTCAGAAACAAAATCATCAATCGAAAAAGTCACTGTCAGTCTTGAACTTCCTGTCGGGACTGTCGAAAGACTGTCGGCACTTGCGCTTGCCGACGGAAAGAACCTCAGGAGTTATGTCGAGAATCTGTTGAACCTCCACGCCGAGCGTGAGGCTCTCTCGTTCCGTGAACATCCCTCGCCGAGCGGCGATGATTGGTGGATGGTCCACAAGAATTGTGCGACCGTCCATGACGGAATCGAGGATATGAACACCGGCAACCTTACGGTCTATTCGGTAGAAGATATAAAAGCGAAATTAGGAATTTAAAAGAAAGGAAGGAAAATAATGGAATACACCATACAGTTGACCCATAAAGCGGAGGAGCAGCTTCAGGAATGGAGTAAGTCAGGCGAGGATAAATCGGAAAAGAAAATCGGGGAATTGTTTGAGGAACTGCGCGACCATCCCGAAGAGGGGACAGGTCAGACTGAAAGGCTTAAAGGCGATCTGAGCGGTTATTGGAGCCGACGCATCGACAAGAAGTCACGCATCGTCTACAAGATAGATGATGCCGACGCAAAGGTAATCGTTATCTCGATGCTTGGCCATTATGATGATAAATAGACGGTGATAAAAAAATACAGGCTGTGTCTGATTGAGCAGACACAGCCTGTATTATATTGATGTGGCTGGATTAAATTTATTCAGCCTTGCCGTCAGAACCGAGGACGGAAACGATTTTGTGCTTGTAGAGCTTCTCCATTTCGTCGCGGGCCGGACCGAGATACTTGCGGGGGTCAAACTCAGCGGGCTTGGTGGCGAGGGTCTTGCGGACAGCGGCAGTCATAGCAAGACGGCTGTCAGAGTCAATGTTGATCTTGCAGACAGCGCTCTTGGCAGCCTTGCGGAGTTCTTCTTCGGGAATACCGATAGCGTCGGGGAGCTTGCCGCCGTATTCGTTGATTTCGTCAACGTATTCCTGAGGAACGGAGCTTGAACCGTGGAGGACGATGGGGAATCCGGGGAGTTTCTCCATGACGGCATCAAGAACGTTGAATGCCAGAGGGGGAGGAACGAGACGGCCATTAGCGTCGCGGGTACACTGTTCGGGCTTGAACTTGTAAGCACCGTGAGAGGTACCGATTGAGATAGCGAGTGAGTCGACACCGGTACGGGTAGCGAAGTCGATTACTTCCTCGGGGTCGGTGTAGGTGTGGTGGTCGGAAGAAACTTCGTCCTCAACGCCGGCAAGAACGCCGAGTTCGCCTTCAACGGTCACGTCATACTGGTGAGCGTAGTCGCATACCTTCTTGGTGAGGGCTACGTTCTCCTCGTAGGGGAGGTGAGAACCGTCGATCATCACAGACGAGAAGCCGTGTTCGATACAGTCCTTGCAGAGCTCGAAGCTGTCACCATGGTCGAGGTGAAGCACGATCTGGGGATGTTCCCAACCGAGGCTCTTGGCATATTCTACTGCGCCCTGAGCCATGTAGCGGAGAAGGATGGGGTTAGCGTAGTTACGGGCACCTTTGGAAACCTGAAGGATTACGGGTGATTTTTCCTCGGCAGCAGCCTTGATGATAGCCTGAAGCTGCTCCATGTTGTTGAAGTTGAATGCGGGAATTGCATAACCACCCTTGATGGCCTTGGCAAACATCTCTTTGGTGTTCACGAGACCTAATTCCTTATAACTTGTCATTTTAGTTAAGAGGTTTTTTGGTTAATAATAGTTGTTGGAATTGTCTGGCTACAAAGATAGCAAAAAAATCCCGGTTGCGTCAATTAAAAAAATAAAAAATTCACGGCAGGATTCCTTCCGTCGTGGGTGCCGATAGTGGGATGGAACAGGAATGAACCGGCTGCGGAGCCGTATCACACCTGCCCGGAGAGAAAGAGCCTGCGGTATTCCTGCTCGAAGTTTGGAGTGAGGATGTCGCGGCCCATGGCGGCGAGAATCTCGTCGCGGGTCCAGAAGCGACCTCCGTCGAGTTCGTCGGAGGGTGTCGGGCTTACATCGACAACAGTCCTGAAAGGATTGACCAGCTCACGCTCACGCGAAGATTCAAAGATGTAGGGCGGAAGGCTGAGAGGCTCGAACTCAGTGATGCCGAGTTCCTCGCGGGCTTCTCGTCGCAGCGCGGTCATGGTATCTTCGCCGAAGTCAATGTGTCCCCCGACGGCTGTGTCCCACTTTCCCGGCTGGATGTCCTTCCATTCCGGACGTTTTTGCAGATATAGTCTTCCGGCGCGGTCGAAGACATGAAGATGGACCACCGGGTGGAGCAGTTTGCTCCCGTCGTGGCATTTTCCGCGTGTAGCCGAGCCGATTACCGCTCCGCTTTCATCGACAAGCGGAAACATTTCAGAGGCATTGTCCTGCACAGGATTGAAGTATTAAGGGTGATGAATTAAGAGTTGGGTCAGGATATACCGAGGAGCTCGATTTCAAATATAAGCGTAGAGCCACCGGGGATGCCGGGCTGATTCATCTTGCCGTAGGCTTGTTCAGCAGGGATATAGACCTCCCATTTGTCGCCGACGTGCATTTTCTGCAAGGCAATTATCCATCCGGGGATGAGTTCGCGCAGACGGAACGCCGGAGCCACACCACCACGGCTGCTGTCGAAAGTCTTGCCGTTGATGGTTTTTCCGACGTAGTGGACAACCACGACACTGCTGCGGTTTGGCGTCGGGCCGTCGGCTTTGCCACTCTTGATGACCTTATAGAAAATACCTTTGTCGAGGGGTTTCACGCCATCCTCCTGAGATTTCGCTTCAAGCCAAGCTCTGTTTTTCTGTATGTATTCAGGTTTTGCCATTTTGTGTCTCGTCGTTTGAGTTGATTCGCGGAGAGTTCTTGTCTGCAAAAGTAGCAAAGATTTCTGATAAATCAGTCAGAAATTAAGGGTGGTAAGAATGTTTTTGGGCTTGAAGCGATAGAGGGTTGGAAGAATTTGTGTAATTTTAGGCACTGAATCACATTATGGAATCAATTGCCACTATAAAAACATCAGTCATAGAATCATTACCAGTGAAAATACCAGTCCTTTCATTAGCGGTACTGCTCGGGATGCAGGTTTCAGCGTCGGTCAACGACTGGGAGAATCCTGCCGTCTTTGCCATCGGGCGCGAAAAGGTGCGTGCGACGGCTTATCCGTATCCAACCTCCCCGGATGCAAAGGAGGGGGAGTATGAAACTTCGCCTTATTATCTCGGGCTGAACGGCAAGTGGGCATTTGCGTTTTCTCCCACGCCGGATGAGCGTCCGGTCGATTTCTATAAGGAAACATACGATGTCAGCGGATGGGACAGCATCACCGTCCCCTCCAACTGGGAGATGATGGGCTACGGAACGCCCATCTATTCAAATATTGTCTATCCCTTTCCCAAGAATCCTCCCTTCATCCCTTACAGCGATAATCCGGTCGGTAGCTATAAGCGTTCTTTCGGGCTTCCGGCTGACTGGGATGGCAGGAAAGTGTTTCTTCATTTCGACGGCTCGACGGCGGGAATGTATGTGTGGGTCAACGGCCGTAAGGTCGGGTATGTCCAAAGCACCAAAAATCCGGCTGAGTTCGACATCACGGAGTATCTGCGATCGGGCGAGAACGATATTGCCTGTGAGGTCTACCGATGGACTGACGGTTCGTATCTCGAAGACCAAGATTTCTGGCGTCTGTCGGGAATAGACCGCAACGTCTATCTCTACACGACCGCTCATCAGCGCATCTTTGATTTCTTTGCTGACTGTACGCTCGACGNGGGGTANAGGAACGGAGTGATGAAACTTGATGTNGATGTNCGCAATTATGCTTCCGAAAGTGTNCCTGTCAGACTGGAAGCGTCGNTCTTTGACGAGGCCGGAAAGCGCGTCTACACCTCCACGCGCACGCTGACCGTCGGTGCTGACAGCGATGNGCAATCGACATTTTCAGCCGATGTGAAGAATGTCAGCAAATGGAGCTGTGAAACGCCCAATCTCTACACACTCGTCCTGACTCTTTCCGACAGGAAGGGGGAGGTAATAGAGTCNACATCGGCAAGGGTCGGTTTCCGCAGGGTGGAAATCAAAAACAGTCAGCTCCTTGTCAATGGCAAGCCGCTTGAAGTCCACGGAGTGAATCTCCACGAGCATCATCAGACGATGGGCCACGTCGTGGACCGCGAGACNATGATGGACGACATCCGCACGATGAAGCGCCACAATATCAATGCCGTCCGTACNAGCCACTATCCGCAGTCACCTTTATGGTATGAGCTATGTGACCGCTACGGCATCTATCTTGTCGACGAAGCCAACATCGAGAGTCATGCCCTCTACGGCTATCCGGCAGAAAAACATCCGTCNAACGTGGAGGAGTGGAANGGTGCCATACTTGACCGCGAGTATTCGCTCGTCGAGCGTGACAAGAATCATCCGAGTGTCATTGTATGGTCGCTCGGCAACGAGTGTAAGAACGGCGATAACTTCTATACCGCCTACNACTGGATAAAGCAGCGCGACGGTTCGCGTCCCGTCCAGTTCGAGCANGCNGGTGAGGGNAGNAATACGGACATCGTCTGTCCGATGTATCCATCCATCAGCTATATGCAGGAGTATGCNGNCCGCGAGAATCCGGGTCGTCCGTACATAATGTGTGANTATGCCCATGCCATGGGCAACAGCACCGGCAATTTTCAGGAGTATTTCGACATCATCCGCTCCTCCGGTCAGATGCAGGGGGGATTTATCTGGGATTGGGTTGACCAAGGACTGCTCACNAAGGATGANAACGGAANGGAATATTGGGCTTACGGGGGCGACTTCGGGGCGCAGAACTATCATCATGACGAAAATTTCTGTATCAACGGTCTCGTGCAGCCTGACCGCACTCCGCATCCCGGATTGAAGGAGGTCAAGAAGGTCTATCAGGATATNCGTTTCTCTCCCTCGGATCTCTCAAAGGGTGAGATTATGGTCGAGAATCATTTTCATACACGCAACCTCGCCGACTATGANTTCAGATGGGAGCTTCTNCGCAANGGTTTNCCCTGCGATTCCGGGCGTTTCAACGNCAATNTCCCCGCCGGTCAACGGAAGTCNGTCGCGCTCCCTCTGCCNGCAATGGACGGAGANGGAGAATACTACCTGTCGGTNTACGCATTTACCCGCAATGGCGATGAACTTATNCCTGCGGGGTTTGAGATGGCACGCGAGCAGTTTGCTCTCGGTTCCGGNAGCAAAGTGAGGGGCATGGTGTCNACTTCTCCGACGGATAAGGTTAAAGTAGAACGTTACAAACGCGGATGGGTNTTCACCTGCGGCAATGGTGTGACAATACGTCTTGACAGNGTTTCGGGTCAACTTACAGACTATTCGGTCAATGGCCGTCGGCTNATCCAGTCGGGGCCAGTACCGTCGTTCTGGCGTGCGCCGACCGACAATGACTGGGGCGAGAAGATGCATAGGCGTGCCAATGTGTGGCGTTACGCTGCCGAGAACCGTAAACTCGAAAATGCTGTCCTGACCTACGAAAATGCCGATGGGGTAAGTGTCCCGACTGTAAGATGCAGCTACCGTCTGCCTGATGTGACCTCGCCCTACACGACAACCTACCGTATCCTTCCCGACGGGAGGATAGAGGTCATTTCCGCTTGGGAAACCGACCGGAGCGACCTGCCGGAACTAATGCGGTTCGGGATGAGGCTGACTCTTCCGGGAAATATGGATAATTTCAGATGGTATGGCCGCGGGCCGGAGGAAAATTATTCCGACCGACACACTGCTTCATTCATGGGCGTGTGGGAAGGGAAGGTGGCTGACCAGTTCTATCCCTACATCCGTCCGCAGGAAACCGGAAACAAGACCGATGTGCGCTGGGCTACGCTGACCGACGATGCAGGTTTCGGAATCCGCGTCGAGAGTGATACGCCTCTCAACGTCAGTGCGCTCGATGTCCTGCCCGAGGACCTCGACCCCGGAATGGAGAAGCGCCAGATGCACAATTCGGATGTATGCCACAGGAGTGAGGTGTTCCTGAACATTGACCTGATGCAGCGCGGTCTCGGAGGTGACACCAGTTGGGGTGCGCGTCCGCACAAACCTTACCGTATGCAGGATAAAGCGTACTCCTACGGCTATATTCTGTCGCCGGTGATACCGTAGGAGGAAACAGGCTCGCATCAAGGCTATGTANTNNNAAATCAACAGCTTAAAAACNNTTAAAGATATGTCAGATTTCACTCCGTGGACTCTCTTTATAGATGTCGGCATCATATCGGCTCTGCTGCTTTTAGGCAAGCTGATGCGCGTCAAACTGAAATTCATGCAGCGTCTTTTCATCCCGCCATGCCTTGTGGCGGGATTCCTCGCGCTTGCCTTCGGGCCTAATGGTCTCGGCTGGCTCCCGCTCTCAAATCAGACCGGGACCTATGCCGGCATCCTCATAGCCTTCATCTTCGGTTGCCTGCCGTTCACGTCGGGAGTCCAGAAGGGTCAGGGCGGAGCGATAGGGGTGATGTGGTCCTACTCTCAGGCAGGGATGCTCTTCCAATGGGGTCTCGGCGGTCTGCTCGGACTTCTGCTGCTGAACCGTATATGGGATTTGAATCCCGGATTCGGAATCACCATGCCTACGGGTTTCTGCGGCGGTCACGGATCTGCGGCGGCGATAGGGCAGGCTTTCGGTCAGCTCGGCTATGACGAAATACTGACACTTGCCATGACTGCGGCTACCTTCGGTATTGTCGCTGCCGTAATCATCGGTCTTGTGATAGTCAAATGGGGGACACGCAAGGGACATACGGCTTTCCTGTCGTCATACGAGGATTTGCCTGATGAACTGCGCACCGGTCTGCTCCCCGACCATAAGCGCGTGAGCCTCGGTGTCAGTTCCTGTTCGTCGATTTCGATTGACTCACTGACATTCAATCTCACCATTATAGCCATGATTGCTGCCGGAGGCTACGGATTGAGCAAGATTGTGGCTCACTTCATGCCCGGTTTTGAGCTTCCGGTGTTCAGTTGTGCGTTCATAGTCGGCATTGTCGTCAAGAAAATCTTTGACCGCACGAAGGTAAGCGATTATATATGCCACAGTACGGTCAGCCACCTCAGCGGAGCGTTCACAGACTATCTCGTGGCATTCGGCATAGCTTCCATAAAGCTGTCGATTGTGGTCGAGTTCCTTGCACCGCTTGCCATACTGCTTGTCACCGGACTGCTTGCCACTCTCGGCTATGTGATTTTCATGGCGCGCCTGATGATGAGGAACTATTGGTTTGAAAAAGCTATCTTCACATGGGGCTGGTATACCGGCACGATGGCTATGGGCATAGCTCTCCTCCGTGTGGTCGACCCGGAGATGAAAAGCCGTTGCCTTGACAACTATGCCCTTGCCTACCTGTTTATCGCGCCGGTAGAGATTTGCCTGATTACGTTTGCACCGATTGCGTTTCTCAACGGCTACGGACTTCACTTCTCCATCCTCTGTATTGTAGGCGCGCTCATCGCTCTCGCCGTCTCCTATTTCAAAGGCTGGCANCTCCACCCGCAGGGGAAGGCTATTTCAGGTAAATAATCTGTTGAAGATATGGACTATATTCAATAGATTTACCTGATATTATGGCATTGACGGCTTCATTGATCACCCTGAGAGGTACGATGAACCATTCTTTGGGGTTCTTACCGTCGACCGTAAGCTGTAATTGGACCGGAGCAAATAATTTGTGTATGATTGCTTCAAGTGTCGAAGGTTTCACATTGTAGACTTTCCATGTGGTCACGACTTCAACATCAGCACAAAGATAAGTAGGCTCTTTCTTAGCGTTGGCAATACGGCTTTCTACAGAAGTGACAGTGAATCCGATTTTGTAAAGGTCTTTGATTGACGCAATTTCCGGACGCGTAGATTTTGAGCGAAGAACATAGATAGTTCCACTTTCAATATCCCTACCTGTGAGAGTGAAACATTGCTTAAATTCTTCAGGTGACATTCCTTCGCAATCCATGATGCTGCAACCGTCGACAGAAAGATTNTTTGTGATTGTACGGAATTTTATGTCGGCTTCTGAACCGTTTTCATAAATCACGCGTGTGCGTCCGTCAGTACGTCCCAGTTTATTGTTGCCTTCATCTTCAAATGCTGCCAGATANCCTATCATGCCCTGTTCGACAAAATANNTNCCAACTTTCAGGTCTNNTTCCCTGAACTTNACAAGTCGGTATTTGCCTGACTTCAACCCNTGATGGATTTCCTTGAATCCGTCGGAATATTTGTCGAAGTCGTCGCATGGACGCCGCTTACCGACGTATTCGGCTTCCTTGCGCGCTTCAAGGCGCTCCTTCATATAATCCGGAATATCAAAGATTTCAGGAGATAATCCATCCTGAAAGTTGTCAAAAACCGGGTCATTGAGTACTGCTTCAAGCTGTTCTGCTTTCACCGTTTTTTGTTGGTAGTCAACAATAGGTTCTTCTACTTTATCATTTGTCTTTGACAAAATTCCGTATTCGTCATAAGGTCGACAGTATTCCAGTCTCTTCGGATTTTTCAATATCCCTTGTAGATTATGATAAAGCGATGATTCTGAAGGATTATCTTCCGGAAGTCGACCGTTAGCCTCATAGAAGGCTAATATTCTTTGAAACCCTGCAATGAGACGGTCGCTCGATGTCGGTCGTTTTTTACGGGGTCTTACATCTGCGACAGCCGGATCATTTAATACGATTTCAAGGGCTTTCGTAAAATTAAACATTTTGTTTCTCCATTAAATTTTGCCTATAATTTTTGACTACTTCAATAGCTCTTGCTATCCTGCGGGCAATCGGATCACTATCAGTAATTTCAGGAGCTATCTTTCCGGGATTTTCTTCTCGCCATTTAGGGAGGTAAGTATACATCCATAGGGTTGCCTCTTCAAGAGGCATTTTACCTTCTCTTTGTTCATCAATGGCATATTGGACGGTTCGAAGCAACTCCGGAGTAAATGTCTTTGAGATTACTTCGTATGCACGTTGAAACGGATTGATTTTAGCTATGAGATTAATTTCAAGATTATTAATATCTACATCAAACTTTCCCGCTACGCGTAAGAGTTTATTACCTGAATCATCTATCTTTATCTCCTCACCTTGTGTTGCCATAGTCAAGATGATACGGTCTCTCACTGCCTCAACGTCCTCTTCACTCAGATTCTGATATTTTTCACGGATAATTTTGGGTATATAGACCTCTCGAATTATTTCTGCCATATCTTCGCCGAGAATTGCCTCACGAATATTTTTGTCAGAAAGAGTGGTTGCAATGAGTGTATCGAGGTCGTTTTCAACGATGGCTCTGGTCTTTTCATTCAGTGGTAGCAGCCCTTTTACCTCAATTATATGATCATCTTCCGATTTAGCTTCCTTATGTGGCTTTTCTTCATCATCAACTTTTGTCTTGAAGTTCCATTTGGGTATCATGACTTGTTCCATCAATAGTGAAGCAGCGATAGCTTTGAGAAAATCATTGACGGCCATAGATACATCATCCTGCGCTGCCTCTGGATTAGGTATGAGATTCGTGAATTGAGCATGAGTCTTTCCCTCGCAGTCGCGAGTACAGCGACCTATAATTTGTACCACTTCGGTAAGCGATGCACGAATACCGATTGTTATACAATGTTCACACCATTCCCAGTCGAAACCTTCCTTAGCAGTGCCGAGGGCTATAAGTATATCAAGAGAGTCACGACTATTCATGCGCTGCAAATATGATTGCAAAACAGCACGGTTTTTCTGGTCATCCTCTACAAGATTACCGACTTTAAGGAGTCTCCCATCAGAGGTTCGCACACTATGGATATAATTTAAATCTGTATTTTCAATAGTGCCGATATGTCTGATGATTTCTGCCACTTGGTCATGCTTATTCATAAATGCCCCTGTTTTGGCTTTGGGGTGTGGAATATGAATGAGCGTTTTTTTCTTGGTGTCAAGTACATTAGGTATCGCTGTCAGATAATTCCCTTTGAAGAAACTGTAACCAATTCCGAGACTTTTCAGCCATTTATAGCCGTTGAGCTGCTGATAATAGTTGTAGTTGATGGTCGGCTGAAACATTGCCTCGTCTTCGGGACGCATAACCGGGACGGCATCACCACGGAAATATGAGCCGGTCATGGCGAGTATATGAGCCGACGTCTCGTTGAGCAGTCGGCGGATTAACGAACCGAGACGGTTATCCTCAGCGGCTGAGCCGTGGTGAAATTCATCAATACCGAAGAACACATTGTCAAGTTTTCGCGCATCAATGCCATTGAGCGAGCTTAGAAGTGTGGCATGGGTACAGATAAGTTTTGTCGCCGTGGGACTGTCAAGAAACTCGCGTACAATAGATTTCTTTGTGTTCTCGCTTCCGGGATTAAAACAAAGATTCCAATACGGAGCAACACGCCAATCCTCAAAAAATCCGAATTTCTTTAGTGGAGTGTCATTGAAACTACGACCGATATTTTGTTGAGGAACAGCAACAATGACCTTTCTTACAACTTGATTTACGAGCTTGTCAAGCGCGACAAACATCATTGCGCGACTCTTACCCGAAGCAGGGGGAGCCTTGACAAGTAGATGCTGACGGCTACGCTGCGCATAAACCATAGCCTGCATCTCGCGCATACCGAGTTCATCGGTGTTGCTCGACTTGCCCGTCTGGGCATATTGTACTTCTACGAGATTAGTCATGGTTTATTTCCTTTAAAATAGTCCAATAGCCAAATTTACGTCCGCCGTTTCTTTTTATCAAACCCTTTTGCTTCAATTCTGATAAGACTTGATAGCATTTAGAATCGGAGATACCTAACTTCTTAGAGATTTCTTTTCTCGTAACATTAGGTTGATTGCTAATAAGGTTATATACAGAAATTTCTATTTCAGAAACTGAAATAATCTCTTCTTCTTTTGCTACTTCTTTTGCTTTTGCTTTTGCTTCATCTTTTGAAGCAAAAGATTTTTTATTAATATTTACTTTAACAAGAAATGCAGTCTCAAGCTCAAGATTGAAGTTGGCTTCTTCATTTCCATTTGCCTTTAACTCTTCCTGTACGCGCTGTACTCCTCGGCTAAATCGGTTAACAAAGCCTATGACTTTCATTGCCTCAGCTACGACACCATTACGGTAGTCATTAACCCATGGAAAATTACGTGGATTCGCTTTCCCATATAGTCCACCGGGGTTTAATATTTCTATTCTATCATCATATTGATAAAACTGAATAGGTCCATTACCTTCATAATCACGGTGACATACCGCATTCATAAGCAATTCTCGAATTGCCCATGACGGATAGTCGATTATATATTCCTCTCTCAAAGCACTGACCGGAACCGGACGTTTCTTTGCAATGGTTGTTGAGACAAAAGTATCAAGCTGATTTAGTATGGTCATCAGATTGCCGGAAAACTTATAATCATTGGCAATGTCTGCGCCTCTGCCATTTCCGCCAAAACGGACATATTGAACGTAAGCTCCGGGCAATCTACGTTCAACATTATTGCCAAACATCAGAATACCGGCATAAGTGGGACAGTCATGTCTCATATCATAAAAACCTAATGACTGAAGTTGCAATCTTATGTCGCGTTTATCATTTTCAAGAACATCTTCAGGATAAGCCATCGGCAAATATATCTGCCGAAACAATCTGACATCAAGATCCTCCAAACTGCTTCCTAAACAAGGTAAAGCATCAAAGGTTTGAACATGAGAAGCTCTTTTCTCATACAGTTTTCTCTCATCTTCTTCATTAGCCACGCCACGTCGTGGCCCGACTCTTACACAAATATTACCCTTATATTTCACAGGTGGGAAATGCGCCGGCTGTACTTCTGCCACCAATACTGGACCATCGTCTAACTCCATCTTTTCAACTACCATTGATGGTTGAGGTTGAATATTCCCCTCGGTGCGTATAGAGGCTATTTTTTGCAGAAGACGATCGGATATATCAATGGACATAACTTTTCCTGTTTTGTCATCTGCTCCAATAATCAAATAGCCCGGTTGTTGATGGTCAGGAAGATCATTTGCAAATGAGCATATCGCCTCTCCGAACTTATCCATTTTATCTGTGGATATAGTACGTTCAACTCGATCATTCTCAAGGTCGTTAAGCAAGCGCTGTATTTCTTTTTTTGATATCATATCTGATACTTCTTATTTCTTAAATTGAAGGTAGGAATTGCTTGATTTATCTGTTTGGACATATTACACTTCAATGAGATCAGTCATAATTCATTTAAATTACTCAATATTATATTTAGGTCTTCCCTACACTTATTAATTAATGAGTAAGTCCGAGAAATCATTGAGCTTTTGTAAACCTGTTCACCGTAATCATCAATTACAGTTTTGGCTTTTTGTCTTATCTCATCTTGCGTTAATTTACAACTCTTAGTACCATCTTTTGCAAAAAAAGAGCTGGTACGAGTATTAGCTTTTGGCTCTTTTTTCTTATCAATAAGAGAATATTCACTTTGGAAAATGTGAGCGGATGAATGGCGATAATATTGGAGCATAAAATAATCGGTATCATCATATAGCTCCTTAAGTTTGGTAATATAATATTTTGTAACAATAAGATACTCGCAATCTGAATTATACTCGTAACTTAGCTGTTCATCAACATATCTTTCGCCTGATGAGAAAAGTTCCCATAGGGCTATATAAAACCAACGACAATGATGTGAGTCAGTTTGAAGTTCATCCTCTATAAATTTTGTTACTTCAAATAGATTAGTACACCACTGATGGAATAAATGTGTTTGAACCATCTTTTGACTTCCAATTATTTCAGATTCCATTATTTCTTTATCATTTTAGCGTAGAGTTTGAAAAGGTGTTCGAGGCGTTCTTCGTCGGAGATGAACGGCTCGGGGCGGTAGATACGCTCCACGGCGAGGTCGAGCTGATGGTGAGCGTCGCGCAGTTCCTCCGGCATGGTTTCCGGATTATACATTTCGCCTAAGGTGAACTCAACAATTTCTTCTTCTCGAATGTCTAATACTTTCTGAGCTAAAACTGACAATTCCTGCTTTTGTGAAATGGTAAGTTTAGGGAATGGGAAAGTATTATAGCAAAGAGTGGCTGAATATCGATAGTCTGTTTTCAATCGACCACCAACTGTTCTAACCCAAAGATTGTGCATCTTCGATGTCAAAAGCGCAAATAGCCATTTTTCGGCATCGTAGATGGCGAAAGCAAGATTAGAAATAATTGTATCCATATCTACATATCCAATAGGGATATATTCTCTACGTTCTGAAGAAACAGAAGGAATGAGAATGGCTTCAGTCGGTTGGTATGCACGTTGTACGAACATATGGGGTCGATTAGCATAGGCGCGTGTACTTGTAGCATTACTTGCTTCTCGTTCTACAGAAACAGCGAGTAGTCGCTCTCTGATTTCAGGAATGGAATTAGCCAACTGTATATTTTCAGGTGTATCTTCAATCCAAAGACAATACCGCTCTATATCTTGCAGTAGTTCTTGGGAACCCATATAGCGTTTAACGAACTTCGCAGCTTCTGGATACTGTTGTCGAATAAAATCAGCAGTCTCACGCTCAAAATTGAGATTCCCACCATCACGAGGCATACTCCCAAATAATACTTCAGGATAGCCATTTGGAACTTTGTTAGTTTTTAGAACAATTATAGATTCACCATAAGTAAGATATGGATTTATCGACTTTACTTTTTTTTCAGTTTTAGAAGATTCAATAAAAAGCCTCTTTTCATTATTTTCTTTATTTTGGACACCAATAATAGCTACTGTTACTGCGGCATTATATTTAGCATTGTTGCTCCACTTAAAAGAAGTGCGAGCAAAGAATATTTCTTCGCCGAGGTCAAAAATAGGTTTCCATAACATTGCTACTTGCTCTCCTTGAATAATAGAATTGGTGGTTACAAAAGCATATTTAGCTTTAGAATCCTGAATATACTTTGCACTTTTCCAAAACCATGCAGCAATATAATCCACTGTCTTAGCGGCATCAGTTCCTCGCATGGCAATCTGCATATCCTCTTTTTGAGTTTCATCTTGCAATTTACTTCCGAGATACGGCGGATTGCCCATGATGTAGACTTCATTTTCGGGGGTGTGGGGGCAGACAGTGTTCCAGTCGAGACGACAGGCGTTTCCGCAGACAATGTGACCGGATGGCTTCAATGGAAGTGTGTCAGGTTTTACATATAGCTCTTTTTCAAATTCGATATTCATCTGATGCTCGGCCAGCCATAGCGAAAGTATAGCGGTGTCACAAGCAAATTCATCCAACTCAATTCCGTAGAACTGAGTGAGTGAAACATTAGGAAATGGAAGGATGGCCATATCTGCAATATCACGGAGTGATTTCCATATCCGTATTTCAAGATCACGAAGCCTTTTGTAAGTAATGATGAGGAAATTTCCGCTACCACAGGCCGGGTCAAAGAATTTTATATTGGAAAGTCGGACAAGTAGATTGTTAAGCCTTTGGGTCGCACGAATTGAATGAATCTTTTTAGCCATTTTTTCTTTTGCCTCGTCGCAGGCGGCTCTAAATTCTTCTTCAAGAGCATCAAGAAAAAGTGGCTTTATGAGCTTGTCGATATTGGTGACCGAGGTGTAGTGCATACCGAGTCCGGCACGTTGTTCGGGTGTCACAACCGCCTGAATCATCGAGCCGAAAATGTCGGGATTGATTTTTCGCCAATTATACTCTCCGCAGTTTAGAATCAATGTGCGTGCGCGGCGCGAAAGGACTGGAATAGGATACTGTTCTTTAAACAGTCCTCCGTTGACGTATGGAAATTTCTCGTAGAATGACGGCAATGTAGAGCGTATGGTCGGGTCATTGGTCGACATGGCAAGAAAAGCCCGGTCAATGAACTTAGCAAGGTCTGAGCCATCGGACAATGTATTGCTTTCAAGTGAACGTGTGAAAAAATTTTCCTCAGGGAACAGTCCGGTATCTTCGGCAAAGAAACAAAAAAGCAACCGCGACATAAACACGTTGAGTGCGTGAACGGTCTGCGGGTCACGTATATTGTTATGTATACGAATATTATCAAAGAGCTTAGCCATAAGTTCAGCACTCTTTACATCAGCTTCAGCCTCCTCGATGTGGGGGAGTTTTTCAATTCCGGCAAGAGGCTCAAAAAAAGTAAAAGTACGCCAAAGTCGGTCTATGGTGTTTTCATACCAATCATTCTCCTTGGGATCGTATGCTACTACATAAACACCATTGCTCGTGATGTAGAGACGCGGGGTTTGTTTGGCAATCTTGGCGTCGCCACGCATAGTGTTGACAATATCATACATTCCTGAACAATCATTGTCAGAAGCATTTGGCAGTGCGGGACGATATGCTACAAGGTTCTTGACAAGAACGGTTTCCCCATCCTTCGCAAGATTGCCCGGACCATCTTTGGTCCGACGAATCTGTCCGTCGCCGTATCCTGCGAATATACGCAGGAGGTCGTAGATGAATTCCGATGCCGACGTTCCACGCTGCCCAAGCTGTTCCAGAGCATCGGTAGCTTGCACTAACGAGTATGATTTAGTTTTCTTAGCCATAAAAACAAATTCAACCATCCGATAATGAGGGGTTGCCTTAGTTACAAAGTTAGGTATTTTTATTGATATTTCTGAAAGAAGGAAATAAAATTTATGTTGGTGGGTAAAGCGGGCGAAAGCGGGCCAGTCGAGCGTTTCGCCCGGGACCAGAGCTTCCGACATTTTGAAATGTTCCGGTTTGTTTGTGAATACCCCTCCCGGAGTTTTAATTGCCGGGGCTAAACTGTGACTACTATTTTGCCGATTTGTCTGCGCTGCTCTGCGAGGGTGTGGGCTTCGGCGATGTGGTCGAGGTTGAATCTTTCAGCCGTCACGGGGTGGAGTCCGCTCTTTCTTATAAGGTCCATCATGGCGGTGATTTCGGCCTGCTTCGGGAAGTTGCTGTAAAAGCCGGTGAGATATACACCTGAGGGTATTTCCTTGATGGGGTCGAAATTAGAGAGCGCGAAGACTCCACCGAGCAGACCGGTGTGGCAGACGATGCCGTGGAAGGCTGTCAGGCGAAGGGATTCGGGTAGGGTGGAGGCGCCGATGAGTTCAAGCACTTTTGTAGCTCCGGCAGGATGACGGTCAAGGAAACGGCGGCGGAAATCAGGCCCTTCGGTGACAATGTCGTCTGCTCCAATGCGGCGGAGAAATTCAGCCCTGTTCTCACTCCTCGTGGTCGCTATGACCTTTGCGCCGATGGCTTTGGCAAGCTGGATGGCAGCAAGCCCGACTGTCGATGTGGCACCGCGTATGAGGAGCGTGTCGGCGGCTGAGAGTTGCAGCGAGAGTGTCAGTGAGCCGTATGCGGTGTAGTAGGTCTCGGGGATGGCGGCGAGTTCGTCCCAACTGAGGTCGCTGTCGGCGATAAAGACATGGCTTGACGGCACGAGGACATATTCGGCATAACTGCCGTCGAAACTGCGCCCCATGCCTCCCATCATTGCCATAACGCGCTCGCCGGGGCGGAAACGGCTGTCGGAGGGATTGACAATCTCGCCGACACACTCGATGCCGGGGATGATGGGCTTGCGTATGTAGGACTGTGAGATTTCAAAGCGCCGCAGTAGGATTTCCGAGTGGTTTATGCCGAAGGCTCTTACCTTTATCAGCACCCACCCCGGTTTGACTTCGGGCATGGCAACCTCGGCCAGTGACATTTCAACGGCTTCGATGGGTTTGGTGAGGACGATAGCTTTCATATTTGTTTCCAACATTGAGGGTCAGGGGCATAGAAAGATCGGTGATAGCCGAAGGCGACGGCGGGACAGCCGCGGCAGAAGCGCAGGAGTTCGCAGCGGGAACATTTCTCAAACCTGTCATACTGCCGGTAGGCTTCCATCTCCTTACCGGTCCACAGTTCATGAAGCGGGCGGATGAAAAGATTACCTACGATGCTCTCAAACCGTCTGCAAGCCATCACGTTGCCGTCGGGCTGGATGGTGAAATGGCAGTCACCGCAGTGGCAGCCGTCATAGATGGTCTCGGAATCACATTCCGTAGGAATGGTAAACAAGCCTTTTTCGTAGAGATAGAGGGTCCAGAGATGGTCTTTGAGATTGAATGTGGTCGCAGAGTCCTTGTGTTGCTCGAACTTATGCCATACGCGGTCGAGAAAGTCGCGGTATTCCTCGGGTGAGATATGGGTGGATTTTTCCTCGGAGGTAGGACAGTAGCGACCGAAGGCAAACACGTCGACACCCTTTTCGACCACGAGGTCGATGATGTCGGGTATTTCGCTGATGTTTGTACCTGACACCGTAGTCATTACGGCGACGCGGATACCGTTACGCCGCAGGACACCGATTTTCTCCACCGTCGTGTCAAACGAACCGGGTTTGCGTATCGCGTCATGTGTCTCCCTCATGCCGTCGATCGACAGTTGGTATTTCTCACAACCCATTGACCTGAGCCATTGGCAGACCTCATCAGTGATGTGGAAGGGATTGCCGAGAATGGTGAATGGGATATCGTGCTTTTTGAGCAGAGAAAGTATTCCGGCTATGTTATGATGTAGGAGCGGGTCGCCTCCGGTGATGTAGAAATAGGGGAGACGGCCGAGCCGATTGCACATATCAAGACACTGCCTGACGACCTCCTCTGCGCGGCTGACGGACATCTCTATCAGGTGGGGATGACCTTCGGAGAAGATGTAGCAGTGTTCGCAGCGCTGGTCGCAACTGTCGGTGATATGCCATTGAAAAGCGAAATAGTCCATAGCAGGTGATTATTCGGTAGGAATTGAAAGCGGAGTGACCGAATCGCCCGCATAGAACATGATGACGACAGCTTCCTCCTCTCCACGATTTTCTCCATGATGAATCTCTCCATCCGTTTCCACAAGAGCCTCGCCAGCATGAAAATCATGGCTCGTACCGTCGCGGTTTACTATCGTGACAGTTCCGCTAAGGACCACTCCGCAGTTGATTATTTTATGATAATGTGGATTCGTGACGGAGTGTGGAGGAAACGTGTACTTATAAATCGAGATGACAGGCGATGATGATGGATAGCAAGGAAGCGGGGAACCATCCCAAGCCGTAGATGTTTCGGCAAGTTTTATGGAGATTATTCCTGTATTTTCCAGTTCGGATTTCTTTCCCATGAATTCATAAAATTAAGGGGGATGATTGAGGGGATAGTACAGACAGCTCCGATAGCGATACACCGGAGCTGCCTGTCAGATTGAATGGATGGGGGAGATGGTCTTACTTCTCTCCTGCGCCGCACGCCGAACCGCAGGCAGCGGGCTTGGGTTCGGGCTTCTCGTCGCCGGCTCCACAGGCGGAACCGCAAGCTCCGGTGGGTTTTTCGGTCTCGGAATTGGCACAGAGATAAGCCTGAGCGGTGTGCTTGACGACACCAGAATTGTCGATACGTTTCATAATCTTAAAACTTGGTTTTATTTGGGTTTAACTTATGGTTGGACAATGCAAAAATAATAGATTAAATTTTATAAATCAACTACATACAAAATTGTAAGTAAGTAACAAAAATATTACTAATGATGATTACCAACAGATTGGGTCATTAAAATAAATTTATAAAAAATTACTGATGCTCACGGAGTTGCATATTTCGTAACTATGACGTAAATTTGCCCGTGAAAGAGTAAACGATCATGAGAAAAAAAGAACATCTCAACTCCATCATAGAGATATGTCCTGTGCGTAATGTCATAGCCCGCTTCGGCAATAAATGGGCTTTGCTCGTCATTCTCGTGCTGAGCGAGAACGAGCCTATACGCTACAATGAACTTGGACGTAAAATCCCCGATATCTCCTCGCGGATTCTCGCCAATACGCTGCGGACACTTGAAGCCGACGGTCTGGTGGACCGCAGGGCCTACAATGAAGTGCCGCCGAGGGTCGAGTATTCGCTGACCGATACAGGTCGCTCACTCGTCCCAATCATCATCCGGCTGACCGAGTGGGCGCAGGCTAACATGAAAACCATCATCACCCACCGCACCAACCACCAGCCGGAGGGGTGAGGTCTACCGAATCCATTAATTAATTTTCAATAGATAAAGCCCTGCAAATTCAATGAGTATTTGCAGGGCTTTGTATATTGAAACAGGATAGCGGATCACCACTTTCCGTAGTGGATGTTTTCGGTCTTGTATTTGTCCTTGGGGTCTTGGGGGGCGGCGGGATAGCCGAGCATGACGACGCTGAGGGGCATGATGGAGTCGGGGATGGCGAAGGTGGTCTTGACCATGTCGACACGCTCGGTGATGGGGTAGCAGCCACACCAGACTGCGCCGAGCCCTACGGCATGGGCGGCGAGAAGGATGTTTTCAGTCGCCGCGGAGCAGTCCTGAACCCAGTAGTCCTTCCCTTCGCCGGGAAATCCTTTTGTGAGGTCGCCGCAGACGACGATGGCTGCCTGTGCCTTGGCTGCGGGTCGCCAGTTGCCTTTTGCAAGGCTGTCGAGGGTCGCACGCTCTTTGACGACGATGAACGACCAAGGCTGTTTGTTGCCGGCGGTCGGAGCTGCCATGCCCGCACGCAGGAGGGTGTCGATTGTCGCGTCGGGGATGGGAGTGTCGGTGTAGTCGCGCACGCTCGTGCGGGTCATGATGTTGGCAAGTGCCGCATCCTTTTGTGAGGCGGCTGCGCCACCGGCATCACAGGATGAATTGCAGGATGTGACGGCGGCGGTCATTGAGGCTGCGAAGATGGCAGCAATGAGATGTTGTCTTTTCATTTATGTGCGGGTATGGTAAAATTGTTGGGACTGGGGTAGGGTTGCAGCGTTATGCTGACACATCGACACGGACGATGACCGGGCGTGTTCCGTCGGGACAGGCGAGGATGGTGGTCAAAGGTATGCGTCCGGCTGTGCAGGGGGTGCTTCCGACCGCTGCACATATCATCTCCCACAGCTTCGGGCAGAAATCGTTGGGGCATGATGCTCCGGCCTCAAAAGTCATCTCGTCGCCCGCGCGGAAGAGCCGGCAGGGACCGGCATCGGGGTCGTCGAGATAGAGAGCCTGAAGGTCGAGGTGACATTCCCTGCGCAGGACAGTCAGGCGGCACGCTTTCCGTAGACGGTGATGACGGAGCAATGACGAATCGTTGATGTCCGTCGTGTCGCTGACCTCGGAGGCCAGCGCGGGACGCGCTCCGGCACTGAGTGCGGCAACGGTCAGAGAGGCTATCTTGCAGAAGTGTCTTCGATTCATAACAATGGCAAAGTTAACCATTTCATGTCAACAATACTGCCGAAGGATTGAAAATTTTTTGGAAAAAGTCGATAAATAATTTTCAAGTGACAGAAAAAAGCTATAAATTTGCATCCACAAAGCATTTTTAATGCGACAGTAGCTCAGTTGGTAGAGCATCAGCTTCCCAAGCTGAGGGTCGCGGGTTCGAGCCCCGTTTGTCGCTCTCCTTTTTAAGTCACTCTGAATAAGCTAATAATAGTTTAATCAGAGTGTTTTTTTGTGTTTGGGAGATAAATTTTTTGATTATTATTTAACATAAAGCCTCACACATAACATTTTTTTATTATCTTTGCGGTGGATTGGTCAGCATAGGCGAGGAGTCGCCTATTGGACTTATCCATCACATTTATAATAAAAAGGTGTTATTGAAATTTTATCTTCTTAGTTCAAACTTGGCCGTCTGACACAGCATGAAGATGAGATTGGCAATAGCACCTGCATCGGTAGCCTATATTCTGTCGTGACTGACAGCTTATACAGCCCTATCGGTGTGGGGCTATTGTTTTATCCATGCTGGAGGTAAGCCAAGACCTGAACTAAGGATAAAACGAGATACATTCCTCACACCTTTTTTCATGTCTATACTTTAAAATCTCAATGGAGGATGAGGGAGATATTAAATATGAGATTAATAAAACTTTTAAGAGAGCTATGGGGACATAGAGGAACAGATCGTGTAGAAGAGTACGACAATGTAGTAGCCAGTATAGCTCAATGTAAACAATTATATAAAAGATTATCTATTTTAGCACATCCTGATAGGAATCTAGACAAAGTTAAAATTGCCACTGAGCTAACAGAAGAAATAAACGCTAATAGATATAATTTCAGTATGCTAAAACGACTGGAAGAACGAGTTAATACCGAATTATTATGAAGTTGATTACATTTTTTAAAAATTTACTTGATTCAATGTTATCAGGCTCATTTGAACGACTGAAAATAGTCAATGGAATGAATCAGACATTTAAAGAGTACTACTATTCAGGAGAAATATCTCGTCTATGTAAAGTCTCAATTTCTCAGGGTGATGCTTCATTCAGGCATGACATGAGTTCAATGATTTTTAGAAGTGGGTTTAAAATTCTGATTTTGAATGACTCTGATATCAGGGAATCCGAGATTAAAGAAATATCAAATACCATTCTGTCAAATCAAGCCTTTGTTAGACAACTTATGGCTATAGGTTTTGATACTCTCATCATTGTTGGGAAAAAAAGTTTGATGGGAGAAAAATTTGGACTTAAAAACTATGCTAATCTAAATAATTATTACCTTAAATAAAATAAGTTATGAGAGTAGTAGTTCACAATTATGTCTTTCCTTTTAAAGAGGATTTGGGTGCATGGCGTATTATATGGGAGGAAATAGGAGGGAGCGAAGGATATGTGCATCTTAAAGCAACTATAATGCCAAACTATACAAAAATACTTGGTAAATTTATAGATGAGAAAATTCTCTCTATGGATAAAATAGAGAATTTAAAATGTGCTATCACGCTCCCTGAGCTTGCACCCAACATTGCAAATCAAGTATCTATTCCTATAGATGAATATACCTTAAAGGTTTATAGTGCGATTATGCAATTTTGCAAGCAAAAAACATTTATAAGAAGTAAAAGATCTTTTGCTTGGACTGCATTTCTTGATTTTGGGAATACGACACGAACGGATAAATGTATGAAAATAATCAAGAAGGACCTAGTACTATGCGGGGAGGAGACTATAATGGAAGAATTATATAAATATTTTAAGTCTCAGAATATTTGTTTGTCACATGATGAAGTTTCAACCAGACGATATAATAAATTTATGGAAGATCTTCTATTGCAATAGAATATGGGTACTGACTTAATTTACTATAAAGTAAATAGAAATTTGCGAATCAGTTTTTAGCTATTGCAAAATTATCAATGAAGCCATATTTACCTTTGGAAGAAATATTACTCTAGAAGATAGAATACTTCCACGCGGATAATTGTCCTTTTATAAAAAAGTGGTATCTTTATGATGTCAATTAATGTGAGACATGATTAAGACTACTGAGTATGTACAAATGGATAAGCCGGATACTTTCGAGGAAGGATGTTAAGCCGCGAAGCCATGATGTGGCGAGAATCATATTGCGACGATGTAAGTTAGTGACGGTAATTATTGGCTTCCTTAATGCGACGATGGCTGTGGCTGATGTGGTGTTTTTTGATGGGTCGGCGCCGTTGACTTACAGTCTTCCGAAGTGGCGGGAGCGGCCGGTCACCGAGGTTGCTGCCGGGATGTTTGACTCGGATATGGAGGGGGTGACCGGGATGTCGCCAAAGCGTGTGGAGGCTGATGCGGCGACTATCCGTGTCTATAACCTGTCGANGGCAACGGCTGAGGATTTGGCTGAAATCACAGAGGCAGGGGTTGACAGCCAACGTCTGATGGATAATAAAGATTCATTCTGTCTGAAAGCTCATGNAGGTCGGCTTTATGCAGTCGGGGCGGATGACCGTGGAACGGCATACGCGCTGCTTGAAGTCTCGCGTCTGGCAGGGGTGTCGCCTTGGGTTTGGTGGAACGATGCCACGCCGATAAGACGGACACGCATNACGCTCCCTGACGATTACGCCGACTANCAGTCGCCGGCGGTCGAATATCGCGGNATATTCCTCAANGATGAGGACTGGTCGTTGCAGCCGTGGAGCTGGCGGACNTTTGACACTTCGCAANCGCCGGGAACGATTGGGGTCAGAACATACAAAGAAATTTTCAANCTCCTGCTGCGTCTCCGCGCNAACACGTTGTGGCCTGCGATGCACGAGTCGACGACTCCATTTTANTTCGTCGATGGAGCGAAAGAGGCTGCCGACAGTTTCGGTATAGTCATAGGNACCTCCCANTGTGAACCATTGCTGCGCAANAATGTAGGGGAGTGGNCCGACAGTGTGCGCGGGCCTTACAACTACGTCACCAANCGTCAGGGTGTCNTGGACTATTGGGGTGAACGGCTGAAGGAGGCNGGGAGGTATGAAAANCTTTACACCATCGGTATGCGNGGCAAGCACGACGGCAGGATGGCGGGCGTGAAGACTATGGCTGAGAGGGTNGGTGCGCTNCGGGATGTTATCGACGACCAGCGCACTCTGTTGAAGCGCTATGTCGGGAAGGACATCACGGCGATACCTCAAGTGGTGGTGCTATATAAAGAGGTATTGGACGTGATGAACGAAGGGCTNACGGTTCCCGATGACGTGACANTGATGTGGTGTGATGACAATTATGGCCATCTTACCTGCCTGAGCGACAGTAGCCNGCGTAAGCGCNCAGGTGGAGCGGGGATTTACTATCATCTCAGNTACTGGGGGCGGCCTCACGACTATCTGTGGATCGGCGGCACACAGCCGGGGTTGGTCTACAACGAGATGAAGACGGCCTATGAAGGTGGTGCGCGCAGGGCGTGGATTGTCAATATTCATGACCCGAAGACGTCGTCGTATCAGCTTGAACTGTTCATGGANATGGCGTGGAATGTGGGGAGTGTCGTGTCAGCGGGAGTGGAGGCGCATCTCGNTTCATGGCTGACTCGGGAGTTCGGGAGTGAGGCCGGNGCGGAGCTGANNCNGGTGATGAGGGAATTTTACCGCCTCTGTGCTGTCCGGCGCCCGGAGCATACGGGGTGGACACAGGTGGAGCTGAGTGACCGCAAGGCTTATCCGCGCGGACGTTCNCATGTCGNGGANACNGAGTTCAGTTTNTCGGAGTTCGGNAGTGAGGCTGACCGCTATCTGGAAGCATGGACGNCTCTGGCNGAAAAAGTGAAGACAATAGAGGCGAAGGTGCCGGCGGAGCGTCGTGACGACTATTTCGCACAGGTGAAATATCCCGTGATTGCTTCNGGTCTTATGGCGCGCAAGATGCTTGAGGCTCAGCGAGGACGNTCATACGCGATGGGGCAGAGCGGTGCTTCGCTCTGGGAGCGNGANACCCTTATGCTCGGGGCGGTTNCCNGGAGTCAGTGGGCCTATCAGGAGTTACGCCGACTGACGGCNGCCTACAATGATTCGCTTGCGGGAGGAAAATGGCGCCACATACTTTCGATGTCGCCCCGCGACCTTCCGGTGTTCAATCCTCCTGTACTNCCTGTCGGGTTGACCGGGGATGAGGTTGAGGCGTGGCTTTCGGATGCGCCGGGGAGTATCGAACCGGATGGGCAGGGATATATGGCACTTGATGCNGCGACATTCACCGATGCCTCGTTTACGCCACTACCTGTCGCAATGCTCGGTCACAGCGGGATGGCAGTNCCTGTCCCGAAGGGTGAGTGNGTTTCCTATGATATTGATTGGGCTGCCGACGGTGATGCGTTGCTCCTGACGGCTTTGATNCCGACTCAGCCGGTGGACGGCGGNGACGTGAGGNTTGCCGTCANTATAGATCAGGGTGAGCCGCAGGTTGTAAGNATCAAGGAGAAGGGNCGCAGTGACGGATGGAAGGAGAATGTNTTGCGCAATCAGGCACGTGTCCGCACGANCCATAATCTNNCTCCCGGACGCCACACCATAACAATCCGTGCNCTNGACGACCACATTATCCTCGATCAACTGATGCTCGATACCCGCCAAGACCGAAAATTCTATACTATACCCACCCAAATTAAACCGTGGTGAGATGGATTGATACTGCGACTCTATATTACCCTTATAATATAATTTATGCCTCAAACCGTCATTTCGGTTCGGGGCATTTTTTGTTTCAGGGNGANTCCANATCTCTTGATAAGAGATNTGGATTNANGATNTATGNATTTAGAATCANNNNGTTAGCTTAANNNATAATATTAANTNCTCATATTTTTCTGCATNATTTAATTGGTAGAGATAAAAAAAGTTGCAGAAAATGCACAGATTTAGAGGTATTTTNATTAACTTTGCATAACATTAAAATCTCTTATCAAGAGATATGAGATGTAAAAGCCAGTCATCTGCATCACCTTTCAATGCTGNATACTGTTGACATAATTCTATGTAAACCGCTGTTAATTAGGAGAAAAATGCTCCTGACGGCGGGAAGAGAAGAATTGTCNGTCAATCGGGAAAAGGTAAAATTTTGACTTCTGTCAAGTGTCTGAAATACTGCGACATAGCAATATAGAAATTTTAAATTTTTTCCGGTNGAAGCTCTCTGACTTAGGAGGTGAGACAATTCTGAAATACCGTAGGACCATCACGGCTCTNGATCTGTTTCTTTCGGCTCATCGTTTGAATCTTGTGGAT
Source organism: Bacteroides sp. (assembly GCA_014802345.1). GTDB lineage: Bacteria > Bacteroidota > Bacteroidia > Bacteroidales > Muribaculaceae > Duncaniella. Next base: position 94,016 of record JAAVCM010000003.1, read on the forward strand.
CTTTCAGATGTCATGGTGGCTGACTGGACTATGGAACTTTTCCTNCAAGGCTTGTCAAGAACGACAATTATAAGNCATCTCAATATNCTCAACAGTCTTGTCAAGGCTGCCGCTAAGAAGCAAATGTTGCCTCTAAACGATGCTCCGAGGGCTCTTGCGAAGCTACTCGCCGAATCAGACTCACAGTTTCCGGAATTGATGAACGAACGAACCTTCAATAACAGTCTTNGTCTATTGAGGGGAATAGTGAGGAGATCGGACTATCATAATGTGTATGAGGACCTNTTTCTTTTCTCNATGCTTAATGGGGCGATGCCTTTGTGTGAGGTTGCTNNACTGAGAAAAGAGGATGTTGCGGAGTTCGGCAATATGTCAAAGATAATTCTCGAAAGGAATGTTAGTNCTAACCGGACTTATATTTTTGANNTAAGGCAATCTTATCGTACTGAACGGCAGCTCTACTCGGCTATCTCCGACGGACTNGCGACTGTATTAGAGNGTGTNCTGGGGAAAAAAGAGGTTGANGCTGATAGTTTTATGCGTTCTCTTTGGGTTATGTGTGCCATAAGGAGTGGGGCTACAGCCTCGGAAGCCTTAGGATGTGTCGGAGGTGATGCGCCACAAAGCATACCTCCTTTCTGTCTCTCTGCTGAAACTACTTCGGATGATAGAAGACAGTGGATAGAGGCTGTCAATCAGGTGATTCTCAGTAAAATGCCTAAATGGTATGCGATGCAACTCCGCAGAGGGGTCAGATTCGAGGAGCTGCGAAAGTATATTTCTGAAAAGATACGTCCTATACCTGAATTTTTCTATCCGTATGAAACGATCATACGCCGGATCGGAAACAAGAAAGTGGCCGAAGATCATCCAATCATTTCCCAGACAGCTTTTTTCAAGACCCATCCAGAGGACGTATTACCTATGTTCAGCCTGATTGGGGATAAGGCGTGGTGCTATCGTGTGAATAATAATCCATCATCGCCCTATGCTGTCATATCTTCACAGGAAATGAGACGTTTTCAAGCTGCCATCGGTATTTTCTCGCCGAACATGGAGGTCCATCCTCTTGGCGAACTCAGCCCTATGCCGGGTGAATCGGTTATCGTTGTGACGGCAGGCTATGGCAACCGTGAGGGCACGGTAGAGGAAGTGATAAATAAAGAGTCCGGAACCGCGATTTTTCGTGTGAAGCTGTTCACGGATCAGGGCTATGAGTGGCGAATGGATGCGGATGCACGTCAGATTGAACGTATTCAAGGTAGTTTAGCTATCGTATGATAAATCCTTTGCTTGATATAGCTACGGTTGACTTCGCTAATCCCGATGACATCAATGGCTTTGTGGCACTTCTTTGTCACGAGGGAAACGAATTAGGAATGTTTAAACCTACTTTCAACCCGACATCGGAGAGCAGATATCTGCGTCAGACTGCCGGTGAGATGGTCAGCAGGCTGGATGAATGTCTATCCGGTATGACTCCGGCCGACAGTCTTAAAATCATCCAGTCTTACGATCTGGCTCACCGCTTAGCGTATAGGGTGGCTGGAAATCCGAGACTTATAAACCGGTGTCTACTAGGGGCTTTTGATGCGATGATACACGGAGATAAGGATATTGATGAATATTCCATGTATCGGGANATNGANCNNAAGNTNCNTCAAAAAGATANTCTNTATTTNGNCAAACCGNTGACNTGGAACTGNCTNAGTACTGANCGATGGTTCAGNNATATTGACNANGNAACNGATTCNGACTANGATANANTCANTCGGGTNAGCNTACTTCTNGGANCNGATCTNTTTGTNTATGTNGGTAATGANCAGGAGCANTANAAGCNCTCTCTATTCGGGAAATACCGTNACTATCTCGATTNTCANGACTCAAGNGATCAGTGTACTCTCCATGCGGTGAACCAACTGCTTACCGCATCTTGGAAATATCTCACCCCCGCGGACAATAACAAATATCAATCCACCCTCAATCGGGAAATCATATCCCACCCAAAGACCAATCGCTTTGTTAAGGCAGTGTTGGGAGGATAGAGTTTATGGTCATATAGGCNAGCTAAAANGTNATNGATGCATTGANGCANGANGTAATCACAAAAATTTCAATCTGATACTTCATCCTCCGAACNTACTGTTTCATGCAGTTCAGAAGGAGANTGTGTGATTGGNGTCTATCGTCTGACGATNAAGTCNAATTCCGATAATTTCCGTCAGTCNTCCATCCAAGGCATGATGAAACGCATAAAGGCAAAGGGCGTAACGGTCNTCATNTACGAACCGANCCTNCNCGACNNNTCNACCTTTTTCGNCTCANGTGTNGTCAATGACCTCGCCGAATTCAAACGCCTCTCCCGCGCCATCCTCGCCAACCGCACCTCNCCCGACCTCACCGACGTCGAGGAGANAGTCTATACAAGAGATCTGTTTTCAAAGGATTGAATTGTGATACTATGCCTGAATCTTTAAAAAATCGTACAATAAAAGGCGTAATATGGAGTGCCATTGATCGTTTTTCTGCATTAGGGATACAAATGATATGTAGTTTGATCATAGCACATCTACTTACTCCTAAGGATTTTGGTATCCTTGGTATGATCACTGTATTTTCTGCAATTGGTATGGTCATTGTGGANAGTGGATTTGGGTCTGCTCTTATTAGGCGTAATAATGTGACATCAGTAGATTATTCNTCAGTCTTTTATTTCAATGTCTTTCTTTCGATAATTTGTTATATAGCTCTTTATTTCCTTTCTCCCTCGATTGCCAGATTTTATGATATTGAAGAATTAACATATATTTGTAGAGTTACATTTTTAATACTTCCAATTAATGCATTGGGNTTAATACAAAATACAAGGCTCCTTAAAAGCATTGATTTCAAAACCATTGCTATTACATCTCTATTCTCAGCTTTACTTTCTGGCTTAATTGGAATAGTACTTGCCTACTATATTCGTAATGTGTGGGCATTAGTCATACAGAATATGTCTATGTATGGATTTCGAACATTACTGCTTTGGTGTGTTGGTCATTGGAAACCTCAATTAGTATTTTCTGTGTCATCGATTCATTCTATGTGGGGATATTCGATAAATCTATTGGGATTCGGTCTCATTTCAAGCCTCACTCAGAATATATATCCCCTTATTATTGGTAAATTTTATAGTGCTACGCAATTAGGATTCTATTCACAGGCTGACAGACTACAGAAATTACCAGCAACTAGTATTACGGAAGTTATACAACGAGTCTGTTTTCCGGTTCTATCTGAAATCAGAGAGGACTTATTAAGGATGCGTGAAGCCTACCGTAGAATAATAATGGTAGCATTTTTCATCGTTTTCCCAGTCATGTTATTATTAATCGGAATTGCAGATGAAATGATTGTCTTACTTCTTGGNAAACAATGGACTCAATCCATTCAATACTTTAAAATACTTTGTATAGTAGGTGCGCTTTATCCCCTGCATTCCATTAATTTAAACATTTTAAATGTTGTTGGTAAAAGTAGATTATCGCTTAATCTTGAGATATTAAGAAAATTAATACTAGCGACTATTTTAATTTTTGTTGTTAAATATGATATGATTGTATTAGTTTGGGGACAAGTATTCTACGGTATAATAGTTCTCATTATTAATATGTATTATAGTGGCAAGGAGATTAGTTACGGCATACAGCAACAATTTAAAGATATTCTTCCTACAGTTATTATTGCTGTGGTTGCCTTAGGCTTGGTGTTTTTATTGAGTCATATAATACATAATAAAGATGGCCTTCTGATACTAATTAAAAGTTTCATATATATTGTATCCTTTTTTGCGCTGAATAAAATCTTTAAGACTCAATCGNTGAAATTTACTACTCCTATAATAATCAATCTATTAAAACAGTTACGATGAATCGGTTTTGGTATTATGTACAGATATTAAAAACAGTATCCATTATTAAAACTCTGTACTTTAATTTTAAAGCATTTAAATTTTTAACCGCTATTCATCTTCCGNTTATCGTTGGTAAAAAAGTAGTATTAAAAAGAGTTGGTAGAATTACGTTGAAATATAAGGGGAAAAAAATACATCTTGGATCAGNAAATTTGTTCAATACTGCATCATCAATTCCTACAATATGGTATAATTTAGGAAATATAATATTTAATGGTCCTGTGATNTTTTATCCTGGTTCAACTATATATGTAACGTCGACAGCTATATTAGAATTTGGAGGTAATAATAGATTTGGCAAGAATACATCGTTATTATGTACTAAAAAAATTAAAATCGGACATACATCTGGTTTCTCTTGGGATTGTCAGATTGCAGATTCTGATTTTCATTTTATTGAAAATATGGAATCATTAGAAATTAAGCCACGTTCCGCTTCTATTTATATAGGAAATAACGTTTGGTGTGGTAATAGAGTCATGATTGGAAAAGGTGTGTTTATAGCAGACAATTGTATTTGTGGAATGAATACATTTGTTAATAAGTCTTGTGAGATACCAAACTCATTACTTCTTGGAATTCCTGCAAAGATANATTCTGGTAGATTCAGACGTATTTTTGATATAAATGAAGAAAAATCGCTCATCTCTAAGTTGGGATAATTTTAAATGGCCACCCTTATATTTGATAATACTCTCTTCGGTCACCATCTGGAGTATATCAATCATCTTTATAATGGAGCTTATAGGTATAAGGATGAAGAATTCATCTTTGCTGTACCTAAAAATGAATGGGAGAAAAATCAGGGAAAATGCGAGTGGTCAAAAGCTAATAATATACGCTGGGTGATGCTTGATGATGATGAATGTCTAAAAGCGTCGCAAGGCTCACTGATCGGGAGATGTTTGAGGCTTTCAAGACTGATTAAAAGAGTTGCGTTAAAAGAAAACGTTGATAGAATTAAACTGATATCTCTTGCAGATGTAATTCCATTTCTTCCCCTGCTACTTCCCNCTAGTGTAAAGCTCTCAGGTATAATATATAAAATTTATCTCCGTGCGCCGAAATCAGGAATTCGTGGTCTGATTGATCGTTTTCGATATAAAATAATGGCAAAAAATGGTTCAATGGGAAAAGTCTTTATTCTCAATGATCCGCGAAGTGCCGAAAGGCTTAATCAAATTTATAATTCTGATCATTTTCTTACTCTTGCCGACCCTNTCCCTACAATTGNAAATAAAGTTATGGATTTGCGTCCTGAACTTGGAATATCCCAAAATTCAAAAATATATTTGCATTTTGGNGCGATGGATGANNGGAAAGGCACCCTTGAGATATTACAGGCTATTGGACTCATGACCCCTCAGGAATTGTCCGGACGGACTTTTATCTTTGCTGGGCGTGTCAATAGAAAAATAAAGGATCGGTTCTATGAATTAGTAGATAAAATTCGACAACTGGGGGCTGATATTATTATAAGGGATGAATTCTGCACCTATGACTTTCTTCATTCTCTCTGCTATACGAGTGATTATATATTAATGCCATATCTTCTGACGGATCTGTCAAGCGGAGTATTGGGCTATGCAGCAATATACGGTAAGTCCGTCATAGGTCCTAATTCAGGCCTGATAGGGGAATTGATAAGAGACAATGAGCTGGGAGTCGCTATTNATATATCCCCTGAATCATTGAAAGAGGCCATATTATGTCCTCAAATATCGTCCTCAGAATCGGGTCGCCGTAAATATATTGAACGCAATACCAAGAACCGTTTTGTTGAGGACTTTTTAGGATAGTCGTATGCTTCCATATATCTTATTCATAGTCTTCATACTGTATTTTTTTCATAGGAGACAGCCGAAGTGGATACTTTGGACTCTTATTATTTTTGCTGCTTTACGCTATAATGTAGGATGGGATTACCTTTCTTACACAAATATAATTGATAAACCCACGACATGGGAGAAATATTCATTCTTTTGGAGAGAATTGTTCAGATATGCCCATGAGTCCGGATTCTATCATGTCGGAATAGTCCTTCCGAATATACTGACGTATCTGTGTATATACAAAGGATTGAAAGAATTGGGATTGTCCAAAAAGAATCAGGCGNGGGCTCTGTTGGTATACGCGACATGGAATTCCCTTTATCTGGGTTCATTCAGCACTATCCGTCAGGCTTTTGCTATTGGGGTAGGCTTTATGATGTTTTCTTTCATTCAGAACAGAAAGATAGTAAAAAGTCTATTTTGCTATGTATTCGCTATAATTCTTCATCCATCCGCCATACTGCTTGTCTTTTTATATTTAGGATATGCACTTAGAAATAGGTTAAACTTCAAATGGTTGACAGTAAGCGTTATGGTTCTTATAGCGGGTATCGTNTCATTGAAGAATGTGCTGATAGCTTTCAGTATGCTGGATATGGCGCAATACGAGGTCTANTTGAAGATGAGCGATAATTTCGGAGGGAAAATTATTTTTGTTAATGGCTTTCTTGCAATTTATCTATTTATAGTATTTTTCTTAAGTAACAAGAATCTTGATTCTGTTAAACGTCAGTGTTTTTTCTATACATTAATTGCAATTATAGGTAATATTGCGATATATGCGTTAGGATTGCCGAACATCATAGCGAGAATGCTGTCATATTATATGATTTTTATGATTGTGATTCTTNTACCCTCACTTCAGGTTTTCCGTCAGAAATATCGTCTCCGAGTCATGGCAGTTTCATTCTTGNCCTTGTATTTTTTCGTTTATCTCTTTATAACTAAACCTGCGACGAGGGATAATAAAAGTGGTTATCTACCATATCGTTGTATAATAATTGAACAATGAATTCTTAATGAAAAACTATAAGACACCACCGGTTCTGTTTGTCATATTCAATCGTAAGGATATAGCATTAAAGTCATTTNATTCTATACGNNAGGCTAAACCNGANAGGNTATTCGTCGCTTGCGATGGCCCCAGAACAGAAAATGAAGCAGAAAAGGTTCGTTTGACAAGAGAGGCAATCCTTTCGGCCATAGATTGGGAGTGTGATGTGCGAACCTTGTTTCAGGATGGAAACTTAGGATGCGGCAAAGGAGTATATACTGCAATTGACTGGTTCTTCAATAATGTGGATAGCGGTGTNATTCTTGAAGATGATTGTATTGCCGAAAACACATTCTTCAAATATGCTGCTGAACTGCTGGAAAAATACAAAGATGATCAGCGCATTGGTATGATTGCCGGCTATAATCCCATAAATATCAAAGACTATCCGTATTCATATATTTTTTCACGATATAAAAGCTGCTGGGGATGGGCTACATGGCGTAGGGCTTGGAAAAATATGGATCTTGATATGAAGTGGAGGGAAACAGGGGAGTGCGAGTCTATCCTTGCCAATATGGGAGATGGCGGATTGGATCGTTCAGGGTGGATATTTAAACTGAATGCAGTTGATAATAATCATGTATCAGCATGGGATTGGCAATGGTTTTTCACTCTNTCNGGACAGAATCAACTATGTATATATCCTGAAGTAAATCTGATTTCAAACATAGGCAACGATCAGGATGCGACACACACATCCTTGGCTTCAATCACGATACCAAGTTCTCCACTTAAATTTCCACTGGTCGCCCCGAGATATTTTGTCCCGTGGAGGGATTTTGAAGTATCTTTCTATCGAAGATCTACTACATGGCGAATAAAACTTGTCCGACTGCTTCCACATGGGTTCAAGCAGAAGGTAAAGAAGTTACTATCAAAATAACAACTATATATGCCTACGATTAAAACTCCGAATGGAAAACTTAGATTTACTGCTCATCCATTATTCCCGGGAGTAAAACAGATTGATAAGGATATCGCATTTGAGAATCTTCTGATTTTCAAGCGAATTATGGATAAGAATGACATCCCGTTCATGTTGTCCTACGGAACTCTACTCGGTGCTGTCCGCGACAATGATTTTATCTCTCATGATGAAGACATAGACTTGTCAATTAAAGAGGAATACAGGTACCGATTTCTTTCTGCACTCAAAGAATTATATCAGTACGATTTTGAGGTGGTGAGATATGATAGAAAAGATCTCTATTCAATAATGCGTAAAGGGGAATACATAGATCTGTATTTTTTTAGGCCATGTGAAGATAATCGTTGGGAATGTAGTGGCGCACGAAGTCTCGATGAATTTTTTGATGAGCCCGATACAATTACTTTCCGGGGATTTGAATTTAAGACTCATTCAAATCATATCGACTATTTATTGATGTCATACGGACCAAATTGGCGGACTCCATTAAAATGGAATGACTATGATATGCCGAAATGGAAACTGGCACTTCTTAATGCTAAAGAATACGCAAAAAATATCCTACCGGATTGGATATATTATAAATTGGCTAAGAATGCATCACAAAAAGTGACAGACCGTTGCGAAAAACGCATTGAAACTTATTTAAGATTAAAAAAACGCTGATTAATCATTATGCAGGCAATAATCTTGGCGGCCGGAATGGGTCGTCGTCTGGGCGAGTTTACCGCCGACAATACAAAATGTATGCTTGAGGTCAACGGAGTGCGGCTTATCGACCGTATGCTCNGTCAGCTCCGGCNTCTCGATTTGGACAGGATTGTCATCGTNACCGGTTATGAAGGACAGAAGCTCCAGAGCTACCTGACAAAGAAATATCCTTACTGGCCGTTGATCTTCGTGCATAACCCTATTTATGATAAGACCAACAACATATACTCGCTCTGGCTCGCAAGGGGCTATATGGCTGAGGACGACACGCTGCTGCTTGAAAGCGACCTGATATTTGCGGACAGCATCCTTGCTGCGGCTGTCAGTTCCGTCAATCCCAATGTAGCGCTTGTTGCCAAGTACCAGACATGGATGGACGGGACAATGGTGCGCATCGACGACGAGAACAACATCGTCAACTTTATCCCCAAGAAGGCATTCAAGTATGAGGATGTGGACTACTATTACAAGACGGTCAACATCTACCGTCTGAGCCGTGAATTCTGTACTGACCATTACCTGCCTTTCCTTGAAGCCTACATAAAGGTGCTCGGTGAGAACGAGTACTACGAGCAGGTACTCCGTGTGATCACCCTCATCGACAATGCAAACATCAAGGCACTCCCGGTCGACAATGCACCGTGGTACGAGATTGACGACGTACAGGACCTTCGTATTGCCGAGACCATCTTTGCGTGTCCCGAAGAACGTCTGTCCAAGATGCAGCGCAGCTACGGAGGGTACTGGCGCTATCCCGGGCTTCTTGATTTCTGCTATCTCGTCAATCCCTATTTCCCCCGTCAGCGCATGATCGAGGAGATGAAGGCAAACTTCGAGCCGCTGCTCCGGGCCTATCCTTCAGGGATGGGTGTCAACTCGCTGCTTGCAGGGAAGTATTTCGGTATACGTCAGGATTACGTCGTTGTCGGCAATGGAGCTGCCGAGCTCATCAAGTCGCTCATGGAAGGTATGGAAGGCAAGGTCGGAGTTGTCTATCCGACGTTTGAGGAGTATCCTAACCGGCTTCCTAAGGAACGGCTGGAAGTCTACCGTCCCGACAACGGAGACTTTGCATATACANCGGACGACCTAATGGCATATTACGGCAAAAAGGTGATCTCTACACTGCTTGTAGTCAACCCGGACAATCCTTCCGGCAATCTCATAAAGAGGACAGACCTCATGCGGCTCCTGTCCTGGTGTGAGGAGAGGGGGATCAGACTCATCGTGGACGAGTCGTTTGTTGATTTCGCCGACGGTGAAATGGGAGAAAATACATTGCTACACAACGATATCCTTGAATCCCATCCGTCACTGTNTGTGATGAAGTCCATATCGAAGAGCTACGGAGTCCCCGGACTTCGCCTCGGTATTCTTGCTTCCGGTGACACCGGACTGATTGAGCGCATCAAGAAGGATGTCTCGATCTGGAATATCAATTCATTCGCCGAGTTCTACATGCAGATCTACGGCAAATACGAGGGTGACTATGCCCGCTCGTGCATGAAGTTCCGCGAGGAACGTGCGTTGTTCGCCTCTGAACTGGCCGGGATACCGTTTCTGCGCGTGATTCCATCGCAGGCCAATTATTTCCTCTGTGAGGTACTTCCACCTTTCACCGCCTATGACCTGACGCTAAAATTACTTACGGACTCCGATATACTCATCAAGGACTGCAGCGCGAAAAAGGGATTTCCAGAAGGGTCACAGTATGTGCGGATTGCAATCCGTGACCGACAGGATAACACAAAACTGATAACAGCCCTTAAAGATTTATGATATGAAGGTAATAGGTAACGATGAGATACTGGCGCTGAATATACCGCCGGAGAGATGTGTAAACTGGGTGAAGGAGGCTTTTCTACTTAAAGATCGCTGCCAGTTACCTCCGAAAATCTCACTCCATCCTCAGGGGAATGACTTCATAAACACTATGCCATGCATACTTCCGCCGGAATATCACACATTCGGATGTAAGATTGTGACACGGATAAAGGGACAGCATCCAGCCCTCAACAGCGAGATGGTGATTTTTGACACCTTAACCGGAAAAATGAGGGCACTCATTAATACAGACTGGATAACGGCGATGCGCACAGGTGCAGTGGCAGCTCTGGCCATCAATACCCTGCGTAGGCCTGATGCTTCCGTCTATTCTTTTGTCGGTCTTGGAGTAATCGGGTATGCCACTCTTGACTGTCTGCTCGCAACTAACCGAGACCGTGAGATGACAGTCAGANTCAAGCGCTACAAGGACCATGCAGAGAAAACCATGCTGTGCTATTCTAATTTCTCAAACGTGAGATTCGAGACGGTCGACACTATGGATGATCTTGTCCGGGATGCTGATGTAGTTGTATCATGTATCACTGATGCCGATGGACTTCTTGTCGAAGATACAGATCTCTTTAAGCCGGGAGTGCTTGTAGTGCCTGTCCATACTCGCGGCTTTCAGAATTGTGATCTGGTGTTTGATAAGGTCTTTGCTGATGATGAAGGCCATGTGAAAGGTTTCAAGTACTTCAATCAGTTCCGTAAGTTTGGGGAGATNGCCGGAGTCCTTTCAGAATCTATCCCGGGAAGAGAAAGTGACACAGAGAGAATTTTGTCATACAATATCGGATTGGGATTGCATGACGTATTCTTTGCCGATAAGATTCTAAGACGCTTATAATTTCTTAGATATACTTTATGAAAATTTCCATTATCACCGCCACCTACAACAGCGGTGTGACCCTTCGTGACACTTTGGAGAGCATACTCAGCCAGTCTTACAGTGACTATGAGGTAATAGTAATAGACGGTNGTTCAAAGGATAATACGAAGCAGATAGTCGATGANTATATTTCGAAGTTCAACGGCCGACTGAAATGGTATACGGGAAAAGACAAGGGGCTCTACGACGCGATGAACAAAGGAATAGCCCGCGCAACAGGCGATGTGGTNGGCATACTGAACTCTGATGATTTCTATGCACATCCGGATGTCCTTGCCGCGATAGCCGAGGGATGCGGTGATGTGGATGCCGTCTACGGCGACCTTGACTTCGTGGACGCTGCCGACACCGGAAAGGTCGTCCGCCAGTGGCGCGGGTCCCAGCATGAACCGGGAGCATTCCTGAAAGGCTGGCATCCCGCACATCCTACATTTTATGCACGCAGGGAATTCTATAATCGACTTGGTGGATTCGATATATCGTTTGATGTCTCGGCTGATTTCGAACTGATGCTGCGCTTCATAGAAAAGGGACGACTCTCAAACCGCTATATTCCAAAAACTTTTGTAAAGATGCGAATGGGAGGCGAGAGTACAGGCTCCCTAAGTAAGATAATCCAAGGGAACAAGAATGTGTTGCGGGCTTTCAGGAAGAATGGATTTAAAGTCCCGCAATTCTATCTCGTACGCCGTCTTGCTCCAAAGGCAATTAACATAATCAAAAATAAACTGCATATATGAAAATTGCAATGATCGGTGCCAGCGGATTCGTCGGCACAAGACTTCTTGATCTCCTCCGCGAGGAACCACAGAAATACGAGTGCAAGAATATCGATCTCCTGCCGAGTCACTTTTTCAACGACATAACCACCATTGGTGATGTGCGTGAGCNGGAGCAGATGGACCGTGAACTTAAAGGTGCTGACATCGTGATACTACTTGCCGCACAGCACCGNGANGATGTATCCCCGGTATCTCTCTACTACGANACCAACGTNGGCGGAATGGAGGTGACCCTGAAAGCCATGGAGAAGAATGGCATAAAACGTATCATTTTCTTTTCGTCGGTAGCTGTCTATGGACTCAACAAGAAAAATCCGGATGAGAATCATCCGGCGGATCCGTTCAACCATTACGGAAAGTCCAAGTGGCAGGCCGAACAGGTGTTGCAGAAATGGTATGAGTCTCATCCGGACTGGAANATAGATATCATCCGTCCCACNGTCATTTTCGGTGAGCGCAACCGCGGAAATGTCTACAACCTACTGAAACAGATTNCGTCAGGTAAGTTCCTGATGGTCGGAAAGGGAGAGAACAAGAAGTCGATGGCGTATGTAGGGAACATCGTTGCCTTTGTGNAGTTCNTGATNGACAATGTNACTNCCGGATATAATGTGTTCAACTACATCGACAAGCCTGACAACAACATGAACCAGCTTGTCGCCCATGTATCGAAGGTACTCAACAAGCATATCCCCGCCACTCATTTCCCCTACTGGCTCGGTATGCTNGGCGGATACGGTTTTGATATNCTTGCCAAACTGACAGGNAAGAAANTGACCGTATCATCCGTNCGTGTNAAGAAATTCTGTGCAACNACTGAGTTTGATGCAAAGAAGGCTCATTCATCCGGCTTCAAGGCACCCTATACACTTGACGAGGGTCTCGCACGTACTCTTGAATTTGAGTTTGTACATCCCCGCACAGATGACATTCAATTCATAAGTGAATAGGGTGCCTATAAGTCGAATATGCAATAAAATTAAAGTTGACTTCAACCATACGAGTTTCTAATCCAACATTCTTATGAAAATGAAAAAAGCATTAATCACCGGCATTACCGGGCAGGATGGTTCGTTNCTGGCCGAGTTCCTTATAGAGAAGGGNTATCAGGTGCATGGCACCATCCGCCGCTCGTCNGTNGACTTCCGNGANCGCATCGCNCACCTNGAGGGACATCCCCAGTTCCACCTNCACTACGCCGACCTCGGCGACTCCATGTCAATNATGCAGGTCGTCTCCAAGGTTCGCCCCGACGAGATATACAACCTCGCAGCCCAGAGCCACGTCCAGGTCTCTTTCGACTCCCCCGA
>JAAVCM010000004.1 GCA_014802345.1 Bacteroides sp.
TCGCTTCTCATATCGATATACGCCTGTGATTACCAAAGAATCAAAAGCTGCACCTGCAATACTTCTTGTTGATGATGACAAGAACATCACTTCACTTCTTGAAGGAAATCTTCAGAGTGAGGGCTATCGTGTTGTATCTGTAAGTCAGGCCGAGAATGCTCTTACTCTTCCCCTCGAAACCTTTAACCTCGTCATTACGGAGATCAAGCTCCCCGGCGAAATCGACGGCCTCGAACTCCTTGACAGAATGAAGGACGACCGGATGACCCAGCATATCCCGGTTGTGTTCTGTACTGTCCTTGACAGCGAGAACGACATCATCGAAGGTCTTAACTCAGGTGCTGACGACTACGTCATCAAACCTTTCTCGCTCCGTGAATTCATGGCCAGAATCCGTTCTGTCCTCCGCCGTCACCGCAACTTCGCTCCGGCAGCCACGACACGCACCATCGAGTACCGCACGCTCATCCTCAACGTCGACTCGCGCGGACTTATCATCGACGGCGATACAATTTCCCTCTCGCCGACAGAATTTGTAATACTCACCCACCTGCTGCGCTCACGCAACAAACTTTTCTCACGCGAAGAAATCTTCGCCACCGCATGGCCCGGCGAGGATATGAACAATCCGCGTCTGGTCGATGTCAACATCTCGCGTCTGCGCAAGAAACTCGGAATCTACGGCCAGAACATAGTCAACCGTTCAGGCCACGGCTACGGTTTCATGGATGTCTGATTCATACCTCGCCCAATGCTTCCGTCGTCTACCACCCCGTTCATTCTCGAAGCCGGCTGTGATGAGGCCGGGCGCGGCTGTCTGGCCGGACCGGTTTTTGCCGCGGCAGTGATTCTGCCGGACGGTTACACCAACGAGCTTCTCAACGATTCAAAGAAACTCACCGCAAAGCAGCGCGAAGCCCTGCGCCCCATCATTGAGCGCGATGCAGTCGCGTGGGCAGTGGCTTCGTGTGACCATGCTGAAATCGACAGCATCAACATCCTCAACGCCTCCATCCTCGCCATGCACCGTGCGCTCGACGCTCTCGACGTCACTCCGGGCGCGATAGCCGTCGACGGAAACCGGTTCAAACCCTACAAGGACATACCGCACACGACCGTCGTCAAGGGTGATTCGAAATTCGGCAACATTGCGGCGGCTTCAATCCTCGCCAAGACCTACCGCGACGAATTTATGTTGAAAGCCTCGAAGGAGTATCCGGGCTACAACTGGGAAGTGAACAAAGGGTATCCGACACGCGACCATCGCGCGGCAATAGCTGCCATCGGTCCCAGCCCCATACACCGCATGACGTTCCGCCTGCTTCCTGACGGAGGGAAGAAGGAGGAGGATAAATAAAAAAGAAAGATTAGAGGGGGGATTATTTGCCGGCAGGTTTTGATTTGAGCTTGCGGGCGGTAGCATAGGCAAGATACTCCGAGCGGTATGATTGCAGAGAGATTTCGCGCCCGACTTTTCCCTCAAACACTCCGCCGCCGGTCACAAAACTGTTCCAGAACGCTTTCAGTCCGTGGACAAGGGGACCTGCCACCCCGATTGATTCATCCTTGGCGGCAAGGACGCGGGCTTTCATAGCTGCATGGCTGACCGCCACTTTCTCATATTGTTCGCGCGTGTCGCAGCGGTGATGGAGAATATCGCCGTCAAGACACTCAGGACGCACGGAATCACGGAAAATCACCGTCTCTGCCACGTCGCGCAGATTCCAGTTGGCATAGCGTTTGTCGAAAAGCCTTATCTGACGGTCAGGATACCATCCGCAATGCTTCACGGGGACTCCGCAATAGAAATTGAGCCGCGAGATACTGTAAACCCTGTGACCGAAACCGTCGGCTTTCAGTTTTTTGATTGACTCCTGAAGCGCGGGCGAGAGGATTTCGTCAGCGTCAATCGAGAGTATATACTGGTGGGTCGTAAGCGAGGTGGCATACTGGCGCTGCGCTCCGAAGCCGTCAAACTTACGCGTGCTGACCTTGCATCCATATTCCCGGCATATCTCCACAGTGCGGTCGGTGGAACCCGAATCCACCACGATGATTTCGTCAGCTACACCGCGCAGCGAATCGAGACAGGCACTGATGTGTCTCTCCTCATTAAATGCCAGTATTGTCGCCGAAATTTTCTTCATTTTTATGGATAAGACCAAACTTACCGGATACAAATGTAAAACATTTATTTCAAATCAGCCAAATTTAACTCCGAAAAGCTAAAAAAATAATTTCATAAAATGTAAAATGTGCCTCTGGATAGCGTGTATTGTGGTTTTATGAACGCTTCCCTGCGCCTTGCGTGTATTTTGCACACTCTCTTTTTGCCATAAAAACACCGATTTTGGAACAAAAAGTTATAACTTTCTATCTAATTAACATATTTTAACTCAATGTTTATAGGTAGTAATTAGATTGTTCGTAACTTTGCAGTGCTTAATGTCAGTAGGCTTATAGCTACTATCAAAGCAACGCATAACACAAAGTCAACTAAAAAGTTAGGTTAAATGCGATGGGGGGTCTGTGAAGATCTCTCATCTTTTTTATGTCTATATTTATTTACAAAGTTATCAACACAGTCAGAAAATTGTTAATATCCCTCTCCACCTCTCATTCCACTTCACAAAGATTTTCAGGTTACCGTCAGCCCCTACATTCCTTGTAGAGGATTGATTGTAAGCACTCTGTAACACAAGCACCACCCCGGATATTTAATTTTTGTTATTGAAGCTACAACATTAACAAAATTTAACACATAGGGGGGGGGCAGTTTAATCTATCCTTATTAACTTTGCAATGCTTAATGCCGGTAGGCACACAGCAATCATTCAAAGCAACGCATAACACAAAGTCAACTAAAAAAGTTAGGTTAAACGCGACGAGGGGTCTGTGAAGATCCCTCGTCGTTATTTTCGTGCAAACCACTCATATTTTTGCATCGAAAAAGCTATGTTCAAAACTATGTTCAAAACTTGTAGCCTACCCCGACAAACACACTGTGGGTCCCGGGAATATCCCCATTGTCGTAGTAACCTCCGTGGTGGGTGTAGGGATGTCCGTCAAGAAGATTATATGTGGAATATGAATATCCGAGAGTGAACACCAGCCTGTCAAAGATAGCATTTATCCCCCCTGCCAGATTCCAGTAGCACCATCCGGAGTTGTGGCTACCTCGTGCGGGGGTGGCGAGTGTCAGTCCCGGCATTGCGAAAAGCGCGAGGTCAAGGCCTTGAGATTCAAAGTGAAGCAGAGCCGGTGTGCGCAGTACAAGCGAAGGCTTGAAAAGCACTCGGCCGCAATAATCATACTCAAAATCAGGGTCATCGGTGTGTCCCCAGTCCGCCAGCTCATATATTTCAGAGTCAAGTCCGAGGCTTGCCGACACCCCGACAAGACGCAGGGGCATCCATGCGATTCCGCCATTTATTTCCCATCCGTTGCTGTTGAGACCGGCACAGACAGAACCCTCCCAACGATAGAAACTCTTGTCGTTTTCCGCGCTGACACGTCCTGTAAAAGCGAGCATTACCAACACAATCACAACGGCTGAATACGGTACATTTTTCATATATGTTTTCAACATTTTCTGATTTCACCTGAGGTCGGAACGGCGGCCGGGGTAAGCGCAGGTCCTGAACCCATTTATCCGATAGACTCGGTGATGCGTGAAAAGTACTATTCCCCCGGCATGAAAAATGCACCTCCGACCCATTTTTTTTAACGGCTTTCCGGCGCGGAGCATACCCCGGCAGGGAGAGGCGATTTCTAAGTTATCAACACTGTTGAAAACATTGTTGATAACTGTCAATAAGATTTCAATGACATTTTAAACATTAGGCTTGCATATCTCAGACTCTGGCAGATATATGATTTATCAGCTTTCCCCAAAATAAGTTATAGTGATTCTATGAAACGGTTTTCAATACCCTTTTCAACATAAAACGGTTGGAAATACGATGAAAAGTTTTTAACTTTGCACTTTATTAACACAATGTTAATAACTTATGTAAGTGGTCGGATATATGGAAGTTAATATGTCAATAACTGTGATGAAATTGTTAACCCGACATCAATAACCCGTAAATGCAAGAAAAGGGCCGAAAAGTTATCTCACTTATTAACATCCAATATATTTCTACTTATGAAGAGTTTTTGAAAAAATTTTTTCCACAAAATAAAAACATAAGATAAATGAATGTTGAAAAGGGGTTTGTGGATGTCCCTGTCGAGGCCGGTCTTGACCTTGCTGCGGAGATCAGAAAACTCAAAGAGGAAAAGAATGCAGCCATCCTCGCCCATTACTATACGGTAGGCGAGATTCAGGATCTGGCTGACTTCGTCGGCGACTCCCTTGCTCTTGCCCGCATAGCCGAGACTCTCGACAATGACATCATCGTGATGTGTGGAGTCCACTTCATGGGCGAGACCGTCAAGGTTCTCTGTCCGCAGAAAAAGGTACTCGTCCCCGACCTCAACGCCGGCTGTTCGCTTGCCGACAGTTGTCCCGCCGAGGAGTTCAGTAAGTTTGTCGAAGCCCATCCCGGCCACACCGTCGTCAGCTACGTCAACACTTCGGCTGCCGTGAAAGCCCACACCGACATCGTCGTCACCTCCGGCAACGCCATGAAGGTTGTCTCGTCGCTCCCCGAGGATGAGAAAATCATCTTCGGTCCGGACCGAAATCTCGGCAACTACATCAACTCGCAGACAGGACGCGAAATGCTCCTCTGGGACGGTGCCTGTCATGTCCACGAGCAGTTCTCGCTCGAAAAGATTCTGGAGCTGAAAGAGCAGCATCCCGCAGCGAAGGTGCTTGTCCATCCTGAGTGTCCTGCCCCTGTCCGTCTGGTGGCCGACAAAATCGGTTCGACAGCCGTCCTCCTCGAATATGCCGTCAACGATGATGCCACTGAGTTCATCGTCGCCACCGAGAGCGGCATCCTCCACGAGATGCGCCGCCGCTGTCCCGGGAAGACTTTCATCCCCGCGCCTCCCAACGACTCCACCTGCGCTTGCAACGACTGTTCGTTCATGAAACTTAATACCCTCGAGAAGCTCTACAACACTCTCCGCTACGAGCAGCCTGAGGTGACGGTCGACGAAAGCATCATTGACGCTGCCCGCCGTCCCATCACGAGGATGCTCGAACTGAGCTGAAATCCCTCCAAGTCGCGGTTTCACCCTTCATCCCACCACCATAATTATAAATTATAGTGTCATTATCACGCAATCATGGAATACAATCATAAAGACATCGAATCGCGCTGGCAAGAGTACTGGCGCGACAACAAGGTCTACAAGACCGAAATTGACACGACGCGTCCCAAGTTCTATGTTCTCGATATGTTCCCTTATCCCTCTGGAGCGGGACTTCATGTCGGTCATCCCTTAGGCTACATCGCGTCCGACATCTATTCGCGTTACAAACGTCTGCGTGGCTTCAACGTCCTCCATCCGATGGGCTACGATGCCTACGGTCTCCCCGCCGAGCAGTATGCCATACAGACCGGACAGCACCCCGAAAAGACCACCAATGATAATATAGCACGCTACCGCGAACAGCTTGACCGCATCGGTTTCTGCTTTGACTGGGACCGCGAGGTCAGGACTTGTGACCCCAAGTTCTACAAATGGACACAGTGGGCGTTCATGAAGATGGTCGAGAGCTACTACGATACCGAGCTTGACAAGGCACAACCCATCTCGAAGCTCGTCGAGCATTTCGGGAAAGAGGGTTCGAAGGGAATCCACGCCGCCTGCTCTGAGGAACTTGACTTTACTGCCGACGAGTGGAAAGCTATGTCGGAAAAGGAAAAGAGCGATGTGCTGATGAACTACCGCATCGCTTATCTCGGCCACACCATGGTCAACTGGTGTCCCCAGCTCGGCACTGTGCTTGCCAATGATGAGGTCAGCGAGGGACTTTCAATCCGCGGCGGTTATCCCGTGGAGCAGAAGCTGATGTACCAGTGGTGTCTCCGCGTGTCGGCTTACGCCCAGCGTCTGCTCGACGGACTCGAAGACCTTGATTGGACCGACTCGCTCAAAGAGACCCAGCGCAACTGGATAGGCCGCTCCGAGGGTGCGGAGATGCGTTTCCCCATCGTCGGGAGCGATATCGAGCTTGAAATCTTCACCACCCGCGCCGACACGGTGTTTGGCGTGACCTTTATGGTGATGGCCCCTGAGAGCGAGTATGTCGACAAGGTGACTACTCCCGAACAGCGCAAGGCGGTCGACGAGTATCTTGAAAGCATCAAGCACAAGACCGAGCGCGAGCGTATGATTGACAAGAAGGTTTCAGGTGTGTTCACCGGCAGCTATGCCATCAATCCCCTTACCGGCAAGGAAATACCCATCTGGATCAGCGACTATGTACTTGCAGGCTACGGAACAGGCGCAATCATGGCCGTACCTGCCCATGACAGCCGCGACTATGCCTTCGCACGTCACTTCGATCTCCCCATCATCCCGCTTATCGAGGGGTGCGACGTATCAGAGCAGAGTTTCGAGGCCAAGAGCGGCAAGATGATTAACTCCGCTTCCGCCGACTTCTCGCTCAACGGTCTTGAAGTACCCGAGGCGATAGCCGCAACAAAGAAATACATCGCCGAGAAGGGTATAGGCAGGGTCAAGGTCAACTACCGTCTGCGCGACGCTATTTTCAGCCGTCAGCGTTACTGGGGTGAGCCTTTCCCCGTATATTATAAGGATGGCATACCTCATCTGATGGATGAGTCAGCTCTCCCGCTCCTTCTTCCCGAAGTCGACAAGTATCTCCCGACCGAGACCGGCGAACCCCCGCTGGGACGCGCCAAGAACTGGGTCACTCCCGAGGGCTATCCCATCGAGCTTAACACGATGCCCGGATTCGCAGGTTCGTCTGCCTACTATCTCCGCTACATGGATCCTGACAACAACGAGGCTCTCGTATCGAAGGAGGCTGATGAATACTGGCGTAACGTCGACCTCTATATCGGCGGTACAGAACACGCCACAGGCCACCTCATCTACTCCCGTTTCTGGAACAAGTTCCTCTATGACCTCGGCTATGTAGTCGAGCCTGAGCCTTTCAAGAAGCTGATCAATCAGGGTATGATTCAGGGACGCACCAATTTCGTCTACCGAATCAAGGACACCAATACTTTCGTGTCGCTCGGACTGAAAGACCAGTATGACACCACTCCCATACGCGTTGATGTTAACCGTGTGAGCAACGATATTCTCGACCTTGATGCCTTCCGTGCATGGCGTCCGGAGTTCAAGGATGCTGAATTTATTCTTGAAGATGGCAAGTATGTCTGCGGCTGGGCTGTCGAAAAGATGTCCAAGTCGATGTTCAACGTCGTTAACCCCGATGACATCGTGGAGCGTTACGGTGCCGACACTCTGCGCCTCTACGAGATGTTCCTCGGTCCTATCGAGCAGAGCAAGCCGTGGGACACCAACGGTATCGATGGCGTGAACCGCTTTATAAAGAAGCTGTGGGGACTTTTCTACAAGGGTGATACCTGTCTTGTCGACGACTCCAAACCTTCGGCAGATGCGCTCAAAGCCGTTCACAAGCTCATCAAGAAGGTGACAGGCGACATTGAGACCTTCTCCTACAACACTTCGGTGGCTGCCTTCATGATTTGTGTCAACGAGCTTTCATCGCTCAAATGCCACAGCCGTGAGGTGCTTGAACCGCTCGTCGTGGTTCTCGCTCCCTTCGCTCCGCACGTCGCTGAGGAACTCTGGCACACTGCCCTCGGCCATGACACAACGGTCAACGATGCCAAGTGGCCTGAGTGGAACGAGGAGTACCTGAAAGAGAACGTAGCCAACTATGCCGTTTCCTTCAACGGCAAGGCTCGCTTCACCATTCAGGTGCCTGCCGAGATGCCTAAGGAGGAAGTGGAGAAGACTGCCATTGCCCATGAATCCTCAGCCAAGTGGCTTGAAGGCAAGACCATCCGCAAAATCATCGTCGTCCCCAACAAGATTGTGAATATCGTCGTGGGATAAGTAATTTAAAGTTTAGGTAATACCCTAAGACATTTTCTAAACCAAAAGATACTGCTCCGCTTGTCCGACAGGCGGGGCAGTATCTTTTATAATCATTTGAGTGTCCTCATCGCTTCGTGAAATTCGACAATGGAATGAAATGAGAGATTTCTGCCCAGACTGCATAAATATTATTGTCGCTCGGCATCCTTACGATGGTTACTATATCGTCCGGTGTGATGGATTCAAAGAATGAAGCCTCAGATCGATCAATGGTATAAATGTCGCCATTCTCAAGCCGTAGTTCCACGCTATTGCGGGAGATAGCTACATCCTTCACTCCCAAGCCTTCAATCTTCTTCATCCCCCTGCTTTCCATTATTAGTTCAGTAATTTTGTCATCGTCGATACTGCGGTTAATCTGTCTTAGAATCTGTGACTGTTCGAGTTTCAATAGCTTCCATTTCAGTCCTAACCCGGTCGGTTCATTGCTGTTGTCCTCCCAATCAAATGTCAGTCCGTGTTCATCAAGTGTGTACATACCGAGATGAGTATTGATTTCGTTGGCAGGAATCATTGTCAGAAACTGCTCGTCCGCGAACATGAGGCGACAGATATAGCGCATGGCCATATCTTCACGTCTGATGCTCAGCACTTCGTAAAATCCGCTTCCTGCTTGCTTGCTTCTGGTGGCTCGCATCAGGATGACTTCCGACTTATTTTTTCCCTCCATATAGCTTCTATCGCCCAAATTCGGTAGCAGTAACATTCTGTCAAATTTCTCGCGGGTGGCGTTGGGATTGGCGAATATCTGAAGCATCTCTCCGATTGATTTTACGAGATTCCAAAGTATCGGCGCTTCATATTTCAGCGGAGTATCAAGGGAATAAATCTGGCTCATAATCTTCCCTGCATCATTTTCCGGAAATATGTCGTGCAGTTTCTGACCCAACGGTTCAATTATCAGTCGGCATTGCTCGAAGTATGTCAGGCGTGATTTGTAGAACTTTATATCCGAGGCAGTGATATAGAAATAGGCAAGCATATTGAAGAATTCATCCGGCTCGTTGCTTTTAAATCTTAACAATTCATTCAAAATTTCTTTCCTGAAGTGCGGTGAGAAATACTCGTAATAGTCAGTAATGAAGGCAAGCATCATTTGGAATTGCCATTCGGGATGGTCAGTGTTGGCTTCTTTTCGTATGAGGCGGGTAAAAATCCTGCAATTATCAATGACAAGAGCCATCCGGTAGATTAATTTTTCATCGATATGCAGATGTTCGTCCAGTCGTTCATACAGTTTGTTGACGGCATTTGCCGTTGCGCTCCCATCTATAATGGTGTAGAGTGTCGAGCGGCTTCCGTAGCCGAGGGTTTTGGCGAGTTCGGATAGTGATGGAGCGAGTAGTTGGGTCGAAAGCACGAGTTTAAGGGCGTCATAGATATTTTCCATAATGTCAAAGGTAATGCTTTAATCTTTATGTGGCCCTATCTCCACACCAAATTTTCCCATCTATTCCCGCAAAGTGTCCATAAATAATGAATTTCATGGACAAAATAGCAGTTTGCGATAAAAAAGTAAGTTTTATTGGCTTAAATCTCATTTATGTAAGCTACCTTTGAGTTAAAGAATAAAACTTAAACCGAAATCACAATAAAAATTGAAATTTATACATGAAATGAGAATAAATGCCCGGATATTTTTTTATAATTAAAAAAGTATCTATATTTGCAACAACATCAGCGGGGGAGAAATCCTGCTGATTGCAAGAAAAGCGTGCTGCTTTCTTTCTCTGATAAGAAATTCGCCAAATTTTTAAGACAAGAGAAAAAAGGAAGTTTAGACGCTTCTCTGTTTCGTCGTAACTTTTCATGGCTGTGACGGCTGTGATCTGATACAATGACTCAGTGGGGCATTTATTCTCTTTCTTTGGTCTTGTCGGGCGTTTGGCGATGCCTCTTATCACCAAAGGAGCAGAGAGTTCCCCACTTTTCTTATTCATAATACCAACACCTCTGTTGCGGGAACTAAGGAGGATAGGCAAATCACTATCAAAATGCCCTTATATAGAGTTACAGTGAAGCAGCCCAAAGTGAGTAACGGGCTTCGTATCGAGCGCGGAATGTCGGTAGAAGTAGTGACAAATTCAATCAGTAATCCCGTTTCGACAGACAGTGGTCAGAGTGTCGCTGATGCGTTTATGCGTGTCTATGGAATAGATATGAAAAAAATCGGTGCATTGAATATGGTTTATCTTGATGTCCAAAGAATTAGCTAATCGTCTAACCGGATCTACCGACTGTGACCTAAGCAATGGAATGATTATGAAAAAATTTTTAATAGTCAGCGTAGTCAGCGATATCGCTATCCTTTCTACCGACCGTGATCTAAAAAATGGAATGGTTATGAAAACATATTTAGGAGTCTGCGGTATCGCACTCGTAACTTATATCCTTATTACATTATACAGGAGATACAAACAAAAGGAAAAATCGGATCATACGGAAAAATCGCCAATTATGTTTTCCGAGCCTGCTCTGCCCGTGTCCCATACGGAGAACCCCATATCCTATACGGATAATAAGAATGTAAGGCCTGTATTTAATCAAGTTGCTGCCCGCAATGCATTTATGAAAAATATTAATCGTTTTACGCCGAAACTCCATACCCTCACTGATAATACTTACAGTAATAAGGATATTCGGGAAGATTGGTATAATGAAATCATTGATATTAATGATCATGATTTGTGTGAACTATGGAAACTGATTTACAAGGATGAGGCTGCGGTTAAACGAATATTTGCACAATGGGGATTGAGTCCTGACCAATGCACATCATTCTATGCTTTCAAAATGCATACGGATATGTATCAGACTGAAGATGGCGCCTTTGTAAAAGAAGGTGGTTCCTATAATGTCATGAGTCCATGCTGGATTCTGACTACACATGATAAAGATTCCGGAAAAGATGTTAAATCAGTTATATTGAAAGGTGTGGTGAAATGAAATCTCTCAAATCATACAAAGTGTGCTTCATCGGACGGACAGGTAATGGAAAAACCAGTCTCATCAACCGTCTTTTCGGTACCAAATTTTCAACTGATCCGCTTATTTCATGTACCAAGGAACTGTACAGTGTTTCATTTATGCTTCCGGAAGGTAAGACGTATGAAGCGGTGACGGTCTATGACACTCCCGGTATAGGTGAATTTTCATCGGATGCACGCTATATGAGATTTTATGAAGATGCAGTCTGCAACGCCGATTGCATTGTGCTTGTCACTACTTTTGACAGGACTGATGCACCTGTCCAGCGTTTTCTGAAAAAGCTTCGTGAGTGCATAAATCCGAATAAGGAGGTGAGATTTATAGTTGCCTTAAATCATATTGATTCGAAGATAATCACAGATTCTGCCGGAGAATATGAACCTTGGGACAATGAGAAAAACCAGCCTTCTGAAGAATGTCTGCGCAATATTGACGAGCGAATAGGAATAGTCCACACTAAATTTGACGGAAAATTGCTCCCGTTTGATGTGATACCGGTCTGTGCCGCGCGAAACTACAATATCGATAAATTGAAACTGGAAATCATTAGTGGCCACTAATGAAAATTTGTATGGAATTCTTTAATCTTTTAGCGTTATATTATGGAAGAAAAAAAACCGAAATTTCTTATAAATAAGATTTTTGATAAAATCTTAGAAAAAGCCGATATCTCAACAGAAGAAAAAGCTCGTGTGAATCAGGCCTTGGATCAGGAATTGATTGATAAACCTTTCAAGGTAGCTGTCATCGGTCAGTCGGGTGTTGGAAAGTCCACCACTCTCAATTCTGTGTTCGGTCTCAAAAATTACACTTCAAAATTGGCTGAGGGTACGACGGATATTATAGAGGAGATTTTTCCTTTGCGCGATGGTTTCCGTCTTTCCATCTATGATATGCCCGGACTTAACAATGATGAGGATAAAGACATTGAATATGCGAAGCTATATGAAAAAATACTTCCCGGTTGCGATGTGATAGTCTATATCATCAACGCTCATTCGCGCGATTTTGGTGAAGACTGCCGTATTCTTAAAGAGGTAGTTTTGCCGATATGCAAGGAAAATAGTATCAAGGATAATCTTATTATCGCAGTCAATAAGATAGATACTATCGGTGAGAATATTGATCCGGATGATCCCGAATTGCAGTGGGATGTAGTGACCAATCTCCCACCTGAAAAATTGAAAAAAGCCATCAAGGACAAATTAGGTGATATGGTCGATAAGTTAATAGATGAAAATCTTATTGGCTCGGCCGATGGTCTCGATCAGCATCAAATTGTTTTCTATTCGGCCATCAAGAACTATAATCTTCAAGATTTCATCCGTGCAATAGCTAAAGCCGGTAAGCGTGGCTGGATCTGGCCTGCAACTGTTGGTTTCGAACAGGCCTCCCGTTGGAGTGATGCGAAACTTAAATTATAATTATTTAAAAGTCTGAATCATGACGGAAGAAGAAAGACGAGATTATAATAAATTGCCCATAGAAGAAAGAGAAGAGTATGATCGCCTGAAAAGAAAACATCCGAATTGGAGCCATGCTCAGATTATGAACAAAATTAGTGTGGCAAAGGCTATGGATAATATGATTGATAATGGAGCTGCCGATATTGATCCCCGAAAGCCTGACGTACTTCAAGATATTTTACTTGGAGCTAAGAGGTATCTTGAAGGAATAGGGGTAAGGATTAACGAACTCTTCAATGTAATTGATGAAGCTATCTCGTCTTTGACTCAATGTATAAATGACGGCATTGACTATATAGGTAAGAAAATGACTAATTTATTAGATTGGTTGTTTTCTTAAAGTGATAATTCTATGACATTATGAAAGAGGATTTATTTAATGAAATTAAAAAGCGTCATCCTGAATGGAGTGACGAACAGGTTTGGATTGCTGTCAGTCTTGATCAAGAGACAGATAGAGTCATTGAAAAAGCAGGTGCCGACGTAGATATGAATGATGGTGGCATCTTCATCGCTATTATCGAAGGTGCACGCGAATGGTTAAGAAATCAGTTACCTTATATTTTCGATAAGGTCAAGGATGTTTTCGCTAATTTCCTGTCTGCCTTAAAGGATAATATCAAATATTGGGTGACAGAAGGGTTGAATTATTTACTTAAAAGTCTTATAAAATCATTCCCATGATAAAAAACGATAAATACGATGAAGTCAAGAATGCTCATCCCCACTGGAGTGACGCGCAGATCTGGACAAGTATCAGCATGACAATGGAGGCTGATAATGTTATTGAAAAGAAAGGTGAGAACATTAGGATTGATGATCCTGATACGATAAAGGAAATCATTGAAGGAGCTAAAAAATGGCTTGCTGAAGTCCTTCCCGTAATTTATAAAAAAGTGTCAGAACTATTTGACAGGTTGCTTACAAATGTACGAGCATGGGTTAAAAAGGGCTGGGAAAGTATCAATGAATTCATAGAAACCTATTTTCAGAAAATTTAGACACTTCCATTCTAACCTAACCATCAATATAAAATCAGCCTCGCCTATCAAAATCGAGATAGGCGAGGCTAATTTATATTGTTAGGTAATCTGAGCTTTACTTTTGTGACAGCGGATTCCAGCCGTCGTCACCGGCGAGGACGGTCGTGATGGCGTAGGGTGTGGGGTCGGTGAGCTGGTGGGAGTAGGGGGCGCGTGCGGAAGGATTTGCTCCGGGGCCTTTGCTGTTGTATTCGGCGTAGGTCACGGTCTTCTCGTTTGATTCCTTCCCCCAGTTGTTCCATCCGGCGGGTGAAATATGGTCACCGAGATCACAGTTTATGAAGATTGCCTGAGCGTAGGGTCGCCAAGGACGTGAGAGAGGGACATTTTTAACGCCGTCGGCACCCGTCAGCTTGCAGTCATGGAATACATAGCCATATTTGCTGTCCTCGGGTGTGGCAGGAGCCGTGACGTAGCCGTCTCCGCGGCTATGGATGTTGCAGCGGTTGAACACGGCGGTTGCCTTGCCGAAAATGAAGTCCACGGTTCCTTCGATGTAGCAATCCTCGTAATACTGACGTGTAGGGTAGCCGTAGGTGTAGAGTGTGTCCTGACAGCCGAGGAAACGGCAGTTGCGGAAGATGGCGCGGTCGCCGCTGACGAAACAGGCGACGGCCTGGCCGACTGGCCCCGAACTGTTTTCAAACGTCAGGTTCTCGGCGATGAAGTCGGGGGCATAGATGTAGCACGATGCAGAGCCGGAGGTTGATTTTTCCTCACCGAAGCGATTGGGTTTGGAGGCATAGTCGTCGTAGGTGATTTTTGCGCCGTCCTCGCCGACGAGAGTAAGGTTGATTTTACACTCGGGAATTATGACTTTTTCCTTGTAGTCACCTTTCTTGATGAGGATGGTGGTGCGGTTGGCCTTGCGGAAATCAGGCACAGCGTTGATGGCTTCCTGCACGGTGGTGAAATCACCGCTCCCGTCCTGAGCCACTACGAAGTCATATTTGCGCTCCGCAGCCGAAACCGCGATAATGCTCAACAGGAGCATCAGTAATGAAAAAGATTTTTTTAGCATGGGTTGTGGATTAAGGTTGTATGGATGAATTATTCAGTTGTAATTAATTTTAAATCAAAAAAGTATATACGGCTTCTGAGAGGAAAGTCTTCGAGTATTCCAAAGGCTTCTTTCTCACGGCTCTCACTCTTATATAGGGGTTTAAAACCGTTTTTTACATAATACGCGAGTGTAGATTCTTTATTGTAGGCATCGACAAGCATATATCTGCAAGCAGCTTTATTATTTTCATCAACAAACCAGTATTTCAGCGCAGTCATCAACTGAGAGCCGATGTTTAATCCCTGACCTCTGAAAATTTTGTTGACTCCGAGTCTACCGATAAGTACGGCCGGGTAGCTTCTATGGCGTTTCTGCTGCGGAATCTTACGTTGCAAGGCATTTTTTGAGGAATTATCTAACGTATAGGTCTTTATTCCATCGTAGGATAGAGTTGCGATAGCCACTATTTCACGATTATTTTCCTTACTTATCCAGCAATAGCTTTTACCAAGTAATTCTTCCTCATAAAGAAAGACGTCATTACTGAAAAAGTCATCAAGATCAGAGTCCCCACACGAAAAGGGGTTGCAGAATTCTGCAACCTCTTTTGTATATGGAATCATAAAAGTTTTATCAATGAAAATATATTCTTTCATTCCGTATTCAGGCTTTTGGTGGGAATGTAATATTTTTACCACTGTTCAACATCGTATATAACATCCGCCGTTGAGCATCTGAAAGTTTAGGTGTAGGGAGTTTACCGTTGCGTGTAGCTTCCTCGGTAAATATGCGTGCATCTTCTCCGGTGAGTGTCGGAGAGGTTTTTATTGTCATTGCCATAATCAATATCAATTTAATATACAAAGATATATAATTACAACAAATATTGCAATTATTTGATGGATAATGTCTCACTCCATTCCTTTCAGGAGGTCGGGGCGGAGGCGGCGGGTACGCTCGAGAGCCTGCTCGTGTTTCCAGTCGTCGATTTTTGCCTTATGGCCTGAGAGAAGTATATCGGGGACACGCCATCCATTATACTCGGCGGGACGTGTGTAGACCGGGGGAGCAAGTAGATTGTCCTGAAACGAATCGCTGAGTGCGCTCTGCTCGTCGCCTATTGCTCCGGGTATAAGGCGCACTATGGCATCGGCAATCACCACGGCGGGAATCTCGCCCCCGGTCAGCACATAGTCGCCGATTGAAATCTCCTTGGTGATGAGGTGTTCGCGTATGCGGTAGTCCACACCCTTGTAGTGACCGCAGAGGATGATGAGGTTCTGGGAGAGTGAGAGCATATTTGCCATCGGCTGGTCAAACTGTTCGCCGTCGGGGGAGGTGAAGATGACCTCGTCATAGTCGCGCTGCGATTTCAGGTCGGCGATGGCGCGGTCGACAGGCCCAATCTGCATCACCATTCCGGCCTCACCCCCGAAAGGATAATCGTCGACCTTACGGTGTTTGTTTGTGGTGTACTCGCGGAGATTGTGTACCACGATTTCAGCCAGACCCTTGTCCTGCGCGCGTTTCAGTATCGAGCAGTTCAGGGGCGATTCAATCATTTCGGGGAGGACGGTGAGTATGTCGATTCTCATTGTTTCTGTATGCTTCGGGGTTCTAAGAGAGAGGAAAGTAGGAGTTTCAGTTGATTTTTGATTTGATGCGCCACGGCGCGGGATAGAGATTGTTGGAGCGGTTGCCGATATTCTTTACGAAGCCTAAGGGACGGCCGTCATAATCGAGCCTGACGAAGCCTCGCGGAGTGCCGTCAGGAAGGCTTACAGCCTCGCCCGATAGATAACTGAGGGCAGACACGCGGTCAAATGGGCAACTCGGGAAGGCATCAGGACGTAGGAGCGGCGACAGAGCGAGTGACTGCGAGGGGATGATGTCGCGCCCCTTGACGTTACCTATCAGCACACCTTCGTGGATCACATCTATCTCCTTTTTGAGTTTCCTGAGGAGGTCGGCGTGGAGTCTGGGGAAGGCGTTGATGCGGTCCTCCTCGGCATATATTTCAAAATTGTCGCGTGCCGCGTCGGTCAGCCACTTGGCGGCTTCGGCAAGCTGGGGTGAGGGTTTGGACTTGGGGGACTTTTCTTTTTTCGCCGCTTTCTTGTTATCGCCGCTTTCGCCCGGTTTGCGGATGACGGCCACAAAAAGTCCCTCGCCGCGCAGACGGTGAGGCATGAAGCGGTAACAGTGGGCTTCGGTGTTTATTCCGGGAGCTATCCCCCAGTCAGACTCTACGTCTATCGCCACGCTCTCGCCACCCAGTTCGCCGATGATGCGGCCGACCATATCCTCGTTTTCAATGCGATTGAACGTACAGGTACTGTAAATCAGGCACCCGCCGGGTTTCAGCGACGGCCAGAGGTTACTTACTATCTCCCACTGACGTTCGGCACATTCGCGTATAAGTCCCGGCGANAAATCAGGCACCCGCCGGGTTTCNGCGACGGCCAGAGGTTACTTACTATCTCCCACTGACGNTCGGCACATTCGCGTATAAGTCCCGGCGACCATTGGGCTACTGCATCGGAATCCTTACGCATCATTCCCTCGCCGGAGCAGGGAACGTCGGCNACGATGATGTCAAACGTATCGCGCAGCTTNCGGAAGGCGGCAGTGTCGCCGCGCGTGACGATGCACGANGGCGAACCCCACTTGATGATGTTCTCGCGCAGGACGGCAGCACGGGAGGGGACATACTCATTGGCTACAATGAGTGAGCCGGGGGGTAGGCTGTCGATGACNGCNGTGGTCTTCCCGCCGGGAGCGGCACATGAATCAAGTACNNGCAGGGGAGCGGATAGGGCGGAGGTCAGTTGCCTAACGANGTGGGCATGGAACATCGAGGATGCTTCCTGAACATAGTAGCAACCCTGATGCAGCTTGGGNTCGAAGGTGAAGCGCGGACGCTCGTCAAGATANAGTCCTCCTTCACACCATCCTANGGGCTTACCCCTGAAATCCNGTTCGCTCTCCGTGACACCTTTCGANAGGTTGAGGCGCACGGATGTGCATGGCTCCCCATCGGNGAGCGCAGCCGCCAGTCCGTCAAGANCGAGCGACGATAGCATGGCGGTGAATTCTTCCGGCAAAGTGCGTGTGGCCATCGGGTATGTTTTGATGATTATTCAGCCTTTGGTTTNCGCAGGGTGCGTCCCTCGAAGGCCTCAAATTTCCTGACCCATTCTTCCGAGATGGGGACAGATGTGTTGGTGTGTATGTCAAAACCGGCCATGACCGTGCGGCACGAACATTTGACCTGTCGCCCGGGGACGGAATATATGCGTTGTTCGAGAGTGATGCTCTTGTCTCCGATAGCCACGGCTGCCGTCTCGACCTCGATTGTCTCGTTGAAGAATGTCGGGATACAGAAATTAGCGTTGATGTTGACGATAACTATGCCCATCTTGCTGATGTCGACAGGCTGGCCGCCGTTGACAGCCTCGAAGTAGCGTGCCTTACCGAGGTCCATGAAGGTGAGATAGACGCTGTTGTTGAGATGTCCGAGCATATCAATGTCGTTGAATCTCATTTGCAGAGGCAGGTGGTGACGGAATGTGTCGAGACCCGCCTCACATCGGTTTGTACTCATATATCTCCTGTGGTTTATAAGTGTCTGTTGGTTAGTGGAACTGAACATCGTTGATGACCTCCGAGCCGACAATGCGGTTGATGGCGTTTATCAGTCGGTCGCGGTTGAAGGAGAGCTCGTTTTTCAGCGGNGCGGAGGTCATGTAGACNTGCAGGACTCCGTGGTCGACGAAACGGCGTGTNGTGTANCGGTTTATGGAGGGACCGACGACATCGATCCATGCCGCNGCTGCCCGCTGCTCGTTGAGCGAGTCGGTCAGTCCGGCGCGTGCCATCGCCTCGTCGATTATTCCGGCTATATGTTTGGGATAGGTNCGTTTCATGACTCAGTGGGTGTGAATATTCCGTTTTCGACCTGCCACATACGGTAGTCACCCCCGGTGCGCCTCATGATTTCGTCNAGATGCTTGCGGTTGGTGTCGGTGATGAAAATCTGGCCGAAGGAGTCGGAGGTGACAAGCTCCATGATGCGCTCGACNCGCGTGGAGTCGAGCTTGTCGAAAATATCATCCAGCAGCAGCAGCGGGCGTATTCCGGTGGCGGTGTGCAGGAAGTCATATTGCGCCAGCCTAAGGGCAATCGTGAATGTCTTGCACTGGCCCTGTGANCCNGTGCGGCGCATTGGCATACCGTCGAGTTCCATACCGATGTCATCNCGGTGGATGCCTACCGACGTGTGGCGCACGATTTCGTCGTGGCGCCGCGCTTCGTTGAGNAGCGACTGCATAGTCGCGCCCTCGCGGTTCAGACCGCTCTGGTAGCTAAGGGTGACACTTTCGCTGCTCCCNGCGATGGCCTTNTAGTATCGGTCGAAGATTTCTGTCAGTTCGGCTATCTTCTCGGTACGGACAGAATGGATATAGCTTGCCGACATATCCATAACGATTTCGACGGCAGCATAGAGGTTGGCGTCTACNGAGCCTTCGCGCAGGAGTTTGTTGCGCTGTTCGAGGGCGCGGGTGTAGCGGATGAGATGGTCAAGGTAGACGGGGTCGCTCTGCGAGATGACNACGTCCATCCAGTGGCGGCGTTCCTCACCGCTCTCGCGGATGAGGTCGATGTCCTGCGGGGCNACCATGACGAGCGGGAAACTCCCTATGTGGGAGCTGAGGCGGTCATACTCCTTGCCGCCGCGTTTGAGGGTCTTCCGGCGGACAGTCGACATACCTAAGAGCAGTTCTTCGTCAATCCCTTTACGGACATATCGGCCCTTGGCTATGGCNAACTCCTCGCCTCGGCGTATGAGCATCTTGTCGGGNACACGCGAAAAGCTCTTGCAGAAACTGAGGAAGTAGATGGCATCGAGCATATTGCTCTTNCCCATNCCNTTGTTNCCGAGGAAACAGTTGACCTTACCC
Organism: Bacteroides sp.; assembly: GCA_014802345.1. Classification (GTDB taxonomy): domain Bacteria; phylum Bacteroidota; class Bacteroidia; order Bacteroidales; family Muribaculaceae; genus Duncaniella. Next base: position 19,517 of record JAAVCM010000004.1, read on the forward strand.
GAAAACTCCATCCGAGCCTCCGGGATATTCTTGAAATTCGTAAGTGAAAGTTCCTCCAGCCTCATAATGCTACAAAAATACTCATTTTCCCCGTCATGGCAAAATCGAAAGNCAGTGTAGGATATATCAGGNNTGAATGAAGNAGTCTTGTTTCTGTTTTAACGGTCTACCGCTGCGGATAAATACAGTGGCTCAGTGAAAATAAAAGATGATTATTTTGCAGGGGAGGGAAATTGTCGTATATTTGCGGNTGGAATCGAGAAAAGCTGTAGCGACAGCCTCAACCGGTTCTTTTCTTTTTTCAATGGCGGAAATTCCGCCGAAGGTGTTATTGAAATTTTATCTTCTAAATTCGAACTTGGCCGTTAGAACACGATGAAGATAGATTGGCAATAGCACCACATTGGTAGCTATACCTATGTCCGCGAGGACTTCAGTATATGCCTATCGGTGTGGGGCTGTCGGTCGTATTCATCGTGTAGGTTGGCCAAGACCTGAATTTAGGATACGACGGAGATGCAATCCTCACACCTTAATTTTTTTATCCTTATCAAACACAGGCCAACCTCGGGGATTGANGCGGCAANAGGGAAATTACAAAATGAAAAAATTACTGTTTCTACTGTCAGTACTGCTTGNGCTCCCGNCTATCGCGCAGGACATCAAGTGGGATGTCTTTGAGCATGAAGGAGTATGGTACAAAATCCTNGANGANNANGCAAAAACCTGNANGACCAGAGANGGAAAGTATGAACACTACGNTTNNNNATCNNTTAATGAAGTTTCNGGTGNTCTCATNCTNCCNGAGACTGTAAAGTATGAGGATAAAACCTATACTTTAATTNNGATAGGTGAATCATCCTTTGCNGGATGCAAGGACTTGACAAGTGTGACAATTCCTAACACTGTCACCTCTATCGGGNATAATGCTTTCATTCGANTGTTCAGGGTTAACAAACNTGGAGNTTCCTAATTCAGTANNTACTATNGGACAAAATGCCTTTTACGAATGTAGAAATCTAAAAANTATAACACTTNCCAGTAATCTCANGTCCATAGAGAACTATACCTTTNGTAATTGTGAAACCCTAACAACTATAGAGATACCCAATTCAGTTACTTCTATTGGAGAATGNGCCTTTTATAATTGTGNAAACCTAACAAATTTACATATACCCAATTCAGTTACTTCTATCGGTGGAAGAGCTTTTAGTGGAGTGTTCTTCATTAACAGAAATCATTTTACCCAATTCTCTGACATCCATTGAANCTGANGTTTTTGNATCCTGTNNNGCTTTGAAAAAAGTTATTATACCCAATTCAGTAACTTCTATTGGGGAAGTGGCTTTTGGAGGTTGCNNTGCATTGACAGNTATAGAAATTCCCNATTCCGTTATTTCTATCGGAGGANNNGCNTTTACCTATTGCTCCGCCCTTACTNATATTATTATACCCAATTCCGTAACTTCTATNGGAGANGGNGCTTTCNNAATGTGTACCGGTCTGANAAGTGNTGAGTTATNANATTCCCTCTCAGNAATCGATANNGNTACTTTNCAGTGGTGTAGNGCTTTAACANGNATATTACTTCCGAATTCAATTATCTCTATTGGAGAAATGGCATTTGCCGAATGTANCAGTCTGACNNACATAGNGATNCCNANTTCAGTCACTTCTATNGGTANCTNCGCTTTCTATNATTGTGAGAAATTGNCAAGTGTATATTGCCATATTGCTGANCCTCTTGNAATTGATGAATNNACGTTCANNGGAGNTTATGCCGCTACTCTTTATGTACCTGAGGGGACGAAGGAGGCATACAGCAACGCACCCTACTGGCAGAATTTTGCCAATATCGTTGATAATCTTCCCAANGAGGNCGCGGGNATAGACGACATAAGNGCGGACGGCTATGCGGTGAAAGCCGTAGCGGGCGGAATAGAGATAGAGGCTCCGGCCGACACTAAGGTACNCGTAATCAANATCAGCGGCGTAACCGTCAGCGAGACCACCGCNCCGGGACGCATCGACCTTCCCGCCGGAATCTACATCGTCACCATCGACGGCACATCCATCGTCCGCAAGGTNNCGGTCAAGTAAGTAGTNCTGTCTCAGAAATATATCCGGATGCAGGATGGACGTAATCACCGACCCTGNATCCGGATATATTTTAATATTATGGATTGAACCTGCGAATATTATGGAAAATAAATTTTTAAGCGTAATATTTTGATTTACAATGAATAATTTGTATTTTTGCAAATCTAAAGTACCACTTTATAATTGNAAGAAATGATAATACATCGTCAATTATCATCTAAGATTCAACAACTTAGTNCTAAATTTCCGATCGTAACCGTAACCGGACCACGTCAATCGGGCAAATCGACTCTGCTNCGATCCCAGTTTCCGGATTATCGTTATGTCTCGCTTGAAAATCCTGATATGCGGTCGTTTGCTTCCGAGGATCCCAATGGATTTCTGAAGACATACGACAATCATGTGATAATTGATGAGGCGGAGCGTGTACCAAAGCTGCTTTCTTATTTGCAGACCCATGTGGATGATGTGAATGATACCGGGATGTATCTGTTGGCCGGTTCAAGTAATTTTCATCTTATGTCGTCTATCGACCAATCGTTGGCGGGACGAACGGGCATTGTGAAACTTCTCCCTTTCTCACGTGCGGAGCTGNACGGTGCGGGAAGATTGCCTGAAACTATCAATTCGCAAATTTTTACAGGTTTCTATCCCAGAATCTATGATAAAGACATAGCTCCCACAGACTACTATCCCGCCTACATAACCACATACGTTGAACGTGATGTGAGGGCTATCCTAAACATAAGCGATCTGAATCGTTTTACGAGATTCATCAGGCTATGTGCAGGGAGAATAGGGCAGATGCTGAATATGGCCTCACTTGCGACTGAAGCGGGTGTGACGATACCGACGATTGATTCATGGCTTTCGGTACTGGAGGCGAGCTACATACTTTATCGTCTTGAACCAAACCACAATAACTACAATAAGCGTATAGTTAAGACTCCGAAACTTTATTTCTATGACACGGGGTTGGCTTGTAGTCTGCTTGGGATTAGTTCTATTGAGCAACTTGATACGCATTTCTTGCGTGGGGGACTNTTTGAGAATATGGTAATTAACCAATTCATTAAGGATTCNCTTAACAGAGGTATNCGTCCCGATCTCACTTTCTGGCGCGACAGTACAGGACTGGAAGTAGATTTGATCAATACGGAAGGAACTCGGATGTATGCCTACGAAATAAAGAGTGGAAGTACATATAACCCTGACTATTTCAAGGGGCTTAAAAAATGGGGACAACTCTCCAATGTGCCTGCGGAGTGTAGAGCGGTGATATTTGCAGGGGAAAATGAGTTGAATACGTCTGACGGCCGGGTCCTTCCTTTTCCTAAGATATTCTGATGAACAGACAACANCAACTTGGTCCTATATACTCTAATAAAAAACTTGACCTGCCTGCGGTTTCCGATGATTGTCGGTTGTGCAGGCAGGTGAAGTTTTTATCTTACGATTTTCTTTTGTCTGGGCTTACTTCCCGTTGACNATNTCCATGATGATTTTGGGGAGGTCGGTGTTGTCGTTGAAGGAGGCGAATTTCTCCGCGCCGACACCTANGGCATAGACAGGCACGAGACCACCGCTGTGGCCGTTGGTGGTCCAGCCGAGGCCGGTGAAGCTGTCGAGGACGTTGAACACTTCNAGGGTNAACTGGTCGAAGTCCTTGTAGAGAGTCTTCTGGTCGGCACCGTTGCGGTTGACGATGCAGCGGTCAAAGAGTTCTTTGAGTTTGTCAGTCTGCTCGGCAGTTACGGGGACATTNGTCCAGAAACCCAGTTTTTCTTTCAGGAAATCCTCCATATCCTCCCAGCGGTAGACGTTGCGGGAGCGGGCGAGGCTGCGGCAGTAGTCCGAAAACTCATCCTTCGAAATCTTCTGATAGTCATAGTANTGGAGGTGGAGGTCATANCCGACGGCATTGTTACCGAGACCCATACCGCCTGTCTCATGGTCGGCAGTCACGACAATAAGAGTCTCGTCGGGGTGAGCGAGATAGAAATCGTAGGCGAGTTTGAGAGCCTCCTGNAAGTTGAGCACCTCCTTGATGATGGTACCGCCGTCGTTGGCATGGCCGGCATGGTCGATGTTGCCACCCTCGACCATCATGAAGAAGCGGTCACGGCCATTGCGNTCAAGCTGCTTGATGCAGGCTTCGGTCATGCGTGCGAGGGTCAGTGCGCCGGGGATGGAGTCGATGGTGTAGCCGATATTTGATGTGCGCTCCTCGAAGGGGGAGAGCATCAGCACACGGCGTGCCGTGATGGTGTCNAAACCCTCGGTTCCGCGGATGACGCGGACATTGTTCTGGGCGAAAATATCCATCAGGTCGGTCTTTTCGCCCGTTTTCTTGTTCTTGGTNCCGCGGAGGTTGGAACCGCCGATGAAATCGTAGCCGCAAGAGGCTGCATCCTTNCCGATTTCGTAGTACATGGAGCGAGAGGGGACATGGGTATAGAAGGCACCCGGAGTAGCGTCGTCGGGATAGACGGAGGTCACGAGGCCTACACCATAGCCGTCGTCAAAAAGGGTCTTGGCTATCGAGGTGACGGCTGCCGAGTCGGGGGTCACGCCGAGCATTCCGTTGCGGGTNTTATGCCCTGTGGCAAGGGCAGTTCCGGCAGCNGCGGAGTCAGTGACCGGTGACGAAGCCGAGTATGTGGTCGATACGGCCGACACCGGAAACTGCATCATCAGCAGATGGTCGTTCTTGCCGAGNACGGTGCGGTTGTAGGCTTCGGCACCCATCACCTGTCCCATACCCATACCGTCGCCGATATAATAGAAGATGTATTTGGGCGATGCGGCAAACAGTGAACCTGCGGCCAGAATAGAGGCGATTGTGGAAAGGAATCTGTGTTTCATTACGATTTTAAGTTAAAGAATTTTAGGCTATTGATTGTTGAATTTAAGAATTTCGTCCATCGGATGGCGCGAATTGGAGAGGCGCGGCACTTTGCGCTGTCCGCCGAGCTTGCCGGTCGATGCAAGCCACGCGTCAAACACCCCTGTGCGCCCCTTGACCACGGTCAGGGGGTCGAGGAAGATACCGTGGCTGCGCTTTGCCTCATAGTCGCTGTTCTCCTGCTGGAGGGCGAGGTCAAGACGTTCGGCAAACTCCGTCAGCGATGCCGGTTCGCGGTTGAATTCAATCAGCCATTCGTGGCGCCCNCGCGAATGGTCGGAGGCATAGACGGGAGCGGCAGTGTAGTTGGCAATCTCGCAGTCAAGTTCACTGCACACTTTCGTGAGGGCGGCCTCGGCGTTCTGCACCATCAGTTCCTCGCCGAAAGCATTGATGTAGCTCTTGGTGCGTCCCGAGATGATGATTTTGAGCGGATCGACCGATTCGATCCTCACCGTATCGCCGAGCGGATAGCGCCAGAGACCGTTGCAGGANGTGATGACCATTGCATAGACCTCACCTTCCTCGACTTCCCATGCGGGAATGATTTCAGGACGNTCACTGTCGGCCTCCTCCGCNCGGATGAACTCAAAGAAAGTGCCGCAGTCGAGGAGGAGCAGGAGCGCGGGGTCGTCGATTTCATTCTGGAGTGCGAAGAAGCCTTCGGAAGCATTGTAACATTCCAGATAGCGCATCTTCGGTGAAGTGATGTGGCTGTACTGCTCACGGTAGGGTGCCATCGAGATACCGCCGTGGAAGAANACTTCAAGATTCGGCCACACGTCGTGGATAGTCGTNGCTCCCTTGGANGCTATGATCTGTTTGAGGACNGTCAGGAACCACGACGGNACNCCCGANATGTTGGTGATGTTCTCCCCTGAGGCTGNCTCGACCAGAGCCGGGAGCTTGACAGCCCAATCTTCCAGAAGGGCTATCTCCTTGGAGGGTACACGGAAAAGGTTGGCCANCGGATTTATCCTGTCGATAAGGTTGGCCGAGAGGTCGCCGACACGGACTCCGTGCGGGAGGGTCAGTTCGTTGGCGAAACTTCCGCCGAGGATGAAACTTTTGCCTGAAAAAATCCTGCTGTCGGGATAGAGGCTGAGATAGTGGGCCACCACGTCGGCACCTCCGCGATAGTGCGACCTGCTGAACGATTCTTTCGTGACGGGGATATATTTGCTTTTTCCGTCCGATGTGCCTGACGACTGTGCGAAGTTACGGGTGACACCGGGCCAGAGGATGTCTTTCTCTCCTGCAATCATCCTCATCACCCACGGCCGCAGTTCGGAGTAGGGGACTGTCGTGGGGATACCACGGCGGAAATCATCGTAGTTACTTACATCCGTCAACCCCTTTTCGGCTGCCCAGCGGGTGGAACGCAGGGCTTTGAGCAGGCGGTTGAGTTCGTTGAGCTGAATTTCCCGCGTATGACCGGTCCATGAGCGCGAGACGTTGACTCGGTGACCGAAGAGAGCGCGGGCGTATGGGGTGAAGTCCATGTCGTAAGGAAGTTATGCAGCGGAGTTGCTGAGGGTTGTTTCGTTGAAAGGTGAATGGAGGAAGCCTCGGGGGGCTTAGAGTTCGTCGGGGTGCTTGCGGTAATATTCCTGAAGCAGAGGCCCTATGTTGAAGTAAAATCCGCCTTTCGACTTCCCTTCGGAATCCTTGACGGTTATGTACTCGTAGGAAGGGTCGTAGAACACATGGTCGTCGACCGTATAGTCCATCATGTTGAGCAACACATATTCGTGCTGAGGCTCAATGACATACCAAGCGTTCTCCTCGTCCTCGCCTGTCCCGGTGGAGACTATGGCCATCAGGAGATAGTTGAGCTTGTATTGCCATATATTCGCAAGATTGGTCTTTCCCTTCTGACGGAGGGCATTGATGAGCATGACCATCTCGCCGAGGTTGAAGGGATTGTCAGCAAGGGCTTTTTCGGCGTATGAAATCACTGAGTCACATTCTTGACGCGTGAGCTGGTTGGAGCTTGTCAGTACGTTGTACTTGATGTCGCGCTGATTTGAGCGGTAGGGGTTGTAGTCCTCCTGAAACATATAGCCGAGGTAGAGATGACGGTACTTGTCGATTTTCATCAGCGTGTCGTTGCGCTGAAACTCCTGCATAAGTCGCGGGTAGTAGTAAGGCGACTTGCTGTCGAGGGTTTCAAGACGGAGTTTCTCGAGGTCAGGTTTCTCGCGTTTGAGTTTGTTGACCTGAGCGTGAGAGCAGAGGCATAATACCAATGTGAATATGAGGGATATGATGGAGCGCATGAGGAATGTCGGTGTAAGTAGAGGGGATAGTTTTGATTGAACGGTGAGGGGAGAGGTCTCCGCGAAGTCATTTTACGGAGTAGAGCGCAGTCAGCCACAGGATGGCAGTCCCTACTATGCAGATAGTGACCACTGCCGGTAGACCTTTGGCACAAAGATAGTTTAAAAATTTGGAAGATGGAAATTCCATGACTGCCCCGGCGGGAGTGCGGCTGTAAGCTATCCCGCCGAGTATTGCCCCGGCGATTGCTCCTACAATCATCCACTCGTGGGAGATGGCAAGTCCGACAAAAGTGCCTGCAAGAGTGGCTCCCGCTATATAGCCCACACCACGGCGCGAGGAGGAGATATTGACCGGGAGAAGATATTGCAGCACAATGACTATTGCTGCTGCTACTCCCCAGAATATCAGTGGTGTAGCCGTCGGATGAACCACGCTTAATCCTATGCCGAGGAATCCGGCGTAGGCTGCCGCGACAGCCCAGCGGTTTGACATGAAGGTCAGCACGATACCCGCTATCATCAGGAGCAGGCAGACGATTGTTATGGCGGTTATGACGGGGTCGGAAGTTGTCATCTTGTGAGGATTTGTTGGATTCTTAATTTGTGAAGGAGTTGCCAGATTATAAAGATTTTTAAACAAGCTCCTGATTTTTTAACGTCCGTTGCAGGTCTATTGTTGTCTGGCGAGGAAATCAGCCTCTACTATGCGGAGCCGTCCTTCCTTAGCGTTACTGTCGCTTCCGTCAAGCGCATTGGCGTTTTTCTCGGCAAGCTCGGTGATCTGCCCGAAGGCATCGGACCCGGTCGCAGCCCCTTTCAGTCGTATTGTCACCCTGTCGGTGACCGTCGGGCGGACTGGGAGATGGACATAGCCGAGTGAACGCTCCGTTTGCCCTTCCCATATAATCTCGGAGTCTGCGACTATCTCGATAGGATAGCTCTGTCTGCGCCACCCCGCGAATTTAAGCGAGATTTCATCAATCCGTTCGGGACGGTCGAAGACGTAGGTGATCCATGCGTTGGATAGCCGTCCGTCGTTCTGCCATTCCGACGCTTCGTTGTCGTCAATGCTGTCGGGCGCCTTCGGCTGATTGGAACCTGCTATTATTTCCTTGACTGTCAAGTACCTTTTTTCGGACCGGAACGACGGGGTGGCCGGTGTTTCGCCCCTTTCGAAATTCGACGGCAGCGTGTGACGCTGTTCGTAGGAGGTCAGCCCGTCGGTCATTTCGACCTCCGCGCTCTCCCATTCGATATGAGCCGGCGGGAGTCCTTCGGCCTCGGCACGAAGCCTGACGGTGCCGCTTTCAGTAAGACTTCGCAGGAGCGCGCGGTTGATGCCACATTCCACCGGAAGTGTGGTCGAAAGTATGCAGTTGTCCTCACCTTTCGCTATCCCTCCGCGCCATTCGGCAGGGCCTTCGAGGGTGAAGGTCATGTTGCGGTTGTCGAGCGGGCAGCGTCGTCCTTCCTTGTCGACAACCTCAAATTCTACTAACGCCATGTCCGCACCGTCGGCCACCATACCGCCGGGAGCTGTCAGCAGCGAGAGGCGCAGTTCCGAAGGTTCACCTGCCGTCGAGAGTGTATGCTCCGAAAGTATATTCCCCTCCTCATCGAGCGATATGGCAGTGAGATTGCCGGGGGTGTAGGGGATGGAGTCGAAAGTGTGTAGAAAATGATAGTCTCTACGCTCCTCTCCGACAGGTTGGCCGTTGATCAGGAGGCTGACGCGGGGAGCGTCTGAGACGACATAGACCGGTTTGACCGTTCCCTCATCATAGTTCCAGTGGCCGATGATATGCGTATGGGATGTTTCGGGAGTCACCCATCCGTCCCACATAACGCGGTGGGCATAGTAGGAGTCTTTCGGGATACGCATGGCATCGGTCACGCCGCTTGTACGGTAGTTCGACTCTCCCCGGCAATGGGTGTTGGTGTCCGAGAAAATGATTTTCACACCTCCTGAACTTACACGCCGCCCCGTACCCGGACGGACGAGCCAGTAGTCATACCAGCGTCTGATGTGTTCGACTGCAAGGTGGTCGGTGTTGAGATTGTAGGCTGACGCGTCGGCGTTTCTGTAACGAGGGCCGTCGCCGTTGATGTGGTAGGGATAGCTGTAATCGTCCCAGTAGCGGCGTAGCCCTTCGTCGCGGCAGTATTCCATTGCCCACATCGGTTTGGAGGCACTTTTGTTGATGTAGAGCATCTCGCCCCCATATTCCGCCGTTGGGCTGTCGAGCATCTCGCGGCTCCCGATTGCACGGCCTCCGTGCGGGTCGTAGAGGTCACGGAGAGCCTTCATTTCCTCAAAGTGGGCTTCGCTTATGCCCTTGTTGCCGCACTCGTAGAAAATCACGCTCGGATTGTTGCGGTTATAGATGATGGCATCGCGCATCAGCTCGACGCGCTGCCGCCACTGCCGTCCTTCGACATCTTTCTCTGCATCTCCCGCCGGAAGTGCTTGTAGCAGTCCGACACGGTCGCACGACTCAACGTCCTGTTTCCACGGAGCGACGTGCATCCAGCGGACGAGATTACCCCCCGATCGGACCATCTCGCGGTTGGAATAGTCGCTTAGCCACGGCGGGACGCTCATTCCGACCCCCGGCCATTCATTGCTTGTGCGCTGCGCATAGCCGTGTACCATCATCACACGGTCGTTGAGGCGCAACATTCCGTCGGCAAATTCCGTGGCGCGGAAGCCGGTGCGGGTGCTGACCTCATCGGTCGGCACTCCGTTGACAACAAGGCGTGTCCTCACGTCGTAGAGATAGCCGTAGCCCCAGCTCCAGAAATGGAGGTCGCCGACCTCATCCGCTGCTTTCAGCACTTCCATTGCTCCGTCGGGAATCACCTGCTCGGGTGAACGGAAACGTGTAATGCTTTTTCCATCATAATCAAGCATTTCGACTTCAAGGGTGACGGACTGTGTGGTGCCTGTCTCATTCTTCACCTCCGACTCCACACATATTTTTGCCCTCCTGTCTTTCAGGGAAATGTCGCGGGCGTAGACGTAGACCCCGGTTGTGGCAAACGACGAGTAGAGCGGGAGGGTCTGATAGAGCCGGTCGGTGACGTGGAGGCGGACGTTTTTAGGCAGACCGCCATAGTTGGCGTTGAAATTCCTGTTGTTCCACTGGAATGTAGAGGCGGAATCGGTAGGATTCTTCTCCGTGTAGTCCCAGTCGTTATCGGTGACGACTTGGAGATGATTTTCTCCGCTGTGGTTCAGATAAGGGGTCAGATCGAAACCGAAGGCCATGACTCCGTTCTCGTGCCGTCCGAGATGGTGGCCATTAAGTGTGACCTCGGCACCCTGACGCGCTCCTTCAAACTCGATGAATACCTTTCGGCCTTTCGCTGACTCTGGCAGTTTAAAGGTTTTTGTATAGGTGACAATATCAGTCGGCAGGCTGTCAATCAATACTTTGTAGGCATAATCTTCGTTGAAGGCGCGTGGGAGCGTCACGTTGCGGTGGTCTTCTCCCGCAAATGTATAGCTCCATCCGGGATTGAAATTCCACACCTCCCGGTCGGCTGCAGACAGACTGCTGGCCTCGAAAAGGATAAGTGCGGAGAATAGGTATTTGACTGCCTGATATTTCATCGTATGATTTGGATCGGATTAGTAGTTATTACCTTACAAAAATAGGTAAAATCCCCGGAATATTCTTAACTTTGTCAGTCATCTTAACTCTAAACGCACTATTGTAACCATAATGATTCGCAAAGCTACTGCTAATGACCTCGCTTGTGTCGCTGAAATCTACCGTAAAATTCACGAGGAGGAGCGTGCAGGCCGCTGCACCATAGGCTGGCATCCTGATGTCTATCCGGTTGAATCCACCGCTGCCGATGCTCTGAGACGCGGCGACCTTTTTGTTTTTCAGGACGATAACGGTTCTATTCTTGCCTCGGCGATAATAAACCGTGAGCAGCTTGACAGCTACCGTCAGGCGGAGTGGACACCCGGTGTGACCGACGATGAGGTGATGGTGCTTCATACGCTGACGGTCGATCCTTCATCGTCCGGGCGCGGCATAGGACGTGCGTTTGTCAGCTTCTATGAGGATTACGCCCGGCAGAACGGTTGCCGCTCACTGCGCCTCGATACCCAAAGCTGCAACGAGCGCGCCCGTAGCTTCTATCCGCGCCTCGGCTATAAGGAGACAGCCGTCGTCGACACCACTTTTCACGGCCTCCGCGACATAAAACTCGTACTGTTCGAGAAGATGATATAAATTGGGTATTTATCTTATATGTGCCGTTCATAATCACTGATGAATTAAAGTTTTACTATAACGGTCTCCGTAACTGGCCGGAAATCAAAGGCTATCTTACAGATACTGGCTTTACGGCTCAGGATAATTTCAAAATCATTCTCTCCAGATTCAGAATAAAATATGACGACTGACATTCTTTCTGTCCTTTCATTCATTCAATCCTGACTCTGCGGACATGGTTTTGGAGGGTGGATTTTATGTGTTGGAAAAAAGTTTGTAACTTTGTAGGTTGAAGAAACGTTTATCTTTTTCCGGAAAGATTTCCTGTTGTTCTAAGGATTTTTTGTGTGGAAAATATGAAAAGCAATACTGACACTCCCGGACTTTCATCCAAGGCGGCCAAGCGTCGCTTCGGGTCTTATCTGCTGAAATACGGCGTTCCGCTCGTGATTTCAGTGGGGCTGTGCTGGTTGCTGTTCCACAACGAGGACCTCAACCCCGCACGGATGTGGGAGATTATAAGGACGGAGTGTGATTTCAGTTGGATTGCCCTCAATATCCTCTTCGGGCTACTTGCCCAAGCGTTCCGCGCCGCCCGCTGGCAGATTCAACTGCGTGCGCTCGACATCCGTCCCGGATTCTGGCAGCTACTTCTCAGTATCTTAGGTACTTATTCGGTTAATCTCGTCTTCCCGCGCCTCGGCGAAGTGTGGCGTACAGGCTATATAGCCAACCGCGAGAAGGCACCGTTCACCACGGTGTTCGGCTCAATGGTGGCCGACCGGCTTGCCGACACGCTCACCGTCCTTATTCTACTACTCCTGACCTTCATCCCTGCCGGAACGCAGCTCAAAGCCTATCTCGGGCAGGACGGAGGGATGGTCACAAGGCTGTTTGACCTTCTCGGCTCACCTGTACTTTGGGGTGGAGTGACAGCCACGCTGATAATATGCGTGTGGGTCTTTATCCGTTTTCCTGAACATAAAATCATCGTCAGACTCCGTAAGATATGGGCCGGACTGTGGGAAGGCTTTGCAGTCGTGGTGAAGATGCGCGGCAAGGGGCTGTGGCTATGCTACACGGTGCTTCTCTGGGGGTCCTACATCGTGGCGCTTTACTGCGCGTTGCGTTCGTTCCCGCTGACGGCCGAGATGATGAGCCGTCACGGTCTGGCGGCACTTGCTGTCTGCTTCGTGTTCACGAGCATTTCGATGGGTGTCCCCTCCAACGGTGGCATAGGCCCCTATCAATGGGCAATGATTTTCGGAATAGCCCTCTTTTCGGCAGACATACCGGGTCTTACGCGTGAATATGCGCTTACTTTCGCTAACCTTCTGATGGGAGTCCAGACTCTTGTGCTGATTGTCCAAGGTCTGTTCACCTTCGGATGTATAGCATTGACTAAACGACATAAAAATTGAAATTTTATGAAATTTGATGATAGTGATGAGGACTACTTTCTCCATGATTTCTCAGAAGATAAGAAGAAAACGCAGCCTGCTCCCCGGCAGGAACTCCCGGCGCAGTCAGGCCGCGGTGTGACCAATCGGAGGGATGACTATCCTTCGTTTGACTTCGGCGACGAGTCAGAGGACGACGAGATTATCCCCTCCGCTCCCAAGATGAAGAGCCGCAGAGGGTGGGTATGGTTTTTCCTTATCGTTTTTGTGGTCCTTGCCATTACGGTAGGCATAAGATATTTCGTGCCTTACGTCACCGAGTCGAATGTGACGGGCTATGTGACCCTCGTCGAGTGCCGTGGCATAGTGTTCCCCACTTTCGAGGGTGAGATGGTCAGCGAATCGCAGTTGGCCGACACGGAGCGGGTCTATTCGCGTGACGTATATTTCAGCATCCCCGACGAGGAGACCGCACGCCGCTTGCAGCAATATCAGGGGTCTGACATCCCGGTCACCATAACCTGCAAACGCTACTTCGGTACTCTCCCTTGGCGCGGTGCCTCAAACAACATAGTTGTCAGCTTCCAGCCCAAACATTGATTATGAGGCCTTCGGGACCTATCCAACGAAAAAATTTTCCACCTCCCAGATAAAACAACACACTTTGGACTATCGAATACTCCCCCCCGAGGGCTTTCTTGAAGCCCGCCTGAGCCTTCCGCTCTCGAAAAGTATGAGCAACCGTGCGCTTATCATCAACGCGCTCACTCCCGGCGCACAACCTCTCGGCGAAGTGGCCGTGTGCGACGACACTGACGCTATGCGTGAGGCACTTGCATCACAGGATGCAGGTGAAATCAACATCGGTGCCGCCGGCACCACCATGCGCTTCCTGACGGCCTATTTCGCTTCGAAAGAAGGGAGCGATCTGCTCCTTGACGGCAGTGAGCGTATGCGCCACCGCCCTATCAAAGTGCTTGTCGAAGCGTTGCGCGCGCTCGGTGCCGACATCGAGTATGCAGGCGAGGAGGGTTTCCCCCCTCTGCGCATCCGTGGCCGCAGGCTCAACGGCGGTGAGCTGACACTCGATTCCTCCGTAAGCTCACAGTACATATCTGCCCTCCTGATGATTGCACCTACCATGAAGGATGGGTTGAAGCTCACGTTCACAGGTGAGACGGTCTCACGCCCCTACATCCTCATGACCCTCAAAATGATGGAGGATGCCGGAATTGAGAGTGACTATTTCGACGATGTGGTGACTATCCGTCCCCAGACCTATCGCCCCTTTGATTTCAAGATAGAGGGTGACTGGAGCGCGGCGGCGGCATGGTATGAGATCGATGCCATCTCGTCGGGCGCAGTCACCATCGACAATCTTGCCCGCGAGTCATGTCAGGGTGACCGTAAGCTCGCCGACATATTCGAGCGTCTTGGTGTCACGACTGAATGGGAAGGGGAGGACGGCGGTTCTGACCTCGTTCCGTCGCCTGATCAGGATGCACGCCTGCGCATCGACTTCTCCGATACTCCCGATCTCGCGCAGTATGTCACCGTCACCTGCGTTATGCTCGGCATACCTTTCCATTTCACAGGGCTCTCCACCCTTGCCATCAAGGAGACCGACCGCATAGCCGCCTTACAGACCGAACTGTCAAAAATCGGTATCTTCATTCAGCCCGAGGGACGCGACGCTTTAAGCTGGGAGGGTCAGCGCCGTCCGTTCGACACCCTTCCGGTCTTCGACACCTACGACGACCACCGTATGGCTATGTGTCTTGCCCCGGTAGCCATCTTTGTCCCGGGGATAATCATCCGTAATGTCGAGGTAGTCGCCAAATCCTATCCCGGTTTCTGGGACGAGCTCCGCAACGCCGGCTTCACCCTTCTTGACGGTGACGCACCGCTCCCCGAGCCGGTTGACCAATAAGGACACGCCATGACAGGAGCGTTGATCATACTTGCTGTGACCGTAGTCACCGGTCTGGTACTGTGGCTTACCCATCGTCCCGACCCGGAGGCATCCGGCGATGTTGCGGAGACTCCCTCTGCGGCCGCGGATGAACCGGAGGTGTGCTGCGGACTCCATGCCATCTGTGAGAAAGGACTCTCGCCCGACGGCAAGCCGGTCTATTTCGATGATGAGGAACTTGACCGCTTCGCCGGCCGCCGCCCCGACGACTATACCCCGGAAGAGGAGGAGGAATTCCGTGAAGTCCTTTACACTCTTCTTCCTTCCGAAGTCTACCTCTGGGGGACCTCACTCACTCAACGCAATGTGGCTCTTCCGTCCACGCTGCGCGACGAGTGGATTATGATGGCGGGTGACTCCGTCAAACCTGAATCCCGCGATTAATATAAGTTTCAATAAGTTAGTGTAAGAGTGGAACTGTTCAACTACGATTTCTTCCGCAATGCCTTCATCGGCATCTTTCTTCTGAGTGTCGCTTCGGCGGTCATAGGCACCTATATCGTCACCCGCCGTCTGGTATCCATCTCCGGCGGAGTGACCCATGCCTGTTTCGGCGGTCTTGGCCTTGGCTATTTTCTTGGATGGAATCCGGTAGTTATGGCGGCAGTCTTTGCCATCGGCTCGTCGCTCGGGGTGCAGTGGATGTCGCGCCGCCATCGCGTGCGCGAGGACTCGGCGATTGCAGTTATATGGGCGCTCGGCATGGCATTAGGNACACTTTTCATCTTCCTTACGCCCGGTTATGTCCCCGAACTCAATGCCTTCCTTTTCGGAAACGTGCTGACCATCACACGGGGCGATCTGTGGTCATTCGGNATATTCACTGTCGNGTTGCTGGCNTTTTTCGCCCTNTTTTTCCGCAAGATAGTAATATGTGCCTTCGACCCCGACTTCGCCCGGGTGCGTCATCTGCCTGTCACTTTCATCACNACGATGATGACCGTCCTCGTTGCGGTCTGCATAGTCCTTACCATCCGTCTTGTCGGTGTCATGCTCCTGATGTCGATGCTTGCGCTTCCGCAGATGGTTGCCGAGACCTTTACNCACCGTTTCAAGTCGATGATGCTGCTTTCGGTCGCTGTCTCTCTGCTCTGCTGCATGAGCGGCCTGTTTCTCGGCACGGTCATAGATGTTCCCTGTTCCGCCCTCATCGTCCTCACGATGACCACCGCCTATATCCTCGCCCGAATTTATTCTTTTGTGAAGTATAGTTAAAGGCAACTTTCTGTCAGAGTGAGGCGTTAGATATATAAGCACTAACGATTCTGACTATGAAAAAGACACACACATTCCGCCTCGCATTGGGTCTGGTCGCGGGCATTGCGCTTGCAGGAAGCCTCAGCAGTTGTGCAGATATGTGGTTAGGTACATCCACAGATCTCAACTTCACCCANCCCGGAGGGTTCGGTATCGACTTCGGAGTCGGTGGTCCTCTCGGCGGCCCTGCGACACCCCCTCCACCGCCTTTACGTCCTGCNGCACCCGCTCCGCCAATCGGTCCCGGTGGACCCGGCGCTCCTTTCGGTCCCGGCCCGGGTGGACCNCCTCCGTTCTGACGGATTCCTTAAAAATTCCTGCCGGGCAGNGGGCTGGCATTTGGTAGGCATGGGGATTTTTAGTACTTTTGCCTGTCAATCCACAAGCCAATAATTACTTCTATGCCTCAATACCCCTACCTGCACATCGCCCTCCGAGGCGAACTTCAGGGAGCAACGCGAACCATATACTCATATCCTGCCTCCGGCAGTGACATTGATCCGCGCTGGAACTCGACTCTTGTCGAGCCGGGCGCGGCCATCAAGCGTTTCCTTAATGCTACTGAATGTTTCATACTTCAGTCCTCCCCGCTGGGTCATTATTTCTCGTTAATCGCACGCAGNTCGTTCAATCCGGAGCGCGGCTACATGATGATTTCCGTCCTCGTCGACAACGGATGTGCCTTGACCGGCCGTCAGCTTATGGGCATATTCCTTAATCTTAAAAAGACTCTCATCGACGAGGAAAATCTCACCGACGCAGCCGTCGAGGAGGCTCTCGCGGATGCGGATGTGCCTGAGGAACCNTTNCGTCTGGAAGCGTGGATGTATCATGCTCCNGAGCCGGGAGAGGCCATTTCGGAAGCAGCCTACCGCACCTATATCTCCCAGCAGGAACTTGAATCCATCTTCTCTTTCCCTTATCAGCCCGATTACAGTTCCTATCGCTGCATCATCGTGGTTTCCGCGACGACTACGCTCCGTCCCGGTGTGAAAATGCCCCGTCTGACCGTCCCCATACGCAAGCTCTACTCACTTGTCTGTCCCGAGGGGGTAATCGCGTCAAGCACTCAGGCNTACGAGGGGGACAGCATCGAGCTCTCGTTTGTCAAAAACGGTTTCTCGACCCATAAAGAGGAGGTGATAGTNGGCACTCCGTCGGCATACATGAAGTATGACGGCTCGACTATTATCATCCGTACCCCCGCCCAGACCGGCATACGCTTCGAGAGGCGTATTCCTTTCAAAGTCATGTCNGCGAAAGGTTCGCCGGTCAAAGGTTATGTCATCACTCTCAACGGCCGTTCAGTCAACACGATGGANCCATATATCGAGCTGTATGAGAAGGATCTCGAACCGGGAAGCGAGGTTGACATTCAGGTTCAGTCCAATAACTATCATCCCCTGCGGATGAAAAAGTCTGCGGAGGAGATGCTTGTCACCGACGAGCTTCTTCTGGAACTTCTTCCGGTCGAACAGGGCATCACACTGCGTCTGGATTTCGGCGATGGCCGTGTGTTCGAGCAGCAGATTTCGATAGAGAAGAANACCCCTGAGTACAATCGCCTCCACGCNGGCAATTTCCATGGTTTCCGCGCTCTACGGCAGGTGTCGGAAGACGATAATGTGGTTTTCAACGTTGATGTGAGAGCCAACGGCCGCCCGGTAGCCCCGAATATTGAAGTCCCTAAGGAGGAGGCTCCTAAGGAGAGTCCCGCTAAGGCACCGGTNTTTGAAAATATCTCGGCTGACGTGCGTCCCGAACGNCCGGTGATTGATACGACTCTCCCGACGTCAGACATCGAGGATGANCCGGAGGTGCGTCCCGAACCNCGCAAACGTAAACCTGTCATCACNGACTACGAAGCCGATGATGACGATGATGACGAGCGTCCCGACCTCTCGCCCCGCCGTCCNCGNCGCGGGCTATACCGCTGGCTTGCTATCGGTGCTGCCGTCATTGCCGTGGTTGTCGGTGCGGTTGTTTTNCTCCCGCAGTATGTCGGTTCTGATGACGATCCTGCACCTGCCGACGAGATAGCTGCCGCAGAGCAGGGTGGTGCCGCGCCGGAAGTACGCCGCGAACTGACCGAGGACGAGGCTGCCGATCTCGCCTATCTCAACACCTATCCCGTGTGGGAGGTGGACAAGATGAAAAGTCCGATGGGCAAGAGTCTTATGGAGGCTATACTGGCCGGTGACATTGATGCTGTGGTCAACAATGATTACTATGCCGTCACCGGTCGTGCGACCAACGAGAAGGCNATTCTGGTGGCTGACCTGATATGGCGTGCCAAAGGCTCTCCCAGCGATAAGGGCAACCGCCGCATCATGCGCTCGGCAGTCAAAAACGGAGCTATTGACCTCAAGACATTCTCCGACAATCTTGCCAAACGCCGCCCGGCCGAGAGGATTAACGATACACCCCGCCCCTCGAAATAAAAATAAGGGGGCAGGTGTGTCAAGCNANGGGGNTATGATTAAACCATTCTCCCCGATTCCTGTCTGATAAATTATAATCAATTCAATTTCAATCTATCTTATTAAAAACTGAACTTATGAGACTACGCGCATTGACTATCGCAGGAGCCGTGGCACTGATGGCNCTGACAGGATGTGTCAGCAACAAGAAGTTTGCCGCNCTCCAGACCGAGCATGAATCTCTGAAGAAGGACTACAATGCCTCGCAGGTTGAGCTTGCCGAGACCCGCGCAAACGGCAAGAGCCTTGAAACACTTCTTGCTCAGGCCCGTGCAAACAACGAGGAACTCAAGCGCAGCTATGCGGCGCTTCAGAAGTCGCTCGACAACAGTATCAGTCAGAATACCCAAGGCAACGTCAACATCTCGAAGCTCGTTGACGAAATCAATGCCTCCAACCGCTACATCAAGCAGCTCGTTCAGGCTAAATCCAAGTCCGACTCCCTTAACCTCGCCCTCACTACCAAGCTCACACGTTCACTCGATTCAAGCGAGATGGACGAGGTCAACGTAAAGGTGCTTAAAGGTGTTGTCTACATCTCACTCGCCGACAATATGCTTTTCCAGTCAGGCAGCTATGAGGTCAACGCCCGCGCAATGGAGACTCTCGGCAAGATTGCCAAAATCATCAAGGACTANGGTGACTATGATGTCCTNGTCGAAGGCAATACNGACCCTGTGCCTATCAGCCGCACCAATATCCGCAACAACTGGGACCTCAGCGCCCTCCGTGCAAGCTCCATCGTACAGGTGCTTCAGAANGATTTCGGTATCGACCCCTCGCGTCTGACCGCTGCCGGACGCGGCGAGTTCAACCCCGTGGCAGACAACTCTTCGGAGTATGGCCGTCAGCGTAACCGCCGCACTGAAATCATCATAACTCCCAAACTTGACCAGTTCCTCGACCTTATCGACAAAGCTCCCGAAAGCTCGAAATAAGGCTCTGTATAAGAAACTATCTTCCTTGAAATAAGGAGGATAAAAATTCATAAACGNNAAAAATAACCGATTTTATTCTTCATTATCGAAGCCGATATGAGAATAAAATCGGTTATTTTTNNCGTTTACTTCTATGNAGCAGTCGTNTGTGGCAGGGCTACGCGCCTCAACGCGTCTCTGTCCCGTTTATTTTTCCTGCGGNTCAATGACCGTTATTTTNGGGTCTATTATGGATAGGAGGCGGCTGAGGGTTTCTACCGCCGAGGCGCGTGCGCGCTTCACATATCCCTTGTCATAGAATGAAGCCTTGTATTTCCGTGCCATGCGCTTCTTGATGGCAGTCTCCTCGGCAGCCGTCATTCTGCGCAGGTCGAGCATCGAGGCGTTCCATGTGTCTATNACCTCGTAAGAGTTATTCGCACTTGACTCGTANATCTCGATTTCCTCGGGAGGAAGGATGATGACTACGGAATCATTCTTGACCTGATAGTCNAGTTTTTCAAGGTCAAATCNGATATAACCGTTGACTGTCGCCTTTGCGAAAATCCACTTGCCGTTGATGGAATCCTTGATTGCTACATCGTCGCGCACTTCCATTGTNCATAGTTTCAACATATCTTTTATCTCGGACAATTTTGTTTCCGAGATAGCCATATTGGTTGACTCAGTGCTGNTGCGCCAGAGANACAGCCCTCCGCCGAGCGCGAGGACCACAATCAGTATGATGCCTGTCACATACAGGCTGAAATATTTTTTTATCATTGCCGTATAGGGAATTTAAATCGGAGATAGTGACAAATTTAATTATGATAACCACTGCCAGTCGCCGGGTGCATGACTGTTCTATCTGAAATTTATCTCGCTGTCGTAGCCCCGGCTTTTCAGCAGGATGGTCAGGAAGCCTCTGGCTTTCGTCTGCGCCTCNNTGACGAGCAGCGAGCGGTATTCGTCATTCTTCCTCAGATCCTCTTTCANAGCCTTGCTCATGGCATTTTTGAGTGCCGCACGCTCCTGAGCCGTAATCTGTGAGCGGAAGCCNGTGACGCGGTAGTGTTCCTCCTTCACACCGAGGTCTCTGCCTATATACTGTGTCCTTATGGCAGGGAGAGTCAGTCTGACGAACTTACGTTTGTGATCCACCTCGACATCNCCGTCGCGCANCTCTCCGAGGTCGACGTAGGCTTGCAGATAGGTATGGAAAGAGTAGGCCGCAATGCGGTCGCCGACCTTGAAACCGTTGATAAGGGCATCGACACCCTTTGCACCGGCATCGCTGATGGTTCCGACCTTGTTGAGCGACATTTCGGCCAGCACGAGCTTCTGCACATCTTGAAGTTCATGGAACACGTTGATTTCCTGCTTNTTCTGACACGATACCGTAAGCAGCAAAACTCCTAATAGTCCTAATGTTAATTTAAGTGCTTTATACATAGTTCATCAGATTGGATTTAGAGTGCAAGAAAATTTATCTTCCGACAGGCTCTATACAAATATACGAAATAAATCCATAAGTCCGAGCCTCAAATCCCCCTCCACCGCAGGATTTAGTCTTTTTTATAAGACTTTTTTATTCTGTAAAGGTTTAACTGCCGGTAGCCTCTGATAAAGGTTTTCTTTCATCGGGGGATTGTTTGGAAAACCGGGGAATTCTGTGTAAATTTGTAGATATGGAAAACTACATTGTCTCGGCACGAAAATACCGTCCCGCAACCTTCGACAGCGTCGTGGGACAGAAGGCGCTAACGGCTACACTCAAAAACGCCATTGCTACCCACAGGCTTGCGCACAGCTATCTGTTCTGCGGTTCACGCGGGGTAGGGAAGACGTCGTGTGCGCGCATCTTCGCCAAGACAATCAACTGTTCCAACCCTACGGCTGACGGCGAGGCGTGCAACGTGTGCGATAGCTGCCGTGCGTTCAACGATGGCAATTCACTCAATATCATAGAGCTTGACGCGGCTTCCAACAACGGTGTCGACGACATCCGTCAGCTTGTCGATCAGGTGCAGGTTCCGCCATCGCAGGGCAACTACCGTGTCTTCATCGTCGATGAGGTCCACATGCTGTCGCCTGCGGCGTTCAACGCCTTCCTCAAAACTCTTGAAGAGCCCCCTTCCTACGTCATTTTTATCCTTGCGACGACCGAGAAACACAAGATTATCCCGACCATCCTTTCGCGCTGCCAGATTTACGATTTCAAGCGTATAACCGTCCGCGATATGATTGAGCATCTATCATACGTCGCCGCTCAGGAGGGAATGACTGCCGACCCTGCTGCGCTCAATGTCATCGCGCGCAAGGCCGACGGTGCGATGCGCGATGCTCTCTCGATTTTCGACCAAGTGGCGGCCTCCTCGCGCGGAAACATNACATATCAGAGCGCAATCGAGAACCTAAATGTCCTCGACTANAATTANTACAATAAGCTNCTTGATTGCTTCCTTGCCGGNANGGTGCTTGACACATGGCTGATATACAAGGAAATCCGTGACAGGGGATTTGACTCTCACTTTTTCATAAACGGGCTTGCGGACTATATGCGTGACCTCATGGTGGCGCGCGACCCATCGACGATGGTGCTTCTTGAAGCCGACGACGAGGCTCGTAAGGCAATGGCNGCNATGGCGGCGAAGTGTTCGCCGGAGTTCATCTACAAAGCCATGAATCTCTGNAACGAGGCAGATCTCAACTACCGTACCGCCTCCAACAAGCAGTTTCTTGTCGAACTGACATTGGCGAAAATATGCCAATTGTCAAGCCCCTCCCCNAATAACGGTGGCGCAGGTGAGGGGCGGTTACAGAAAATCCAGACCGCCACTACGCAAGCCTCCGCNCCCACTGCNNCCTCAACTCAGCAANCCGTTCAGACCCCTGCACCTGCACCGCAGCCACGTCCGGTAGTTTCTACTCCTGTNCAGCAACCTGTGCAGCAGCCACGTCCGGTAGTTTCTACTCCTGTCCAGCAACCTGTCCAGCAACCTGTGCAGCAGCCGGCGGGAACGCCGCGTGTGCAGTATCCCTCCGCTCCTNAGTCTGCTCCTTATGTGGCCTCCTCTCCGACCGTGGGNTACGGAAACGGTACGGTTCCGCCTCCGGCTCCGGCTCCTGCNGGCANTCCNGCTGTCAAACGGCCGGTGAAACGCCCGACCTCCACATTCTCNATAAACAATTCGAAGTCTGCCGGTGCTGGGAACGCTCAGAATGTAAGCCCGACGGCTACACGCGAACTGCGCAACGGCATTTANACCCGGGAACAGCTCAACAAGGCGTGGCAGGATTTCATGAAGATGCANCCGACAGAGCATATCCTCATCAACACTATGCGTGCATCCTTCCCCTCTCAGGTCGAAGGACATATCTACAAGATGATGGTCGAGAATGAAATGCAGCTCAACATTGTCGAGCAGAGGGCTTCTGAACTTGTNGGTTTCATCAGGAATGTACTTGAAAATGACCACTTCAATCTGACGTTTGAGCAGAATCAGGGGGACGCATCGCCCCACACATGGAATGAGCGTGAGGTACTGACCCACATGATTGAGAACATTCCCTCCATGCGTAGCTTCATCGACGACCTCGGCCTGACCTTAGGCTGACCCTGCCTAAACTGCCGATACAAAAAATGACATCAGCCTGAAATCAATCAGGCTGATGTCATTTTTTTCCGTATTATCCCGGCGGGCATACGCGCTTTTACGCGTAGCGGTGAAGGGGGATTACTTGTAGAATTTATTGATGTTGTTGGTGATTTTCTTGTTGCCGAGGAGGATGCGGTCAAGAGAATTCATCATGCGGGCAGCACCGCGCTGCTGATTGTAGCGGACAGAGTTTTCATCGAAGTCGTAGGGACGGCCTTCGTTGTCGATGTCGGTCACTTGGAGAACGATGATTGCGTTGTTGCCCTGAACGGGACCAACGACTGCACCCTTCTGAGCGTTGGCTATCTTACCCTGAACTGCGCTCTCGCTCATACCGAGACCAGGAACCATATACTGGCCGAAGTTGACAGTGGTAGTGTCGACTGATACATTCATAAGCTGTGCGTAGCCTGCGACGTCCTTAGCCTTACCGTCATAGTCAGCCATGAGCTTGGCAGCCTTCTTGTCGTTGCGGGCCTGAGCAGCGAGGAGCGCGTGGATCTGTGCGTCGCGTGCGGGAACATAGCCGCCGTCATATATGTCGTTGACTGCGACAGCGAGGAAACGGCCTGTCTGCACGTCGCCGAACACGGGTGAAACCGCACCCTTCTTCGCATCCATCACCCAAGCGACGGCTGCGTGGCTGTCATTGAGGTTGCCGATCATGGGAGTCGAAGCCGTGACGTTGGCGGGGAAGGTAGTGTAGCCTGCCTCCTGTGCGTTGTCAGCGAAAGATTTGGCATCCTTGTTGGCATCGACATAGTTGCGGAGGGCAGCATCAAGTTCGTTGATGGTAGTGTTGGACGGCTCGGTGGTGAAGGTCACGGTAGCGAGGTCATAGACAGTGACAGGAGCCTCACGCTCGCTGACACGGAAGATGCGGCCACCTTCTGCGAGTGTGTCGGGCGTGAAATATACGCCGGTCGCACGGCCTTCGATGATTTCCTTCATAGGAGCGAAGTTTGCATCGAGGAGCGAAACCTCCATTGCCTGTTGTGACTGTGCCACGAGGGGAGAGGCTGCCACACTGTCAAACGGAACTCCTGAGTTCAGCCTGCCGACAAGCGAGTCAATCTGGCTCTTGGAACCCTGAACGGCGAGGAAGTCAATCTTGACCTCTGCCACTTCCTGAGTCTTGGCGAAGAGCTTGGCGATGGTGTAGTCATTGCCAATTTTGCTGACGAGGGTCGCACGGCCTGTCGACAGACTGTCGAGTGCTGCTTTGAGGCGGCTCTGCTTGTTGACATCGGTCTGGGTCACCTTGCGGCGGTCAGTGACGAATTCGGGCATATCGGCGAGACCCTGAAGCTCGGGATTGGCGTTGAGGGCTGTGATGGCATCCTCGACCTTCTTCTGTCCGGCGAGTACGTCGGCCTCAGAGGGGATGATGTTGACGGCGATATAGTTGACCACACGGGTAGGTTCGTCGATGGCGAAGCGCTCCTTGTCCTTATTGTAGAGGGCGTTGATGTCGTTGTCGTTTACCTCGAAATCGTCATCTTTGAGCGATGAGTATGATTTTTTTGCATAGATGACATGGGCTGTGGCAGCATTGTCGTCATAGAGAGCCTTCGCGTCAAGTTCGTTGGCCACGAGTGTGCCGGCAAAAAGGTTCTGGAATTTCTGCTGGAGGAGCATACGCTCGATCGATTTCTCAAGGTCAATCCAATAGGCTTGGAGCTGCTGGGCCTGAGCCTGCTGCATGCCGTACTTGGTGGGATTGAAAGCCATGTCATGGGCGGTGCGTGCATCGGGTACACCGAGCTGCTGCTGCACCATGCGGTCGACATATTGTGAATTCTTGCCGACCATCATGTCGGTGAGTTCCTGATCGGTCACGGTCAGACCGAGGTCTCTGATTTCCTGATCAAAAAGTTTCTCGGTAATCATCGCATTCAGCACCTGCTGCTGGAGCACGGCGTTGTCCATGCGCTGATTCTGAGCCTGAGCCTGCTGAGAGGCATCCTGCACACGGCGCTGGAATTCCTGAATGTCAATTTTGTTACCGTCGACTTTTGCAATGGTAGTTCCCGTGCCGAAAAGAGTGCGGCCGGAAGTAAAGAAGTCACCGATGATAAAAGCCAGCAGACCGGCTCCCACGATGATGAGCAAGAGGGCAGACTTGCTACGGATTTTTTCTAATGTTGCCATTTATGTTTAGATGATTTTTGATTTAAGCGGTTAAATTCTGACATCAATATCGCGCGTCAGTCCCTCCGGTCAGAGCGGCTGAACGGAATTAACGCACAAAAGTACGATAAATTCCATTTAATTCAAAATGAAGCTATTGAAAATCATATTGCACAGAGGGAAAAATGAGTGAAAAATTACAAAAAAATGCCAATATAAAGTGTAATATTCGTTTCTGTCCTTACGTTCAACCTATATAATATACAGTTCTCGTCATAAGTATTCCCACTTCATTCAAACCCCTGTAATCTATGCGTAAATCCTTCCTTCTGCTTGCAGTCCTTCTGTTTCTGCTTCCGCTTTCGCTCCCCG
Organism: Bacteroides sp.; assembly: GCA_014802345.1. GTDB lineage: Bacteria > Bacteroidota > Bacteroidia > Bacteroidales > Muribaculaceae > Duncaniella. Next base: position 45,220 of record JAAVCM010000004.1, read on the forward strand.
CGCTCAGTCCGCGTCCGGGTGTGTCGATTCTCGGTGACTCCTACTCGACCTTCGAGGGTCACGTCACCCCCGACACCAATTTCGTCTGGTATTTCAAAGTCCCCGACCCTCAGCGGACTGATGTCAGTGACGTGAAGCAGACGTGGTGGCAGCAGCTCATACACGACAATAATCTGCGCCTCGTCGTCAACAATTCATTTTCCGGCGCGACAATCTGCAACCGTGGCTATCGCGGCGAGGATTATTCCGACCGCTCGTTCATCACCAGAGCCAAGGAGCTTGGTTCGCCCGACATAATCCTGATATTCGGTGGCACGAATGACTCGTGGGCGGGTGTCGAAGTCGGGGAATATAACGGCGAGGACGGAAAGGCTCCCGACGGTTCTGAACCGGACCTCTACACCTTCCGCCCTGCCCTCGATCTCCTGCTCACGACCGTCAGTGACTACTATCCCGGGACGGATGTCTATTTTATTGTCAACAACAAGTTGCGTCCTGAAATCACGGAGTCAATCGTGACACTATGCCAGCGTCACGGCGTGGAGACAATCATGCTCGAAAACATTGACAAACGTGCCAACCATCCATCGGTAAAAGGTATGGCGGAGATAGCTCGTCAGGTCGGCGCACGCCTTCGCTGAAACCTTATCTCTCCAGAGTGTCCTCTCTGGCAAAGAGTCCGTCAAGCCATTTGGTAATCATTTCAAGCGTCTCCGGGGATATGTCCTCGGAGATGTTTTCATATTCATGTACCAGTCCTGTCTTGCACCGCTGGAAGAGATGATTGTGGCCGGGGAGGAGCTTGATGATTGCGCCGGGATTGAGTTCGGAAATGGTATCGAGATTTCCGGGGAGTACCTGTGTGTCAAGACTACCGTTGAGCGCAAGCCAAGGTTTGTTGACCACCTTTATGTCGTCTGACGGATTGTAGCGGAGCATTGAGCGGTACCACGGTGACAGCACACCCTCGACCTGAGCTGCAAGCTGCTGCTGAACGGCCGACACTTTTGCCTGCTCACCGAGACTTTCGGCAAGACTCATGTAAATCATGGTATTTGCCTGTTTGAACGGAGTGTCCGATTTGGCTATGTCGAGGATGGAACGCTGGAGTTTTTCGCCGTCCCAGCGTCCGGTCATGGCTGTGGCCAGCGCGCGTGACTGTGACATGACTATTGAGTCTCCTTCCCATGCCGGGGCAGCGAGGGTCACGATGAACTCGCATCTAACGTCGGTTGCGGCGCTCCTTATGGCTATGGTCCCGCCTTCGGAATGACCGATGACACCGGTCGGGATACCGGCGAAGCAACTGTCGGTGTAGGCAAGCGCCACACTTATGTCGCGCAGGAAATCATCTGCCGTCGCGGTGTGGAAGTTTCCGCCGCTGCCTCCGATGCCGCGGTCATCCATCCTCAGGACGGCATAACCGTTGGCTGTCAGATAGTCGGCTATGGCCTTGAAAGGTCTGTGACCCAACATTTCCTCGTCGCGGTTCTGCTGACCGCTTCCGCTTGCCAGCACGATGACGGCTTTTGGCTGAACGGAGTCAGGAGTCGAGAGCGTTCCGGCAAGGTTTATGCCGTCATGGTGATTGATTATTTCAACCTCTTTCTCCGCGCCGGTCACGGCTATGGCCGGAAAGAGAAATGTCGCTGAGAGAAGAATTTTGCTGATTAGGTGTGTCATAGTTGTTTAGATATTAAACTTTTTTCTTTTTGGCAGGATTGGCCGGAAACCATCCTCGGGCCACACGTTTCTCCTGTTCGAAAATCTCCCCGATGGTCCAGAATGATGAGAAGGAGAACACTCCCAGCAGCGAAGACCAGAAAACATCGTCGACAAGCAGTGTACCCGCTATGCCGGCTATGCCGAGAAGCAGGAACCACCACCAGCAGCGGGTCCCGAAGTAATACTCACATTTTATTGTGACAGGATGGAAGATTCCTATTATAAGGAAAGTGCAGATACCTATGGTGAGGCCAAGAAGATGATGTTGTGAAAGAAAGTCACTCATTTTTCTTAATACGGATATTCGGTTGAAAATATTGTGTTCAGAATGATGCCTTTGATTCAATCCGCAATTGAATCGGTCGGAAATGCAGGAGAGACATAGGCTGTTACGGTACATCCGACCTTGAAGGGGGTGACATTGGCGCTCCGCGGCTTACGGCTGCGATGATAGTAGAAGGAGTTCTGCCGGTCCCACGACGGGAAGTCGATGCGCCGTGTCGAGCCAGCCGGAATGTCGGCGCGGATGAGGCGGGTCGTTTCATGGAGCTGACGGCCGTTCATATCACTGTATTTCATCCGTAGCTCGATTGCCGTGATGTCACGCGTAAGGAGATTGGTGACGAAAAGGCTCTCCGTCCGTGAATTCAGAGGCTTGTCGTAACCCGAAAGCCTGATGTCGGCTTGCGACGTGACTCTCACTGTGTCGAAGACAACATGACTTGCCTTCTCTCCGCTCTTTCCACCGACCATTTCCTGATTGACCCTCAGTTTCCCCCGCAATGTCTTCTCACCGGCGGCATTGGGAGCCGTCAGCAGAGCCGCGAGAGTCAGGAGCGCCAGATTCAAGCGTCGAGTGTTCGGTGTCATCTGTGAGGGTAGGGATTGCTGGTGGAGGGGTGATTGATTGAGGTCAGTAGCCGTGGGCTCAGAGATAGCGCGGTTCCATTGGTATGGCCGGAGAAGGGTAGACCCTCAGACACCCTTCTATCCCGGATGCCTTCTTGTCGGTGCGGCTGATAAGGCGGCTATACATATAGGGTAGGAGCCTCCACCAGTTGAAGCGGTAGGATGTCCCGTAGCGGTTGAGTGAAAGGCGGCTGTCGCTGTCCGTGAGGGTGACTGTGTAGGTGCGGGGAGAGTGCAGGGCGGTTCCGGCGTCGGTCCGTCCGGTATAGAGCCGTGCATCGTAGACCCCGCGTTTAGCCGTCGGTGACAGGTAGCCCATGACGGTGCCGGGTCTTAGCGACAGGTCGGCGGCACTCACAACCACCATGCGGTAGGTGACTGAGCCGGCTTCATCTGCCGGAATCCCGCGGTCGTCCGTTCTCTCTATCGCCATAAGTGTCCCTTCGGCGGCGAAGCGCCAAAGCCCCTCAATCGAGTGGAGCGGCATTTCAGCCATACGCTCGGTCACTTCTGAGACTGTGTCGTAGCCCGGGAGACGTTCCGATAGCTGTGGTACCCTGTCAAGCGGTTTCTCCTCGATGCCTTTCGGGATTGGGGAAGCCGAAAGTGTGCCTCCTGAAAACAGGAGGGTCAGGATTAGGGCTGACAGCATGGAGAGGACACTGCGCATGGGTTCTGATGAAAGTGGCTGTAACGATGTATGGAGGACGGCTTGGAGGTTTGGAGTGGCTTATCAGATTGAAGAGAACTTATAAGCGAATCCGAATGAAAGGATTTCTTTAAGCTGGAGCTTGTGCCAATCCTTGTCTTCATTGCTCGGAGTGTTCGTGTCGTAGCGCAGATGGACATAAATCTGGGTGGAGAGGAAGCGGTTGATGTTGAACGACAGCGTGTTCTCCCAGTCACCGTAGGCCGACTCGTAGTTGGTGAAGACGAAGAATCGTGAACGGAGATTGATATTGTCGGTGAGAACCCAGTAGAGTTTGGCTTCTGCATTGGAACCGTATTGACTGACGGTCTTGCGTCCCGGCTTGATTCCGTAGGAAGTCTCGTCCATCCTGTGGTTGATGCAGGTCTTCATGTTCCACGAGAAAGGAGAGATTGAGGCATCGAGTGTAAAGGTCTTCTTCGCATTGGCGAAGTTGTAGGTCATACCGACACCGACGTTAAGTTCGCCAGGAGAGAGGAAGGCACCTTTGAGGTCGCGCGTATTCGGCTTGTAGTTGTTCAGGAATTGAGTCTTGAACGAAACGTTGGTCGAATAGTACCAGTATTTCGAAGCCTTGTAGCCCGCAAGGAGGTTCCACTGGAAAAGGTCTTCGGAAATAGAGTAGTTGCGCAGTGAATCGTTCGGAGCGTCGTTCATGCCGAGTTTGTACTGGAACGAAGTCTCGAAAAGGAAATTCTTGTGGAAGGCGGGATTGAGCTTGACATTGTAGAAAAGATTGACAAGCACGTTTATGTTGTTGTTACCGCCCTGATACCAGTTGGGGGAGACGTAGGCTTGCGAGAACTGTACCGAACCGTTGAACGTGCGCAGCCAGTGGCGGCGTTGGAAGTTAACTTCCATCTGTTTTTTGGGAGCTTCCTTGATGGGGAGTTCATCAATGATGATTATAGCTTTTTCCGGGTCGACCTTTGCCTCGAACTTCTTCGGAGGCTCAGGGAGATGGGCTTCATCGAAAAGTACACTTGCAGGGAGGTTGACTACAAACGACTGCTTTGCACGCCGGATGAGGTTGTTGTGGTAATTGTCGGTCGCAAGCCATCCGTAGACATCGTCCGTGAGCGATACGCCTCCGTCGGGCGAAGGGAGACGGAGGGTGTCGAGCAACTGGAAGGAGTCGAACACCACGGGGCGGAAATAGTAGGCGGGCAGGGGAGTGGTCGGGACATACATTGTGTTGAGGAGACTGTCGATGGGGAGGGGACCGAAAGTGATTGAGTCTGTCGCTGCCGAATCACCTTCGGCTAAGGACGGGTCAATGATTTCTTCATCCCCTGCGGTGACAGCCGGGACGATGTAGTTGTAAATATCAGAACGTGTCGAAGGAGTTCCTAAAATCGACTTTGACTGTCCGAAACTCTGACCGAGTCCGAGGACAGTTAGAAATAATGCTGATAGAAATGTCCTGAACATAATGATTGATGAAAACCTAATGGATGAATTGTGGAAAAATACACGCTGAATCCAGTCGTGCCGACCTAATATGTGATTATCTGCAAAATTACGCAAAAAATCCTTTAACGGCAAAAAATCCCCCATCCAATTAAAAATCCCTCTAATAGTCCTGAGATAGATTTGGCGATTGGTATCCTTAACGCGATTTATCCAAATAAAGAGAAAACAGGCCGGAAACTCCGTTTTGGGGGTGGGAGGATCCGGCCTGTCGTCTGAATGGAAACTTGTACCTATTGCTGTATGTTATTGTCGTAATGAGGTTATGGCTGTGGCAGGGAGAGGAAATCAGAAGCTGTAACTGATGCCGATTGAGGGGATGAAGGCATGGAGCTTATAGTCGGCTGTGAATGTCCCGGTCGGTTTGAATCCCATACCCTCGACTACCTGTTGGGGCAGACCGGCAGCGGTGAGTTTCTGAATCATGGTAGCCCCGAGGAGGTCGGAGTATTCACACGAGGCATTGTCAACGCCAAGTCCGGCTACATACATAAACGCGAGATCAATCGAGAGGGAGGGGAGCGGGCGGAATGATAAGCCCACGGTCGGCTCGATTTTCGTCATGCCGGGGGTCTCAGGATTGTAGTAGTTATCGTTGACGGGGGATGTGTCAATCATCAATCCGAGACGTGCATCGAAACGGTCGGTGACGGCATACTGTCCACCGAGCGAGTAGCACCACGAATTCTTATACTTCTTTACGATATTCTGATTGTAGGGGGTGAGCTGTTCGGCAAGAAACTCGATGTCGAGACGCTTGTAGGCGTGCCATCCGGTGAGGCGTGCATCGAAAGCGAGGGTGAGGCGATCCACAGGCTTATAGGACACGCCGAGACCCATCACCCACGGACAGGGCATCTCAGCCTTGAAGTTGGCTTCGTTTATGAGGTCAAGGCTTTCGCCAAGAATTCCCTGAGCTATCGCATTGGCATATTTGACGTATGCGTTGCCTGCCTTGACCTTCATCTTCATCTGGGAGCGGTAAGAAGCTCCGAAGGTAAGGCGGTCAGTGGCATTGTACATTGCACCGATGTTGAAACCGACCACCATATCGGCTTTACCGTTGAGGTTGACCGATGCAGGGGTGGTATGTCCGAATCCGGGAGTCTCAGCGGGAAGTTGCTGGAGGGTTTTGAGAGCTTCGATGGCTTTGTCGGTCGTCGCGGCTGTCACAAGACCTTTGTTTAGGTCCACAGTGCCCCACGAAATCATTGCACCGGCGCCAACCGACAGTTTCGGTGTGATGGCCCATGCGAGGGTAGGCTGGATGGTGAAGACTTTCAGGTTTACGTTCTGATTGAGAACAGCGCCGGGCCAGTTATCGGTCCAGTTTATCGAGGAACCGTAAGGGGTATAGAATGATATGCCACCTTTGAGATTGTCGTAGATTGAAAATGCACCGTGGACACCGATAGGGGTCGCCACGCCGTTGTCGGTCTTGTAGTCGTGGCCGTCGACGGTGGCAGTACAGGTCGGCATGATGCCGGTCACTGAGCCGGAGAGGTCGAGGGTCTTGTCCATATATGCCATACCTGCCGGATTGAAAAACATACTTTCAGCACCGAGTTTGAGCGCGATGCCTGTATGACCCATGCCTATCTGCTTTGCCGATAATGAATTGATTTGATAACCTTCGGCCTTTGCCGAGCCGCAGAGGACGGCAACACAGAGAGCCGAGATGAGGATTTTCTTCATAGATGATGTGTTGGTGATTGGAAACGAAGGCGATTATGCCGGCATAATGACCTTAAATTGTTGGCAAAGGTAGGAGTAAGCTATGACATTGCAAATACTCTATACACTTTTTAACAGAAAAATTTTACTAAAACTCTGTTTTTTTGGTCGGAAATTCAGCGTGGAAGATATGGGGATAATTATAGGGACGCGCCGTGGCGCGTATGCCGGCTAAAATCCATCAGCCTGAAACCGTTGATGTAATCGGCTGATTTTCATTTATATGGCATACGCGCCACGGCGCGTCCCTACAATTATCTGTCAATCAGTTAATATGGCAGGGGGTAGATAATTATTCTCAGCGTTTGCCCTGACGCTTCTGCTGTTCGCGGAGCATCTGCTGCTGCTTGCGCTGTGCTTCTTCCAGACGGGCCATGAAGTTGGATTTCTTTTTAGGCTTCTTGGCGGCTTCTGCCATCTTCGCACGCATCTTCTCCTCGGAAACGACTTTACGGAAGATGTAGGTCTGAATGATAGTGATGAGGAGCGAGAGGAAGTAGTAGTAGCTGAGACCGGCGGCGTAGTTGTTGAAGATGAACAGGAACATAACCGGCATCAGGTACATCATCCACTTCATTCCCGGCATACCCGAAGAGTTCTGCGTCTGCATGGTCACGCGGGTATAGATGATGTTGGTGGCGGTCATCAGGAGGCAGAAAAGACTGATGTGGTTGCCGAAGGTGCTTGAAATGAATGGGATGTTGGTTGTCCACGAGATGATGGCATCAGGCGCGGAGAGGTCCTTTGCCCAAAGGAACGATTCGCCTCGCAGTTCGATGGCCGAGGGGAAGAACCAGAACATGGCCACAAGGATAGGCATCTGCAAAAGCATCGGCAGACAGCCTGAGAGCGGGTTGGCTCCTGCACGCGAGTAGAGTGCCATGGTTTCCTGCTGGCGCTTCATGGCGTTCTCGTTGCCGGGATACTTATCGTTGATAGCCTTGATCTCAGGAGCAAGCAGACGCATACGGGCCTGTGACATGAGGCTCTTGTAGGTGAAGGGGAACAGGATAAGTTTGATGAAGATGGTGAGCAGCAGGATGATGATGCCGTAGTTGGAGATGAAGCTGCCGAGAATGGTAAACACCGGAATGATGATGAGGGTATTGATCCAGCGGAACATCGACCAGCCAAGGGGGATGAGCTTGGTGAGGTGCATATTTTCCTCAGGGAAAATATTTTTTTCAATGTCGCTCATCACGGGGTAGGAGTTGGGGCCGAGATACATGACGAAGGCAGCGGGGTTGGCGGCCGATGCGGAGTATTCGAGCGTCATGTCCATCGACATCTCCTTGATGAAGTCAGGATTGTCTTTCAGCTCGGAGCTTCTGAGCTGACCGGAAGTGAAACTCGTGCGCGCCATCATGACAGCCGAGAAGAACTGGTTCTTGCAGCTTATCCATTTGAGTCGCTGAGTGATTTCCTCGTCGTCGTTGCCGCTTTCGCTGAGATTGTCGACATCACCGTCGATATACATATAATATAAGGCTGAGTTGCGTTCCTCAAACACGCGCCCGGCTTCGTTGCGGCGCATCTTCTGATGCCACCTGAAGTCCATCGAGGCAACGGACGAGGGGATGATTGACTGCATACCCTCCTGAACCACATCGACATTGACCAGATAGCTGTCGGCGGGGAGGGTGTATTTCAGTCCCCACATCGCACCGTCGCCGAGGTCGAGTTTCATCAGGACGGTCGTGTCGTTGAGCTGCACGGGGGTGAAGTAGAACTCACTTGTCTCGAAGCGCTGAGTGGCCGAGGTGAGGGTGAAACTGTAAAGGTCGGTTTCGGGCGAGAGCAGCGTAACCTTTGTTGAGTCGTAGCTGTCATAGTCACGGAGGGTTGCGCGTGAGATGACACCACCCTTGTTCGAGAGTTCAAGACTGAGGAGCTTGTTTTCGAGCTTGACAGTGGTGCTGTCGCCTGAAAGATGGCGGGCGAAGCCGCGGTAGCGGGCTACTGTCGCAAGTGCCTTGCGGAGATTGGCAGTGGCGGGAATACCGACGGTCACCGGAAGAGCCGAGGAGTTGGTGATGATGTCGGCCACGGGGACGATACGGCCGTCGGCATCGACTGTGCCTTCAAGTTCGCCGCCGGAGGTGAGGCGCAGGTCAACTTTGTCAAGACGGAGGGTCGAGACTCCGGTGAGGGTGTCGGTGACACCGAGTTCGCGGACGGTGCTCTTGATGGTTGCGACTTCCGCCGAAGTGATGGAGTCGAATTTAAGAGCGCCGTTGTCGGCTGCTTTGGCTGCCTCCTGAGCCTCCATCTGTTCGCGCTCGATGCGCTGGCGCTCGAGCTCTTCGGCAGATGGACGGTTGATGTAGGTGAAACCAAAGATGATTAGGCCCATCAGCAGGAGCCCGATGATTGAATTTTTGTCCATGAGTTGGGTTTACGGGTAGAGACTGAGGTATGGTTGTTAAGGTTAATGATTCTTATTTCCGGTCACGTTCCTCGCCGTAGGCTATCGCCGCACGGATGAAATCCATGAAAAGCGGAGATGGCGAGAGGACGGTCGAGGAGTATTCGGGGTGATACTGGGTGCCGATGAACCAGCGGTGGTCGGGGAGTTCGACGACTTCCACGAGGTGTGTCGCCGGATTCTCGCCCACGCATTTCATTCCTGCGGCCTCGAAGCGGTCACGATAGTCGTTGTTGAACTCGAAGCGGTGGCGGTGGCGCTCCATCACGTCCGTCTTGCCGTAGGCTTTCGCTGCGCGTGAGCCGGGGGTGAGACGGCAGTCGTAGGCACCGAGGCGCATCGTACCACCCATATTGGAGATTGATTTCTGTTCCTCCATGAGGTCAATCACGTTGTCGGGGGTGTGAGGTTCCATTTCGGTCGAGTTGGCACGCGGCAGCCCGAGTACGTTGCGTGCGAATTCGATGACCATGCACTGCATACCGAGACAGATACCGAAGGTCGGGACGTCATGTTCGCGGCACCATTTCAGTGCCGTGAATTTCCCTTCGATGCCGCGCTGCCCGAAGCCGGGGGCTATGATTACGCCGTCGAGGTCACCGAGCTGCTGGCCGACATTTTCGGGAGTCACGCGCTCGGAGTGGATATAGACCAAATCAAGAATGCGGTCCGAATAGGTGGCGCACTGGAACAGGGCTTCCGAGATGGACTTGTAGGCATCCTGAAGCTCGACGTATTTCCCGACGAGGCCTATGCGCACTTTCTTCTCGGCGGTGCGCATCTTTGTGAGGAATTCTTTCCACGGTCCCATGTCGGGCTGACCTTTCGGGGTCATGCCGAGTTTGCGCATGACGATTTCGTCAAGATGTTCCTCGTGCATCTGGACAGGGACGTCGTAGATGCTCTTTGCGTCGCGGCTCTCGATGACGGCCGAAGGAGCTACGTTGCAGAACTGCGCTATCTTCTTGCGCATTGCCGTGGGTATCTCGTGTTCGGTGCGGAGGATAAGCACGTCGGGCTGGATGCCGAGTTGCTGGAGCTGCTTGACGGAGTGCTGCGTGGGCTTGGTTTTCAGCTCTTTGGCTGCGGCGATGAAAGGAACGTAGGTGAGATGGACGCAGATGCAGTCGTTTTCAAGCTCCCAGCGGAGCTGACGGACTGCTTCAAGGAAGGGGAGCGACTCGATGTCGCCGACCACACCGCCGATTTCGGTGATTACGAAGTCAAATTTTCCTGTCTTGCCGAGGGCGACGACGTTGCGCTTGATTTCATCGGTGATGTGGGGGATGATCTGGACGGTCTTTCCGAGATAGTCGCCGCGTCGTTCCTTCTCGATGACGCTCTTGTAGATGCGGCCGGTGGTCACATTGTTGGCGCGCGTGGTCTGGATGTTGGTGAAACGTTCGTAATGTCCGAGGTCGAGGTCAGCTTCGTGACCGTCGACGGTCACATAACATTCGCCATGCTCGTAGGGGTTGAGTGTCCCGGGGTCGATGTTGATGTAGGGGTCAAATTTCTGGATGGTGACCCTGAATCCGCGAGCTTTGAGCAGGCAGGCAAGTGATGATGAGATGATTCCTTTGCCGAGCGACGACACTACGCCGCCAGTCACGAAAATGTATTTAGTTTCCACGCTTCTATGATTGTGATTGAGATACTTCTGTGACGCGTCAGTTAAAATTAAGGTGCAAATTTACATAAAAACGTCGAGATTCCATACCGCCGCGGCCTATTCTGTCCTTATTTTTTTGCCATAAACTTTCCCATAGAGCTGCGGTAGTGGTAATTTATGATTGGGCGATAGGGTAAAATCGGCGATATTTTCTTAATTTTGCTCCCGATAAGCATTTAATTTTCAGGAGCAGTTACCTGAAATCAGAAGCTATACTCTAAAAAACACCGTTACTTCAATGATAAAGAATTTGCTTTTTGACCTCGGAGGTGTAATCATGGATCTTGACCGCGACCGCTGTGTCAGGGCCTTCGAGAAATTGGGAATGAAGGATGCCGACGATTTTTTCGGTGTCTACGGACAGAAAGGTGCTTTCCTAGCCCTTGAATCAGGTGAGATTGATGCTGCCGAGTTTCGCCGCCGGGTGCGCCCTTTGCTTGGCCGTCCCGATGTCAGCGACGAGGAGATTGATGCCGCTTTCACCGAGTTTCTTGTCGGTATTCCTGTCCATCGTCTCGAATCGCTCCGCGAACTTGCCCGCGACTACCGTATCTGTCTCCTCTCCAATACCAATCCCATTATGATGAACGGAAAGATTGCCGAGGAATTCCGCAAGGAGGGGCGCGAGATGGCCGACTATTTCGACGGTATCTTCACCTCTTACGAGGCACGTTGCTGCAAGCCGGGCAAGGAGATTTTCGACTATGCCGAGCGCGAGGGGGGACTGGTCCCATCGGAGACACTGTTTTTCGACGACTCGCAATCCAACGTCGACGCAGCGCGCTCCTTCGGTTTCAAGGCCGTCCTTGTCCGTCCCGGCGACGAGTTCACCACACTGCTTTCGGAGTTCAGGGAGGACTAAACACCGCGCCCTTTCCGCGTGTTAATTTAATAGTGATTAATCTTTCAGACTTTTGCGTGTAGGCCACCCTCTGCCTGGGAGTGGACACGCTCCTCCAAACAGCACTTATGAAAATCATAACCAAGAGCGACAATTCACGCCGGCGCGTAGCAGCCGTAGGAATGTATGACGGTGTCCACGCCGGGCATAAGTTTCTCATAGACTATCTCCGTCTCGAAGCGTCGGCCCGTGGGCTGGCTCCTTCGGTCATCACCTTTTCGCATCATCCTCTCTCGGTGGTGCGGCCGCTGGAAGCTCCGGGGCTGCTGACCTCGCTTGAAGAGCGCCTGCGTCGGCTCGGTGCGTCGGGGGCTGAGGATATAATAATCCTCAATTTCAATGACCGTCTGCGCTACAAGAGCGCGCGCGATTTCCTTGCGATGCTCCATAAGTCATACGGAATCGACACCCTTGTCCTCGGATTCAACAATCGTTTCGGCCATGACCGTCCGGGGTCTCTGGAAGAATACCGCGCCATCGGCGAGGAGGTCGGGGTCGAGGTGATACCCGCTCCGGAATATCGCGGTGCAGGGTCACCGGTCAGTTCCTCGATCATCCGCCGCCATCTCCTCTCGGGTGCGCCGGAGAAGGCTGCCGAGGCACTTGGCCATCCCTACGGTCTGCGCGGGATTGTGGTGAGGGGAGAGCAACTTGGACGCTCACTCGGTTTCCCGACCGCCAACGTGAGCATCCCCGACAAGGATCTTCTGATTCCAAAGCCGGGTGCATACGCGGCATTCGTCGTTACCCCTGACGGCAAACGCCGTCCGGCAATGGTCAACATAGGGTTCCGCCCGACTGTCAGTGACCCCGATGCACAGGCAACACTTTCCATCGAGGCGCATATCCTTGACTATACCGGCTATCTCTACGATGAGGAGGTGACGGTAGAGTTCATGCAGTTCCTCCGGCCGGAGCGACGTTTCGCGTCTGTTGAAAAGCTGCGTGAACAGCTCGCTCACGATGCCGCCGCCGTCCGGAAAATTTTAAGCCCAAAAGATTAGTGGGGGCGTTTGGTTTAGGTAAACCGGACCCTTTTACAATTCAATCCGGCATACGCGCCACGGCGCGTCCCTACAAGTGATAATGCACCACAAAATGTTACTACACAAATGTATGGATACAGACAACGCAGCTCCGAATCGGGGCTGCGTTGTCTGTAGGGATGTTTTATGGGGATTATTGATTGTTATTTCACATCGATTTTCTTGACGGTGTTGCCATGGCGGACGATGTAGAGTCCGGCGGGGAGGGAGTCGGTGCTGTCGGCGATTTTAATGCCGTTGAGGGTATAGACCTCGATGGGTTTCAAATATGTTAAACTAAGTTTGTAGGGACGCGCCGTGGTGCGTATGCCGGATTGAATAGTGTGTAGTATAGAGATTAAAGTATAGAGTACAGTATCCGGAGGATAAAATTACCATCCTATGCTATTATCTAAACTCTAAACCCTTTAAACTTTTAAACTATTCAATTCGGCATACGCGCCACGGCACGTCCCTACAAACTGGTCAGATTAGTTGTCTCCTTACGAGTTCTGAAGCGGGGTCATGTGATAGCCGAGGGCATTGAGTTCCATGGCCATACCTGCGAGATAGAGCTGATTGAGTGCGGCGATGTAGCAGCCGAGGGCAGCTTCCGTACCCGGCTCGACGTGTTCGTGATTGAGGAGCCCGTAGACACGCGAGGCACATTCGGCAACGAGTTCAGTGATTTTTTCAGCAGCTTCGCCGGTGTAGCCGAGGAGACCTTCGACGACTGTCTCGTCCATGTTGTCGTAGCCCTTCTTGTCGCGCAGTTCCTCGTAGATGTCGGTTTTCTTGGAATATTTCTCCCAATCGGTGTCCCAATAGTAGGCCATCGCCATGCCGATGAGCATCATCCATCCGAGCGACACCACGGGGTAGTCCTTAAATTCGCGCGCGCCGTCGGGCATATAGCTTCGGGCTATCTCGCCCCATTTTTCCTCGACATCGGGACATTCGGGGACGTGCGCATCAAGAGCTTCCTTCTTCTGAAGGAAACTGATGAGGTCTTCGCGTACTTTCTTTTCGAATTTCCCGACGAGTTCTTTTGCTTCTTTGTTGTCCATGATTATATGTCTTTTTCGTTAATAGTCTGTCTTTTGGGAGCCGTGAATTGATTTCTCAGGCTCTATTCTAAGAACGCCGGTACGCCCCCGAAGGTTGAGACGTATACGCCGATTTATCGACATCATGGACAGGAGGAGGCTATTCGGCGAGGGGGATATATGCTCCGTAGCCCTCGGCTTCCATTTGCTCGACGGGGATGAAGCGGAGCGAGGCGGAGTTGATGCAGTAGCGCAGGCCGCCATCCTCGGCGGGGCCGTCAGGGAAGACATGACCGAGATGCGCCCCCGAACTTGCAGAGCGCACTTCGGTGCGGATGCGTCCGAAGGAGGTGTCGGTGTGTTCGGTGATGAGACTGTCGTCGATGGGACGGGAGAATGCAGGCCATCCGCATCCCGAGTCAAATTTGCGCGAGGAGACGAAAAGGGGAGTGCCGTCGGTGATGTCGACGTAGATGCCACGGCGGAATTCGCGGTCATACTCGTTGTCAAACGGACGCTCGGTCGCGCCGTGTTGCGTCACCTCCCATTGCAGCGGGGTGAGGCGTGAGCGGAGTTCCTCACGGTCGGTCTGCGGTTGGCGTGGCTTCATCTCGCGGGCTTCGCGGAACAGCCGGGGGTCGACGTGGCAGTAGCCACCCGGATTCTTGTCGAGATAATCCTGATGATACTCCTCGGCGGGGTAGAAATTCATCAATGGGCCGAACTCTACTGCCACCGGTTCGCGGTAGCGGCGCTGGAGGGTGGCAATCATGGCTTCGACCACGGGCGCGTCGGCAGGGTCGGTCCAGTATATGCCGGTGCGGTACTGGGTGCCGACATCGTTGCCCTGACGGTCGACGGCAAGGGGGTCGATGCTCTTGAAATAGAGGGCGATGAGGTCGGAGAGACCGACGGCATCACTGTCGTAGTCCACTTTGACGGTCTCGGCAGCGTGGGTCGTGCCGGTGCATACAAGGCGGTAGGAAGGATCGGCGACGATGCTGTTGGCATAGCCGGCAGTGGTTTTCTCGACACCCGGGACGAGCGAAAACAGATGGGCGGTACCCCAGAAGCACCCCCCGGCAAGATATATGGTCTTTTGCATGATGTTATGTTTTACTGGATTAGGGGAGAATATGATTACAAAGATATAAATTTAATGCACAATTATCAACTCTCAAATTCTTGTATCCCGATTTTCACAACACTCTCACGGTGACTTTGCTGATTTTGCGTTCGGTTTTTCCGATGCTGAGATTATTATGATTTGATTTTTCGATAGTGGCCACGGGAGGTAAATTCAATGAATCCCTTGTCCCTTAAAATTTGGAGTTGTTGCCGAAGTTTATCCTTGATAAAGTTATTATTAGGATATTTGCTGCTTAGAAAGTTTTCGAAGGCATACAGGTCTTTTAGGGTAAATTCATCCGTAGGTATACTGTCGATACATGACATGGTGTCTATGAGCCATCTTCTTGTGGAAATATTATTTGTCCGTAGTGATAGTATTCTGTTATAACACTCTGTGACGGTAGGTTGGGAAATAACAGTGCCGTTCTCAATTATATGAATCTTTGCATCATCCGGAATTTGTCCGAGGTCGATGTTGCATCCGGTCCATCCGGCACGCCTTGCATCTTTCTTCAATGGAGTCCTTTTGATAATGATTTCCGGGACAAAGAAAAATTTAGGAATGAAGATTAGATTTCTGACAGATGAATCGTAATAATTCATAACAAGCAGATTCGGATTGTCAATTGATGTGATGCGTTTGATCATGGTATCGTATGCCCCATCCGGTATGATATTATTGAAGTTACTGTTTTTGCGTTCTCTGCTCTTTAATTCAAAGTCAGATTGACATTCGCTACAAAAGAAATCCGCTACCGGCCTATTGGCTTCATAGTGATGCAAATGTGAGGCACCACAAATAGGACAATACATATTTTCATCCACCCACGTCTCTGTAATCACCCTTGATCGCTAGGTGTTGCTTTTATAATTTTGAGCAATGCTTAAATTCAACGATAGATTCATAAAATGTAGTGACTATATGCTATATCTTCCCCCCAAAGTTACAAGAAAAATGCAATATTATAAGTAAAATATGCTCACTTAATTCATGAAACGTAATGATTATCCTCATCCGTATGAAAAAGGCGACTGACAAGCCTGTTTTTTACCGCTTGTCAATCGCCTGTATCTGATTGTTTCAAGGCCGTGGTTTATATTTTCATATTATTTTATTGTAAGCCAAGATTGTCCGACAGTCTTACTATGAAAATCCGGCTTTTACTCGGCATAGAGATTTTCCTCCCGCTGAGGGATGTATTTGTCGACCAGTCTGGCGATCTTTTCCAAATCAGGCTTCTTGTCGGCATAGTCGATCAATATTCCTGCCGGATAAAGGTCAGGATCGGAAGCGGATTGGAAATCAGCCGTATCCTCCGAATAGTCGCCGTCTTCCACGGCATCGGCTTCAATGGCATAGTCGCTGTACGCAATCGAGCGTTCCGCATCTTCGTGGCGTTCAATACCGACCAGCAACGTTGTCGGGATAATGCTTATCTGAGGATCTTCGCCCCAGAATCCGGGATTATTAATGACATCTGCCACTTTTGCGGCAATAATGTCGGTGAGTTCTTTCCTTGTCATAGCAATGTCTTTTTGTTACTACAACATATAAATCGCTGGAATGGTTTTAGATGGCACATAAATCCAAATCAAGCCTCATTTGTGAAGTACAGATTACTATTGGAATAATATTGCGGCTTTTCAGAATAATTGATATATTTGCAGACAGATACATGCTCCTTCGCTAATATATAATTAGTTGGCTTAATGTAATCAAAATATAATACCCGAAATACTAATCAAAAAACAGTAACATTATGACAAAAAATGGAACAGGATTCTTTGACGATCTTATAGATGATCTTGACTCAGGAATAAATTCAGAACCTTCTGGTGAAGAATCTATGGCTACTGCTGAGGTAACGGACTTATCGAATGAACAAATCGTTCACGGTGAAAATATGGAAAAGATATCACCCATACAGAAAATCATAGTCAAGAAATTGCTGACACATATAGGTTCAAGTAGGCCTATAACCGATAGACCTGGAGGAGAACCGGGCAATGTGGAAATCCCTGCTGGCTGGATTGTGAAACAAATCACTACAACTCCGCTTTTTCATAACGGAGAGACTAGACATATCGTCATAACCATGTTGCTTGAAAAGCAAGAATAATTCTGTCAATTTTTTCCGACACTGAAAACGGCTGCTGAGTAATGGCGGAGCACTAACTTTGCATTGAAATCAAAAAGAACTCTTAATTGAAAAAGTTATGATATTCTGTGCTAAGGTCGTAACCCTCCCCATTGCTCCGCACATCTGTGGGCCTCAAACTGGCGTCAACCTATATCTCCGGAGCTAATACATGTGACATCATTTCCAGCGAAAACCGCATCTTACAACTACTCTCCTTGGTTGAAAAATGCAATACCCATCTTCCCGAAGGACGTCATTATGTTACATTCAGGACAATTTGTCTGCTGAATAATATAAAAAACTTCAATCAAACCAAATTTTTGTAGCCAAATCCTACTCAAATTTGCCAAATTTAGTATATTTGCAGAGAAATCACGCCGTTCCGAAGTGGGAATCGCCATACGTCGGAAAATGAGTGGGATTGCAAGGACATCGCCGGTATAGCGATCTCCGGACATAGTTTAAAAAGCGTTATTGGCGCTTGGTTTCTGACCGTATGAAACTTCGCAACTTTCAAGTCAATCAGGACCATGCAACGATGATGCTCATGGGTATGTAATATCCGTGCGTTCCGAGATGGAATGCACTGCGTGTATATACATACGGCGTGGGGTCTCGTTGCTCGTTCGATTGACAGGGCAATGCGAAGGCCTCATACGGTGGAGCGAGCAACAATGTGGCTTCACGCTTCTGTTTCCATCCACTGCGGGACAGTTTTTCAGTATCAACGTCCTTCCTGAAGTCATGGGGCACATATAAAAACATAATATCATGGGACTCTTAGACGAATGTGTAGATGACTATGCCGATAGCAGCGACAAAGTCGTTGAGATGATAGACGACGTAGTTACCAAAATGACAAAACAGAGCAACTTTGAAAAATCAGTTTCAGTCGAGGCCTACATTGACCGAGGTTTTATCAAAGAGGGTGAACTGATAGCCAATTACCTCAAAAAAGGAGAACAGCTGAACAATATTGCACAGCTTGTTGTGGATAATGTGGCACCCAATCATTCCGGACAAGTTGAGACAACTGGTGTTGATACTATGTACGGTGGTATCACCATGTACGGAAAGGAACATAATATAGGTGTCTATATCCTAAGGACAGAAACAACTCCCGGAGCAGAGGCAGTTGAACAGCAGCTCATAGAACTCATCTCCAACTATCCTGTTCAGGAGACTTTCAACGACAAAAAAGTCGATATCTATGTGTTTGCGCCATTCAAGAATTCCGAGGTATGTAACATCATCGGAGATAAGTATTATGAATTCAGAGGATGCTTTGAACTCATACATACTATGCGCGGATGGGTGTTATTACAATATCATAAAGCCATACTGCTCCCTGTAAGTAAGGATAAATAGTCGAGTTGTCAATTTTTTCCGACACTGAAATCGGCGGGCGTTTGCGGGCGGGGCGGTAACTTTGCATTGAAATCAGAGACTAATCTTTAACTATATTAGAGTAATGAACAATGTAGAAAATCGCCTTGCCATTCGCCCGACTCTGGAGCGGATTGTGGCAACGGCCGACGGCGGTGTAGCGACCGAGCGCCCGCTGGTGGTGCGTACCGATTCTGTCGTCACGTCAGACATCCTCCGGGATGCCGCTGTGCGACTGATTAAGCATTCTCAGAGGGTAACCATCGGCAAGAATACGATATTCGATGACAGGTTCAACATAGTCTATAACTATGATTCCTCGACGATTGACGAGTCTATCGAGCTGCTCAAAGGCAAGAGATATGTCATCATCGTCGATTGGGATTTCCAGCCCTCGGAGGAGATGCTTGAGCGCATTGACCTCGTGGATTGCTTCAACGAGGATGCGATGACGGCTGCTTCTCTCTTCTCCGAACTGAAGTCTCTCCCGGAAGACCTCTACATATTCGCCCGTGAGGATTTTTCGCATGGACTGATTCCTATCGAGCTCAAACAGGTGACCGCCGGAACTGTCGGCTATTCCGATACAGTCGGGAAGTTGCGCCGCGTCGGTCAGATGCTCGACGAGTTGGAGTCGGTCCGCGATTCCTCACGGGCGGTCATTTATCCAAATGACTTCTTTGCCGGCGTAGAAGACTATGACTCGGAGAGTGATTATGCCATCATTGAGATGGTGTCGAGAGAAAATTGTGTTGACAAACTTGTCAATTTTTTCCGACACTGAAAACGGCAGCCGTTTGCGGGCAGAGCGGTAACTTTGCATTGAAATCAATAATGAACCTCTAACTTCCAAACACCTGAGTTATGATATTCTTTGCACTCGGACTCGTCATCGCCCTGCTCGCCGGCTACATCATCATCGGCCTGCTCCAGCTCGTATTCTCAATCCTCGGAGGCATCCTTTCATGGATCTTCGACCGATAAATCTCTAAACCAAATAAAACAGAAAAGCCGAGGCGCTGGAAAGGCGGTAGGCACTAATACTATTCCACAGTAAATGGATAAGATAACAAAAGAACAAATTCTGGCACGTATTGATGCCGAGAGGAGAACTCGTAATCAGTATGATGTCGCACTGAAGATGTGTTCAGACACTTTTGCTAATCTTTTTGATAAGTTTGGCATATATGTAATTTGTCTGAAGAAGGCCTACATGGGAAAGGACCCATTTTGGGGCACAGATGTAGAGTATCGGTATATAGTATATAATCGAGATAGCTCTAAACTCAGCAAATTTGAATTTATGATGGAGGAAAATGAAACTCCCCCATTAGCAGTCCTCGAGCTGACAGACTATCCATCTTGCTATAATCTCCTCGCTGAGACAATAAATGCAAATCTGGAGGGCGGCATACCAACAACGGAATGGGATAAGGTTAAGAAACCTGATTTCGTGCCTGTGGACTATCCCCAACAGTGTGTCACCGAAGAATTCGGTCTGACTAAGATGGATGCCGAGAAATTCTCGAAACACCTCAAGATAGCAGGTCGCAGAACTCAATTGGCGATGCGCGCGTTATTGGAAGAATACGATATACCGGTACTTTACATAAATACGCCCCAATCGTCAGGCGTCGATTGTAGATGGGACGGTGGTAACACGACACGCGTTAATTATGTTACAATTGATAAAAACAGTGACTATGTGAAGTATTCCGAATCTGGAAGCGATTTCTATCCGAATGGAAACTACGACGATTCTTTCCCTTATGCCGAAATATTGGACGCGATGTATCAGGCCATAGAGTATTATGTCAGCCATAATATTCCTGTTTCTGACTGGGGTGGCGAAAATGACGTCACTCGTGCCCTGTCCAAAATGAAAGTGAATCCCTCCTTGATAAAGGTCATTTCTGATGGCGTTGAGGGGATGGTGTTAGGACGGAAAGTGCGGATTACAACAGTGTCGGAATTGCGTCCCATAGGATTACATCTAACCAGTTTTATCCTCTTTGAGGATATGAATGGGTGGCTACAAACTAATAACATCAGTATAGACCCCGACACCGATGAGATAATTTCGAACTATGCGGTGCGTTATCATATCCATTCCACAATCGCGTGCGACTCGATAAAAGATATTGCAGTTCTAATTCAGCATTATGGTATATCGGCAGCCACACCTTCCTCTATGATGGAAGAACTACAGGCAGCGCTGACATCTGCTGCAGAAAATCGGAATTACAAATCGGGCATTGACTATGCATCATTGTTCGAAGAATTGGGTATTCAATATACATTCGGTCCGAAGCCATTTGACTGGGAATGTTACGACGATTTTGATGGCAATGATACCGATGATTACGAAGAGTAAGCATCTTGCGTAAGTTAAATCCAAAACATCAGAAAAAGCCGAGGCGCTGGAAAGGCGGTAGGCTCTAATATCAACTTAAAAACATACCAGACATGGCAAAAGTATGGACCGTGCGCGCTAAGCGTCACATGAACAGCACGATTCCGGAAGGTTACACTATCCGCGTGACTACTCCGGGCTCAAGTGTTGACAGCAATTCACTCGAAAAGGCACTCCGTGCAGCGGGTGTAGATGTCCCTTGGGGGTGTCTCAGTGAAGAATATTGGGAGTGGATGTAATACCTCTCTTCAAGCTATATCTCCATCAGCCGGGTCAGAGGCGCGCCTGAGCGCCCGAATGCCGGTGTGGTCCGGTGACCCGGCTGATAATTTTAAGAAATAGATAACCGACTTTTGATAATATATTATGATTCAGATGTATAAATATTTACTCGCAGTTGTCCTTATCCTTGTGGTGTCGGTTGAGATGTCGGCACGGCGTATCAGCGAGGACGAGGCTTATCAGAAAGCAGCTCAGTTTATGGGCGTACGCTCCGCGATGTCGCCTGCCTTATCGGCAATGAGCCGTTCGGAAACCGAGGGGAGCTACTATGCTTTCAACCGTTCAGGAGGCGGCTTTGTCATAGTCTCGGCCTCCGACCTGACCGACAGTATCATCGGCTACAGCCGGACGGGGATGATTGCCCCTGAAAATATACCGGAAAACTTTGCGACATTCATGAAGTCACACGCTGAAATATTGGAGTTTGCCGAACAGAACAACATCGACTGCCGGTCGGCACGGAGCCGTAGTCAAGAGAGAGCCAATATTGAGCCTTTGGTCGAGACGCGATGGAATCAATGGTATCCCTATAATATGTTTTGCCATACAATGGACGGTCAGCCCGCACCCTCCGGATGCGTGGCGGTAACGATGGCGCAGATAATGGCTTACCACAAGTCAGACTACTTTCCTGAAGGAATCTTCGATAATAATTGTGATCAGGTGTTTGATTTCGACACCTGCCGCATCAATTACGACAATCTGTGTCCGACATACAGTTTTGATGGATACGAAACCGAGGAGCAGAAAACGGAAGTGGCCAGATTGATGAAAATATGCGGCTATATGGCGAATATGCAATATTACACAAATGAAAGCAGGGCTCACCCTTCTTATATCATGACGCGTCTGGTACGCCACTATAATTATGATGAAAGTGCCGATTTTATATGGCGCATGAACTATGATAATCAGGAAGATTGGGAAAACGACATATATGAAAGCGTTGCCCACTCATGGCCTGTGCCCTACGATGCCCAGAATGCCTATGGATCAGGTCATTCGTGGGTATGCGACGGGTACGAAGACGGGTATTTTCACATGAACTGGGGATGGGGTGGAGCCTGCGACGGATATTTTAAGATCACTGCTCTGCAAGTTGCCGATAAGGACTACAATTGTGCCGGCTGGGATAGCGAATTTTGGAAGTCACATAGAGCAATCATCAATCTTCGTCCGAAAGGCCCTTCAGGTGAGGAGGATGATCCTGCCACGATCGAAGATATTCAGGCTGAAGGCCATGGCACGATTACCATCTATGACCTTACCGGCCGTCTGAATTATTCAGGGAATCCGGATGATGCCAATTCCCTTCTGAAGGGGATCTATATAGTCCGAAACGGTCGGTCAGTCAGAAAGATTCTGGTCAGGTAATGGCTAAAAACCAGATAAATACCTGAAACTATTAATTGTAAGAATGGCAAACTGGTATTATACAAAGTTTACTCTTGCGGGCAGGGCGGCCGATATCGAGGCCGCCCATGCTCTGCTGACCAGTCTCCCGGTCGATTCTGACGGGGAGCTGTCTCTTACAGCTATTGCCGAAACTCTGGACTGCGACCTTCAACGTACGTTCTGCGCCGGATACATCGACACGGCAACGATAGGCCTTGGTGACAGATGTCTCGACTTCGCTACATGGACCAAATGGCAACCCCCTTATCAGATAGTCTATGCCATTTGCCGACGCTACGCGTCGCTGCGCTACTATTTCATGGCGTTTCTTGAGGAATACTACACCAACGATGCCGAGGGACGTTTCTATCCAGAGCGGATGTATGTGGAGCTGTCGCAAGGCGACCGAATAGAAGAACGAGGATTTCTCACCATCGCCGAGGCCCTCGCGTGGACTGGCGAATCGACGGGGCACCAATTCGCCTCGGAAGAGAATGTAAAGCAATACTTTGACTCGCTTGACCACCCTGATTCATATTGCATCATCCATCATGTCCATGTCATCGGCGAAAAGGAGCAACTCACCTTCCTCCCGCAGGACGACCCCTCCAAGCTCCTTCTCCTCACCCCCGACGGCACTCCGGCGGGCGAGATAACGGTGACATTTGGTCAAGGAGAATAAGTTATGGCAATAATCTAATCTGAATTAAATATGGAATCCAATGGTAATAGAGATTTTTCTGCGGAGGAAGCCGGAGGCAAGTGGGGCTATATCGGCGAGGACGGGGCGTGGGTGATTGAGCCGCGGTTTGAAGAGGCCGAGGATTTCAGCGAAGATTTCGGTTTGGTAAAGTCAGATGGCAAATGGGGATATATTGATCAGAGAGGGGCGTGGGTAATCGCGCCACGGTTTAAGGATGCCTGCGTTTTCCTTGACAGGAGGGCATGGGTGAAGGACGACAGCGGCAAGTGGGGATGTATCGACCAATCGGGTGAGTGGATGATTAAGCCACGGTTTGACTACGTGTGGGAATGGAATCATGATGAGGGAATCACTCATGTGAGAGTAGGTGACAAGTATGGCTGCATCGACACCTCGGGCCGATGGGTAATCCTGCCGACATTTGACGATCTGACGTGGTTTCACAAAGGAATGGCTGTTGCCTTGGTGGGTAGAAAATGGGGCATTATTGACGTGGCAGGTTCGTGGATACTCAAACCCGAGTGGGACGACATCGAGACGCTCGACGCTAACAGACTGCGCGCACGTGAAGGCGGTCTTGACAGTGAGTGGCGATATTTCGACAGGACAGGCAAGGAGATTGACGGAGCAACCTGACAGAGATTGTAAGATTTTTCCGACACACGAAACGGCACGCATCCCGCTACCATGAAGTAACTTTGCAATGTAAATCATTAATCACTCTTAAATCACGCCGACATTATGAATCAGGACAGCGCTACAATCCGTCAGGAAATCATCGACCTCAAAATGCAAATCGAAGAAGAAGGCAATTGCTATGAAGACCGTTATTTTCCGCTGTTGACGGAACTTCTGCAGGCCGTAGTCAGACTCTTCGAGAGTTATGGCATAACTCAGATATGTCTTCCGCCGAACTATGATGATGGAGATTACGAATTTTTCAGAATTATGGACAAGGATGAAGAATACGAGTGCCATCCCGCACCCAGGTTCTATAGCGAAGCCTCAAGGGAGTGTTGTATGTCATCAAGGTTTAAGTGGGCNGCNGCCTCNATTGATGAGGACTATCCGGACTATGACGACTTCTACAGTTTTGATGAGGATCAGCTGGCCTTTTTCGAGACAGAGGATGCCATGAGAATAGTAAGTAGGATCGACCGCCTCAACGAGCTGGGCATACCTGTATCGGAGTGGCACAAGATGATCGACCTTTCAAAGTATACTGACAAAACTACCCCCACAGCATGAGAACCTCTTACGGAGACCTGGAAGAACTCGCGTGGCTGGCTGATGTGGTAAAATACAAGCCGGGCACGCCTGAACATGATGAGGCATTGAAAGAATTTCAGGCGAAGTGTGCTGCGAAACGAGCCGGTGATACCACCGCGGAGGAGAGTCACGATAACAAAGAGGCTTCATCGGGTGAAGTGTCAGGAATTTCCGACATCGAAAATCAGCGCGAATCTCATGAAAACGACTTATCTTTGCATCATAATCAACCGAAACACAATATCATACACAATATGCGCGAATATCATATCGGAGAAGAAATCAACAAGGAGATGCGCCGACAAGGTATGAAACCCGCCGACTTTGCCCGGGCATTGCACCGCGAGCGACCGACGGTGTATAACATCTTCAAAAAACGCCACATTGCTACCGACACTCTCGCCAAGATATGT
>JAAVCM010000005.1 GCA_014802345.1 Bacteroides sp.
GTTTCAAGCTTGGCTGCTTTTGGAGTTACATTTATAGGAGCATTATATTTCAGTTGGATGTATGCTGCTTGGAACTTTAACCTATGGGTTGTATTCGGGCTCCATTTTTTGATGAATGCTGCATGGGTCATATTTAATGTGACGGGAACAGAAGTGGCAGCAGGTGGCTTAATATCGAATATAGTTCGTATTGTAAGCATAGCTTTAGCAATTGGTATCACAATTTATTATCATAAGAAAAAAGGAAAGAACGTTTTTAATTATCCTATATGGTCTTTTTAAATGACCAACTATCTACTGACGGTCATTCGATTGTGATTTCGAGGGGGTATTGGTTGAGGAGCTGATACTGCTCGGTGAGGCTGCGACGCCATGCGTCCATGCCTTTCACGCCACCTTTGCTCCATCCTGAGCCCCAGTAATAAGTGTATTCTTCGCCGGGATTATAGGTAGAGTGTGTCATTACCTGACCTATTGCATCGCCGACTTCGGGAGTGAGTGGGACGTAGGTGATGCTGTCGGGGAGCGTCGGGTTGACAACACCGATGAATATAGCTCCGTTGCCGTTGGCGGGATTGTCGGTCAGATCAACGTAGGCAAAATAACGGTTTCCCGGGTCGATGGCGTATGCCTTCTTATTCTGCTTGTGGACGACGATACCGGTCGTGAGTGGATGAGGTTTGGTCAGACCGTCGTAGCTTACGGTGGTCTTGTTGAGCCACGAACCTGCGTCAAGAGTGATTATGCGGGTTTCAACTACGTTTTTGTCATCGCCGATTGTTTCAGGATAGCAGGTGACTTTCGCAGTCACGCGCAGAGGGCCGTTGTCGAGAAACTCACAGCTCTCGTAGGCGCAGGGATAGCATATAGTATCGTTGTCGATGAGCGCGTTCATGCCGGCTCCGAGTGTGCGCCCTACGGTGTAGACATCCATACCGCTGCCGAAATCCTTGTGGTAGGACATTCCGTAGGCGGCATGGTCATCGTAGCGCTGTTTGAGGGTAGGATAGGGGACAGACTTGGTCCAGATGTCATAGCCGCTCACTTTGCCTCCGCCACGTCGGTAGACCGGTCCATAAAGCCGGTAGCCACCGTGGTCATTCTCCCATGCGAAATCGTCCTGTTTGTCGGGACGTATCTGCGCGACGCAGATTGTATCGGTCAGGAGCGACTGACCGGCTGCCTTTGCCGGAGAGATGATGAATTGCGTGGAACTTCCGGCTGGAAGGTCGGTGTGGACAAGGATTTTATTGTCGTGTGTAAGCTGCGAAGGAAGCTGCGAGCCGTCAGTGGCGGTGACGGTAAAGTCGCGTCCGGTGCGTGGGAGAATACGGGTGCCGTCGATTTCGACGACGTGGCCGGGAAGGGCGAAGGGAGCCACGTTCCTGACACTGACGTTTACATCCGCACCGGGTGTGCCATAGAGGGGTAGTGCGCACGAGATTGCGGCAATGATTGAGAATATTCCGATTTTCATGAATGTTGAAATAGTGAGGTTTTAAGTGTATCTTCCTACAAAATTACGACAAAAAACCGATGTGCGTAACAGCGGTAAGCCGTCGGGTAAACCGAGTGCGGGGTTTGGGACGATATTTAAAGAATTTGGAACAAAACCTAAACACAACACCTTGAAAGGCATCTTTTGTAGGATTGTAAATTTATAGAAAAACATATACCTTTGCAAAAAGGAAAAAGAAAAACCTAAGAAATCCGATTGTTGACCATGAAAGACTCGAAAAGCAGAGTAGTGGTATTGATACTCCTTCTCGCCCTTGTATGTGGCGTGAGATTTACGATGGCTGCGGAGCAGTCGGCGACACCCCGATTTTCCAATATCAGTATAGGTGAAGGGTTGTCGCAGAAATCCGTCATGAAAATCTATCAGGATAGCAAAGGATATATATGGTTCGGCACCCGCAATGGTCTGAACAAATATGACGGAGGTACGATGAAGGTCTACAAACCGTCGAGCAGCGACGGGGGTAACGGCCTGATTGACCGTCAGATTACCGCTCTGATCGAGGACAAGAAGGGAAATCTTTGGATCGGAACATCGCGCGGACTCGGCTGCCTTGACATCGCTACTGACAGAATCAAGTCCTACACCGCGCCTGACTATCCGTGGCTTGCTTCGGGTGTACGCTCACTTTTCATCGACAATCAGGGCCGTCTGTGGATAGGGACGGCACGCGGTCTTTATCTTTTCGAGACTGAGGCAGAGCTGGCACAACCGTTGAAACTTGACGGCCGGCTTGACGATGAAGCCGTAACCGTCATCAATCAGCTCCCTGACGGCAGCATGGTCATAGGCACTGAGAATAAGGGTCTCTATCTCTGTGACCCCGAATTCAAGAACGTGAGAGGTCTCGATAGATCCAATCTGCTTCCGGACATGAACGTTACCGATATTCTTGTGGACGGTGACAAGAAGGAGCTATGGGTGGCGACGGCTGACGGCGGTGTTGCGCGGGTTGACCTCGGAAAGTGGGAAAGCCGTATCTATAACCGGCTGAACTCCTCGCTCTCGACCGACAATATCCGCACTCTTGCAAGTAATGGCGAAGGTATACTCATCGGTACGTTTGACGGACTCTATAATATTGATATACAGACCGGGACACTTTCAGCCCTCGCGCGTGCGGATAAGGCTCACGGTAATCTCAGTCACTTCTCCATATACTCGCTCTGCGTGGACAGGAGCGGTGGTGTCTGGGTCGGGACATATTCAGGAGGGGCGGACTATTACAGTCCCTACAACAACCGCTTCACTCTCCATGAAGGTAACGGCAGCGAGGATGAAATGATTTCGGGTGTGTTCGGCCCTATGGCGGAGACAGCCGACGGAATACTTTATGTGGCCACCGAAGGAGGTGGACTGCTGGAATATGACAAGGCGAGAGGTAAGTCGGCCCATTATCTCTACAACACGAGCCAGACGCCTTATTACAGCCACAATATCCTCAAATCTATTCTTGTCGAGAAAGACACTGTGTGGTGCGGCACGACGGAAGGAACCGTTCACGCATTTGACCGGAAGCGAAAAAGATTCACTCTTCCCTACACGCTGCCCTCCTCTGCATCGGTCTATGCTATCATCCGTGGCAGCGACGGCTGCCTGTGGGTGGCTACCTCTAAGCCGACCATGGGACTTGCACGGATATGTCCCGACGGTGTGGTGCAGACTGATTTTATGGTGGCCGACACACTGTGGCATCCGCGGAGCGCCCGCTGCCTGATGGAAAGCAGCCCGGGAGTGATGCTTATAGGCTCACGCAACAACGGCCTGTATGAGTATGACATGAACAAGGGGAATTACATCACCTATAACACCTCGGGAAAAGGAGAGAGGTACCTTCCCTCAAACTATGTGACATCTATCCTGACCGACCGCAAGGGTAGGGTTTGGGTAAGCACCCTCGGAGGTGGCCTGAATCTTTACGAGCAGGGTAAGGGTATCGTCAAGAGTATCACTACCGCCGACGGTCTCGGTGACGATGATATAGATATGGCCGTAGAGGATACCGACGGACGTATATGGCTCAGTGCAAGTAACTACATAATGTCATACTCACCCGACAGCGGCGAGATTCACAACTACGGAATCATCAACGACATCGGTGCGCAGGAGTTTACTCCCCACAGTGGCATAGTGATGAACGACGGAGAGGTCGGTTTCAGTGCCGGAAAGGGTTTCGTCACCTTCAAGCCCTCCGCACTTCAGATCAACTCCTATCTTCCTCCGGTCGTGTTCACCGATCTTGAAGTCAACAACAGCCGTGTGGTGCCGGGCGAAGGGGATATTCTCGATGTTGAGATAGACAATGCCGACAAAATAGTACTTGCCTACAATCAGAACAACATCTCCATCAGCTACGCCGCACTCAACTACGTCAATCCTGACCAAAACACATACGCCATACGCATGAAGGGATATGACGACGAATGGCACGATGTCGGCAACCGCCGCTCGGCCTACTATACAAACCTCAAACCGGGCAAATATGTGTTCGAGGTGAAGGCCGCCAACAATGACGGAGTGTGGAACGACACCCCGCGCTCACTGACAATCGTCGTGCGTCCCCCGATATGGGCCACATGGTATGCCTATCTCCTCTACGCCATTCTCTTTTTCGGAACCTGCTTCCTGATTACCTACTACATAATCAAGAAAAAGGCACTTGAAGAACGTGTGCGCTATCAGCGCATGGAGCAGGAACGCTCCGAGGAGTTCCACCGCACGAAATTGCAGATGTTCACCAACTTCTCCCATGAACTGCGCACACCTCTGACTCTCATCCTGTCGCCGCTTGAAGAACTCCTCCACCGCACGGATTTCAACCATGGTGTCAAGAACAAACTGAGCCTCATCTACAACAATTCCCAGCGTATGCTCATTCTTGTCAACCAGCTTATGGATCTGCGCAAGAGTCAGTCGGGAAAACTGAAACTGAAAGTCTCGAAGGAGGATTTGTGTTCCTTCATGCAGGAGATGTACTGCGCGTTCAACAATCTCGCCTCCACAAAAGATATAAAATTTGAATTCGAGAGCAGCGAGGAGAGGATTCCCGGATGGTTCGACAAATCGGTGTGCGACAAAGTGATGTTCAATCTCCTCTCCAACGCTTTCAAGTTTACGCATCCCGGCGACACTATTGTGGTCGGACTTGACCGCGACATACCCGAAATCCATCTCCCTTCGGGGGGCGACCTGAGGTCGAAACTCGCCCCTGACCACGATTATGTCCACATCTCCGTGCGCGACACCGGACGGGGTATCCCCGACGGTGACCTGATAAGGATTTTCGATCCCTTCTATCAGGTCGAAGGCGGACAGCCGAAGGATGCGACGGGCACAGGTATCGGTCTGAGCCTCACCAAGATGATTGTCGAGCTTCACCACGGCATAATCTGGGCTGAAAACAACAAAGATGGGGGAGCGACCTTCCATCTGGTGATTCCGGTCGACAAGGGAGCATATTCCGAGGATGAATTTGACCTTGAAGCCGCCGACCGTGTCGTTGTCGATGTCATTCCTTCCGAAGCACCCAAGGATATCGAGCTTGACCGCCGCTATGCCGTGCTGCTTGTCGAGGACAACGAGGAGGTGCGTGCCTACGTCAAGGAGTGTCTGCTACCATACTTTGATGTGATTGAGGCCGACAACGGCGAGACAGCCTTCGACATCGCGGTCGAGAAATATCCCGACA
This sequence comes from Bacteroides sp., assembly GCA_014802345.1. Taxonomy (GTDB): domain Bacteria; phylum Bacteroidota; class Bacteroidia; order Bacteroidales; family Muribaculaceae; genus Duncaniella. The sequence continues at coordinate 5,208 of JAAVCM010000005.1, forward strand.
TCATCGTCAGCGACATTATGATGCCTCGCAAAAACGGTCTGGAACTCTGCGCGCAGATAAAGGAGGATATGCGCACCGAACATATCCCGGTGATACTTATGACCGCCCGCTGCATGGTCATGCACATAAAAGAAGGCTTTTCGTCGGGTGCGGACGACTATATCGTCAAGCCGTTCAGCATGGATGTCCTCATCTACCGCATACGCAACATCCTTTCCTCGCGCGAGAAGCTCAAGAAACTCTACGGCAAGAAGTTTTCGCTTGAATCGCTCGGCATAAAAATTGTGTCGGCGGAGGATAAGTTCACCCAGAAATTCTTTGAGGTCATAGAGTCAAATATCTCCAATCCTGACCTCAACATCGACATGATATGCCGTGAGGTCGGACTGAGCCGCACGAACCTCTACCGAAAGCTGAAAGCAATCACTGACCTCTCGCCGGTCGAGCTTATCAGAAACAAGCGTCTTGAAGTGGCGACAAGGCTGCTGAAAGAGTCGGACTATACCGTCTCGGAAATCTCGACCTACGTCGGCTTCAACAGTCATGCCTATTTCACACAGTGTTTCAAAGCTGCCTACGGCTGCTCACCATCGGAATATCTGGCCGAACACCGCAAGGGGGCAGAGAAGGTTGCGGAGAAGAAATAGCGGCGACGGACTGATATTGTAAACATTTGAGACATTATTAAAATGACTTCACGGAGATTAGGACTAACTTCGTGGAGTCATTTTTATAATGTATTGCTATGATTAGGAAGATATTACTCACAGTTCTTGTTTCACTTGCCCTGTCGCCGCTCAGGGCGCAGCTCCCCGGCAATGCTCCCGAAAAATGGTCGGAGGGGATTGCCCGCACGGTGATGATCCGCTATCCGTCGGCACTCACCATTCCGTTCAAACCTTGGTGTTATCCTCAGGGATATTTCCTGACGGGACTTGACAAACTCTGGCGGTCGACAGGTGACCGGAAGTATTATGACTATATGATGGACTGGGCTGAAAGTGTGGTCAAAGAGGACGGTACACCTGTCTATTTCCGGGGCAGGAGCATGGACGACATGATGGCAGGGGCGGTGGTCGTCTGGGCTTACCGTCAGACGGGCGACGAGAGATTCCGTAAGGCTGCCGAGACCATCCGCAAGAGCTATGACGACTATCCACGCACCAAGGACGGTATTTTCTGGCATGGACGCGGCACTGTCGGGCAGATATGGGTCGACGGAGTGTTCATGGGGCAGATGTTCCTGACGAAATACGGCAAATATATCGGTGACAGTGACTATTGCTTTGACGAGGCTGCCCGCCAGCTAATCGGGATGCACACACATCTCAATAAAGAGGGGTCGGGACTCCTCCTGCACGGATGGGACGAGGACAAGGATGCGCGCTGGGCTGATCCCGCGACAGGTTTTGCTCCGGAAGTTTGGAGCGAGGGATTGGGGTGGTATGCCTTAATCATGGTCGAGACGCTTGAAATTTTTCCGAAAAATCATCCTGAGTACGGAACACTCGCCGACATCACCCGCGGACTTATGGATGCGCTTAAACGCACGCAGGACCCAGAGACGGGTCTCTGGTATCAGGTCGTGGACAAGGGTGGTCAACCCGGCAACTGGCACGAGACTTCGGGGAGCGGAATGTTTGTCTACGCCATACAGCGCGCCATAGAGCTGGGGCTTATTCCCGCAGCCGACTACCGCGACTGTGTCCTTAACGGCTACTACGGACTCCTTTCAAAAGCGAAAATCAGTCCTAAGGATGGACTTATAGACCTCTACGATGCCAATGACGGCCTCGGAATCCAGAAAGATTATCAGGCATACGTCAGCCGCCCCAGAAAAATGAACGGGCAGGAGGTCATATCCTCTTTCCTCTGGGCCACATGGATTGTCGAGAACGCCTATCCCGAACTCAAATCGCTTGCCCTTCACTCGCCCGCTCCTAAAAAATTCGTCTGCACGGACTATTCCGGCGGCCGCGTGCTGGTCTATGACAGGGATAGCCTTGTCTGGGAGCATGAAGCACCGTTGAGCAACGATGTATGGCCGCTTGACAACGGCAATATTCTCTTTACCGCAGGTAACGCCGTCGTAGAGATGAGCATGGCGGGCGACACATTGTTCTACTACCCAAGCGAGAGTCATATTTTCGCCTGCCAGCGGCTGAAAAACGGCAATACGTTCATCGGCGAGTGTGAGAGCGGCCGTATGCTTGAAGTAAGTCCCGAGGGAAAGATTGTGAAGGAGGTCTGCATACTTCCGGAAGGGGAGAAAGGTAAGAAATCCTTCATCAGAAATGCCCGCCGGCTAGATAACGGCCACTATCTCGTGGCACACTACGGAGGGAAGAAGGTGGTCGAGTATGACGAGGACGGCAAGAACGTGTGGGAGGTTCCCGTGTCGGGTGGCGCTCACTCGGTGATACGTCTTCCCGACGGAAATACGCTTGTGGCCGTGGCGGATGCCGACAAGAATCCGCGCATAGTCGAATTCAATCCCCGCAAACAGATTGTCTGGCAACTCTCCAACGACGATTTCCCTTCGGAGCGTCCGTTCAAATTCCTGACAGGGATGCAGTATATCCCCGAGAAAAACGGGTTGCTGCTGACCAATTGGCAGGGGCATGGCACAAAAGAAAATCATCCTGATATGTTTTTTATAACGCGTGATAAGAAAATTCTTCATACCTTTGGCCAACGTGATGGTATTGAAACACTTTCATCGGTCTGCGTGATTGATTGCGGTATAAAAAACGCACTTCATTGACGGCTTGGAATGATATTTGAAACATTTGAAATAATACTTAAACGTCATTTATAAGTAGTGATATAACTTTGCAGCATCAAAACAAAACCAAAATCCCACCAAAACCTCATCACCCCATGAAACTGCAATTAGGACTTTTGTCAACTGTACTTTTTTTAAGTTCATGTGCAAGCCAAAGCACCCCCGACCGCGATATAGTGAGCGAGAACTTCGACTTTTCGGCAGAGCAGCTTAAATATGCCTTCACTGAAATCGACAGCGCGAAGGCTCACCTTTCAGAAAAGGATATTGAAAAGCAGGTGTTCGCCCCGCGCAACATCCAGCCTGACGGGTCGCTTCGCCTCGTGGCTTCGAGGGACTGGTGCAGCGGTTTCTTCCCCGGCGAACTCTGGTATATGTATGAGCGCACAGGCGATGACTATTGGAAGGAGAAGGCTATCGAATTCACAGCTCCCGTCGAGCGTGAGAAGACCAACGGCGGAACCCATGACATGGGCTTCAAGGTCTATTGCAGCTTCGGCAACGGTTACCGTCTGACCGGTGACTCAACTTACCGCGACATACTGCTCGAATCGGCCAAGACTCTCACCACACGCTACAAAGATAAAGTGGGCTGCATCCGCTCGTGGGACCACAACAAGGACAAATGGCAGTGTCCGGTCATCATCGACAATATGATGAACCTCGAACTCCTTTTCTGGGCTGCCAAGGAATCGGGTGACTCTACTTTCCGCAACATAGCCGAGAACCATGCGCTCACCACGATGAAGAATCATTTCCGCGACGACAACAGCTCGTATCATGTTGTGGACTATGATACCATAACCGGCGAAGTCCTCCACAAGCACACCCATCAGGGCTATGCACATGAGTCGGCATGGTCACGCGGACAGGCATGGGGTCTTTACGGCTACACCATGTGCTACCGCGAGACCGGGCGTGAGGAGTTCCTCGATCAGGCAAAGAAAATCGCCGACTATATTTTCTCAAGTCCTACACTCCCCGAGGACAAGATTCCTTACTGGGACTACAATGCCCCCAACATCCCCAATGAGCCCCGCGATGCTTCGGCTGCTGCCGTGACAGCCTGCGGCCTGTATGAACTTTCGATGTACGACAAGGAGAACGCAGCCGTCCATAAGGCCAACGCCGACAAAATCATCGAGAGCCTCACCGACCACTACCGCGCAGAGCCCAACGGCGACAGAGGTTTCCTCCTGCTTCACAGTGTAGGCTCGGGCAACCATGACTCGGAGGTCGATGTCCCCATCATCTATGCGGACTACTACTTCCTCGAAGCCCTTCTGAAAAAGGATAAACTTGAAAAGGAAGGCACGGCGATATTATGATATTGTGTCAATGATAAGGATATTATATAGGTAAAAATTAGTATTATTCTCTCAGGCTACATCATTTTTAGATTATTTGTTGGATTAGATATTGATAGATTGAAGTTAATGTATATTATGGTAAAAAGATTGTTAGTATTGAATGTAGCCTTTTTTATGTTGTGCGGGACTCTTCTCGGGAAGGTTCCCGTGCAACATAAAATTCGTCTTAACGACAATTGGATTTTTCTCCGTCAGGATATAGGCAATATATGGGAGGCAGTCCGTCCCGTCAAGGCCGGTCAGCCCGAGGAGGTACCTCTGTGGCAGCCTGTCACGCTCCCTCACTGTTTCAACGCAGAGGACTGTGTCGACCCGGACGTGAACTATTATCAGGGTCCCGGCTGGTATAAGACACAGCTTTCCATCTCCAATCCCTACGCCGACGGCCGTGTGATGCTCGAATTTGAAGGTGCGGGGCAGAAAACGGATGTCTACGTCTACACGACCAAGGTCGGCAGTCACGTCGGTGGTTACGACAGTTGGAACGTCGACATAACCGATGCAGTAAACGAATTTCTCTCCTCCGATGCCGCCGCCCGTTTCGACGGCAAAGTGCCTCTGAGTATCCGTTGCGACAATTCACGCGATGCCGAGTCAATCCCCTCCGANCTGTCGGATTTCAATCTTTACGGAGGTCTCTACCGCTATCTCAATCTTGTCTATCTTCCTGCTGTCAGTGTAGGCGAAATCAGCGTGATGCCCGAACTCTCCGACGATATGCGCAAGGCTAAGATAAAGGTCTACGGGGCNTTCTACAATCCCGAAGACGTGCGNACCGCCGATGTCTGCGTGACCGTCAAATCGCCCGACGGCAAGGTGNTCGCCACCGACCGCCATCAGTCCATCACCCCGCTCGGCCGTCAGAAACTCATGGAGGTGTCGATTGATAAACCGCAGATNTGGGACGTGGACAATCCCCGCAGCTATACCTGCGAGGTAGCTGTAAAGGCGAATGGCGACGAAATCGTGTCGACCGAGCATTTCGGTCTCCGTAAAATCGAATTCATTGAAAAAGGCCCCTTCCATCTTAACGGTCGCCGTCTGCTCCTTCGCGGTACACACCGCCACGAGGACCATGCAGGTGTAGCGGCAGCGATGACCGAGGAGATGATGCGTCAGGAGATGGCNATGATGAAGGAGATGGGTGTCAATTTCATCCGTCTCGGCCACTACCAGCAGTCGGAAATCATTCTTGANCTCTGTGACGAACTCGGTATCCTCGTCTGGGAGGAGATTCCGTGGTGTCGCGGCGGTGTCGGTGGCGATGTCTACCGTGAGCAGGGACGGCGTATGCTNACCAACATGATCAATCAGCATTACAATCATCCTTCCGTGATTATATGGGGNCTCGGTAATGAAAACGACTGGCCCAACGATTTCCCTGTCTATGAGCAGCGCGACATACGCGCGTTCATGAGCGAACTCAACACTCTCGCCCATCATCTCGACCCNTCGCGCAAGACTGCCATCCGCCGCTGTGACTTTTGCAGTGATATTGTNGATGTCTATTCGCCGACAATCTGGGCTGGGTGGTATCGCGGAAAGTTTACCGAGTATCAGGACTTCTCGCGTCAGGCNTTNGANAAGGTGAANCATTTCCTTCACGTCGAGTGGGGTGGNGACAGTCATCCGGGACGTCACGTCGAGGACAGCGAACCGACGAAGAACGACTGGTCCGAGACTTACGTCATCAAGCTCATCGACTGGCATCTCAAAGAACAGGAAAATATGCCGTGGCTCACAGGAGCAGCCTACTGGCCCTTTAAGGATTTCGCCACTCCCGTGCGTCCCGAAAATCCGGTGCCATACGTCAATCAGAAGGGTGTGATTGAGCGCGACTTNACGAAGAAGGAAGCNTACTATGTATTCCAGTCATACTGGACCGATACACCTATGGCTCACATCATCGGCCACTCGCAGCCGGTGAGATGGGGCGACGCCGGAGAGGAAAAGGAAATCCTCGTCTACTCCAACTGTCCGCAGGTCGAACTCTTTGTCAACGGTAAGAGTCAGGGCATCAGGAAGCGCGACAGTCAGAACTATCCCGCCGCCGGTCTGCGNTGGAATGTCCCCCTTGAACCCGGACAGAATACGGTCAAGGCAGTNGCGGTTNCAAAGGACAAGAGCGTTTNTGAGGATGAGGTCGAATGGACCTATCAGACTGAAAAGTGGGGCAAGGAGAATCTGATTGAAGTGACCCACGCTCCGCTTCCCGACGGAATGGAGCGCATTGATGTCCGTCTGGTGGACAAGAACGGAGTTCCCTGCCTTGACTCGCACAAGGTGGTGCGTTTCGAACTTGCTGGCGACGGCGAACTGATAAAGAATCAGGGGACTGCCGGAGGTTCCGCGAAGGTCGAGGTTGCCAACGGACGTGCATCTGTCAAGATGAAGAAGGGGNGTGGCAAATCCGTCGTGGCGGTCAAATCCGATAATCTCGAAACCCAATTCATAACCATTTAATTAATAAAAACCATTAACAGCATGAGACGATTGTTGATAAGCCTTATTATCGCAGTGACGCTTGGCGCCCTCTCATGTGTCACATACTCCGAGGGTGTGGACAAAGAGGTCGTAACTCCACTGCGTGCGACTGTCATTCAGAACGCGAAAGAGAACATTGAGTCCAAACCTGTCACTGTCACTTCGTTTATTGCGGAGCGCAGTGCCGGTTCAATCCACGATTTCTATTCCGAGGGTGACTATTGGTGGCCCGACTCACTGAATCCCTCAGGACCCTATATCCGCCGCGACGGATGCACCAACCCCGACAATTTCGTCCAGCACCGTCAGGCAATGATTCGTTTCAGCCGTATTGTAGGTAATCTCACTTCGGCCTATCTTCTGACAGGCAAAGACAAGTATGTCGCACCTGTAATGGACCATGTACGCGCATGGTTCATCGACGAGGACACCCGCATGAACCCCAATCTCCTCTATGCTCAGGCCATCAAGGGTGTCACCACAGGCCGAGGCATCGGTATCATCGACACTATCCATCTTATTGAAGTGGTACAGTCACTCCTCCGTCTCCGCGAGGCGGGAGTGTTGCCTGAGGATGTCGACAAGGGAACCCGCGAATGGCTCTCGGCCTATCTCGACTGGCTGATGAACCATCCCTACGGGGTCGACGAGATGAATGCCTCGAACAACCACGGCACCTGCTGGGCTATGCAGGCCGCGATGTTTGCAAAGTATCTTGACAACCGCGAGGTGATGCAATTCTGCGCCGACCGTTTCAAGAACGTATTCCTTCCGACCCAGATGGCAGACGACGGTTCGTTTCCCCTCGAACTGAAACGCACCAAGCCCTACGGCTACTCGCTTTTCAATCTCGATGCGATGGCAACGCTCTGTCAGATACTTTCGACTGAGGAGGACAATCTATGGGACTACACCACACCCGACGGACGCAATATGCGTAAGGCGGTCGAGTATATGGCTCCCTTCATTGCCGACAAGGGCGCGTGGGAACTCGAACCTGATGTAATGTTCTGGGAGGAATGGCCGGTGGCTCACCCGGCGATGCTCTTTGCATGGAATCACTGGGGAGATGAACGTTATCTCGCCCTCTGGCAGCAGTATGAACATTTCCCCGAGAATGAGGAGGTGATCCGCAATCTTCCGGTCCGCAATCCTGTGATATGGCTCTGAATAAGCGGAGAGTCAGGACCACTCTTAACTTTACGCCTTAACTCAAATACAACGACCATAATGAAATATAGCAATCTCTCTGGCATACTGCTCGGCTTCATGGCAATGACTTCCGCCATGACTCTCGATGCACAGAACACCGTCAGCACGACCGGCTACGTCGTCAATCCCGAAACCAACGTCACCATGAGGGTGACTCAGGAGGTGAGCAGCCGTATGCGCCGCACCACCTCACAAGGGGACCCCGAAGCGCGGCTTGACAATCGTCCCGGCGATGCTCCCGCCCGACTTGCCTTACCCCTCGCGGAGTCAGTGATGGTCCGCTATCCCGACTACCGCAACGCTTATTGGAAAGATTACACATACGTTCAAGGATATATGTTCGAGGCTATGGATCGCCTCGGCCAGCTTACGGGGGACAAGCGTTACACGGATTACATGAAGAAGTATATCGACAATTTTGTCGATGAGGATGGTAATTACAAGGGTGGTGCGCTGACCAATCTGGACAATTTCATGACAGGTTCGACTTTCTGCACGCTCTATGCCCGCACCGGCGATGAGCGTTACAAGAAGGCTGCCCTTCAGATTCTCGAAGGTGTCGGGTCATATCCCAGCAGCGACGGTCAGTTCTGGCATGGAAACAAGTCGCCCAATATGTGGGTCGACGGCGTGTTCATGATGCAGATGTTTCTCCTGCGCTGTGCGCAGTATGTCGGAGAGACTGACTATTGTCTTGATGTCGCCTGCCGCAACATCAAGGCGGCAGCCCGCCATCTCCAGCGTCCCGACGGACTGATGATTCACGCGTGGACCGCCGAGCCGTACAAGGCTGAATGGGCGGGTGAGGATGGTCTGTCGCCGGAAGTGTGGAGCGAGGGGATGGGATGGTATTCGCTCGTCGTCCCCGAACTTCTTGCCATACTTCCCGAATCGCACCCCGACTATAAGGAAATCAAGGAAATCTACCTGAAAATGGCGAAGGGTCTGAAAGACTATCAGGACAAGAACACAGGGGGATGGTTCATGGTGGTCGACAAGGGTTCCAATCCCCTAAATTTCATCGACCCCTCGGGAACGGCGATGTTTGTCTATTCTATTCAGCGCGGCATTGACCTCGGTCTTTTGAAAGAGAAGGACTATGCTCCTGTCGCTGCCAAAGGCTATGAGGCATTGTTCCCCTTCGTCAGGGTCAACAACCGTGGTCTTCTCGATGTCATCGGAGCCTGCGACGGCGTGACGATAAAGAAAGACTTCGTCACATACGTCACTCTCGACAAGGTGCTTAACGCAAAGGAAGCCGTAGCGGGAGTGCTTTGGGCAGCGGTAATCATGGAGAAAGATAAACTGAAATAAATTAACGAATATCATGACGTGCGCTATGAAGACAGAATTCTTAACAACTCTCGGGCTGCTTGCCCTCACCACATTCCCGGCAATCGCAGGTCCCGCAGTGGATGTCGACACGACTAATATCCTCGGTGAAGTTGTCGTCCTTGAGACTGCAGCCAAAGCTCCCGTGCAACTTTTGCCGCTCGATGTGAGGATTGTCGGGTCAAAGACAATCGACAGGAGTACCGAAACCAATCTTCTGCCCATCCTCCGCAACCGTATTCCGGGTATGTTCGTCACCGAAAGAGGTCTTGTAGGCTACGGTGTCAGCGGCGGAGCAGCCGGTTCGGTCAATATCCGTGGTGTCGGCGCGGGCAACAAGGTGCTGTTCCTGATAGACGGTCAGCCACAGTGGGCGGGAGTGTTCGGCCACTCACTTCCTGACACATACGTCACCAACGATGTCGACAGGGTAGAGGTCGTGAGCGGCCCCTCATCGCTTCTCTACGGTTCAGGAGCTATGGGTGGTTCGGTCAATCTGATTACCCGCCGTGCAGAGCGCGACGGGCTGGCCGGGTCGGTACGTGCTGCCGGAGGGAGTTACGGCACTCAGAAGTATGGCGCACGCGCCGGCTACAAGCATGGAGGATGGCACGGATTTGCTGCGGCAAGCTACGAGTCGACCGACGGCAACCGACGCGGAATGGACTATTGGCTTGCCAACCAATATGCGTCGCTCGGCTATTCCTTCTCATCTCACTGGGAGGCAGGTGCAAACGTGATGATTACGGAAACCAAGGCGGACAATCCCGGTTCGGTCGACCTCGCGCAGCCGCTTGAAATGTGGGCGAAGATGCTCCGCACCACCACATCGGTCTACGTCAAGAACAACTACGACATTACCTCAGGCGGCGTTCAGGCTTACTACAACTGGGGCAAGCATAAGGTGGACGACGGTTTGAAGAACGGTCAGCCACGCGACTATCTGTTCAACTCCAAGGACTATAATATGGGTGTGACGGCTTACCAGACCATCCGTCCGTGGGAGGGAAATCATCTCAGCACCGGCCTTGATTTCAAACATTGGGGAGGCGAGGCGTGGAACTCGCAGAAAGCCGACGGAAAGGAGTCGCCCATCAGCAACGCCCATGTCAATGAAATCGGGGTCTATGCCATGATGCAGCAATCGCTGTTTTCCGACATACTCAGTCTCAACGCAGGTGTCAGGCTCGAACACTCGTCGCAGTTCGGCAACGAATGGGTGCCGCAGGCAGGTTTCGTCTATCGTCCGTGGCGTGCGGGTCGTCTGAAATTCAGCTACGGCAAGGGGTTCCGTTCACCCAACATCAAGGAACTTTATATGTATGCCGCCCGCAATCCGGAGTTGCAGCCGGAGTCGATGGACAACTTCGAGGTAGAGCTGCGTCAGTGGTGTCTTGACAGCCGACTGAACGTAGGACTCGCACTCTATTACATCAACGGCGACAATATGATTCAGAGTGTGATGGTCGACGGCTCCGCCAAGAACATGAACACGGGAAAGTTCATCAACAAAGGTTTTGAGCTTGATGCAGCCTACTCGCTGTCGAGCGACTGGTCGCTGACCGCCAATTACGCCTACCTCCATACTGACACCAAAATTCTCGCGGCTCCCAAGCATAAGATTTTTGCCGGAGTCGACTATACGCCCGGTGCATGGGAGTTTTCGGTAGACCTCCTCGGCGTGCGGGGGCTTGAAACCGAGAAATCGGAGGAGGACTATGTGTTGCTCAACGCCCGCGCCGCATATACATTTGAATTTACCAAACCGCTGACTCTTTTCGTTAAGGGTGAGAATCTAACAGCAGCTAAATATCAGATCAACTATGGATTTCCTATGCCGCGTGCCACTGTAATGGCGGGCATAGAATGGAAATTCTAATCCTCACACTCAAATTTAACAACCTACTTACCACCATGAGAGTAAAAAATTTCTTTTTCTCCGTGGGGCTGGTGTTTGTGACCGGATGTATGGGCTTTCAGCTCTCCGCACAGACCAAGATGCCTCCCGGATGGCAATCGTCATACGTCAAGATTACCCCTGAGGGAGAGTTGAACTATCTCCCGGATGCCGAGGGAAACATAATCCCTGATTTCAGCCGTGTCGGTTATCACCACGGTAACAAGGGTTTGCCACATTTCACCGCTTCGGTCTACGTCACTCCTGTCGACGGCGACAACTGGGCGAATATTCAGGCTGCCATCGACAAGGTTGCAGCACTCCCGCTCGACAGCGAGGGGCATCGCGGAGTGGTCAGGCTGGCGCGCGGAGTCTATCCCTTGTCAAAGACTATCGTCATAAACACCGACGGTGTGGTGCTTCAAGGAGAGGGGAGCAACGTCGACGAGACCCGTCTGGTGGCCACCACGCGTGAACGCTATCCACTTATCCGCATCGCCGGACAGGGAAACCGCGAGGAGATTCCCGGGACGCGTGTGCATCTGACAGATGCCTTTGTCCCTGTCGGCGTACATTCATTCCATGTTTCCGACGCTTCCGGTTTCAAGCCCGGCGACAGGGTGATTCTCTACCGTCCCGGAACTCAGGAGTGGATTCACGACATAAAGATGGATCAGATTGTGGAGCGTCAGGGGACACGTCAGTGGACAGCACGCGAATACAATCTTGCTTTCGAGCGTGAAGTGACGGCCGTCGACGGTGATTGTGTCCATATCGACAATCCGGTGGTCATGCAGATGTCCGACAAATACGGGGGAGGCGAACTTTACAAGTACACCTTTGATGGCCGTATAAGCGAGGTCGGTGTCAGGGACCTTTGCCTTGACTCGGAGTTCGATGACTATGAGGATACAAAGCATGGCTGGATAGGAGTGCAGCTCGATAAGGCTGAAAACTGCTGGGTCGACAACGTCACCGGTTTCCATCTCGGCTATGCCTGTGTGAGCTGTGAGCGTAACGCCAAGAACATCACCGTCAGGAACTGCCGTTGTCTCTCGCCTAAGTCGGTCATCACAGGAGGTCTGCGCTATGCTTTCAACAATATCGGTCAGCAGAATCTTTTCATCAACTGCCAGAGCCGCGAGGGTCGTCATGACTATGTGACCGGGTCGCAGGTATGCGGGCCAAACGTGTTCCATAACTGCACGGCGACCCAGAGCTATGCCGACATAGGCCCTCATCACCGCTGGGCGGTAGGCACACTCTATGATAACATAGTGACCGACGGAGAAATCAATGTGCAGGACCGCGGAAAAATGGGTAGCGGTCACGGCTGGGCGGGAGTGACACAGGTGCTTTGGAACTGCCATGCCGGACGTGTGGCGGTGCAGAGTCCTTGGGCTTCAGGTAAGAATTACAGCATCGGTACGAAGGGAAAACGCTATGCCGGTGTGTTCACCGACCGTCCCGACGGTGAGTGGGAGGGTGAGAACGAAACCAATGTCTTCCCCCGCTCCCTCTACCTCGCCCAGCTCATGGCACGCAAGAAAGCGGACCTGAAACATTTTATAAAGTAATTGCGAATCATCAATCATATCACACTCTATTACCGACAGGACTCATGAAAAAGTTACTAATCATATTCGTATTGTTAGGCTTCTGCTGCCAAATCAGGGGCGAGGAAAATAAAATTTCGACCGAGGAAAAAATGGAATGGTGGCAGGATGCCAAGTTCGGAATGTTTGTCCACTGGGGACCCTACGCCATCTATGGTGGTGTCTACAAGGGACATAACCAACGGCGCGGCGGAGCGGAGTGGATCATGAACCGCTGCAAGATTCCTGTCCGCGAATATCGTGCTGCTGCAAGCACTTTCAACCCCGTATGTTTCAACGCCGACAGTCTCGTGTTGATGGCTAAGGATGCCGGAATGAAGTACATCGTATTTACCACCAAGCATCACGACGGTTTCGCCATGTTTGACAGCGATGCAAGTAATTTCAATATCGTCGATTATACCCCCTACGGACGCGATATTGTCGATGAGGTGGTCAAGGCTTGCCGCAAGCATGGTATGCGCATCGGTTTCTACTACTCGCAGTCGCAGGACTGGTGCAACCCCGGTGGAAATGCCGCACGCAAGGAGATGTGGGAGGGATGGCAGAACCCTGATTCGCTTGAAATCAATGCCTACACCAAAGCTCACAACGGCGCATGGGATCCCTTGCAGACCTCCAAGACTTTTGAGGAGTACTTCTACGGCGTGTCACTCCCTCAGATAAAGGAACTCCTATCGCGTTACGGTGACGAGCTTGGAGTGGTATTCTTCGACACTCCCCAGCACATCACAAAGAAACAGGCAGAGGACGTGATGGCTGAGTTTGCAAAATACCCCAAGGTAATCCTCAACGACCGTCTGAAACGTCCCGATTTCCCCGGCGACTACAAGACTCCTGAGGGACGCATCCCGAAGGCCGAGGACATCGAGGGTATCTATTGGGAGACCTGCATGAACATCGGCAGTTCGTGGGGCTATAAGAGTTGGGAGAAGGCTTGGAAATCAAGCAGTCAGATTGTCCGTAATCTTCTCACCATCGCAGGGCTTGGCGGAAACTATCTGCTCAACGTAGGCCCTGATGCCTGTGGTGAGGTTCCGGCTGAAGCACGTCAGTGTCTGAAAGAGGTAGGCGAATGGATGGAGAAAAACGGCGAGGCTGTCTACGGTACGCGCCGCAGCAATATCCGTGCCGACTGGGGTGCGGTGAGCCGCAAGGATGAGGGAAAGAACACGGTGCTTTACGTCTGTGTCTTCGACCGCCCCGCCGACGGAAAAGTGACTGTCCCCTGTACACTCAGCGGACGCAGGGCAGCTCTCCTCGCCGACGGTTCGGATGTGAGGATTGCAAATAAAAAGGGGAATATCGAAATCACACTTCCCGAGGGAATTGACGATTCAATAGCTACTGTCGTCCGAGTGGAACTTAAAGGCAAGCTCCCGCAGGAGAAACTTATTTCAAACTCCGACAAGATTTTCAAGATTGTTGATGCAGACTGATTCGGATGGCTTTATGGAAGGAATGAAAAAAATACTTTACGGAGGTCTGGCGGTGTGTGCCATGACAGTGACCGCCGTGTGCGGAAGCAAAGATGAGTCACGGACAGGTCTGAAACTTTGGTATGACACTCCCGCAACGAAGTGGGAGGAGGCGCTGCCGCTTGGAAACGGCCGTCTCGGGGCTATGGTGTTCGGCAATCCGCTCGATGAACTCTACCAGCTCAATGAGGAGACCCTCTGGTCAGGCGCGCCGGGCGATAAGAACAATCCAAAGGCAAAGATGGCTCTTGACGCAATCCGCGCGGCAGTCGATGCGGGTGACTATGCGCTTGCACGCCGTCTGTGGAAAGAGAACGGGCAGGGGCCTTATACCGCCCGCTATCTTCCGCTTGCCGATATGCGCATACGGATGCTCACCCCCGGGGAGCCTTCGGCTCTCTACCGCGACCTGAATCTTGATGACGCAACCGCCACGGTGAGCTACGAACTTGATGGAGTGAGATATGAACGCACGTCGTTCATATCTTATCCCGACCAGACCCTCGTCGTAAGGCTTGAAGCCGACATCCCTGATGCCATTTCGTTTGACCTTTCGCTGACGAGCAAGTTGCGCTACCATTTTGAGAGCGATTCTACCGACTGTCTCGCTCTCGTCGGTAAAGCTCCGGTCTATGTGGCGAACCGTGACTATGACCCAAACCAGATTGTCTATGACGAATCCGGCAAAGAAGGTATGAATTTCGAGACCCGCGTCAAAGTCATTCCCGAGGGTGGAAGTGTGGCCTACGGCGATTCGACGGTGACGGTCAAAAATGCAACCGCCGTCACGGTACTTCTGACCGCCGCCACTGACTACGAGGGTTTTGATGTGAGGCCCGGCTCCTCAAAGGATATTCCTGCCGGAAAAAACGCCAAGACTCTTGCCCATGCGTCAGTGAAGACCTACGACCAGCTTCTTGCGACACATCTCGCAGACTATCAGCCTCTGTTCAGGCGTGTGAGTTTCCAACTTGACAGTCCGGAAAAATCCGCGCTTGATTCTCTCACCACTTCCGAGCGTCTGCGCCGGTTCGGGAGTGATGACAGCGACCTCGGCCTTGTGGAGCTTTACTATCAGTATGGCCGCTATCTGACCCTCGCCTCGTCGCGTGAAGGCGGACTTCCTTCCAATCTTCAAGGTATATGGAATCCTCACATCCAGCCGCCGTGGGGGTCGAACTATACGGTCAACATCAACACCGAGATGAACTATTGGCCTGTCGAGGTCACAGGGCTTTCGGAATGTTTCGCCCCGCTGTCGGATTTCATCGGTGCGCTTGCAAAAAATGGTGCCGAGACCGCACGCGTGAACTATGGCATGGCTGACGGCTGGCTTGCCCACCACAATTCCGACGCATGGGCGCAGACATCGCCTACGGGTGGCTATGACACCGACATTAAGGGTGCGCCACGCTGGTCATGCTGGCCTATGGCGGGAGGATGGTTCTGCCAGCACCTTTGGGAACATTATGCCTTTACCGGCGACGAGGATTATCTGCGCGGGACGGCCTATCCGTTGATGCAGGGTGCGGTGAAGTTTATGTTGCAGTGGCTTCATAGGGATTCATCGGGTTATCTCGTCACAAATCCTTCGACCTCACCTGAAAATCGTTTCATCTACACTGATTCCGAGGGAAAGCGTCTTGAAGGTGAGGTTGCCAAGGCTTCGACAATGGATATGGCGATTATCCGCGACCTTTTCACCAACTANATTCAGGCATCTGCCATCCTCGGGGAGGATACGCTCTGCGGNGAAGTCATGGAAGCTCTTGCCAACCTTTATCCCCATCATGAAGGGAGCGAGGGGCAGTTGCAGGAATGGCATCTTGATTTCGAGGATCAGGATGCACACCATCGGCACGCATCACATCTCTTTGCGCTCCATCCGGCAAAACAGATTCTTCCCCGCCGCGACCCGNAACTTGCCTCGGCTGTCAAACGCACGCTTGAAATGCGCGGCGACGGCGGNACNGGNTGGGCNATGGCATGGAAAATCAACTTCTGGGCGCGTCTTGAAGANGGNAANCATGCCTACACGATGCTGAAAAACGGATTGAAATATGCCGACGTGACAGAAGTAGCCACAAAAGGTGGCGGCACTTACGCAAATCTTTTCGACGCACATCCGCCGTTTCAGATCGACGGTAATTTCGGCGGTACCGCCGGCATGACCGAAATGCTGCTCCAAAGCCACGGAGGTGAACTGTTCATNCTCCCCGCGCTCCCCGACGCATGGCCGAGCGGTTCGGTGAAGGGTCTCAGGGCGCGAGGCGGTTTCATAGTTGATATAGACTGGAAGGATGGCCACCTGACAAATCTGAAAGTGACCTCGACCCTCGGCGGCAACTGCCGTATCAGAAGTTTCGAGCAGCTTGACGGCAAGGAGGCTGTCGGCGAAAATCCCAATGAACTTATGTTTGTCCCTGATGCCCCGAATTTCGTAGCTAACGAGAAGGCNNAGGGNAAGCGCGTGCAGCTCGAACTTAAAGAAACCTGTCTGATAGATGTACCAACCGAAAAAGGCAAAGTATATGAATGGAAATTATAAATACTGGCTCTTTGCGGGACTGTGGCATATAGCGTTGTTCACGCATGGTGNCGACGGCAAGGGATGGCGNCTCAGTGGTGATTCGCTGCTGGTCACGCAAGGCACGACATACAGATACACNGTCGACACTCCCGAAGGGGAGGGGCTGACGGTGACTACTCCCGGNGTAGGGACTATTATCACTGGGTTGACCTCGGAATCNGGCTCGGCTTTCCGTATGGTCGGACGTGACGGAAAGGTGAAGGATTCGTCGGCTGTTCCCGCCGACGGCGACCGTCTGCTTGAACTTTCGCNTGCAGGAAAGACCGTCAGGGAATACGCGGTCGGTCTCCGCAAGGAGGCNCTTGCTCCCACGCTCCTTNTCCACAACGGGCTTGCCCGCGTAGGTACATCGGGAGAGGTCACGCTCGATTTCTTCGCGGGGCAGCGTTCNCCTTCGGCTGANATCGAACTNCATTTCCCGGCGGGAATGGATGTCAGTCCCGACAATGTGACTGTCGACGTGATAGGGCGCGGNCCGGTCGTGCTGCGCAATCTTTCGAAGCAATCCATAGGACGTACAGGAACGAACTATTCATATAATAAGGTGGGTGAGTTCGAGATTCGTCAGGCAGCGGACGGNGGTACCGTTCTGCGCCTGACGGGTCTTGACCTCCGTCCCGACAACGGGGTGGATGTCCGTATGGTNCTTAAAGGAATAAAACTTCCCAANGAGGGTGNCTACGACATCACGGCTTCCTATACTACTTCGGCGCCGGAACGTCTGAAAAGCCCGGTGGCGGTTGCATCGCTCAAAGGTGTCAGTACCATCGCCGACTTTGTCCGCGAACCGATGCGTCGCGGAGGCTACCGCGACAATCAGGANTTCACATGGGCGGCTTTNGCATGGACTCCTCTCACTGATTCTGAAAATATCACCGTACTTTGTTCGGAGGACAAGGGTAAGACATGGTACGAGATGGTCAGNGGCCGTCTTGAAGCCGAGGATGGCAATTTACTCGTCAACCGTCTCGCNCCCAACAAGCTCTATGCGTTCAAACTCCGTGTCGCCGANGGNCGTTCAAAGGGTGATTCGAATATTGCGTGGTTCTATTCTGGCAAATTCAATCCNCGCGATTTCGGAGCGAAGGGCGACGGTGTCACCGACGATACCGATGCGCTCAATCGNCTNATAGCATACGCGGGGGAACTTGGCGGAGGTGTCATTGATTTCTCGGCGGGAGTGTTTCCNGTGCGTACGCTCCACCTTAAAAGCAATGTCTGGCTTAATGTCAATGCCGACGCTACCATCAAGGCACTCCCCGGTGCCGACGCGCCTGAGACAACTTGGTTCAGCGACCGCGCCTATCGTTCCGGCCTTTCGCCGACNGACCCGCGNCCTTATCAGGACCCCGAGAACTATATGACCAAGCAGGATGTGGGTCATACCTATTTCCATAACACCATGTTTTTCGGTGAGCGCATAGACAATGTGAAGATTGTCGGCAACGGCCGCATCACNGGCGACGGGAAGATTGTCACCGGCGACAAGGTCATGAATAATTNTCCCGAAAAGCGCTGCGACAAGATGTTTACCTTCAAGCTCTGCAAGGACATAGAGATAGGAGGCATCGAGACCGACCGCGACCTCTGGTATGACGAGGAGAAGGATNCCCCTTACTACATCGACGGTGACCGTCACGTCTACGATGACAGTACCACGATGCTCCAGATTGATCAGGCCGGTCATTTTGCACTGCTTGCCACAGGTACGGACGATATTTATGTNCATGACACATATTTCGGAAANTACANTACGGCAAACGCGCGCGACATTTATGATTTCATGGCCTGCAATGACGTGCGTGTCTTCAACATCTATTCGCGTGTCAGTTCCGACGACATCGTGAAGCCCGGTTCGGACTGCTCTCTCGGCTTCACCCGCCCTGTNTCCAACTANCTCGTCCGCAATATCATCGGCGACACAAACTGCAATCTGTTTCAGATAGGGTCNGAGACTGTGGATGACATCAAGGATCTCTATGTCGACAATATCTATGTGCTTGGGGCGAACAAGGCGGGATTTTCAATCTCGACCAATGACGGAGGCCATATAGCCAACGTCTACCTCAANAGCGGAAAGACCGGNCCGCTCCATTCGCGCTCAGTCATGAAGCGCACGCGTGCGCCNTTCTTCATCTCCATCTCCAACCGCGGGCGTGTNCTCGGAGCGGACGTGAAAAAATATACCTTCATGGAAAACGGGGTTGAACGCAACGAGCTTCTTGTCACCAATTCAAACATAGGTCGCGTTGACAATATCAATATCAACGGAGTTGACATATCGGAAGTCTACGGCGGTTCCTCCTTCCGCAATGACCGCTGGAAGCCTTTCGACGGCAGTCAGAACGAGGCTGCCGCCATTATAGCCGGATTCAAGCTCCCCGACAGTACGGCGGTCAGCGGCGGTCTTGATTTCCGTATACCTGACGGCCGTCACACCGGCTATGTCACCGATGTGACTTTCTCGGATGTCAATCTGACGGTCAAAGGGGGACATCCGGCAGCCGACGCCGAGGCGACACCTCCTGAAATCGGGGTAGGGCGGTATAATGTGGGTGATTTGAAAATTCAGCCTGCCTACGGTTTCTGGTTTCGCCACGTCGACGGCTTGAAGATGACCGACTGTTCCGTCGGTACTGAGAAGCGTGACGGCCGTTATGCCCTCTATCTCGACGACGTAATCGGTGCTGAAATCACGAATCTGGAAGTTATGCCCAATCCGAACAAGCGTGAGGCTGTCGGGGCGGTGCGCAGCCGCGACATCANCCTTGANGCTACCTCCGCNCCCTCGGTGCGTATGGCATGGGGCAAGAATCATCCTGTCGGCAACGCNGTCGGTATCCATCCGGGTCGCGTCGTGTGGAGCCATGCTCCCGGNGCTGCTTCTTGGAATCAGAAAGACGGACGCTGGTATGAGGATCGCTGGAACGACCAGTCCAAGACCGACGCGATGATGGCCGATGTCCTCACNTCGCTTACGGGTGAGCCGCTTCCGGCTGAGGCTTGGACGNCTCTGTTCAAGGATTTCAACAAGCGTAACGGACGCAAGNCNAAGGGCTACCGCAAGGGTGAGAAAATAGCCGTCAAACTGAATCTCAACAACACNTTCGACTATGCCGACAACGAGCAGCTCAACGCTTCGCCCCACCTGACCCTCTCGCTTCTCCGCAGTCTGGTCAATGATGCCGGTATCCCGCAGGAGTGCATCACGCTTTTCGATGCAAGCCGCTTCATGACCGACGCTCTGTTCAATAAATGTCATGCCGAATTTCCGAATGTACATTATGTGGACAACGAAGGCACCCACGGACGAGANAAGGCCACCTATACCGAAAGGGCTATACCATATTCCGTCGACAACGGGCGTCTCGCCCAAGGACTCGCGGACTGTGCCATCGATGCGGATTATCTCATCAATGTCGCGCTGCTTAAAGGTCACGGCGGACAAGGGGTGACACTCTGCGCCAAAAACTGGTATGGTGTCACCGACATTCANCGCAATTTCCGGAAGAATCAGCATAACAATTTCAATCAGGACCGTGGCGGAAAACCCCGCTACATGACATTTACCGATTTCATGGGTCATAAGGACCTCGGCGGTAAAACCATGCTTTTCCTTATTGACGGACTCTACGGGTCAATGGATGTCAACGGCGCACCTTCCGGAAAATGGAAGATGGCACCCTTCGACAACTCGTGGCCATGTTCGCTTTTCGCNTCTCAGGANGGNGTGGCGATTGATGCTGTCGGNCTTGACTTCCTGACTTCGGAATTTCCGAAGATGCCGGATGTGGATTATTGCGATATGTATCTTGTCGAGGCAGCTATGGNGGACAATCCTCTTTCGGGTACGGTCTATGACCCCGAGGGTGACGGCACGCCGCTAAGNAGTCTGGGNGTATTCGAGCATTGGGACAATCCCACCGACAANCGTTACAGCCGTAACCTCGGCCGTGACGAAGGTATAGAACTTATATATAAGAATAGTAATAAGTAGTAAANTCTTNAAAATCAGTGGATTTATAAGGCTATGCACATAGTGCATGGCCTTTTGCCATAATAATGGTAGCATTTGGAATAATACTTAAACGGGGTAGGGGTANATTGATTTTATCTTTGNGTTGTGAAAATTCATAATNGCCAATTCATAAAATCAATAAGCGTGGAAAAGATAAGCATAAAGATTGCAGACTCTCTTTTAGGTAAGAGAGAGGGGCAGAAGAAATACGGGCTGTCAGCCGTCAGAGCATTGGCCTTGGCTCTTGCCATAGCATCAGTGACACCNTCACAGGCACAACAGACNCAGCAGGATGACCTCGGGACCGACATGGGACTTTTCGAACCCATCGACCGACCCAATTCCCCGATGGGTATAGCACAGGGTATCCATCCCGGACGTGTGGCTTGGGCCTACGANCCGAAGGCTGCCGCATGGGACGGACNCCACGGCCTTTACTCCGACGCTGACAACAACAGTCAGACCCGCGTCGACGATATGATGGAGGGTGTCATCATCTCTCTTTCGAATACCGATAACTTGAAGGGGGCATGGGACGAGCTTTTCCGTGACTTCAATCAGAAGAAAGGGAAGGGGGCGGTCGGCTATAAGCCCGGTGAGAAAATAGCCATGAAAATCAATCTTAACGACAATGGTGGTTCAAACATAATTGATGCGACTCCACAGTCTGTCCTCGCGCTNCTCNGTCAGCTTGTCGACGTGGTTGGAGTCCCTCAGGAGGACATCACTATCTATGACGCGCAGCGCCGTGGCATCTCGGCTGTCTACACCTACGTCGAACCCCTCTATCCCAACGTCAACTATCAGAACTGGGGTGGTTTTGTCCCCGATGTAATCACCTATTCNAGCGAGATTACCGACGCTGGTGCGCGCAGTCTCGCAAAGGCTGCCTACGATGCGGACTATATGATNAACATGGCACTGATGAAACGTCACTCCCANCCGACCGACAAGTGGCGCGACGGTGCCGGACAGACCGGCATCACCTGCACCGGAAAGAATCAGTTCGGTTCCATAGGCAATGTGCCGCCGCTCCACTTCTCAATCCGCGACTGGTCACACAAGCGAGGCATGGCTACCTACAATTCAATTGTCGACCTTATGGCTCACGAGCGCATCGGCGGCAACACACTCGTCTACATTGTCGATGCCATGTATGTCAATCCCAAGCACAACGGCAAGGCTGTCAAATTTCAGCGTGCTCCTTTCAACAACGGCTGGACTTCAAGTTTCCTCGCCTCGACCGACCCTGTTGCGATTGAATCGGTAGTGCTTGATTTCATCTTCTCCGAACTTCCACTTGCCGCAAATGCCGACAACTTCCTTCACGAAGCCGCCAATATCGGCAATCCTCCNTCNGGAATCAAATATGTCAATGCCGACCGTAAGAGTCTCGGTGTCCACGAGCATTGGAATAACCCCGACGACCGCCAGTATAGCCGTAATCTCGGTACAGGNGACGGCATTGAGCTTTATCGTGTCCCTCTCGCCGAAAACCGTCCGGCGATTGAGNCTCTGTATGCCGACCGCTACCATGTCGGGCAGAACGGTCAGGCTGTAATCCGTTGGAACACCTCAAACGGCTCGAAAGTCACTCTCAACGGTAAAAAGGTCGATGCNAAGGGGGAGATGACTGTCAAGCCCTCCAAGACATCCTCCTATCGTCTTGAAGTCACCGGTGCGGATGGNATGAAGACGGCACAGGATATGGTGATAAAGGTGGTTGATGAAGTGGCATCATATACTCCCGCCGATGCCCGNATCGAAGGGACATTCCTCCTTGACGGGAACGGTCTGCTCGGACTCTCGGGTGAACGCAGCAAGGCNCGCAATCTTGCGACATGGACTGTCGATGTTCCCGAGAGCGGTCTCTACCTGCTCAAATCCGTCTATACCGGAAGTGATCCCGCTCCCGCCTATATCTATGTCAACGGCA
Source organism: Bacteroides sp. (assembly GCA_014802345.1). Classification (GTDB taxonomy): domain Bacteria; phylum Bacteroidota; class Bacteroidia; order Bacteroidales; family Muribaculaceae; genus Duncaniella. The sequence continues at coordinate 27,926 of JAAVCM010000005.1, forward strand.
ATAAAGTGACTGAAAACTACGGTTGGCTCATCTCGCTCGGCAATACTCCACGCGAGTATTATTTCCCGGTCTATTTNGAAAAGGGCAAGTCGGAGCTTCAACTTGAAATGCCCGGACGCAGAGGTAATAAGATTCATTCCCTCGCTATCGTAAAGGAGAAGAAGTAAACAGCGATAAATAGACCATGAAGAAGATTCTGTCAACCCTTATATACATGGTGCTGGCTGCCGTAATGACAGCCGGTGCCGCTACGTTCAATGTCAGGAAGTATGGCGCGAAAGGCAACGGCAAACGTATGGACACTCAGGCAATCCAGAAAGCCATTGATGCCTGCAATGCCGCCGGAGGCGGGGTGGTGACCATACCCGCAGGTACATATCTCTCAGCGACGATTGAACTCAAAGACAATGTGAACCTCCACCTTGAAAAGAATGCCGTGATTCTCGGTACGACCGACTANAAGGCTTACCGCAATCTCGATCCCTTCACCGAAGGACTGGGCATTGACGTGGGGACGGCTCTCCTCGTCGCNGTNGATGCCANGAATGTTGCCATCACAGGCGAGGGGACAATAGACGGACAAGGNTCCGCTCTGAAAGAACGTCACATCAAGGAGGATACCCGNCCCGAAGGACAGCGATGGGGGATGCGTCCCTTCCTCCTNCGCTGGGTGCGCTGCGAGGGTGTGACGGTCACCAATGTCACACTGAAATTTGCAGGAGCATGGACATCACACTATTTCCGCTGCAATGATGTGAGAATCGACAGNGTGACAATCCGCAGTTTCGGCGTGGCACACAACGACGGTATAAANATCGACGGATGCAGCCGCGTGCGCATCAGCAACTGCGACATCGTCAGTGGTGACGACGCTCTCTGCTTCAAGACTACATCATCAAAGGCCGGATGCAACGACATCGTNGTNACTAATATGCGCCTCAAATCCAATCAGGCNGGTATAAAGATGGGTACGGAGTCAATGGCTCCCTTCGAGAACATNAAAATTTCCAATTGTCACATCTACGATACACGAAACGGNGGCATTAAACTCTTCTCGGTCGACGGCGCACACCTCCGNAACGTTGAAATCAGCGACATCACNATGGANGAGGTGCGTACACCGATGCTGTTCCGCCTCGGGTCGCGCNGCAGTGTGTTCCGCNAGNACGAGGATGAACAGCNGCCGACAGGAACGTTTGAAAACGTCGTCATCCGCAACGTCAACGCCGTGGCTGCGGACAAGGCACAGCTTGACCCTCCTTCGGGAATCCTCNTCACCGGAATCCCCGGNCACTGNATCACCAATCTGACACTTGAAAATATACATATCCGTCTCTTGGGAGGCGGAACGGANACTGACGCGCTCTGCAAGGTTCCNGAAGCCGAGGANCAGTATCCCGAGGTCAAGACATTCGGNCCCAAGATACCCGCCTACGGCGTATGGGCNCGTCATGTCCGCGGTCTGAAACTGAAAAATGTGACTTTTGAACTGAAAACTCCTGACGCACGTCCTGAAATCATCTGTGAGGACGGTGATATGGAAATCTACAAATAATCNCTTGCCATGAAGCATTTTGCAAATACAATAAGCCGCTTGACGGCTGTCTCGTCGCTGCTGATTGCGGCTGTCGGCTCCANCAGTGCTGCCGGCATGATGCGTGAGGCCGTTTCGCCTGACGGAAGTGTGAAATTTGTCACTGAACTTACTGANAACGGTGCGCTCAGATATGCCATCTACCGCGACGGGAAACTGATGATTCAGCCGTCGCAACTCGGCCTNGTAAGAAACGGTGATGAGATTGCCGANGGGNTGCGCCTCGTCGATGTCCGTTCGGAGTCAGTAGACGATGCCTACCTCCTGTTCTCGGGTAAAAAACTTTCGACCCGAGACAGATGTGAGGAGGTGACATACGCTTTCGTTNCTCCTGACCAGCAGAAAATCGACCTGATAGTGCGTGTCTACGACGACGGTGCGGCATTCCGCTACCGTCTGCACGGCGANCCGGCGAAATCCGACACAATCAACCGCGAACTCACGGAATTCTCCGTCCCTGCCGATGGCCGTGCGTGGATTCATCCTTACGACTGGAACGAGCGTCANAAGCCGAGCTACGAGCANTATTGCAAGAATAATATTCCGGTCAATTCACTCCCCGGACATGACCGCGGNTGGGCTTTTCCGATGCTGTTTCAGGCAGCCGACTCGTCGTGGATGATGATTACGGAAGCTCACCTCGACGGTACTTATCCGGCAACCCATGTCGACAATTCGGGTAGCGGAGGCTGTTACCGTATCCGTTTCCCCGAGGAGGACGAACCGGTGATTGCCGACCCCTCGCTTGCGGTTGTCTCCGGCACTCATCTGACCCCTTGGCGTGCAGTGATAGTGGGTGATGAACTCAATGACATCTTTTNCACCCAGATGGTGGCTCACCTCAATCCNCCCTGTGAGATTGAGGATACATCATGGATCAAGCCGGGTAGGGCAGCATGGAGCTGGTGGTACGANGGGCGTTCAGTCCTTGACTATGCACAACAGCTCAAATATGTCGACCTCTGCAAAGAGATGGGTTGGGAGTATTCGCTNATTGATGCCGGATGGCAGTCAATGGACGGTAACGGTGTCGAAGGAGTCGTCGACTATGCCGACAAAAACGGTGTCGGTATATGGCTCTGGTATCACTCCGGATCGGGACGTNGTGATGANTCTCCCGAGCAGCACCGCCTGATGGCCGATTCGCTACTCAGACGGACGGAGATGGAGCGTATAAGCCGCATGGGTATCAAAGGCATAAAGNTCGACTTCTTCGATACTGACAAGCAGCGGATCATAGCTCTCTATCCGCAGATTCTGAAGGATGCCGCTAAGTATCATCTGATGGTTGACTTCCATGGTGCCACACTTCCGCGAGGATTCGAGAGGACATATCCCAACCTGATGACCACCGAAGCCATAAGGGGNGCGGAGACACTTGGCCGTCAGGAGCGGTGTGAGCGTGCCGCCGAACACAACGCCACCGTTCCCTTCACGCGCAACGTCGTTGGGTCGATGGATTATACTCCCGTGACCTTNTCCAATAAAATCCGTCAGGGTGTCCCCGCAATACGNCGTACCTCCCTTGCCCATCAGCTTGGNCTGGCAGTGGTNTTCGAGTCNGGTTTCCAGTGCTATGCGGACAGGGCTGAAGCCTATCTGGATTTGCCGGAACTTCCGACAGAATTTCTTAAAAGCACTCCGTCCGTATGGGATGAGAGCCGACTGCTCGACGGTTATCCATCGGAGTATGCAGTTGTGGCACGTCGCAGTGGTGATAAGTGGTATATAGGAGCCATCAACGGCAAAGACTGTCCGCGNACCGTCACGGTCAAACTCCCCGAGGAGTGTAAGGGCAAATCCTTCATCGTTATTACCGATGGAAATGACATAAATACCTTTGGTTATACAAAGATTGACANGAATGACGGTACACTCACGGTGGATATGCTCGGTAACGGCGGTTTTGCCACGATAATTCCCTGANATCCATCCCNTACAATCAAAACCNTAGATTTAAAACCCTCCTACTGNTAAACAGATAAACATAATGAATATAAAGAAACTTATCTCTCTTGCGNTGTGTGCGGTGACAGTTATTGTCATCAACGCCGGAATAAAGTGGACGGAAGTAGAGCCGGGAGTCTGGAAGGGGATAGTCGGTAGCCCCGAGGACTATTCGCTTCTTTCAGCAGCAGGCTGCCAACCTGCAAGCGANGGTTTCAGCCGTCTCCCCTCCGTTGCACTTCCCGCGTTTGCCGACAGTATTGTCGGGACGGTGAGTGACGGAAAGACGAGCCTTAGAATACCTCTGACGAAGAAAGAGCAGCTTTATGGGTTNGGTCTGAATTTCCAGACAGTCCATCAGCGCGGAAAAATCCTCAATCTTCACGTTGACCATTACGGCGGCAAGGACACAGGACGCACNCATGCGCCNGTTCCCTTCTATGTGTCGAGTGCCGGCTATGGAATTTTCATAAATTCCGCACGCTACATGACNGTCTATGCCGGTTCAGGCGCACGCAAGGACAGTCCTGACGCACCTGTGGCAAAGGACCGTAATACCGATAAGTCATGGTCGGCACGTCCGTATTCCGATGCCGTATCCGTCATGATTCCCGCCCCNGGTGTAGAAATCTATCTGATAGCAGGCCCGACACCNATGGATGTTGTNCGCCGCTACAATCTTCTGTGTGGCGGCGGTACGCTCCCTCCACGCTGGGGACTCGGATTCACCCAGCGCACGCAGAAACTGTATGATGCCGACATGGTCGAAAAGGAGGCGGACGAGTTNGAGCGTATGGGCTATCCGCTNGATTTCATAGGACTNGAACCGGGCTGGCAGAGCAAGGCCTATCCATGCAGTTTTGAATGGGATGCAAGCCGTTTTCCCGACCCCAAGGGGTTTGTAGGACGTATGCTCGATAAGAATGTCCGTATCAACCTCTGGACNAATCCCTACGTTTCGCCCGAATCGGATATTTATGCCGAGATGTATCCCNTCAGCGGTTCACANACCGTATGGTGCGGTATCGTCCCCGACCTTGCCGACGAGAAGGCCCGGAAAATCTGGAAGGATAAGTTTGAGCGCGAACACATAGACCTCGGTGTGAGCGGCTACAAGATTGATGAGGTGGACGGCTATGATTTCTATATCTGGCCTGANGTGGCAACNTTCCCATCGGGAGTGTCGGCCGANCAGATGCGTCAGACATACGGNCTTTGGGTGCAGCGCACCACGGCTGACCTCTACAAGAAACGCAATCAGCGCACATTCGGTCTTGTCCGCGCCTCCAATGCCGGCGGCAACTCTATGCCCTACGTCCTTTACAATGACTATTACAGCCATCAGGACTTCATCACCGCCCTTATCAANTCAGGTTTCAGCGGNGTACTNTGGACTCCCGAGGTGCGTGGCTCGAAATCAGCNGAGGANTGGCTGCGCCGCTTCCAGTCGGTGGTATTCTCACCGATGGCTATGATCAACGCGTGGGCNAGCGGCACAAAACCTTGGTCATTCCCCGAGGTGGCGGAGCAGGTAAAGGAATATTCACTGCTCCGTATGCAGATGATGCCTTACTGGTACACGGAATTTGCCCGCTATCATTTCGACGGCATACCTCCCTTCCGTGCGATGAACCTCGAACCGGGTTTCAATCCCGAGGAGGCTGTCAAGGCAGAGCTTACGACCGGCAACTTGGAGGAGAATCCCTATCTTGAAGCNGTCACNAAGGAGATAAAAGACCAGTATATGGCGGGAGAATACCTGCTCGTAGCCCCCATGTTCACAGGTCAGACCTCACGCAAGNTCGTACTGCCCAAGGGTGACTGGTACGATTTCTATACCGGGAAATATGCGGGTAACGGTGAGACAATCGAAGTGACTCCGGGACTTGACCGTATTCCGGTCTATGTGAAGGATGGGGGTATAATCCCAATGATGGAACCGCGCCTCCATGCACCNGCCGCAGGTGAGAAGGTCAATATGGAAATCCGTCACTACGGCAAGGCAGANGGANCCTATCGCCTCTACGACGATGACGGCGANACGTTCAATTATGAGAATGGTGATTACGCATGGCGCGACATCAAGGTGGAGCGTCAGAAAAACGGACAGCTCAAAGGCTCTATCTCCAAAGCTCAGAAAGGGAGACCCGANAATGTNGGCAAGGTNTCATGGAAATTCATGACCGAAGACTGAGACAATGATAAANCATATAGTAACTTGAATAATGAAAAGAAATAGAATTTTTAAATTGTTCGCTCTCTCGGCGGCTCTGCTCCCTGCGGCACTCAACGCCGCCGCNCCTGACCCCGACAAGACGATAGAGATGGTGGCAGATAATCTCAAGCTCACCCTCGTGGTGGGTGACGACAACCGCCTCTATCAGCTCGGTTTCGGCGATGCCGACAGGAAGCTCGAACTTCCCGAGAAGGGTTTCACACGCGAGATGGAGTTTCTTCCCGCCTACGGCAACGGTGTGATTACCGAACCNGCTATCCAAGCAACCCATACGGACGGCAACACGTCGACAGACCTGCATTATGTCGGTCATACCTGCGACACTATTTCNCCCGACATAACACAGACGGTNATTTCCCTGCGCGACCCTGCCTATAACTTTTTCGTCGATGTCTATGTGAAATGCTANCGGAATTCAGGAATGATGGAGATATGGAACACACTGCGCCACGACGAGCGTGGTGGAAAAGTGACCCTCTATCGCTATGCGTCAGCTTCTCCCATAGTNAAATCAAAGGATTACTGGCTGACCCAGTTCAACGGNAAGTATAAGCGNGAAGCTACTCTTGAGGAGGAGCATCTCGGCGAGGGTATCAAGATTCTTGACTCNAAACTCGGCGTGCGTGCCACCCAGTTCCGCATCCCTTCGTTCATGCTCTCCTGCGGACAGCCNGCACAGGAGCGTGACGGCGAGGTGTTTGCCGGATCGCTCAGATGGTCGGGGAGCTTCCAGCTTGCCTTTGACATGGANTGGAACAAGAATCTGCGTGTACTCACCGGCATCAATCCCCTTGGCTCACAGTACTACCTTGAACGNGGAGCNACCTTCACCACTCCCTCCGTACTCTGGACTTACAGCAAGAACGGAAAGGGTGAGGCAAGCCGACGTTTCCACCGCTGGGCAAACGAGTATGCCGTAAGGGATGCCGACAAGCCGCGCCCGGTACTTCTAAACAATTGGGAGGCTACCCANTGTGATTTCNACGAGCAGCGTCTGGTCGGTCTCTTTGACGGTGCGAAGGAAATCGGAGCTGAACTTTTCCTCCTCGATGACGGATGGTTCGGCAACGGCGAATTCTCGCGTGACGATGACAAGNACGGACTCGGCGACTGGGCNATNTCTACCAAAAAACTTCCCAGCGGACTCTCTTATCTCGCTGACGAGGCNGCCAAGCGTAAAATCGGTTTCGGTATATGGCTCGAACCTGAAATGGTCAACCCGAACAGCGAACTTTACACCAATCATCCCGACTGGATAATTACCCAGCAGAAGCGTGAACCTATCCTCGGCCGTCATCAGGAAATCCTTGATCTCACCCGCCCGGAGGTNCAGAATTTNGAATGGGAGGTCATTGACAACACTCTCCGTCCCAATCCCGGNGTTTCGTATGTGAAATGGGACTGCAACCGCTATGTCACNCAGCCCGGGTCNCAGTATCTTCCTGTTCAGGAGCAGAGCCATCTTCTNGTAGACTACAATAATTCGCTCTACCGCCTGATGAATCGCTTCGCAAAGAACTATCCCGACGTGACCGCCATGCTCTGCGCGGGTGGGGGAGGCCGTGCGGACTACGGTGCGCTTCAATATTTCCACTCTTTCTGGCCGAGCGANAANACCGACCCGCTCGGACGCATCAAAATTCAGTGGGGCTTCGGTCATTTCTTCCCCGGCAGCACTATCGCAGCCCATGTAACACGAATGGGCAAACGTCATCTCAAAATGGCTATCGACGTGGCTCTCAGCGGCACATTCGGCATTGACCTCGCACTTGACAAGGCCACACCCGAGGAGCGCAAGCAGCTTGCAGAGGGTGTGAAACTGTATAAGAATGGTATCCGTGACCTCGTGATGTTCGGGGAACTCTACCGCCTTGTGTCGCCTTACGAAACTCCTCTTGCCGCGATGAGCTATGTCTCCAAGGACAAGAAAAAAGCCGTCGCCTACCTCTATCAGACCGAAGAGGGCAATGTGCCGGTCGTTAAGCTCGATGGACTTGACCCTGAACGCCGTTACAGTGTCAGGGAAGTGAATCTTCCCGAGGGGATGACTCCGCGCTTTGCCTCGGCAACATTCACCGGGCGCGAACTGATGGAAAATGGCCTAAACAATCCTCTTTCGGTGCAGTTTGACAGCGCAGTGCTTCAACTGGAAGCGAAATGANACATGAAGGTTAAAAACATATCAAAATTGAGTNTGCTTTAAATCCAATTATTCCACGAAATAAACCATCCATACTATAATGATAAAGAAATTTCTTACCGTGGCTGTCGCGCTCTTTATGATGAGCGTCACCGCCGCTGCTGCTCCCGACCGCTGGAATATCGGTGAGGACGGAGCCATCAACTGGAAGATAAACGAGGGTGATGCCGCCCATTCCGACCATCTTGAGATGAGCGGACAGCAGATTTCAGTCGTGTTACGCTACGGCGTGGACGACAGCGGCGCTTTCTCGCTCAACCGCAGTCTGGTGTTCCCTATGCTCCGNATGAAGCCCAACAAGACCCAGAATAACCTCAAACAGCGCTTCGATGTAAATATCCCCGGTCTTATTACGATTGATGACCTGAATATGACTGACGAGAAGGTNTCATCGGTGAAATTTGACGGTATTATGACTGTCGAAAGTTCATTCAGCCATGTCCATCGCCGAAAGAAGGTCGACAACGCCGTTTCGCTCCGCCGTGTACTTTACCCCGNTGTGAACGGTGCATACTACTGCGAGGAATACACCTTCACCAACAACATGAAGAATCCCATCACTCTCCGTGTCCCCGAATGGAGCNTGCGCTACACGACACCTGAGGAAGCGGGTGTGTATGGCGGCTATACCATCGAAGCCGGACTTTCGAAATCGGGTGTCTTCACCTTGCAGCCCGGTGAGTCATTCGAACTTAATGCCGTCTATTCCGGCCGTAAGACAGCCGACGAGCCGATGAAACGAGTCAGCTTCGACGCTCAGCGCGACGGTCGGCGTGCGCTCATCAGGGGATGGTGGGACAATCTCGTGCTTGATACGCCTGACGATGTNCTGAACACGATGTTNGCCTTCGCNAAACTTCGCGGTGCGGANAGCATCTACAATACCAAAGGTGGACTCATGCACGGACCCGGCGGTGAGGCTTACTATGCAGCGGTGTGGGCCAATGATCAGGCAGAATATATCAATCCNTTCTTCCCATATCTCGGTTANGACATAGGCAANCAGTCGGCNCTCAACGCCTTCCGCCACTTCGCACGCTACATGAACGATGACTACCGTCCCATCCCAAGTTCAATCATCTCGGAGGGTGCNGGATTCTGGCATGGTGCAAAGGACCGNGGCGACGGTGCGATGATTGCCTACGGAGCGTCGCGCTATGCTCTTGCCCGCGCCGACCGTGAGGAGGCAAAGCAGCTNTGGCCGCTGATTGAGTGGTGTCTCGAATATTGTCATCGCAAGCTCAATTCAGCCGGTGTGGTTGCCTCNGATTCCGATGAGCTTGAAAATCGTTTCCCCTCGGGCGACGCCAACCTATGCACTTCGTCGCTCTACTACGATGCNTTGCTCTCTGCCGCATATCTCGGAAAGGAGCTTGGTATCCCCGCCTCGCAACTCAAACAGTACACCNCNCGCGCAGCCAATCTCCGCAATGCCATCGAATCACACTTCGGCCACGAAATCGAGGGCTATCATTCCTACCGCTACTATGACGGTAACGATGTGTTGCGCGCATGGATCTGTATGCCCCTCACCGTAGGTATCAATGACCGCGCGAAGGGTACAATCGACGCNCTCTTTTCGCCCCGCCTNTGGACTGACGACGGTCTGCTCACTCAGGCCGGAACCGAAACCTTCTGGGACCGCTCGACACTTTATGCGCTCCGCGGAACGATAGCTGCCGGTGAGGTTGAGCGCGGCATGGATTTCCTCAAGCGTTACTCGCGTCGCCGTCTGCTCGGCGATCATGTCCCGTATGCAATCGAGGCATGGCCCGAAGGTGACCAGCGTCATCTCTCGGCTGAAAGCGGACTCTACTGCCGTATTTTCACCGAAGGTCTGTTCGGTTTCCGCCCGACCGGGTTNTCGACATTTGAACTCACACCACGTCTGCCCAAGGACTGGNCTTACGCCAATCTCGACAAGGTGCGTGCCTTCGGCAGCGACTTCGACGTGAAGGTGTCGCGTGCAGGNGANAAACTCAATGTCAAAATCATGCANGACGGTAAGTGTATGTTCGACAAAAAGATAAAGGAAGGAAGNACTTTAAGGATTAATCTGCCGAAGAAATAATTATGATAGGATTTGGTAGAATTGTGGAATATAGGCTGGAGCGATTCAGCCTATATTTGTATCCGTAAATTTAACCGGAATACCACGATGAACCGATTGCTTAAAATTTCCCTGATGACTCTTATGATGGTCGCTGTGCGGACANNTGCGGAGNCACAGACTCCGACAGCCATAGACATGATTAAGGCCAACTACCGTGAGATACTCGCTCCCTCCCTGACAAGCATCGACAGTCTGACAAGAGANATGATTAAGATTGAANAGGAGTCGGAAATCTCTGACCAAGTAGTCATCGAACTTCATGAGCGNTATCCCTTCGATATTGCAAAAATAGACCGCTATCTGAGCGCCATGCGTCCCGATGGGTCATGGAGCGACATAAACTACAATGACACGAAGCGTTCCGGCTGGGAACCGAAGCAGCACGCCGACCGTGTGCTTGAAATGGTGAAGCTCTACAAGACTCCCGGCTCACCGCGTTACCGCTCGGCGGAGTTAGGGGAGCAGATTCACCGAGCGCTGGACTATTGGTTCACGGCGAAACCGAAATGCCTCAACTGGTGGCAGAATGAAATCGGTATACCGAAGACTCTGGGACCGGCCTGCATACTGATGGAGGACGAACTGACTCCTGCGGAGCGCGAGGGCATCATAGATGTNACATCGGCCGCACGCTTCAAAATGACNGGGCAGAACAAAGTGTGGCTTGCCGGAAATGTGCTTCTGCGCGGACTTCTTCAGAACGACGGCAAGTTGGTCAGTATGGCACGCGACACCATCATGTCGGAAATCTGTGTCGGGCGTGCCGAGGGGATAAAGCCTGACTGGAGTTTCCATCAGCACGGNCCGCAGCAGCAGTTCGGNAACTACGGACTTGCCTACATCTCGAGCATGGGATTTTACTATAAACTTTTCGANGGTACNCNCTACAAATTNGACCCNGAGCAGGAACAGATNCTCAGGTCGCTCATCAACGAGGGATATAAGTGGGTAGTCTGGAAGCGCAACATGGACGTGAGTGCCCTCGGCCGTCAGCTTTTCCACAACGCACANCTCCACAANGCNTACGCCATCGCTTTCACGGCGGCAGNCTTCGGCATAGACGGTTTCCCNNTGACCGGAAATCAGCTTGTAGGTCACAAGCATTTCGATGATTCCGACTATACCATCCACCGCACCGCCGACTGGATGGCGTCGCTGAAAATGTCGTCGAGCCGTGTCATCGGCACTGAGGTTGTCAACGAGGACAATCATCTCGGCTATTATCTTGGCGACGGTGCGACATATTACTACATAGACGGCGACGAGTACCGCAATGTATTCCCTTTATGGGACTGGCGTAAAATCCCCGGAGTGACTGCCTACGAGGATTCGGCACCAATCCCCAATATCCGTCAGAATAAATCGCACAACCGNANNCCGCTNGTCGGNGGACTNACTTNCGGNAATCGNGGNGTNAGNGCGATGNCGATTGACCGNGANAATCTGAAAGCACGGAAAACATGGCTCTTCACCGATGATTTCGTGATGTGTCTCGGCGGAGGTATCAGTTCCGACAGTNTGCTCAACGTCACGACGGCTATTGAAGGGCGTATGCGTCGCGGCAATCTCGATATGTGGACTGGCGGCGAGTGGAGACCGCTTGACGGAAAATTCAGATTTCCTTCCGGTGATGCCCGTTTCTATCACGACCGGACAGGCTATGTCGTCATGCCGGGCGACACCCTTCACACCGAGTGCGGNAGCCGCAGAGGTAGCTGGAGCAGTTTCATGAAGATGTACAANCCCGAGGAGATCGAGGGTGAGGTCATGGCGATGTATTTAAGCCACGGTGTCGCTCCGAAGGACAAGGGGTATCACTATTTTGTCCTCCCAGCCGCATCGCGGACAGAAGTCNAGGAATTTGACGCAGCATCCCGCGTAAGGATTCACCGCAACGATTCTTCGGCACAAATCATAGAGTCGCTTGACGGCGATGGGGAAGTCTGGGTTGTGGCCTATACGACTATTCCTCTTTCATGGCCGGGTGGNAGTTTCATCCCNGATGCTCCCGGTATCTACCGNCTNACTCACGACGGCCGGAAGTGGAACATCGACAACTATACCAAATTCAGAATATGAAGATACATTTCAGCAAATCAATCGTAGCTCTGACAGGGGGAGTCATACTTTTCGCCTCGTGTGCCGGTGGTGGCTCTAAGTCTGTAAACGATCTGCCTATCGAGGCCACGCGTGCAAGCACTCTGTTCGTCGAACTTCCTGACGGCTGTCCGACGCCTGACGGCATGGCTATCGACAGTGCGGGCTATCTTATCCTTGCCTGTCCGAACTTCGCTGACCCGTCCAAAGCGGCTTCACTCATGCGCATCACTCAGGATGGAAAAATCGAAAAGTGGATTGAGGTTCCTGTACTTGCGGAGACCGGTGTAGCCTGTCCGATGGGCATAGATTTCAACGATAGGGGAGAACTGTATGTCTGCGACAATCAGGGATGGTCGGGGAGTGAGGCTGGACAGAACCGCGGACGCTTGCTGAAACTCATTTTCGGAGCGGACGGTACTTTGGCCGAGACCGTGACTATGGCTTCCGGCATGGAGCATCCTAACGGAGTCAAGGTGCGCGACGGCAAGGTTTATGTCACCCAAAGNCTCCTGTCACCGCTGTGTGCCTCNGGACAGACAGTGAGCGGAGTCTACCGCTTCGACGAGGGGGAGCGTGACATCATCGTGCGCAATGACTCTACNGATCGCAATCTGCTCCTGACTGTGGTCACTGAGAATCCGGATGTGAAATATGGTCTTGACGGGCTGGCCTTTGACCGTTCTGGAAACCTTTATCTCGGAAATTTNGGCGATGCGGCTATCGTAAAGGTGACTTTTGACGGCGACGGGAATGTCAGCGGTCATAGTGTCTGGGCGCAGGATACCACACAGATGAGCAGTGTCGACGGAATATGTTTCGATCCTGCTACCGGCATACTCTATGCAGCGGATTTTTCGGCCAATGCCATTGCAGCGGTCAGCTCGGANGGTGTGGTCACCCGGATAGCCCGCAGTCCTGACTGCGACGGCAGTGACGGTGGCCTCGATCAGCCGGGAGAGCCTATTGTGTGGGGAAACCGCCTGATTGTCTCCTGCTTCGATGCCGTCACCGGTCCTGACAANGTGAACAGCGGTCACGACAAGCCATATACACTCGCCCAAATCAGTCTCGGAGAGTGAACCGTAGTGGAAATTCCATCCTGAATAATCATATTGAAATCATAGACACAAAAACCAATCATGAAATTAACCAAGTATGCCGTCACGCTTCTTGCCACGCTTTTCATCTTCGGNAAGACTGCTGCAAAGGAAACCTCGCTTACCGACTTTCCGCCCGAAGCCAATCCGGTGGAGGTGGGTACACGCATAGTTAACAAGTTTCTTGTCACGCCCCACACCCGCTACGGAAACCCGCGTGCCGAGAAACCGGCTCCNTACGTCACATATCCCGATGCCTGCACATGGCTCGGCGCNCTNTGGTTTGCCAAGGAGACNGGTAATAAGGCTATGACCGACGGACTTGTGAANCGTTTCGANCCTCTNNTCGGTGTGGANAAGAATATGCTTCCCAAGATGGTTCATGTGGANTATAACGTCGTCGGCTCCGTCCCTCTGGAAATCTATATGCAGCGCGGCGACAAGCGGTGTTANGACCTCGGTATGCGNTATGCCGACTCTCAATGGGAAANCCCCGAGGATGCGAAGCCCGAACAGAANGCCCACGCCGACAACGGCTATTCGTGGCAGACCCGCGTNTGGATCGACGATATGTTTATGATCACCACCATCCAGTCGCAGGCATACAAGGCTACCGGCGACCGTAAGTATATCGACCGTGCCGCAAATGAGATGGTNATGTATCTCGATGCNATCCAGCGNCCCAACGGACTTTTCTTCCANTCGCCCGACGCTCCNTTCTTCTGGGCGCGCGGCAACGGNTGGATGGCNGCAGGNATGGCCGAACTNCTCTCGGCTCTNCCNGAGGACAATCCNAANTACAAGAAAATCATGAAGGCTTACAAGACCATGATGGCNACCCTCAAAAAACATCAGGGGAAGGAGGGTCTATGGCATCAGCTTATCGACGGCGACGATACATGGTGTGAGACCTCCGGCACCGCCATGTTCACCTACGCCATGATTGTCGGTGTGAAAAACGGATGGCTCAAAGCCAAGGACTATGCTCCCGTGGCCCGCAAAGGGTGGCTCGGTCTCGTCAGCCGNATCAACAGCGACGATGAGGTGGTGGATGTCTGCGAGGGTACCAANATCAAGAATGACCGCAANCATTATGTNAACCGNAAGAGGATTACCGGNGACCTTCACGCCCANGCGCCCCTCCTCTGGTGTGCGACCGAGCTTGTCAGCATGAAGTAGGTCATCTGTCCTCANAGCATCACAGACCAATATACCTTATATTATCACATACTGTCTGCTTTATGAATCTGAAATCAACCTGTCTGTCCGGACTGCTTCTCGGCCTCGGAGTNNGNGNCATGTCTGCCCGGACTCCTGATGTNAGGCTTGTGGAGGAGTGTACCAACATCCGCTCCGACCGCCGTCCCATCCCCGTAGGCTACTATGACGATAAAGCCAATCAGACCTTCGTCTGCTGGATGAGTGCCAACAGCCATCCTGCGGTCAAGGCTTTCGACCACGCCACAGGAAAATGGAGCGACACGAAAATTGTGGCCTCGTCACCTTTCGCCGACAAGCACAACTATCCCTCCATCCTCCGCGGCAAGGATGACCGCATCTATATGTTCTATGGCTGTCACAACTCTACGTTGAAAATGGCCGTGTCGCCCCTCCCCAACAGCATAGAGGGGGAGTGGACCGATACCTTCATTGAAGCTGCCGAACGCGCGTCATATCCCGCTCCGGTGCTGACTGACGACAATAAATTTTATGTCTTCTACCGCGACACCCGAAAGAACAACGGCTATGCCGACGACCGTCCCTATCAGTTCGTCAAGTCGACAGACGGCGGCAAGACATGGACACGCCAGATGGCCATCGACCCTTATCCCCGCACGACCGACTCCATGATGGAGGTCTACAACGGCCAGATAGCCTATCAGCCCGGTGAGAAGGAGGGGACAGGNCGCATCCATCTCGCGTGGACAATCTGCGGGGAGAAAGCCGGNCGNCACGCCCATGCGACCTANGGCCGTAACGTCTACTACGCTTATCTCGACCTTTCGGACGATCATCTCTATAATGTCGAAGGGCGTGACCTCGGAACGACAATCGACCATCTNGAAGCCGACAAATACTGTCTGGCTCTTGAAACTCCCATTCCCGAGCATGGCCACAGCGCCGGACTTCAGGTGTCGGTCCATTTCCGCGACAACGGTTCGCCGCTGATTCACTACAACTATCCCTCCGAACGTGGCGGCCGGGTGGCTACATGGGACGGCAAAGAGTGGAACCACACTTCATTTGCCGCTTCGGGAGAGCCGCGAGGCATCGAGAAACTCGGCCCTGATACATTCCGATTCTACTCCACGATGGGGAAGGGAATAGTAACCCACGTCACCACCGACGGCGGCAAGACCGTCAGCCGCGAGAAGGAGGTTGCGACCCCGGTCNGTCTCTCGCGCTGCTATGTGATTGCCGACGCACGTCCGGAACTGAAACTCGTGATGTTTTCCAATCCGGTCGTCGACGGACGCGAGTCCCTGACCGAAGGAAGCCGCAATATGTACACGCTCAACGATATATTTGAAAAATAATATGATGAACTACCGAACACTNATAGCCTCCCTGCTCCTGATAGGGGCCGGTGCNGGCAATCTGTGCGCCCGGCAATACTATTATTCTCCGGGTGACACTGAGGAAATGAAACGTACACTCAGCGCGGGAACTCTTGCNCCGGGCGACGAAGTGATTCTCANGGACGGAACCTATACCCCCGGCGATTTTGACTTCTTTGCCGAAGGGACGGCTACCGATACAATCGTGATGCGCGCCGAGAATCCGGGCAAAGCGGTAATCTCCGGNCCNGTGAAGATGCGNATCTACGGTTCCTATCTTAAAGTCGACGGCCTTTTCTTCAACAAGGCTTGGGCATCGGGATTCTCGATGATAGAATTCCGCAAAGAGAAGGGTGTCCACGCCTCNCACTGCCGNATGACNAACTGCGCCATCGACGANTGCAACGACCCNCAGAAAAGCGANGCNCCNGCTCCTGCCGGTCAGCTNCCGATGTCCGTGGCTGAATACTGGGTCGGACTCTACGGAGAGAACCACCGTGTGGACCATTGCTATTTCGCCAACAAGCGTATAGGGGGCCTCGTGTTGCANCTNTGGCTNGACGAGAACAGCCANNTCAACAATCATCAGATTGACCANAATCTGTTCGGTTTNCGCAAGCCCTACGGAGGAAACGGTGCGGANATNATCCGTGTCGGCCACTCATGGTCNTCGCAACTGGAATCACACGCCATCATCGANAACAACATCTTCCTTCACTGCGACGGCGAGAATGAAATCATCTCCGTGAAGTCGTGCAACAATGTCCTCCGCCATAATCTCTTTTTCGANTCNAGGGGNGGNCTCGTNTGCCGTCACGGTCACTACAACATCATCGAGGGAAACACCTTTGTCGGAAACAATATCAAAGGCACCTGCGGCATACGAATCATCAATCAGGGTCACACCGTCTATGACAATCTCCTCTGCCGAATCAACAGTTGGGGACTTCTGGTCAGGGTAGGGGTCTACGAGCGTCCTACGCCCGAAACCGACATAAAGGCAGAGCCTCTGACCTCCTATCACCGTGCCGAAAATGTCGACATCGCATACAATGATTTTATCGACTGCGGCTCGATGGAACTNGGGTCGGGCAGGGGGGAGAAGATGCCCCGCAACGTGCGTTTNGCCTACAACAATATCTACGGCGACAGCTTTGACATGAAGGTGGTCCGCCCTGAACTCACCCTCGGCGGTTTCTACTTCCTTGACAACCGCTATGGTTTCAATGACGGNCGGGAGCTTTCGCTGTCGGGNTTCGCTCAGACAAGTGTCCCGACCGACTATTCCGACAAGGAACGNACGCGCGTCATGCGTTCACTNAGCGGTGTCGGAGCTGCATGGTATGATAACAACAGTGCGGATCTGGCCTACATCAGTGGAAAATATCAGTAGGCAGCCGGATGTNCACACAGANGTCAATTNTTGAAAATCAGTAACATTNCTATTAAAAATACACCATTGTAGAGGTCTGGGACAATTGTGTGTGTATTTGGCATAATATTTCAAACATCTCCGCACGGTAACAGATAATTTTGCAATGTCCTACTTGCGGATACACCGTAATTGGATTGATTGTCGATACCCGATACCATGGAAATGGACAATGGTGCAAAGTAAAAACGAATCTTAAATTTAATAATAATCTGAATGGAAAAGAAGAATTGCAAATTGTGGCTGTCACACTGGCGGCTATTTTTGGTCGCCCTTTTCATCGGGTTGTCGTCCAGCGCATGGGGGCAGGAGATAACCCAGACGGGTGTGATTCAAGACAAGGAGGGTGAGCCGATCATCGGTGCCTCCGTGTTGGTCAAAGGAACTTCCCACGGTGTCGCCACCGACATCGACGGCAAGTTTACTCTCAAATGCAAGAACGGTGCTACCCTCCAGATCACATCTATCGGCTACAAGCCTATGGAGGTCAAGGCAACCGGTAAGGAAATGGACATTACCATGATTGAAGACACCGAGGTGNTNGATGAAGTCGTTGTCGTCGGCTANGGTACAATGAGCAAGAAGCACATCTCCGGTTCGATGACCTCGGTNGACGAAAAGCTGCTTGAACAGAAGACACCGGTNTCGGTTCTCGACGCTCTCCAAGGTGCTGCTCCCGGTCTTCAGATCATCAGCAACTCAGGTGCNCCCGGNGCGTCGAGCTTCGTCTCAATGCGCGGTGCCTCTACTTTCAGTGACGAAGGTGTCACTCCGCTTTTCGTTGTCGACGGTGTGGTNGTCGAGTCNATTGACGACATTTCTCCTAACGACATCAAGCGTATCGACGTGATGCGCGACGCGGCTTCATCGGCCATCTACGGTGCGCGTGCGGCCAACGGTGTCATCTTCATCACCACCAAGAGCGGTGAGCAGGGCAAGCCCCGCGTCGATGCCAAGTATCAGCGTTCATACTACACCGCCAGCAACAAACTTCCTCAGGTNAACGCTTTCGAGAGCCGTCTGAGCATGNCGAGCTCTGACCTCAACAATCCNTCAAAGACTCTTGAGAAATTCGGTGAGCGCNCTGACTCCGTCGGTCTGCAATACAGCACCAACTACTACTATCAGGACCTGCTCCTCCACACCGCNCCCCGCGACGAGGCCACACTTCAGGTCAGCGGCGGTAACAAAGAGTTCCTCTANCGCATCTCACTCAGCTACGTCGGTCAGGAAGGTATCATCCGCACCTCTTACAATGACCGCTACACCGCCAACCTCAACACCGANTATTCTCCTTGGAAAAACGTGAAGTTCATNTCGCGTGTCCGTCTTTCATACAACAAGCGCAACAACATCAGGGAGGCNGTCTTTCAGGATGCCATGCGCCGNGACCCGGACATGATTATCTGGTATCCCGACGGTGANCTTATCCCTTACTATTCNTCGGGTGGCCGNCGCAATCCCATCGCGGAGCTTACGGAACGACTTGACGAGAATACCCGCTACGACGGNCAGTTCTATCAGGGNTTACAGTGGAATTTCACTCCCTGGCTGCGCTTCGACGCAAATATTTCAGCCAATTACAGCACGACCCGCCGTGTGGTCTTCGCTTCAAAGACTCTTGAAGGCAGCGACACCGGCAAGAACTCAGGCAGCGACCTCAATCAGCAGCAGTGGAAATATGCAGGTGAGGCCTACCTCACATTCAACAAGAAGTTCGGCGAAGACCATCAGCTCACNGCAGTGGCTGGTATGAGCTTCGAGAACACCAAGCAGCATCAGACCATGATTGGCGGCAGCTATTTCCTTTCAGAGTCGATCCATTACATGAACATGGCCACTGTCTATGACCTCCAGAACGTCTATACATCAGGCTGGGACGAATCGATGGTCGGTATGTTTGCCCGCGCCGTTTACAGTTGGAAGGGACGCTATACGCTCACCGGCGTTGTCCGCCGCGACGGTTCGTCACGTTTCGGTAAGAACAACCGCTGGGGTGTCTTCCCCTCGATTTCGGGCGCATGGCGTTTCTCCGACGAACCTTGGATGCGCTGGTCGTCAGATGTCCTCACGGATGCCAAACTCCGCGCAAGCTACGGTGTCACAGGTAATGACCGCATCGGCCGTTACGAATCGCAGACCGTGTTCAGCGCAGGCAAGACCTACAATGGTGTCGGCAGCGTTATCCCCGGTTCCAAGTANGGCAATCCCAACCTGAAATGGGAGGAAACCAAGCAGACCAACTTCGGTATTGACCTCAGTTTCTGGGGCGGACGCGGAGTCTTCACCGCNGACTACTACATCAAGAAGACCTCCGACCTTCTTGCTGACCAGAATCTTCCCTTCACNACCGGCTACAATACCACCCGAATCAATCTCGCTGCCATCGAGAACAAGGGTATCGAGCTTTCGCTCACCGCCATCCCCATCAGCAACCGCGACTTCAACTGGTCGACCACACTCAACTGGTGGAAGAACAACAACAAGATTACCAAACTTGCACGCGAGGACTACATCACCAACACCGCATGGTGGGTGGGCGTAGGGCAGCCCGCAGGTCAGTGGTACGGCTACAAGAATCTCGGTGTCTACGAGTATGACGCAAGCAACGCCTACACTCCCGACTATTCGACCCGCCTGACTCCGGTGTTCGAGCGCGACGAGGACAACAANGTAATCATCGGTCTCAACGGNCAGCCGACCCTCATCAAGTACCTCATGCCCGACGGTTCTGACTACGACGGTGAAGTGGCGCGTCTCAAAACCAACGGTGTCGTTGTCGGCGGCGGTGACGTGATATGGTACAACAAGCCTGATGAAAACGGCAACTACGACGGNGAAATCAACTCGAATGACCAGATTATTCTCGGAAACGCCAATCCCGACTGGTATGGCTCGTGGTACAACACNCTCCAATACAAGAACTTCTCACTCAGCGTGAACTTCTACATAAGCTGGGGTGGAAAAGTATGGAACGACCTGAAACGCTACTACTCGTCATGGGGAGGCAACACTCACAAGCAGACTCCCGAGTATATCCTCCAAGGATGGAAATATCCCGGTGAAATCACCGAATGGTATGCCCTCAACTCCCGCGCCCGCTCGACCAACAACCACTCGATGAGCCTCAGCAGCCAGTTCCTTGAAGATGCTACCTTCGTCCGTCTGCAAAACGTCCGTCTGAGCTANAACCTTGAAAAGAAAATCATAGACAAGACTCCCTTCCGTTCGGTNCAGGCTTACATCTACGGCAACAACCTTGCGACTTGGACCAACTACTCCGGCTTTGACCCTGAGGTCAGCGGAAGTGTACTGACTCCCGGTAGGGACAACTCCAAGTATCCTCACAGCCGTGAACTCGGTTTTGGTATCAATGTGGGACTCTAAAAAAGTAAAATCATGAAAAAGAAGACTATATCCATATTACTCGCAGGTCTGATGCTGTCAAGCTGCGCTGACCTCCTTGACAAGCAGCCCCTTTCGGATTTGGCACCCAACACATTCTTCAAGGACAAATCGGAGATGGCAAACTGGAATGCCGGCATCTATGTAGCCTTTCAGGATGCACTCTCGCAGAAGCAGGTGCTTTACGGTGATGTCCGCTCCGACAATGTGCAGACCACCGGCTATGCACAGGACTGGATTCTGATGAACTCCATCACACCCCAGCGCGCCGAGGCAAGCTGGCAGGCTTTCTATCAGGCTATCACCCGTGCCAACGTNGGCATTGAGAAGTATCCGACCATACCCAACATCCTTGAATCGGAAATCGCACCCTANATGGGTCAGTGCTACGGTATGCGCGCCCTCATGTACTTCTGGGGTACACGCACATGGGGCAAGATGCCCATCGTGACCACCGAGTGGGACGGCTCGATGTCATCGGTCAATGTCCCCCGTGCCTCACTCGAAGAAGTGCGTGACCTGATTTACAGCGACATCCAGAAGGCTATCGAATATTTCACCATCACCAACACTTCAAGTAAGTTTCTCCTTGGCCTCGATGCCATGTATGAGCTGAAAACGGAGGTTGATATGTGGTATCACCGCTACGAGGATGCCATTGAAGCGTCGGATCACTTTATCGGCAACGCCAACTGCTATCTTGTCGANGGCGAAGTGGCATGGAAGAATATTTTCGAGAATCCCGAAAGNTCCCCGGAAGTAATCTTTGCGATGGACTGGAGCTTCTCGGAGAACGGTGCCAACGGCGGCTGGCCCGGTCAGCTCGGCGCGAGCAACACCAACAATGGCTGGCAGATCAGCGAACCNATCTTTCAGGAATTNATCGACCGCCTGAGGGCTGANGAGGANAANGCGGAGGACGACCCCAACGTCTACGGTGCAGACAGCCGTCTGTGGAACACCCTCGACACCATCCGTCTTTTCTACAACAACCAGCGTCTCCCGATCACNTACGGCACTTACACNGGNGCTGCGACAGGGGGTATAGCCAAGTGTATCAAATACAGTAAGATGGATGCGTCACGCGAGTATGATTCAGCAAATCAGATCTACAAGAGCTACTATGAGGTGCTCAGCACTCAGGACTGCGAACAGAAACTCGTGATGATGCGTGCCGCCAATCCTCTCCTTCTCCGTGCNGAGGCTCTCAATCAGCTCG
Organism: Bacteroides sp.; assembly: GCA_014802345.1. Lineage (GTDB taxonomy): Bacteria > Bacteroidota > Bacteroidia > Bacteroidales > Muribaculaceae > Duncaniella. The sequence goes on from JAAVCM010000005.1 coordinate 49,827, forward strand.
GCCGCGGCGAGGAAGCCCTCGACATCGTGAACCAGATCCGCAACCGTTCAGGNTACTTCCGCGATGCCAAGACCCAAGTGTCGGCCGGCGACAAGGATGCCGTCGAGAATCTGATACTCTCCGAGCGTCAGCTTGAATTCTACGGCGAAGGCCAGCGTTGGTTTGACCTGATGCGTACCGGCAAGCTCATCGAGGTGATGGAGCCGGTCTTTTCCGAACGTCAGTCGTCGGCAGGCGTGACAGTCACCGGCTTCGGCGACGAGGGACGCAAGTACTGGCCTGTCTACTATCGTGAATTCGAGTCAAACACCGCTCTCAAAGGGGATCAGAACTATCCTTACACCGAGCGATAACCCATCCAATATAAAACCCACCTTAACACCAGATTACCAAAATGAAAATTCGACATATCACAGCCGGTTTCTGCTCCCTTGCAGCCGCAATGCTGCTCACAGGCTGCGAGCTTTTCGGACTTGACTATCAGAAAGCCTATGATTTCGACTACGAGGAAGGTATCCCCAGCAACAAAGTCAATATGTCAACATGGGACTTCATCAAGTCGCGTCCCGACCTCTTCTCGCTCCTTCAGGAGGCCATCGAGTACACAGGCGTCGAAAGTGAGTTCACCCAGTCGGGGTGTACCTANCTTCTGCCGACCAACACTGCCTTCAACTCGGANACGGCGACTGACAAGAGCTANTTNCANGNGCATCAGTTGACNTATTTCGANGANGAGCTTGGNNNGGANGTNGCCTACGCTCCNATCACCATGACCGCCTATCCGAAGGAGCAGGTGAAGGAATTCCTTCTCTACCACATCGTGAAGGGACTCTACACCCACACCAACCTTCCCGCCGANCCNACATGGTACTCCACCTGTGCGTCCGCTGACACGGCTATGATTAATATGTACATTCTGAAAGACCGTAACCCGAACATCACGTTCAANAACTTCGACGGTCACTANAAGTCGGAAATCAAACCCCGCACGTCGAATCTTTATTCCGATGAGGGTTCCTACATCCATGTCATCGAAAGCTGGATGGACCGCCCGACCCGCAGTCAGCTCAACATGAAGTAATCACCAAGTAATAGAGAAATAGAAATTATGAAATCCTTATACAGATTAATCCTGCTCCTTTGCTTCGCTCCTTTCCTCGCTTCATGTGGCGACGATGATTTCATCGAGATTGATTCGCTGAGTGCTGACGGTGACGAGTTCTATTGCAATCAGAAAGTGAAAGTCTGGATGTGTGTACGTTCAAGCGACCTCTGGCACACCGACTACCAGTGGAGCTGCGACGGCGGCACACTCACTCAGCCTCAGGGACTGAACGAGATGACATGGAAGGCNCCTGAGGTTCCGGGTGTCTACACTATCACCTGTAAGGCTACCGTAGGTGGCAAGTCGGAGACCCGCAAACACAAAATGTATGTGTCAAGCTACTATTTCGACAAGTTTGAGAAAGCTCCCCACTCCTTCACCCTTCAGAGCGGAAACAAGAACGCTCTGAAGAAGGAGTCCAACGGCAACCAGTATCTTCAGGTNTCGGTCAACTCTGCCTCCGAAATGAAGCGTTATGTCCGCCGTGCATTCGGCGACAACACTCTCAAAACTCCTTTCAGCACACGTCTGAAAATCGGTTTTGAAAGCAATGTCCCCAACACNCAGACTGTGAAGGTCGGCAACAAGGAGGAAATCGGTGTGCTTGAATACCGCTGGAATATGCGTGCCGATGCTGAAAACAACGGTTCGTACATCAATCAGGTGCGTCTCCTATGGTATCCCGCCGAGGTAANTGACGGTTATCCCACTCTTCCCGANGGCACTCTGACCGCCGAAGGNACTCAGGACTACAACGTGGACCTCATCGTCCAGCACACCGATCCTTCCGGTAAGAAGACNACCTCACACGAGTATCACAAGCTCAACACCTTCAACACCTTNACTGCCAAGGACTATAAGACTGTCAGCATGGGCATCGACGAGAACTATGTGTTCCACGCCTGTGTAGCCGGGGCCGAGGTGCTTACNAGCAATCTCGTTTCCGATGTCAGAATGAACCGTCAGTGTCCCGGCGGTATGTATATCAACAACTGGGAAATCTATTATCTCAACGGTAACGCAGGACGTAATATCCCGGTCATGTATATGGATGATGCCTACGCATCAACTTCTGAAATGTTGCGATGAATCTCAAAAGTTCCCTAAGTCTTTTACTGCTGTCCGTCAGTGTACTTCCGCTNTCCGCCGATAATCTCCGTGGTGTGATAGTGAACGGTAAACAGAANCCACAGAAGGAAGTCAGATTGTGGAAGAAACACTCGATGGACGGCGTAAGGACGAATACGGAGGGAGAGTTCGGCTTGGTCGGGGTGACTCCGGCTGATACGATTGTCATAGCGGTATCCGATAAACTCGATGCGGTTTTTCCTGTAAGGAACCTGTCGGACATAAAGGTCACGCTTGATAAAAAGTTCTACGTCATCGACGACGGTAAGACTCAGGAGAAGCGTGACTACGAAAAGGTNGTCAAGGCGAAATACAATTCCAACGTCCTTGTGCGCGAACAGATACTGCGGTCGACCGCGACTTCAATCTACGAACTGCTCCGCGGTTCGATTTCAGGGGTGACGGTCACTTACGGCGATAACGGTCAGATGGTGTCCATCCGCGGAGGCAACTCCTTCTCGCTCGATTCAGAACCGCTGTTCATCGTCGACGGTATGCAGTATGAGAGCAGCAGCGATGTCGATTCAAGTGTNTCTATCGACGACATCGTGAGACTTGAAGTTGTCAAGGACGGTTCAGCCTACGGCATGAAAGGAGCCAACGGAGCGATAATAATCACCACGCTTAAAGAANCGTGAATATTTCTCTCCGGCTAATCTCTTCACCCGAATTGATTCTCCGGCAAAGAAGAACCATTTTGTGAGTTAATATATAGTTACACTTAGTTTTATTTATGTCAAGGCGGGTGTGTCATGCTGAATGACGCACCCGCCGTCTTATTTATAAGTTGACCAAACTCTATACTCTAAACTCTATACTTTATCCTCTAAACTCCATCCTTTCCCATCGTCTTTGCGGTGATTGCGCAGACACATGAATCGGACCAGACATTTTCGGCTGTCTCAATCATGTCGATAATGGTATAGATGGGGAGGATGATGCCCATAAGACCTACGTTGGCTCCGATGCCCGACATGAGCGAGAGGGTGAGGAAATAGCATCCCATCGGGACTCCGGCATTNCCGAAGGCTGAGATTACCGAGATGAAAAGCCAGAGTAGCATTGCGGGAAATGAAATCTCNATNCCGTTGTTCTGCATGACNAACAGCGAGGTGACGAGGATAAAGGTTGCGCAGCCGTTCATGTTGACGGTAGTGCATATCGGAAGTACGAAGCGCGCCACCTTAGGGTCGATATCCAGACGCTTCTCGGCATTCTCCATCGTGACAGGNAGAGTGGCCGCAGAGCTTTTGGTGAACAGNGCCATCAGAACCGCNTGACTCATGCCACGCAGTGTGCGGATTGGGTTTATTCCTTTGAAAAGGAGGAAAAGCGGGAGGATGATGAAGAACTGCGTGCAGTTTCCCGCAAGGATGACGAGCACATATTTTCCAAGAGAGTCGAGCATCACTCCTCCGCCGACCTGTGCGGTCAGTTGGGCGGCAAAAGCCACGATACCGAGCGGCAGCACTGCGATGAGCCATCGGATGAGCATAAAGAGCAGGTCCTGCAATCCTGTCAGTCCGTTGAGGAGCGAACGTTTCGGCTGGGAATCGGGCATCTTGGAGATGGCTATGCCGACGGCGAAGCAGAGGAGGAGCAGGGCGAGGACATTACCGTCAAGGAAGGGCNTCACGATGTTGTCGGGGATTACCGAGAGCAGATGGTCGGTATAGGAAAAGGCNGCCGTCTGTTCACCGACAGGATTCTCCGCACTGACGACAGATGGGGGNAGATTTCCGGGCGCGACGAGCAGATAGAGGNCNAGACCGACNGCCGCGGCTGCCGTGGTGGTGAGCAGGGTGTAGGTGAGCGTCGTGCGGAACATCCGTCCCATCTCACGGCTTCCTCCGAGCGAGGCGAGGGTGGTGATGACGGCGAGAACGATTGTCGGGACGGCAAGCAGACGAAACAGNCGGGTGTAGACGGTGGCGATAAAGTTCATCACCGTGTCGACAGCATCAANTCTGAGTAGCCCAATGCCGACACCGACGATGAGGGCTGCAATCCAGATGAATATCTGATATTTTTTCATGATGAATTGTTTGTTTTGAATCCGGGTGCAAAAGTAGGACATTATTCATAGACAGCCAACGGTCAGGCGCAGNATAGTGTGCAAAAAAATAACTCCGNCCGGGTTCGTCGTTGTAGGCGAAANCGGGCGGAGTTATTTTTTTATTAAGGGATTGGGAGATCAGAGCTTCTTGAAGCGGTAGACGGTGGTTCCGTCTGCGGTTTTGAGAGAGTAGTCACCGTTGATTTTTACGGATTTGGTGACCACTGTCGCTTCGCCGGTCTTGGGATTGTAGGCAGTGATGCTGTATTTACCCGGATTGAGGTTTACATTGATGTCATTAACCCCCTGCGAGTAGACAATGGCACCCTCTGAGTTGCCGAGCAGCTTATAGTCGTCGCTGCCGGAGTCGATGATGTCCATGCGTGCGGCATCGGCAAGGAAATCGGCATCCTTTACAGGGATTCCGGCGAGTGAGCCACCACCCATGAAGACTGCCCATGCCATGTCGGGATAGTTCTGGGCATAGTAGGTGACAGCCTTGTCGGGATACTTGCTGCGATATTCGCTGACAGCTTTGTAGGCTTCTTTGAATGTCACTTTACCGACCTTCATCTTGCGTGCGTGCTGGCGTGGAGCAAGGTTCTTGCCACCTTCGGGCGCATAGAGCCCGTCGGTGTTGTAGTGCCAGTAGCGGATGTCGATGATGTCCACCACATCGGCATACTTCGGATTGGCGAGGATGGCATCCTGCACATCCTTGGTGGTGCTGAGTGCGATTTTCGCATCCTTTCCGGTCTCCTTTTCCCATGCGGCAACCTCGTCGAGCCAGAATTCCACGAAGTGCTGAGGGCCGGTGAACTCGGCGCTGATGAGATGGACCACGTTGGGGTCATCGGCAAAATTGTCGAGATTCATGCGGATGAAATTCTTGTGGAGTTCGCGGCGCGTCGGATGGTTCACGTCATAGAACATATCAGCGACGAAGATACGCTTGTCGCCCGCGAAGGGGACAGGTTCGGGGAAGTCGGTCGAGTTGATGTTGTTGGTCGAACGCCAAGGAGAGTCCACCCAGTGTGCGCCGGCTTCAAGGATNTTGTGCTGGAAATAATGNTGGTTGAACAGCAGACGGCCNGCATCNGCACCCTTGTCGGCAAACTCACCGAGACGGCTCCAGTACCATGCGTTGGGNCGGGTGAGGTCATATTTGCTGAGACCGTCCCATGCNGTCCCCTCGCCNCTGCGTGCGAAGGGCTGCTCGTAGAAGGGAGCCCAGACATCTCCGTCGCGGCGGCGGATGCGCTCGTGGTCGTCGCGGCGGCGTTCATACCAGAGTCCATAGTTNTGGTCAAGCACAGTGATGTCGTTCTCAACCATGTAGATGACGGTCGAATCGACACGGTCGGTGACTCCGAGACCCTCGCGTCCGGGGACGAAGCGGGTGACGTGGGGCTTCGCCTTGGGGAGATAGTTGTAGCGTATCTTTCCGTTCCACCACGGCACTTCCTGACGGCCGCCGGTCATCACCGCNCCGTCCATGACGAGGCGACCGTCGGCCACTTCGTAGGTGTGCTGCTGCTTGGCGGGGGCGACTGCCTCCTTGAATTTTATATCGTCGATGCTCCTGACACCTTCGGGCGACACAGAGGCGGTGAACGGTGCATNCTTGATCCACTGCTGGAGGGTCAGNCGGGGNGTGTAGGCTTCTTTTGCAAGCTCCATTGCGGCCTCGACGGTCGGGCTACTCGTCGCGTTGGTGGCACGGGGGAGGATGCGCGACTGTGATTCAGGCACTTCCGAGCCAAGACGGTCGGCAAGCTGATAGTAGAACAGGCTGCGCGGCTGNACNTGATTGTTGGACTGNGCCCACTCGCCGTCGCCGGAGAACTGCGCCCAGCATCCGTAGGCCANGTTGACGGCATCGGGGGCAGGTGTATAGTTCTCAATCTCTGCGGCGGTACACTGCCAGAACACGGAGTTGGCGGTGTTCCATCCCGCTCCGTTCTTGTCCTGACCGAGATTCTTGTAGGTGAGGTTGTTGCCGTCGATATTTACCACGTCAAACAGTAGGCCGGGCGACCATGCGTCCACCGAACCGCTGAAACCGAGGGCTTCCTCCGCCTCACACTGCACGAAGGCGTTGGGACCCGGNGCGATGAACCCNGCCGAGAAATCNTTGATACCNTTTTTNGAATAGCAGCGCTGGAAAAGGTTCTGCTGTCCGAGCGTCTGGAAGACAGCGCGGCGCATACCGCCGATTTCCGATACGGGGTCGGTTGCCATACAGTCNTCGACGGTCACCTTCGAGGCAGTGGGCTGAAGAATCACCGCACTCCCTGCGAAGTGACGGAAATCCACTTTTCTCACCCAGCAGTTCTCGGCGTTGGCTATNGANATNCCGTCCCAGCAATGATCCTCGTCCTTGGGATATTTGGTGTTATAGTCCGAAACAAGGGTCATGTTCTCGACACCTATTTCAGAGATGCGTCCAGTCCAAGAGTAGGGGAGTACCACTGTCTCAGCCCACTGGCTGTCGAGCGCCATGGTGACAGGTGCATCGAGCGTGAGAGTGTTGCCGGCGGTTTTCTCCACGGTNCGGTCCCAGCGCATATCAATGTCGGTCGGTTTCCACGAGATTGCACTGATNCCCCCTCCGAAGATGTCGCAGCCCATTGATTTAATCCATTCGGCTGTCGAGGGACGGAGTATGAAGACGCGGTCGCCGTCTTTCAGCGAAACGTTGCCTTTAACGTTGATTTGCGAGGCGTTGACGGGGATATAGGTGTCGGTGATGGAGAGTGTGTCGCTGACGACCGGGTTGTAGATACCCTCGATGTAGATGAGNGCNCCGCGGTCGACACCGGTTTTTTTGAGTGTTGTCGCTGCCTCACCGCTNCCACGGAGGACTACACCCGACGCTGAGATGCGGAGCGGCGCGGAGATTTCAAACTCTCCTTTGTCAAGGAGGACTGCGCCGCGCGNGCCGTTCTTGTCAAGCGGGAGCGAGGCGGCATAGTCGATGGCGCGCTGGATACGNGCCGANTTGTCGCCTGCCTTCCAAGGGACAAACACGACGTTGCCGACATCAGGGANAGGCACGGATGAATTGCGGTAGCCGCAGGTGGAATAGTCAAGCACCCGGTTGCCGCGCGAGTCAGTCACATAGTCGATTTTTCCGTCCTTGACCGCAAGGGGGAACTCCGCCTGAGCCGTGAGGCAGAAAAATGTCGCAAGGCTGACCGATAAGAATTTTCGATACATTATGGTTGGTATAGATGAAAGATGAAAGATGGGGGTGTCAAAAAAAGAGTATGTAGGGCCGGCGCAAGCACAGACCCTACATNGATTAAGGGTGTGTTTTNACACACGCCTACCAATTTTACAGTTCTCAGATTGTTCCGCCGCGGGCTTTGATACGCTCGTACCACGCCTCACGTTCCTTTTTCAGGTCGTAGCCACGCTTGGCGAGATAGTTGTTGATACGGCCTTTGTACTTNCCGAACACCTCGTGCTTCTTGTTGGATGTCTCGGCATCCATNGCGAGTTCGCGGGCTTCGATGAGCCATGCCATGATTTGAGCCTTCTCCTCGTCGGTGAGGGTCGGAATCATGTCNAGGTGGGAGTCGTAGGTCACCTTGACCACGCCGTAGGTCATTCCGTCCTTCACTGCCGTAATCTGTTCGGGAGTGAGATAGAGCGAGAGNTCNGCGGGAAATTCAAAGTGTGAGCGGTAGAGGGCGGCATCCTTCTCGTTCTGCGCAGCTTGGATTGCCTCGTTCTTCGCGTCGCCGGTCAGGGTCTCTTTGGCAGCCTTCACCTTGTTGTCGCGCACGGTGTAGATGTCGTTGAGCTTGAAGTAGCGGTTGGCGATGATGTTGGTGACATCGTTTGCCTTGTTTTCATCGGTGATGCCGAGCTGGTCGACNACCTTNTTCGAACGTTTGACGATTGACTCGACGTAGGCCGGGTCACGCCCTTCGGTGTTGAGGTCCACTGCTCCGGCGTTCAGAGCGAACACCGACAGCAGCAGCCCGAGTATGGATGATTTATACATCATGATAGTGGTTGGATGGCTTGATTGGAGATGTGGATTACATGAGCTTGCCTTTGGCGGCGAGGGTGTCGTAGTTGTTTCTCAGGTCAGTCCAGTCAATGCGGAGCTTGGTGCTGATACCGTTGATGTACTTCTCGATGTTGGTATATCCGTCGCCGGTGCAGTCGCCGTTGGCATCCGAGGGATCCTTCGGGTCGAGCCCGTTGGCAATCTCCCACTCGTCGGGCATACCGTCGCCGTCGGTGTCGACGTAGGGTGTACCCTTATATTCNGGATAGCCGCCCATCTGCATCGGGTCGGTGATGATGCCGAGCTTGTAGGAATCCTTCGGGAGACGGCGGTACTTGAACGAACCGTCCTCNGCACGCGATTTCTCGGCAAGGCCNGAGGTGTCGCCGTTGTACTTTGGAGCAAGTTCCTCGTCGTAGTAGGGGATACCGGTGCGCACTTCCTCGATGATACGCTCGTCGATGATGTCGCGGGTGGGGATGGTCGCGCCAACNTTTTTCAGGATGAAGTCATAGGCATCATCGGCAGAGGTGATGCGGACGTAGGGCATCTCGAAGGGTGTCTGTGAACGCATATAGTCGGTGAATTCGCCGGTGTCGGGGTCAGATTCAATCTGGATACCTCCCGCCCAGTTGTCGGCGGAGATTTCGGGGAAGCCTTCCATCACGTTNCCCTCGGCATAGACGCGGCCATAGACCTTGTGGTCGAGCTTGCTGCGGCCAGCCTCGGGTTTGAGGATGCGGTGGCTCAGATTGCCCTCTTTCGGAGTGGCGGGACCGGGCTTGTAGTAGTTGTTGATCATGTTGAACTTCGCAGTGTAGTCGCCNCCGTCGGATGAACGATGTACCCAGTTGTAGACGACATTGTTGACGAAGTTGAACACACCGTTCCAGCCAATCGAGGGGTTACGGCCGGAGTTGCTTGCCCAGAGGTTGCGGGTGAACATATTGTTTTCGCCGCCGAGGGTCGAACCGAAAGCGTGGTTGTAGGTGTCGAGGGCTTTNGCGGANATGGTGTTCTGGATGGTGACGTTGACGGTCGGGAGTTTGAGATCNGTGGTCTCGTACTGACCCTCGCTGGGGTCGTACATGTGACGGTAGAACGAGATGTTTTCGTCGAGACCCCATTCAGCCGANCANTGGTCAATCATGATGTTGCCGACAGGGTTGCCGCCGAAGGAGTCCTCACGGTTGTGGGCGCGGGTGTCGCCGCGGCGGAAGCGCATGTGGCGGATGACTACGTCGTGTGTATCGACCTGAAATGACTCACCTGCGATGCAGACACCGTCGCCGGGTGCTGTCTGGCCTGCGATGGTGACGTAGGGGGCGCGGACATAGAGGGGACTCTTGAGGTTGATGACACCNGATACGTTGAAGACGATGATGCGTGCGCCTCCCTGTTCACAGGCTTCNCGGAACGAGCCGGGACCGCTGTCGTTGAGGTTGGTGACGGTGATNACCTTGCCGCCACGTCCGCCGGGGGAGTACATACCGCCTCCCTCNGCTCCGGGGAAGGCNGGGATGGGGGCTTTCACGAGGTCATCGGGACGGGATGCCCAAGGCACATACGGGCGGCCTTCGCGGGCTTCTTTCTCGACGATGGGTTTTGCGACTGCCCATGCGGAATCGGCGTGTTGNCGTGCCGCAGTTATCATGACGGTGTAGTCTTCCTTACATTCAGGTGTGATCTGGGGATATTGTGCCATCATGGTCGCAGGNACGGTCATCATGGCTGCCACAGTCCACAGGGTGAGTTTCTGGTTCATGTTCGATTGGATTTTGTAAATCAGGTGGATGAGTGATAAGAACGGNTTTTTATATCAANACTGACGTAGATATGGTTCAATCCTTTGGATTGATTATTGTACCGAAGGTTTAATCGGGAGCCGTCTGAAAAGTTGTTAAAAAATCGTGGGGAATATGGCGGAAACCCGCCAGATTGCTCCCCACGATTCTATGTCAGACTGCTGTTATCAATCAATCGGTNCTGCGAGGGGGTCGAATGTACCCGCTGCACCGCCGTTGGCCACGTTGTCCCATCCGATGGTCTGCTCGATNGTCGGGTTGGCTATCATCGCGCCGTAAGAGAGACCGGGGAAGTAGTAGTTGGGACGGAAGTTCATGTAGAGCTGCTGGTGGTCGGAGTTGTAGCTGTCGCCCTTCTTGGTCTTGCGCTCAAGATAAGTGCTGTACCACTCTGCGAGGGTAGCGAGCTGGGGTTCGAGTTCGTTGCGGTAGTCGATGGCTGCACAACGCTCTACGTTTGCAAGGGGGTCGGGNTTCTGACCATTGCTGCCCCACTTGTCCTCGCCGAGACCGCCGTTGTACTTATCCTGAACACAGAATTCCATGTTCTCNCGGCGGATATTGTTGTTGAGGGGTTCGAAGCCGAGATATGTGCAGGTGTTGCCGCCCCAGCCNGTGAGTGTCCATGTTGAGGGTGCGCCCGCTACCTTGCCCTGACCGCCGTCAAAGAGCATCCAGCGGCGGAGGTCNTCGAAACGCTTGCCTTCGTAGGCAAACTCAATCTGACGCTCGTAGAGGATGGCTGCCATACAAGCTGCCTCGTCTGATGCGAGNTTNGCCTGAAGACCGCAGTCGCCGGTATAGCCTACGCGTGAGCGTACTTTCTTGAGCTGCTCGACAGCCACGTCGGGATGACCNGCCTGGCAAGCTGCCTCGGCGTAGTTGAGGACAACTTCTGTGTAGCGCATCTCGATGTTGGGAGCAGCCGAGAACTTGAAGCCGTTGCCCTGAGAGAACGCATATCGGTAGCCGCTCAACACATGGAGGTCGTCGGTTTTCTTGCGGACATACATACCCTTCACGTTGCCGAGGAGACCGTCAGGGCCGTAAGTATCGCCGCTTTCGACATTGGCGCGGTCCTCAGCCTTGGTATACCATACATAGTTCCAGAGCTGATAGTTGGGACCTTCGTAGGGATAGTGGCGGTCAGCGTTCACACCGTCNCCNTCNAATGCCCAGCATACGCCGGGGAAGGAGAATGTGCGGTAGAAGCGGGGGTCGCGGTCAAGGAAGGGGAGATCCTTGTTGTAGGCGATGTCAGAGGGGTTAAGCACGGTATATGAGTTGTAGCTCGAGGGGCGCTTGCCGTCCTTCATGGGGAAAAGGTCTACNATGGCTGCCGAGGGNGTCTTNCCGCCGCCGCCGAAGCTGTTGGAGGGACGGATGCCGTTCTCCCAAAGATTGTTCTTCGAATAGTCGGGAGTACCGCCTGACGCGATGGTGTTGTACTGAGCGAACCAGAGAGCCTCAGGATTGGCTTCGGAAGCCCCTTCGATAAACATCTTCGCCCAGTTTGAGGCATTGGTGCCGGGATTGTTCTCGTAGGCGAGNTAGTTGCCGTACTGATTGATGGTGGGGATTGCCTGCTGNAAGAAGTTGTAAGCGTCGGTCCAGCGGCTCTTGTCGTTGGNACGGTTGAAGAGCGGGCTTGCGTAGAGAACCATCATACGACCTTTGAGGGCAAGAATGGTTGCCACGGTAGGACGTCCGTACTGATAGTTGTTGCGTCCTGCGACCTTCCCTTCGAGAAGGGTAGCAGCCATGTCAAGGTCCTTCATAATGAAGTCGTAGGTCTCCTTGGTGGTCGAGCGNGGTGTACCTGTCTGAGGAACGGGGTCAATCACCTCGGTTACCAGAGGCAGACCGCCATACCAACGGAACATCAGATAGTAGGACCATGCACGGAGGAAATAAGCCTGACCGAGGTATTCTGATTTGTATTCCTCGCTGAGAGAGCTTGCAGTCACACCGTTGATGAAGTCGTTGATGTCGCGGATACGACCCCACGCAGAGTTACGGATTTTGTTGGCTTGACCTTGGAAGAAGTCAAGGACACCGTTGGTGTTGGAGAGCGCTGTGAGTTCAATCTGGGGATCAACGAAGGAGCCGAAACCGCTATATTCCTCAGTGCTTTTCGCCATATCGTCAGCCTCGCCGGAACTCGGGTATTGGTAGGGGAAGGCTCCATTATAGTGATAAGGGAGAGCGAGCATATAGAGGTCTTGAAGACGGCCGTTGGCACCCTCGGGATAGTTGTATGCTTCGGGCGTAGTCGACTGGAAGTTCTTCATCTCCTTCATGAAATCGTCGGAACATGAAGCGANAGCCAGACACGCGGCAGCGGTTATGATATAAGATTTGAATTTCATTGTGAATGGATATTAGAATGAGAGGTTTACACCGACTGTGAATTTGCGGAGGTTAGGATAGTTGCCATACGATCCTGCCATCGGGTTCATGAAATGGTCGGGATAGGGGTTGTAGAAGTTCAGGAGGTTCTGGGCAGTCACGTTGAAGCGTGCAGAGTTGATGCCGACAACCTTGGTGAATTTCGAGGGAATCGAGTAGGCAAGGGTCAGACGGGTGAGGCGGGCNGATGCAGCACTGATGCGCCAGAAGGTAGANGCGGTGCTGTTGATGCTCCAGTTGGGGTTGGGGTAGAAGGCATCGCGGTTGGCTTCCATCAGCAGACGGCCCTGTGCATCGTAGATGTCTTCGTAGACGTAGACATTGTCAGGATTCCAGAAAGCGGGCATATTGATGTACTGCATATCATTGATGCTNGTCGAGATGGCTGCACTCGGGAGAGTGGTGTAGCCGCCCCACTGTGCGCTGATCTGTGCGGTGAGCGAGAAGTTCTTGTAGTTGGCACCGAGGTTGAAGGTCATTCCGTAGGGGTTGGAACGGCTTGAGAGCTGNACTTGGTCATTGTCCTTGTCGACAACGCCGTCAGGAGCAGCGTAGGTTCCGTCGGGGAGCTGGGGACCGCGGACATCCTTGTAGATGAGCATACCGGGGCGTACCTGATCCTTGCTCATACCCATATAGGAAGTGATGTTGTACTTGGTGAAGTANTCGTCAATCTCCTGGAAGTTGCGGAACATACCGAGGCACTGCATACCCCATGTTCCCATGTCTGAACGGTGACCCTTGGTGATCTGACGGTAGAGATATTCAGTTTGCCAAGGCATGAGGAGAACCTTGTTGTCGGAGAGACCGGTGTTCATGCCGACACGGTAGCTGAAATCCTTACCGATATTGCCGTGCCAGTTGAGTGAGAGTTCGGCACCGTAGAGATCCATCTTACCGTAGTTCATCGGGGCGGATGCGATACCTACGAGACCGGGGACACCTGAATTGGAGTTGAAAGGCATGAGCATTTCGCGGTCCCAGGTATAGTAAGCGTCGATGCCGACGTTGAGACGGCTGTGGAAAAGGTTGAAGTCGATACCGGCATCAAACTTGGAGCTCTTGTCCCAGTGTGCATTGCGGTTGACGGCGGAAGCATCGTTCATCTTGATGTTGGAACCCGACTGAATGGTGTTGCCGAAGCCGAACACCGGACCTTTGTCGAGGTCNGTACCGTAGGTCTGCATCCACTGCCATGCATTGGTGTTGTCACGACCGGTGAGACCGTAGGATGCACGGATCTTGAGGAAGTCGATCCAACTGATTGCGTTGCGGAACCAGTCTTCTTCCGAAATAACCCAGCCGACTGATGCAGAGGGGAATTTGCCCCAGTAGTTTTCGGGAGCGAACTTTGTCGACGAGTCGATACGGAGAAGGAATTCGAGGAGGTAGCGGTTGTTGTAGGCGTAGTTGGCACGGAAGATGTAGGAGAGTGAACCTGCCTCTGAGCGGGTGAAGTTGGTAGTAGCCTTACTNTGCTCACTTACGGAGTTTGACTGACCTGTGGTGAATTCGTAGGGGTAGGTCACCATACCTTCGAGCCATTCGCTTTCGAAAGCTGATTTCTCAATACCGAAAAGGGCATTGATNGAGTGGTTGTTGAACTCACGGTTGTAGGTGAGNGTGAAGTTCATCTGATAGCTGTCTGCGCGGTCCATCGTACGGCTGAGATAGCCACCTTCCTGACCGTTGGGGACGGGGATACCGCCGTTGGCNAGNACGAAGTTGNNGGANNTNANNAGGNCNTNGTAGGNNGNNTCCTCACCGGCAATNGGNGTGTAGAGGTGATTGCCTGAACCTGAACGCACGTTCATCATGTAGAGGTCGTATGCCGAACCATACTGGTTGGTCTTGGAAGTGCTGATGCTCTTCGAGTAGTTGAAGCGTGCTTTGAGACCCTGAAGGGGTGAGAAGAAACCGAAGTCGAGTTCGATGCTTGAATTAACTTGGAAGTTAGAACTTTTGGTGCGGTTGTAGTCGCCGGTGTTCTGAAGAACGGTGTGGTTGTAGTTCTGATTCTGGTTGACCTGAGTATTGGTGGGACCGTAGGCGGCGATGGGATAGCCGTTGACGCTCTCGGGCATATAGCGGGGGTGAGTGAGGAGAAGGTTATAAGCCTTTTCGTCGCTTGAACCGCCGACCTTCACGAGGGGTCTGTTCTTGTCGCCGTAGTCACCTGAAATCTGGAGTGAGGCCTTGACCCATTTCTTGAGAGTCACGTCGACACCTGCACGGTAGTTCCAGCGGTCGTAGTCGAGGCGGCCGAGGTTACCGTCCTGATCGAAGTAGCCGATGTTGGCATAGTAGTTTGCCTTCTCGGTTGCGCCGCTGATACCGACGTTGTGCTTCATTGTGAAAGCTGTCGACCAGTTTTCTTTAAGGAGGTCATAGTTGAGACCGCGCATGGCGTTAAGCTCGTCAGCCTGGAAGAGGGCTGTACGGTGGTTGAGGGTAGTGTTGGTGGGGTCGGCTGCTGCCATGGCGTTGTAGAGACGGCCATAGTCGTAGGCACTGAGCATCTTGGGGTTGGAGATAGCGTCGGTGAAACCGAAAGTACCGCTGTAGCTGATGACGGGTTCGCCGATTTTACCTCTCTTGGTGGTCACGAGGATGACACCGTTGGCTGCACGCGAACCGTAGACGGCTGCCGATGCGTCCTTGAGGACGGTGATGCTCTCGACATCGCTGGGGTCGAGGTTGTTGAAGGCCTCGGCACCAAGGTTCTGATTGTCGACATTACCGATTTTTACAGAGTTGTTGTAGACAACGCCGTCGATGACGAACAGAGGTTCCTGAGTCTTCACGCCAACTTCACCGATGGTTCTGGCACCACGGACATACATCTGGGCGTTGGAACCGGGCTGGCTCTGACCGCCGCTGACGCTAAGACCGTTGACGAGACCGCTGAGCGACGAGGCAAGGTTACCGTCGGCGAGGTCCTTCACATCGTTCATGTCGACAGTCGAGATAGCGCCGGTGAGGTGGGCTTTCTTCTGGGTACCGTAACCGACGACGACGACTTCATCGAGGGTCTGGCTGTCTTCCTGAAGGACTACTGTCTTGATGCTGAAATCAGTGATAATCATGGGGAGGTAGCCGATGTAGGAGACTTCCACTTTGGCACCTTTGGGGACTTTGATAGAGAAGTTACCGTCGATGTCTGTGATGGCAACGATGTCGGTGTCTGGGACACGGACAGTGGCACCAATCAGAGGCTCGGCCTGTGCGTCGGTTACTGTTGCCTGATAGAGAATGTCCTGCGCAAACGCGGGGAGAGACAACAGAAGCGCAAATAGGACGAGGCTTATTTTTGCTATACAGTGTTTCATTTGTCTTTATAATTTAAGGTATTTATTCAAACCAGCGGGGGTCGCCAATCTTATTGTCGATGCAGATAGCTGCCTGAGGACGGAAGTTGACACCACCCTTGGGATCGTCGAGATTGAACATTTCAGTAGTCGGACCTGCGAAGTTGGGATCGACTTCAGTCGACATCTTCAGGACATTGTTGTGGAGACTGGCTTCGTCGCCTGCGAGCCATGAAACGTTGTCGGATGACACCTGGCTTGTTCCGCTACGGAAGCAATACTGGTCAAGACGGTTGATGTCGTAGAAGATACAGTGGTTGATGGTGGCTACGAGACCGCTGTTGTCCATGTTGTTGGCAAACTGGTCGCCGGTGAAGGTCTTGTAGAAGGTACAGTAGGTGAGGGAGTGCTGGGTGGTAGCACCGGGGCCGAAGGCACGCTCGGGCTGCATACGGACACCGTAGCGGAGGAAGCGGCACTTGAAGTCGGCAAGATTATAGAATGTGCTGTTGGTAAGGGTCATTCTCTCGATGCCGGCAAAGCCCCAGTTGTCTTCGAGACTGATTGCGGGCTTGGAGTTGGCTTTGTTGAACTGAACCACGCAGTTGTCGATGCGGATGTTCTTGAAAGCCCATCCGGAAGTGCCTTCGTTGACAGCGCCGGTTGCGATGATGCTTGAAGGAACATTGCGGAGGTTGCAGGATTCGAGCGAGACGGGGTTCATGACGATGTAGCCGTCCTTGACATTGTCGGCCATAGCCTTGATGCCGAGGGCTTCGGTCGAGAAGCGGGCATCGGCATCACCGTTGATGGTGATAAGGCTGGTGAGGGGTGCCTCGGTCATATCGAAGTTGATGTAGCGGAGGACGAGACCGTTCTGGTTGAGGAAAGTACCTTCATTGGAGACAACTACGAGGGGACGGTTGTAGCGGTCGCCACGGATGGTGACATTGGCAACGCGAAGGTCAGCCTTGCCTGAGAGCTGATAGGTCTCGCCGCCGATAAGCTCGAAAGCAATTTCGTCGGTCGAGTTGGCGGGGAGATTCTCGGCGATGAACTGAGAGATTTCAATGCCGGCGGGGATGGTGGTGGCGGGGAGCATGGTGCTGTAAGCCACGACTGAGGGAGTGACGGAAGCCTTGTTGTTGAGTTTCTCGTTGCCGAGGGTCCCGACACTGACTTCATACTTGGTGTCAAGCTCGCGCTTGAACGAGAAGTGGCAGCCGTCGATGACACTGTCCTTGACCACGGCGATGGGGTTTTCGGGGTCATTGACAATGTTGACATTTGCAAGATAGCCTCCTGCACCGAACACGACGGGCCAGGAAACATCAACACTCTGTGAGCCGTCACCGGCAGTCTGGACCTTGAAGTTGTCAAGATCGAGCTTCGGAGCCGCCAGCTGGGCATTGGTCACACCCGCCCCGGGACTGAAACGCTCGTTGTCGTCCACGCCATCGGCGCAGGAAGTCACGAGTGACAGCATCAGGGTGGCGCAGCAGATGCCATTGAGCCATTTGATTCTGTAGTTCATGGTTCTTGATTGTTATTGATTAAAAATAGTTGATTGATAGATTCTTAGTTAAAAAGTTGGGTCGGGGAGAATGGAGAGCCGAGTCAGGTGGTGGGGTCAGTCGTTCTGGAATACCTCTTTTATATAGGCGATGTTGTTGCCGAAGTTGCGCTTGACATCGCGGACATGGTCTTTGTCGCGTGAGCGCTCGACGACGAGCCATCCGCTCCAGCCCATCTTGTCGAGGGCGGCTTTAATGGCGGGGAGGTCTACGGCGGGGTCATCCTTGAGGTTGAAGCCGTCGGTGTTGCTGAGGTGAATCTGGCAGATGTTGTCTTTGCCGAGAGTTTTCAGTTCCTTCACAGGGTCGCGTCCGGCATCGAGCGCATCCTGAAGGTTATAGTAAATCTTCACGCCGGGCGAGTTGATTTCCTTGATGAATTTTTTTGCTTCCTTGGCGGGGAGAGGGACACGGACACCGATTACCATCCCCTTGGCGACAGCCTTGGCTCCCGACTCGCGGAGACGACGGACAAGTTCGGCGCGTGCAGGCCCTTGGACAGTCCAGTCTTCCTGAATACCGCCGAGGGGGAGGAAAGCGACCTTGGAGCCCATGGCTTCCATGGTCGAGAGACAGTCGTCGATGAGGGTGTCGTAGGTCGGTTTGCCGATGAACGACTGACCGAAGAAGCCCGACATTGCCACGGAGGGGACTGCAACGCCGAGGCTGTCGGCTGTGTTGCGGAAAAGCATCCGGAAGTGTGGCTGATGGAGCTTATTGTCAAAGGTGTCACGCGCACCGAGGCCGCCGACATCCATTTCGACGCCGTCGCCTTTCAGTTCCTTGGTCAGCTTGAATTCTCCGAGTTTCTGACGTTTCAACATCATCCAGTCGCAGGCAGCTACTTTATATCGGTGATCGCGGCCGCGCTCCTGAGCAACTACCGGTAGGGTCAGCAAGGCCACGAACATGACGATGAACAGACGTTTGATATTCATTCCTGTTGATTTAAGGTGGGAAAATGTTTTGTTATTGTAGCTAATACAGTAAACTATTTTGTAAGTGAACTGACGCAGATTCGACGAAGAACTCTTTCATCACCGGTGTGCGGGAGTTGCATTTTGAAAATTTTCTGTGAGTTTGACTTAAAGACTTGTAACCGGATGCAAAGATATATATTTTTTTACAAAACCAAACCTTTTTTTAGTAAAAAGTGTAATAATAACACCCATTTTTACATATTGTATCGACAATATTGGCGATTTCTATGTTTTAGAGCATAAAAACCGGGGTAATTTCGCAATGCTTAAAGTTTATGCTTAACTTTGCGGTCAAAATCACCTGTCAGAAAAACAGAGAATGAAAAAGATGATACGAGCCATATTTTTCGACATCGACGGCACGCTTGTGCCGTTTGGGTCACACGGGATACCTGAGGAGGTCAAGGATGCGATTGCGGAGGTACGCGCGAAGGGTGTGAAGGTCTTTATTGCGACCGGCCGGCATCCGGCATGGATCGACAATCTCGGGGATACGGAGTTTGACGGCTATGTGACCGTCAACGGTGGTCTCTGTTTCCTGTCGGACAAGAAGACCCTTATCTACCGCCGTACGATTTCTACCCCCGACATAGAGCGTGTGATTCCGTTCTCGCACGAGACGGATATTCCTTTTGTGGCTATTCCGATAGATGGACGGATTTTCATAAACAGGATTGACGACGGTGTGCGCCATGTCATGAAGCTCTTGCGTGTGGCTCACATCGATGTTGCCGACCTTGAAACGATAGGTGGCCGCGAGGTGGTGCAGATGATGGCTTTCGGGACGGAGCAGGAGCGACTTGACTGCGGATTGTTCGGGCGTGTACTGACCGACTGTGAGCCGACGAGCTGGAATCCGTATTTCTGCGACATCATCCCTAAGGGGAGTGACAAGAGTGTCGGCATCGACCGCATGATAGAGCATTTCGGGATTGACCTTTCGCAGACGATGGCTTTCGGCGACGGGGGAAACGACATCGGGATGCTGCGCCATGTGGCTGTCGGTGTCGCTATGGGCAATGCTGAGGCGGATGTGAAGGAAGCTGCCGACTATGTGACTGCCGCTGATACGGATCACGGGGTCGTCAATGCTTTCAGGCACTTCGGGCTGATTTGAAAGGGGAGGTCTGTCCATACGAAAAAATGGTCTGCGCAGTGCGCAGACCATTCATTTTTTATAAAAGAGTGTCTAATCAGACAAAGTCCTCAAAAGGATGTTTAATCAGATAAACTCCTCGCAGGATGGCTGATCAGTCACCTTGCTTAAAGGATGTCTGATGTCAGACAAGGTGGCGGATGTTTTCTTCGCGGTCGCCGGGGAGGAGGTCGATGACGGGGATTTCAATCATCGTGTAGGCTCCGGGGGCAAGACGCATTGAGGCGCGTGCTACGCCGACGAGGAGCTGTGCGGTGAGGGCGGGGTTGTTGATTGACATATTGAACTCGAAACGCTGGTTCTGGGTCTTGCCCGAAACACCTTTGCGCACCATGTGTACGCCGTGACCCATATCCTTGACGGCATCGACGCTTTCGACCGCCATAACGTGGGTTTCGTCAGAGGCGAAGTAGGGGTCTTCCTTGATTGCCTTGGTCACTTCTTCAAGAGTGGCTCCAGGTTCAAGTTCGACGTAGACCATGCGGCGGTGTACGCCATCGCCCTGAGGCATTGTCATTGAAAGGGCGTTCTTTACGCCGGCTTTTGATTTGACGCAGACAGTGTGACCCATGCTCATGCCGGGGCCGAAATTCGTGTAGGTGAGACCCTTGGGGGCTGCTGCCTCCATAAGCGTGCGGACGATAGAGTCGCTGCCCGGATCCCATCCTGCTGAAATCACTGCGACTCGGCCGGCTTTGCGTGCGGCAGCGTCGAGTGAACGGCGGAGGTCGATGATTGATGTGTGGATGTCGAAGCTGTCGACGGTGTTGATGCCCATTGCGAGATATTCGAGGGCATATTTCTCGACTTCACGCGTGGGGGTGGCGAGAATTGCCACGTCGACGTGACCGAGTTCCTTGATGTCGGTGACAACCTTGTAGGGGGCGAGTTCTGCGGGAATCTCTGCGACTTTGCGGCGGACTACGCCTGCAATCTCAAAATCCGGGGAGGCTTCAAGTGCCTCTACGGTAAAGCGGCCGATGTTGCCATATCCGACCACTGCTGCTCTGATTTTTGTCATATTTGCATTATTAATTTATCGGGATAGTTTGTATCTATTGATAGAAAGCAATGCCGAGAGACCATCGGCGGTCTCCCGGCATTGCCTGTGGGGATAATTATTTCTTGGAAACAATCGACTCGGTGTCGCGGGCAATCATCAGCTCCTCGTCGGTGGGGATGACGACAACCTTGACCTTGGATGCGGGAGTCGAGATGACGGCTTCCTTGCCGCGGAGACCGGCATTGACTTCCTTGTCGATTTCCACTCCCATGAAGCCGAGGGGTGCGCAGACTGTCTCGCGGAGCGAAACCTGATTCTCGCCGACACCGCCGGTGAAGACGATGATGTCGACGCCGCCCATCTCGGCTGCGTATGCGCCGATGTACTTGGTGATGCGCTGCTCGTACATATCGAGTGCGAGTTTCGCACGCTCGTCGCCGGCGTTGACGGCTGCTTCGATTTCACGCATATCGCTTGAAATGCCGGTGGTGCCGAGCATACCGCTCTCCTTGTTGATGATTTTCTGGAGGTCGGTGGCGGAGAGGTTGTGTTTGAGCATTATATAGACGAGTGCTCCGGGATCGACATCTCCGACGCGGGTACCCATCATCAGGCCTTCGGTCGGGGTGAGGCCCATAGAGGTGTCGATGCTCTTGCCGCCGACGATGGCAGTGATTGAGCCGCCGTTGCCGACATGACAGGTGATGATTTTCTGGTCCTTGATGTCGACACCGAGGAATTCGCATACGCGCTGCGAGACGTAGCGGTGGCTGGTGCCGTGGAAACCGTAGCGACGTACGCCGTCCTCCTCATAGTATTTGTAGGGGAGGGCATAGAGGTAGGATTTCGCCGGCATGGTCTGGTGGAACGCGGTGTCGAAGACTGCCACCTGAGGGGTAGAGGGCATAAGGGTGGTGATGGCGTCGATGCCGGTCATGTTGGCGGGGTTGTGGAGGGGTGCGATGTCGTAGCACTGTTTGATCATGTCCTTCACCTCGTCGTTGATAAGCACGCTTTCGCTGAACTTCTCTGCTCCGTGGACCACGCGGTGACCGACGGCATCGATTTCCTCGTAGTTCTTGATGCAGCCTTCGACGGGGTCGGTGAGGATGTTGAGGATTGCCTGAACAGCGCCGTTGTGGTCGACGAGGCCGAGTTCGAGGATGGCTTTCGAGCCGTCTTT
Organism: Bacteroides sp.; assembly: GCA_014802345.1. GTDB lineage: Bacteria > Bacteroidota > Bacteroidia > Bacteroidales > Muribaculaceae > Duncaniella. The sequence continues at coordinate 71,555 of JAAVCM010000005.1, forward strand.
TTTCTTGTATTTGAGGAAGCCGTCGGGAAGACCGATTTTCTCAACACCGCCTTCGGCGAGGACAGCGTCGTTTGACGTGTCGATGAGCTTATATTTCACAGAGCTGCTGCCGCAGTTCAGAACGAGTATCTTCATTGTTTTATTGATGTTGTTTTTGGGTGGGGAGTGGAGTGAATTTATTTATTCTCTTTGAGACCGATGGCCTGATTGCAGGTGATGATGATGGTCTTGTAGATGTCTTCGGGGAAGCAGCCGCGCGAGAGGTCGTTGACGGGGGCAGCGAGACCTTGGAGGACGGGACCTACTGCCTCTACGCCACCGAGACGCTGGACGAGCTTATAGGCGATGTTACCGACTTCGAGCGAGGGGAAGATGAGGACGTTGGCGGTGCCTGCGAGGGGGCTGTTGGGAGCCTTGCTCTTGGCTACGCTGGGGACGAGGGCAGCATCGGCCTGAAGTTCGCCGTCGAGGACGAGTTCGGGGTCAAGCTCGTGGGCGAGACGGGTAGCTTCGATGACCTTGTCGACACGCTCGCTCTTGGCGCTGCCTTTAGTCGAGAAGCTGAGGATGGCAACGCGGGGTTCGATACCGGCGATGTCGCGTGCGGTCTTGCCGGCTGAAACTGCGATCTGGGCAAGCTGGGCAGCGTCGGGTTCGGGGACTACGGCGCAGTCGGCGAAGATGAGGAGGCCGTCGGTTCCGTAGTTGATGCCTTCGGGGAGGACCATGACGAATGCACCTGAAACGACGTCGATGCCGGGCATGGTCTTGATGATCTGGAAGGCTGCGCGGAGGACGTTGCCTGTCGTGTTGAGCGCACCTGCCACCTGTCCGTCGGCGTCACCGGCCTTGACCATGAGGCAGCCGAGGTAGAGTGGATTGGCAGCAGTCTTGCGGGCTTCCTCCATAGAAATGCCTTTTTTCTTGCGGAGTTCGAAGTAGAGGGGCGCATATTTGTCAATCACGCTTTCGTCAGCGGGGTTGACGATGGTAGCCTTGTCGAGGTTCTCAAGTTTGAGGTCCTTGGCAAGAGCCATGATTTCGTTGGGGTCGCCGATAAGGATGATGTCGGCGATGCCGTCGGCAATGATGCGGTCGGCGGCTGTGAGTGTACGGGGTTCGTTGCCTTCGGGGAGGACGATGCGCTGGCGGTTTGATTTAGCCTTAGCGGTAAGTTTTTCAAAAAGACCCATAATTCGGTATATTGATTTAAATTAAAGATTTGACAATTATAATTCAGCTTTCATGCACTCGCGCTTGTCTTCATCTTTCGTTCAAGGCTCAACGGAGGGGTGCGGAGCGAGGAGAGGGGATAACAACTACGCAAAGATACAATCATTTCCCCGCTTTTCCAAAATAAAATATTCTTAACTTTTTGTCGTTTACATTATATATCTACCACAAAAGACACCATGTCACGTCGAAATCACCTTATAAATATAACAATCTCCCTGCTTTTCATCCTTTCCGTAGTGTTGAGCGGATGTTCGGGCGCGAAACTCAGCGTGGCCGACGAGCAGCTTGCACGCGGCGAGTATTTTGACGCGCAGAAGACTTATCGCAAAATCTACAATAAGCTCAATCCGCGTGACCAGCGGCAGCTTCGTGGTGAGGTCGCGGCGAAGATGGGCGAGTGTTACACCCGTCTGGGGCAGGATGCGCGCGCTGCGGCGGCCTACCAGAATGCACTCCGCTACGGCTATCCCGATTCTACGCTACTCCTTCAGCTTGCAAAGGCTCATCACGGTCAGGGCAACTATGCTCAGGCCGTCAATGCCTACGAAGAATATCTGGCAAAGTGGCCTGACGACCAGTATGCGAGTCAGGGATTGTCGGGGGCGAGGAAGGCTGCCGACCTGAAACGCAACAAGACACGCCATGTCGTGAAGAACGCGAAGCTGTTCAATTCGCGTCGCTCGGATTTTGCCCCTATGTTCAACGGTGAGACTCTTTATTTCACCACAACAAACGAGAAGGTCAACGGCACCAAGCGCAGTGAGATTACCGGCATGAAGCGCAGCGATGTCTGGATGGCGCGTAAAAATGAGCGTGGCGAGTGGCAGCGTCCGGAGGCGGTGGAAGGAGAGCTCAACACGGAGTGGGACGAGGGTATAGTTTCCTTTTCGCCCGACGGGTCGACGATGTATCTGACACGCTCGATGCGCACGCCCGACCGCGATACCGGCGTGGATATCTATACGTCCACCCGTTCAGATGCGCGGTGGAGTGCGCCGGTGAAGTTTGAGATTACCCACGACACAATTTCAAGCTACGGACATCCGGCCGTCAGTCCTTCGGGAGAGTATCTCTACTTTACTTCCGATATGCCGGGACAGGGTGGAAAGGATTTATGGCGCATCAATCTGAAAGAGCGTGCCGGAAGCCTTGAAAATCTCGGTGAGGCTATCAATACGCCGGGCGACGAGGTGTTTCCCTATATGCTTACTGACTCGATAATGTATTTCTCCTCCGACGGACATCCGGGTTTGGGAGGTCTCGATATGTTCAAGGCCACGCTGACCCCCTCGGGTGGCTGGCTGGTGGAGAATCTCGGTAGTCCGATGAATTCCGAGGGTGATGATTTCGGTATCACGTTTGCCACGGCGGGACGTGAGGCGGGATATTTCAGTTCCAACCGAGGAGACGGCCGTGGATATGACCATCTTTATTCCTTCGAACTTCCCGATTTGAAGATTCTCATCTCCGGATGGGTGCTTGATAAGGATGAGGAGCCTGTCCCTAATGCCATTATCCGTATCGTCGGCAACGATGGTTCCAACCAGAAAGCCGTGGCGCGCAACGACGGTTCATTCTCCTTCCCTCTTCAAAGGGGAGTCAGCTATGTCATGCTTGCCGGAGCCAAAGGCTATCTCAACGCAAAGCAGGAGTTCACCGCTGATACTGCGGAAGAGGATGCCGAATATGGCATAGATTTCATACTTGCGTCGGTCAACAAGCCCAATATCGTCGACAATATTTTCTATGATTTTGACAAGGCTACTCTGCGTCCTGAATCCAAGGAGGCTCTTGACGGGGTCGCTCAGATGCTACGCGATAATCCCAACATCACAATAGAGATGGCTTCGCACACTGACCGCAAGGGTTCCGACGAGTATAACATCGCACTCTCCGAGCGGCGTGCCAAGAGTGTGGTCGACTACCTGATTGAGTCCGGCATCCCTGCTGACCGTTTGCAGTTTCAGGGCTACGGCGAATCGCGCCCTGTGACTGTCACGAAGCGTCTCGCGCGTGAATTTCCACAGTTTGAGGAGGGACAGACACTCGACGAAACCTTTATCCTAACTCTCTCGCCCGAGGAGCAGGAGATTGCTGACCAGATCAACCGTCGTACCGAATTTCAGGTGCTATCCGTCGACTATCAGATGTATTGAAAAAGAAATTTGCACCAACGTCGGAAAAAATCTTGCATAATCAGAAAATAATCCCTAACTTTGCAGCCGTAAATGACAGCCGTGTCTATGGTTCGCCGTAGGCAAAAGCAATAAGGAGTGGTGCTCGAGTGGCTGAAGAGGCACGCCTGGAAAGCGTGTATACGCCAAAAGCGTATCCCGAGTTCGAATCTCGGTCACTCCGCCAGAAATCTATCAAATCCAAATCCCGCAAGCAGAAGAACTGCCTGTGGGATTTTTTATTGGTAAATTTGTGTCTAGTGTCTATCGATCAGTTAGAGTTCTACGGTTTCTCCGTCGGTGGGGATGATGAGGCGCTCCGGGGATATGCCGGCTTTATCAGCCTCGTTACGCAGGATGCTTCGTGTTGTCTGACAATGGTCTATCGCTTCCATGTGTACGGCTATAATACTGAGATGACACTGAAAATGGAAAGAATAATTTTTTTCATAAGTAGAATCATTTTTCGTAAAATTCAATTGGGAGACCGTCAGGGTCCTGAAAGAAAACAAATCGTTTACCAGTATATCCATCGGTACGGACTAATTCATGGTCAATGCCTTTGACGTCCAGTTCTCGGATGGCTGTGTCAATATTGTCTACCTCAAATGCGAGATGTCTGAGTCCTGCAGCTTCGGGACGGCTGACCCGAGCCGGTGGGTTGGGGAAGGAGAATAGTTCTATGATATAGTCTCCGTCAAGTGCTAAATCGGTTTTATAAGATTCCCGTTCTGAACGGTAGTTTTCGGCAATGACAGTCAGACCAAGCACGCGGGTATAGAAATCAAGACTGCGGGCATAGTCGGAGGCTATGATTGCTATGTGATGGACTTTATTGAGTTTCATTATCTTGTTCGGTTAGTTGTTCGTCGGTTTTATTCCCCGGTTGTCAGTTCAATTTTCTCGTTTAATTAGTGTTGCCAGTGTGTCGGCAATGTCTCCGGGAAGGGCTATTGATTTCGGGGCAATTTCATTTGGGATATAAATCTCGTTAGGGAGATTGAGGGTGATGTAGGTGGCATTGGGTTCCCGGAGGACGAGTTGCATAAGCGGGAGTTTTATTATGCGGTTCTGTGAGCCGATGCCGATTTCAAGGATGACAAGATTGCGGTGGCCATACTTATTGAGAAAGCCGTCGAGTTCTACCTGTCTGTTTTCTGGTTTCTTTCCCTCGCTAAGCTGGCGGAAAGTTCCTTCGATTTCCCACACTTTGTCCGGTGCGAATCCCGCAGCTTCGAGATGTTCGTCGGCATTGGTTGTCAGGATGAAATAAGGCTTGTCGCCGACAATTGCGCGCAGGTCCTTCATCACCTGTGAAGGTGTGTAGTCTTCAACCCATGTCTTGACAAGGCGGTCGGAAAATTTACGTCTGGCGGTCTCCGTTGGATAGTGGTGGAAACATCCGTCGAGAACGCTTCTCAAACCATATTTACGTTTTAAATCACCGAAAATATCGTTGAACGAATCGTCGTCAGCGAAGATGTTATAGCCTTCCGAAATAGATAGGCCGTTGCTTGCGCCTATCAATATGGCATCGGCATTTTTCAGAGCTTCTTTTGCCTTTTTAACTGCACTTTCCATTATCGTAATCATTTTCCATAAGTGTATTCCCATCCGCAAGGGGTGGTTTCAAATTCAATCGTAGGGTGAGTGATTCCGGATTCTTCCGCACAGTTCTTAATCTGCCGTTTCACTTCATCCTCGTAGTCGTGACTGTCGATGAGCACATGGAGCGTCATGGCGTTGATGGTCGTACTCAGTGCCCATACATGTAGATGATGAATTGACCTTACATGAGGAATATTTTCTATCTTATTCTTCAGACGCTCTATGTCAATTCCCTCAGGCACTCCGTCAATCGAGAGTTTAAGAGTCTCTTTCAGCATATTCCAAGTGGATATAAGAATGAGAACGGCGATAACAAGAGAAATTATAGGGTCAATCATTACCCAGCCGGTAAAAGAGATGACGATACCGGCAATCACAACTCCCACCGACACCAACGTATCGGCAGCCATGTGCAGGAAGGCCCCGCGCACGTTGAGATCTTCCTTCTGGTCCTTCATCAGAAGCCATGCAGTAGCCCCATTGATAACGATTCCGATACCTGCTGTCCAGCTCACCAAGTCACCGTCGATAGGTTCGGGATGGGTAAACTTGCGGATACTCTCCACGATAATCACGCCTACGGCCACGAGCAATATGATAGCGTTGAGCAGGGAGATAAGTATTGTAGCCTTCTGGTAACCGTAAGTAAACCGCTTGTTGGCATGTGCGAGTGCCAACTTTATTCCCACCAATGTCAGTAACAAACTGAAAACATCACTCAGATTGTGACCTGCATCCGAGACGAGTCCCATCGAGTGGGCATATATGCCTACGCCCCCCTCTATCAAAACATAAAGCAGATTAAGGACAATACCCCATATCAGCACCTTGCTTATGCGGGTAAAAGTATGATGGTGATGATGATGATCGTGAGTGTGTGGATGTTTTTGTTCGTGTGCCATATCAATATACTCTTGCTGAATCAAAAATGTTGTCTTTATCCTGACGGTCCAAATGGTTGGACGGTTTACCGAGCAGTTCTTTCAGCACGAAGGCAATGTCGTCCTGAATGTCAAGGCTCCTTGATGCAATCTCTTTCGGGATGATGGCGTGTTTGGGATTGACGGTGACATAATGGGCCTTAGGGAGCTGATAGGTCATGTTCATGAACGGCTCCTTGATGAACATCGGTGTCATCATACCTACGCCAAGTTCCAGAAACAGAATCTTCTTATCCATATTGGCGCGGATGAAGTTGAGGTATCGCTCATATTCCTTCTGATAGAGCTTCCCCTGAAGAAATTCGCGGGAGCGTACCCATTCCACCATTTCGCCCCCGCAGTGAGGACAGCGGGGAATCAGTTCCTCGGGAAGCGAGTCTCCTTTGATTTGCGGAAGCAGTTCATCTAAGACCTTTTCATTCTCATAGAGTTCATCGTGACAACGGTTTTTGCACTGGAAATACCTCCAGTCACCTTGCAGTCGTGTAATCCTATCGGCCGGGAACAGACGGTAAAGCAACGCATCCTGATTTGTGGTCACAAAGTAGTAATTCTTTCCTTCCAGCAATTCTTTCAGGTCATCGTATGCCTCGCCCGGCTCTGATTTGCGGGTATGGTCCATGGAGCGGAGGTTCAGGGCCCAATGTTCGCCCTTGGTCATCCGGGAGTCATAGTAGGCATCAAATAAATTCTTGTCGCCGTATTTCTCGCGCAGTCCGCCTGCTATTTTCTTATAGACGTCATCGTCCTGATAGAAGTAGCGCCAGTTTTTACCGGATGCGGCAGACATACCGGATGCTGTACCTACGACAATGGCATCGGCATCGTCGATAAGTCCGCGCAGTCTTTTGATTTTATCTTTTTCTGTCATGTTCATATCGTTTTAATTGTATATTGTAGTCGTGTTGTTGCGACTACCTTTTTGATAATTAAAACGGATATGCCGAAGTAAGTGTTATCGAGTTTTACGACTGAATCGTACCAAAACAGTTCAGAATCGTACCGATTTAGATTCAAGGGCTATTCATGGCCGTGATTACGGATATATCCGAGGTATTCCCCGATTGTCTGGCCTGTCTGCTGTTTGAAAAATCTCATGAGATGGTTGGGGGCGGAGAAGCCTAACTCTGACGCTATCGCCTTAGGGGTCTTTGTGGTGTAAATCAAATCGTTTTTTATCTCCTGTAAGAGACGTTGTTTGAGGAGGTGTACGGCAGTGACACCGAATGTGTCGTCAACAGTTTTGTTCAATGCAATACGGCTTATGCCGAGCATACGGGAGTAGTCGGCAACACGGAAAGAACTGCGTATATTCCTTTCAAGTAACTCTTTATACTTGAAGGCAAATAAGTTGGCCGGAATATTCTGCGACAGACTGAACTGCGCTACATAGATTCGGTTCAGTGTGATGAGAAATTTGAAAAGGTCGGCTGCAATCAGATGGTAGCTGTCCGCTACGGGATTTCGAAGTTCCTGCCTTATTTCATCAAGGAACGACATGAGAATCCTACGTTCCCCGGGCATTATATCAAAGCAGACAGGGTGATCGTGCTGAAAGCAATATTGCAGACGGTAGATGAAATAGGGGTCGGCGATGATATTTGCCATGAAATTTTCCTGAAAAATCAGAAATGTGTAGTCCAGTTTTTCGGTATCTACGTGCCACTCCTGATGTTGATGGGGGGAAATGACGAGAATACATCCGTCGTGAATCTCTATCTTACCGCCATCAAGAATGACGTATCCATCAGCAGTCCGAAAGAAATAGAACTCAAAGAAATCAGTGACATACTTATCTTTCCATCCGAACCACGACGGACGCTCAGAGCTGTCAGCGACATTCAGCATGAACTCGACGCCACAGGCACTCTTTGAATATTTCAACTCAGGAATCGGTTCTTTCATCTAATTCTGTAATGCTTGTAATTTTTTAATGCTTGAGTGTTTGTAATGTTTCTTGCACGCCGTGCGGCATATATTTCAAAGAATTATTCCGGCAAAGTTAAGCAATTTCTTAAACAAACAAATGTGATCGGTGACCTGAGATTACCGGGTGTTTTTATTACTTTTGTATAAAGTTTTATAAAGTAATAATTAAAATAATGAATCATCTTGAGACTGACCGATTGGTTCTCCGTTCATGGAAGCTGGAGGATTTGTCACTGTTCGCAGCGATGAATAAGGATGAGCGTGTCATGCGCTACTTTCCGTCAACCTTGACTGACGTACAGACTGAATCGTTCTATAATAGGATTCAATCGGAGTTTCAACGTAAAGGGTGGGGGCTGTATGCCGTGGAATTGAAATCAACAGGACTATTTATCGGTTGTGTCGGCCTGCATGAGATTGGTTTTGATGCAGACTTTACTCCCGGCGTTGAAATCGGGTGGCGGTTGGATGCTGATTGTCACAATCGGGGTCTGGCGACCGAAGCTGCCAGAAGTGTCTTGAAACTGGCGAAAGAGAAAGGATTGTCAAGATTGTATTCCTTCACGGCAAAACTGAATCTGCCATCAGAAAGAGTAATGCAAAAAATCGGTATGACCAAAGTTGGGGAGTTTGCACATCCGAACTTACCGGCAGATTCTCCATTACGCGCACATATATTATACCGGATTGATTTATAGGCTATGATGAAGAGGGTTGTCGTTATCGGGTGTCCGGGAGCGGGCAAAAGCACTTTCAGTCGTAAACTTGCGGCGAAGACAGGATTGCCGCTGCATTATCTTGACATGATTTGGCATCGGGCTGACCGCACTGTAATCGGCCGGGAAGAGTTTGACCTGCAATTGGGTAGGCTCGTAAAGGAAGACGAATGGATTATCGACGGAAATTATGCACGCACGCTTCCTGTCAGACTCGCTCACTGCGATACGGTGGTCTTCTTCGACTTGCCGTCGGAGATATGTATTGAAGGTGCGAAATCACGGTTGGGGCAGGAACGTGTCGATATGCCGTGGACGGACGATGAATTGGATCCGGAATTCCTGCAATGGATTGTCGACTTCCCCCGTGATGTTGTCCCGGAAATCAACCGACACCTGAAAAACTATGATAAAACCATAATTCGATTCCATTCGAGAGAAGAGGCAGATGTGTTTATTTCTGCTCTTTGATTTTAAATCATCAGGCTGCATTTAAGGTCTGCTGAGCTTGGGGGAGGGTGAACAATCGCGGGAAAGATGATGTTCTTTTTAAAGAACGTAAGACCGGACATCCGATGAATTCGGGGGCATGGTCTGCTAATATGACAATAATCATCAATAATACATAAATACTTACTATTATGTTACAGACAGCTTATAAATTCGGCGAGGTACATCAGCTTGCCGCACAGATTGAAGGTGGACACGACAAAGTCCATTTTAAGGGTATATTCGAGAATGGTAACGGAGGAGTGTCGCTCGTCGCATTCAAGGAAGGTCAGGGTTTGGCCGAACATATCGCTCCGGCAGAATTGATGGTCTGTGTGGTCGAAGGCGAGATTGAGTTTACAGTCGTCGATAAGCCCCATACGCTTAAAGCCGGTGAATTCATGCTGGTAGGTGAGGGCGTTGCCCACAGTGTGGTCGCAAAGGCCGATTCAAAGATGATGCTTATAAAGGTCAAAGCATAGAAATCAGAAGTACATAGTTAGAAAAAAGAGTAACGAGATATGGAAAATCAGCCTAAGATGTTCTGTTACCAGTGTCAGGAGACTGCAAAAGGTAAGGGGTGTGAGTTGATGGGTGTCTGCGGAAAGCACGCAGAGACTTCGGCACGCATGGATCTTCTGCTTTATGCAGTCCGTGGCATTTCTGCCATCAACCGTGCGCTCCGTGAAAAGGGTCTTGCTTCGCGTGAGGCAAGTCATGAAGTCATCGACGCGCTTTTTACGACCATCACCAATGCCAACTTCGACGATGCGTCGCTCGACGATTTCATCCGTCGTGCATTCGACGTGAAGAAGCGTCTGATTGAGACTGCCAAGGATAATGGCGTCGCACTCCCTGACCTTCCGCAGATAGAATTTTTCGCTACGCCTGAGGAGGCTGACAAGTATGAAGCCGTCACAGGTGTGCTGTCCGAACCCGATGCCGACGTGCGCGGTCTGAAACAGCTTGCCATCTACGGCTGCAAGGGTATGGCTGCCTACGCACGCCATGCCGCCAATCTCGGTTATGAGGATGACGGGGTCTATGCCGTAATTGAGGATGCTATGGCAGAGACCGCACGCACTGATATCGGTGTCGACGAGCTTCTTCCCCTCGTGCTTAAAGTCGGCGGAGGTGGTGTTGAGGTAATGGCTCTCCTTGACAAAGCCAACACGGAAAGCTACGGTAATCCCGAGATAACCAAGGTCGACATAGGTGTGCGCAACCGTCCGGGTATCCTCATTAGCGGCCATGACCTCAAAGACCTCGAGGAACTTTTGGAGCAGACAAAGGATAAGGGCGTGGATGTCTACACCCATTCAGAGATGCTCCCCGGTCAGTATTACCCCGCATTCAAGAAATATCCTCATTTCGCCGGTAACTACGGCAACGCATGGTGGAAGCAGACCGACGAATTCGAGAAGTTTAACGGTGTTTTCCTCTTTACTTCAAACTGTATCGTTCCTCCCCGTAGAAACTGCACCTATATGGACCGCGTCTACACAACCGGCGTTGTCGGTATGCCCGGCACGCATCACATAAAGGAGGGACGTGACGGAAAACCGAAAGATTTCTCCGAACTGATTGCCCATGCGCAGAAGTGTCCTCCTCCAACTGAAATCGAACACGGCGAAATCGTCGGTGGTTTTGCTCACCATCAGGTGATTGAGCTTGCTCCCAAGATTATTGATCTTATCAACCGTGGCAAAATCCGCAAATTCGTGGTCATGGCAGGTTGTGACGGACGTTTTCCCTCGCGCGACTACTATACGAAGTTTGCCGAGGCTCTGCCTGAGGACTGCGTGATTCTGACCGCGGGTTGTGCGAAGTATCGCTACAACAAACTTCCGCTCGGCGACATCGAGGGTGTTCCCCGTGTGCTTGATGCCGGCCAGTGTAACGACTCTTATTCGCTTGTACGCATAGCACTTGCGCTGAAAGATGCCTTCAAGGTCGAGAGCATCAACGACCTGCCGATTGTCTTTAACATCGCATGGTATGAGCAGAAGGCGGTAATAGTCCTTCTGGCTCTTCTCTCGCTCGGCGTGCAGAATATCCATACCGGCCCGACCCTCCCGGCGTTCTTTACGCCCGACATACTGAAAATTCTTCAGGACAAATTCAACATTGGGACCATTTCAAGTGTTGAAGATGATATAGCAACTCTTATTAATAACAAGTAAAAACAAAATTACTATGGACGAAAAATATGTATGCGAAGTATGCGACTGGGTCTATGATCCCGAAGTAGGTGACCCTGACAATGGTATTGCACCCGGTACATCGTTTGCCGATCTGCCCGACGATTGGGTCTGTCCCCTTTGCGGAGTAGGCAAGGATCAGTTCAAGCCGGTTGAATAAACCTATCGGTTCACAACTATCAATAAAAAACGGCGGAGCCACGTCAATTTAGCTAAATTGACGTGGCTCCGCTGCATTGTAAGGGATATTATCCCGAAGGAGAGTAGGGGAGTTGCGGAGAGTTAAGGTTTGCATTTCCCGACCGGAGGTTCCAGAAGTGTGATACGGATCACGGTCGTGCGGCCGAGGCTACGGTTGACCGCCTCGTCGAAATGTTCCATCTGTTTCGGGAGAAATCTTTCGCACAGCAGGCGTAGAGCCTCGATTTTCTCAGCCTCGTCGGTGACCTTCTCGGCTTTCCCTATGGCTACGGCTGAGTGAAAATACTCAGTGAAATTATTATTTTCCTCCTCATATCTGGGGGTGCATTTGCTGACGGCAGACAGGCTTACAGTCGGGTTGGCGTTCAGGCAATCTATCTTTTCACCTTCGTCAGCGCAGTGGAAATAGAATGTCGAGTCGTCTTTACGGACGAGAGACAGCGGCAATCCGTAAGGAGTCCCGTCGGGGCGCATCATGCTTACGGTGATATATGGAGCCTTGTCGAATACTTCAGATGCCCAGTCGCTGTTGCGTTGCCGGTTGGCTTTTCTCATCGGTCTCATTGGCGGTATGGAATATTTATGAGTGTATTTTAGATTTTATCTTAGCTCGGAAATCAGGTGTCGGAGAGCCGAAAACGGATGGCTGAAAATCATCCGTGGACCGACATATCTCATTACTTCACGGATTTTTTCACGTTTAGCGGGAATATAGCAATGTATCTCGCATTTCCGGCAACTTGATTTCGCATCGTATTTCGGACAGAGTTCGAGGCGGCGGTGAGTATAGGCAAGCAGCTCCCTGCACTCGTCGCACAGAGTCTCCCCGTCTCGGCGGTCATGATGTCGCGCGCAATATATGCCAATCATCTGCCCGACAGTCAGCTTTTCCCTTTCGATACGTCCCATGACGGCTGCTTCATATCTTTACAACAATAGGTTTCAGATGCAAAATTAGTAAATATCATCGGAAAAAATCATATAAAAAGCAATCCTGAAATATATGGTCGGAGCAGTTAATTCTATGTGGGAACGGCTGATAGTTTTTATACAGATTGAGAAAATGGGGATGGATGTCATAAGGGATACAATCTTTCAGCAGAGTGACGACTTATGGTATATGGTTGGTTGATACGGATTTATATTTGTTTGAAAATAGAAAAAGTGTTGTTGCTGCTCTATTGTAGTAATGCCGAATATAAAAAAGTTGCACGAAATGCACAGATTCTGAGGATTTTTGATTAACTTTGCATCAACATAATTATCTCTTGTTAAGAGATTGTGACGATTTGCAATGAGTTAAATTGCAATAAGTTTTCGGAAGTGTGATGGCGCGTTGTAATTATCCATCTGATAATTAGGAAGATACGCAATATTGCGCTAAGTGAAGAAAATACCCCTTTTCAAATATTTAGCTTGTCAGGATGGTTGGTAATAGCCGTTGCTGGTTTGTCCTAAACTATATTTCTCCTTCACTCAAACGACGGGAGACGGTCGAGTATGTCATTGAAAAGTTCAATACGTCCACCGGTATTTCCCTCGATGTTTTTGCACCTACTTTTGTGGAAGTAGCACTTGACGGTGACAGGGTAAGGACGGTCGAAAAGCCGCTCTTGTTCCACTATGTCTTCGTAAGAGGAGAGAAGGAGGAGGTCAAGGAATTATGTTCGATGGTCGAAGGATTTTCATTCGTCCTTAACCATGCCGGCGCGAACCGCTATCTGACCATTCAGCCTGCAAGCCTTGAAGCGTTCAGGATAATAGCGAGGCTATATGGATATAAACTCCCTTGCTTCCCGGTCAACGAGACTCTTTTGGAAACCGGGGATGAGGTCGAGGTGATGGTGGGGCCTTTTGCCGGTCTGCAAGGAACGTATATTTCACGGAAAGGTTCCTCGCAAGGCAACATCCTTATCTCTGTCACACAGAATCTTGCGGCGGTGGCCTATGACATAAAGGCAGAGTATGTACGCATCATTCGGTTTGCTCGTGATTCCAAACGTGCCTATGACCAGATAGAGGCTTTCGTCCCGAGGCTTTTTACGGCATTGAGGCTATTTGAATCAGACGAGAAGATGTCGCCCTCTGACATAGCCCCGCTTATAGTGTTCTGCCGACGGATGGATCATGTCTTCCTCAACAATCCCAAACTTGATGCTAAACTTCAGCTGCTGTTGATGACGGCCTATGAGATATTAGGTAATCACGAAGAGTGCCGTCTCGCAAGGGAACGATACAGTAGGCTTGAAGGTCAGATGACCAATGTCTGGACTATCGGGCTGTCAAAACTCCTGACAGGTGTGACTGATGGAAATATCCGGGAACTTGAACAGGGTTTCAAAATCATAGGAGGTGACACGGACAGAAAGATGTCGAAATCACAGGCTGCGCTTGTCGCTGAATATGAACACTATCTATCAAAACATCATTCTTGCGTAGCAGATTTGGAAATCTGAGAGGGTTGACCCATAGACAGAATGGGTTGGACGTGAAGTCAATCTGTTCAGCTTTGGGATGTTAAAGTTCGTTCAATCATAGAAATATAAATTATACCTAAGCGTTAGGTCTGGTATTTATCAGACCTGTTAACTATATAATTTTAGTTGCAATGGAGACTAAACGCTTCAACATCGCCGTAGCCGGTACGGGCTACGTCGGACTGAGTATAGCCACACTTCTTGCTCAGCACAACCATGTCACCGCAGTCGACGTGATTGCCGAGAAAGTTGATTTGATTAATCAGCGTAAATCACCGATTCAGGACGAGTATATCGAGAAATATCTTACCGAAAAGGATCTTGACCTGACGGCTACACTTGACGGTGCGGAGGCGTATCGCACAGCCGATTTCGTGGTCATAGCGGCGCCGACAAATTATGATCCTGTCAAGAATTATTTCGATACGTCGCACGTTGAAGAGGTTATAGATCTTGTACTTGAAGTCAACCCGGATGCTGTCATGGTCATAAAGTCGACAATTCCCGTTGGCTATTGCCGTTCTCTATATATGAAATATGCAGCGAAAGGTGTAAAGCGTTTCAATCTTCTTTTCTCCCCTGAATTTCTCCGCGAGTCAAAGGCACTTTACGACAACCTCTATCCCTCACGTATCATCGTCGGTATTCCCAAGATTATAGCTGACGGACGTTTTGAGGATGAAAATGCTGCAATCGAGGAGGTTGCTGACCTTCCGAAGCTCAATGAGGTGGCTCATATCTTCGCTAACCTGCTCCAACAGGGCGCGATAAAGGAGGATATACCGACACTTTTCATGGGCATGAAGGAGGCGGAGGCCGTCAAACTCTTTGCCAACACATATCTGGCACTGCGTGTCAGCTATTTCAACGAGCTCGATACCTACGCTGAGGTCAAGGGGCTCGACTCACAGGCAATAATCGAGGGCATCGGTCTTGACCCGCGTATCGGTACACACTACAATAACCCCTCGTTTGGCTACGGCGGATACTGTCTCCCCAAAGACACCAAACAGCTCCTCGCTAACTATGCCGATGTGCCACAGAATATGATGACGGCCATTGTCGAGTCAAACCGTACCCGCAAGGATTTCATTGCTGATCAAGTGCTGAAAATGGCAGGATGGTATGACTATTATGACAATAACACCTTCCGTCCCGCTCCTAAGAACTCACAGCTTAATACCTCATGTAACTCTGAAGGGAAAGAACTTGATACTTCATCCCAGGAAATTCCGACTCCCGGTAACCTTGACGGGAAAGGACTTGATGCTTCACGCAATACTGAAGGAAATTGCGTGATCGGCGTCTACCGCCTGACTATGAAGTCGAACTCCGACAACTTCCGCCAGTCGTCCATACAAGGCGTGATGAAGCGTATCAAGGCCAAGGGTGCGACCGTGATTATCTACGAACCGACCCTTGAGGACGGCTCGACCTTCTTCGGCTCAAAAGTCGTAAACGACCTCGCCGAATTCAAACGCCTCTCCCGCGCCATCCTCGCCAACCGCACCTCCCCCGACCTCACCGACGTCGAGGAGAGAGTCTATACAAGGGATCTGTTTTCGAGGGATTGAAACAAATAAATATGCGCAACTTACTGTCTCCTTTTCTTTCTAAATTATTATCCGGCTCCCAACGGAGTAATAATGTAAAGAGGAACATACTGGGTTCATTATTCCTAAAAGGAATAAGTATTGTCGTGCAGTTACTCCTTGTCCCTCTTACATTAAACTATCTTTCTACTGAATTATATGGCATCTGGTTGACCGTATCTTCCGTTGTCCTATGGCTTAGTTTTTTTGATATAGGATTTTCATTAGGCTTAAAGAACCGTCTTGCTGAAGCCATTGCTCAAGAAGATTATTCTACCGGGAAACAGTTGGTTTCAACCACCTATATTGTACTGATCTCCATCTTTATTCCATTAGGGATTATACTGGAATTCATTGTGCCACTTGTCCATTGGAGTGCGTTGCTTAATGTTGATGCATCCTACAATGAAACACTAATAGATGTAGTTCGGATTCTACTCATAGCATTCGTGTTCCAAATGGTCCTGCACACAATAAGTACAATAGTGGCCTCATTTCAAAAGGTTGCACTTAGCAACGCTTTTCCTGTCATCGGTAATATAATTTCACTAGCAGTCATCTGGTTGCTTACACGATATACAGCACCCTCTCTCCGTAATATGGCACTTACCATATCATTTATACCTGTAATGGTGCTGTTGATTAGTTCCATCATTCTTTTCAATGGTCGTCTAAAATCAATCCGCCCGGCCTTATCTGCATTCAATTCAAAAAAAATTAAGGATATATTTTCATTAGGCATTAAATTTTTCATAATTCAGATTCAGGTTATAGTAATTCAGCAAGCTACGAATCTCCTTATTTCTAATGTCTCCAATCCTGATTATGTGACATATTATAATATATCGTACCGATACATTGGAACTGCAATGATGATATTCACTCTTATATTAGGCCCTTTATGGCCAGCCTTTACAGAAGCATACGTTAAAAAAGACTATGAATGGATGAACCAGATATATCGTAAATTATCAAAACTATATATAGCCGTATTCGGTATGATATGGATTATGTGTATTCTTTCTCCTGTCATATATCCAATTTGGATTGGTGATACTACTCACATACCATTTTTGATGACTCTATCATTAGCTGTATACTTCTGTCTGGTAACATGGGATAGTTTACAAATTATATTGATAAATGGAATAGGTACCATTAAACTACAATCTTACGTTACATTAATAGGTCTTATATTTCATATTCCATTATCATTATTTTTCGGACACTATATTGGAGTATATGGTGTAATTTTTTCTATGATTTTAATTACAATAGTATATTCTATCTTTTTTACGATTCAAATAAGAAAAATTTTGAATCAAACTGCTAAGGACATTTGGCAAAAATAATCTAAACTTATCATATTTAACATATCATTCCTCATGAATTTTAGTCTGTTCATACCTCCCCCATATTGTTATTGGATAAGATGGATTATTAGCAAATTTCGATTTGGTAATAAAGTAAAACTAAGCTACACGGCAGTTATTTCTCCAAAGAGCTCTTTTGAAGGGTTAAATTATATAGGGAGTCATACCTATTTTAATGGAATGATGGGCCGAGGATCTTATATATCTTCCAATTCTAATATAACTGCAAGAATCGGAAGATTTTCGTCTATTGGTCCAAGAGTCAATACCATACAAGGACGGCATCCATTCCATAAACCTTTTGTGTCTTCGTCTCCGTTCTTTTTTTCATCTATGACATTATTTGGAAAGTCATTTGTCGATAAATCATACTTTAAAGAGTATAAATATGCATATCCCCCATATTTTACTGTCTCCATTGGCTCAGATTGTTGGATTGGTGCTGATGTTAAAATAATATCAGGAGTTAATATACATGATGGGGCTGTAATTCTAGCTGGTGCCATTGTCACTAAAGATATTCCACCTTATGCGATTGTAGGAGGAGTTCCAGGAAAAATTTTAGGCTATCGTTATGATGAAGATATCTGTAATAAACTAACAGCTATCAAGTGGTGGGATAAATCGATAGATTGGCTTAATAAAAATAATCATCTACTAAGAGATATAGATCTATTTATAAAAATATGTAGCTAATTCAGTAGCTAAAATTATGTATAGGCTTATACCATTAAAACATCGTGCATAACTTACAATATTTTTATATATCATTAATTGTAATTTAAAATAACTATAATAAGTTGTATGAAAACACAGATAATTTATTCATCCTCAGTTATTGGTCATAATCTTGAATATCTACATCATATTTATGAAGTTTGTCTTTCTAAAAAGCATCTTAATTTTGTATTTCTAGTCCCTTGTTCATTTTTAAAATATAAAAACCGTTTTTATTGGGAAGAAAGTAATAATATTATTTTTGAATTCATCCCAGAAGAGCAACTTACAAAAAAACAAAATAGTAGTATTTTTTTAAGGAGCATATATTTATGTAAAATACTGAAAAAATGTTTTAAACGTCACTCTACAAATAGAGCTTTCTCCACAAATATTATCGAACTATTGCCTTGGGCACCATTCATACTAAAAAAAGCTCGTATAAGCGGGATAATGTATATACTCTCTTATTTTTATCATAGTGATTATAGTAGTATCAAATTACTTAAGAGTAAATTAATAAATCGAATTCTAATTAAAAGTTCTATCTTTAATAAAATTTTGTTATTAAACGATCATATAATTCCGCAAACTCTTAATAATAGGAATAACTATAACAGATTTATAGCTTTGGCAGATCCGCTTCCACCTAATCCATCAGGTAAAATTATAAATTTAAGAGAGTCACTGGGCATTTCCGCAGACAAAAAAATATTTCTTCATATAGGAGGATTAGGAATTAGAAAAGGGACTTTAGATATCATAGATTCATTTAATTATATACCTAAAGACATTATCCAGACCTATTGTTTTTTATTTATCGGACGTATTTCACAATCAATTAAGGAAATTTTTACAAAAAAAATAAATTATTGGAAATCGAAAGGTCTACAGATTATAGTTGAGGATGGTGGCTATTGTTCGTATGAACGTTTTTATTCTATGTGTAATACCAGTGATGTAATTTTAATACCATATAAGAATGTATATCAGAGTAGTGGAGTATTAGGATTTGCAGCCTATGCCAAGAAACCAGTTATTGGTCCAGACAAAGGACTTCTTGCAAACTTGATCTCCAATTATCAACTTGGAATATGTATAGATACTACTCCGGAGAATCTGTCTAAGACCTATGAAAAAGCGGTAGCATTTAAAGTAAATACTGATAAAGCCCAAAATTATTTGATAGCAAATAGCTTGTATTCTTTTAAACAAACTATATATAATATGTTATGAGAGAAGAATTTAAATTAAATTTTTTTGAATTAAATCTTATATATATATTATGTGGATTTTCTTTCATGACAACAATTTATTCAAATCCATCGGCAAGTATTATTTACCGTGCGATTGGTATCTTAATTCCGTTTATATGTCTTTTAAAAACCAAATTTAAGATTACAATCCCTAATGATTTAAGATTTAAGACTTATATAATACTATTATGTCTTTATTCAATTGCCGTTTTATACACGTTGTTTTGGGGTAAGTATCAAACTTTTAATGCTCCCTCAAAGAATTTAACACTCCTATTTTTGATAGGTATAACATGGTTTCCTATAATGGGATATATATCTAATATCAAATATATAAATTATAATAAAGTGGTAATTTATATATTTTTTATACTGTTATTTGTTATCGGTAAGGGATATATAGGGATTTCAAATCAGGTAGCATCTACCTCTGGTAGATTTATGCTGAATGCAAGTCAGAGTACACTTACATTTGGTGATAAAGGGATGATGCTAATGATTGCCTCATTTGCACTTCTGATAGCCCCACCACTACCTTTCCTAAAATCTTTCTTTAAATTTATATTTTTAGGAGGAGTCATATTAGGTATTATGGGGGCTATGAAAGGAGGAAGTAGAGGCCCATTCTTAAGTGGATTTATTTCTCTAATATTTATGTCAATTTGTGCGCCTAAAAATATGAAGCGAATACTAACAATATTTATTTTAGGACTGATTGGTGCTGGTACTGCTGTACTGAATGCAATACATAGTTTTGCACCTGCTCTTTTTGATCGTATCATGCAATCTATCTTAACAGGTGACAGTAGTGGCCGTGATAGTATTTTTTCGGATGCATTTCATTCAATAAATTTTATTATCGGAGGTTCACCCATCATATTGGAAAAGGATATGTTTTTTGGCTATCATAATGTCTATATCACATTGTCAATGGGGATTGGTATTATTCCAGCGATAATATTTATCATACTCATTGTTTCTCTAATTATTTCATTCTATCGAAAAGTTAAAAATAAGACTCTTAGTAGTGCAGGAGAATTCTTTGTATATGGATTCTTCATATTTTATATTTTTAGAGGGCTTACAGGGGTTAACATGCTATCCACTAATGAGTTTAATATGTCTATACTTATGAGTTGCTATATATGCTCAATTCAATATTTAAATTTTAGAAATCACATCAATAAAAAGATCGCATAACTAAATTCTCATCAATCATGACAATCAAATACTTTATCTCAAATTCTATTGCACGTCTTTCTTCCTCGTTATATCTGAGACTGGCATATATTTATAATCGTAAACATATCCCTAATCTATCGTCTCCTAAGGATATTTCTGAAGTACTCATCAAGCACGTGGTTGATGGTACTATTAATAAATCATATTTTCTTGCAGATAAATATCTGGTTCGTAAATATATAATTTCTAAAGGATATAAAAATTTGCTTAATCCATTAATCGGTGTTTACGATTCCCCTGATGAAATTGATTTTAGTAATTTACCTAATCGATTTGCGATTAAAATGAATTACGGAGCCGGAATGAATATTATTTGTAATAATATTAAAAATTTCAATTACAAAGACAGTATTGATAAACTACATGGTTGGCTCAATAAGGAGACCTACTCGAATGCTGAGCGGCATTATAATCTGATTGACCGTAAGATATTAATAGAAGAATTTATTGATGATGGACATGGGGGATTTCCGACAGACTATAAGTTTATGTGTATTCATGGAAAAGTATTCTGTGTGTTAGCATGTAGCTCTAGGGAGACTGGACATGCTAGTTATGCTCCATTTGATTTGGACTGGAATTATTTGGAGGAATACGATCGTTATCATAGAGCTTATGAATCAATTCCTAAACCAGTCAATTTAAAAGAAATGATAATGATAGCTGAAAATTTAAGCCAAGGATATGATATTATAAGAGTGGACCTATATTCTAATGGTTCCAAGATATGGTTTGGAGAGATGACACTCACTCCTTCTGGCTGCATTCTTCATGGATGGACACAAAAAGCTTTGGATGATATGGGGAAAGTGTATAATCAATTTATAGATGTATAATTTTTTATGTCTTATGACTAAGCTCTGTGTAATCTATAATATGGCCCCAAAATATCGTGCCCCAATATTCCAACTTATGGATCGAGAATTAGATATTGACTGGTATTTTGGAGAGCCAATAGGTGACATAAAAGGCCTTGATCCAAAAGTGTTAAAAAATACTAATATCATTGGGCGTAAGACTTGGAGAGGACTCATATGGCAGAAAGGAACCCTAAAATTGCTCTGCGCTAATAACTATGACAGGTATCTAATGCTGGGTGAGCCTTTTACTCTTTCTACTTGGCTATTTATGATGATGAGACCATTGGTTGCACCTAAAAAGAAAATATATCTTTGGAGTCATGGATGGTATGGACGTGAGGGTGTCATAAAAAAATGGATCAAACGATGCTTCTTTGGGTTAGCTAATGGAACATTCTTATACGGCAATTATGCTCGTGAAGTAGCAATTCAGCAAGGTAATAATCCGAATAAATTTGGGGTGATTCACAATTCTTTGGATTATGAAAAGCATAAAAAGCTTAGAGAATCAATTTCAACTACTTCTATATATAGCGACCATTTTGGTAATGATAATCCTACTCTGATATTTATTGGACGATTGACTAAAGTCAAAAAACTCAATCAAGTCATAGAGGCTGTGGCTCAGCTTAAAGAAAAGAATGAGTATTACAATATCATATTTGTTGGAGATGGAGAGGAACGAGATAGTCTTCAAAAATTGTCATCAGAGCTTGATATCCCTGTTTGGTTTTACGGTAGTTGCTATGATGAAGCCAAAAATGCCGAACTCATCCATAATGCAGATCTTTGTATATCTCCCGGTAATGTCGGACTAACAGCAATTCACACAATGACATTCGGTACACCGGTTATCACACACTCCAATTTGCCTAATCAGATGCCTGAATTTGAAGCTATCCACGATGGAAAGACCGGGGCATTCTTTACCGAAGATTCTGTTGATAGTCTGGCTAAAGTCATCTCTGGATGGTTTTCCGCTACGAATTACTCTCGTGAAAATATAAGACACAATTGTCAGGAAGAAATTGATAATTATTGGACACCTCAGTTTCAATTAAATACCTTGAAACAATACCTAATTTAAAATGTCTACCCTCCTTCAAATCAATGTAACCGCCAATTGGGGTTCGACCGGTAAGATTGCTGAGGATATCGGGAAACTTGCAATTGAGGTCGGATGGGAGAGCTGGATTGCATACGGCCGTGGGGAACCGACGAGCAAATCCAATTTGATCCGTATAGGAAACGACTGGGATATGAGACTTCACGGACTACAATCCAGACTTCTTGACAATCATGGACTTGCATCAAAAAAAGTAACGAAGGAATTTATTGACAGAATAAAAGAGATTAAACCTGACATCATACATCTTCATAACATTCACGGTTATTATCTTAATTATCCTCTCCTGTTTGATTTCCTAAAAGAATATGGCGCACCGATTGTCTGGACTCTTCATGACTGCTGGCCATTTACCGGACACTGCGCCTACTATGATTTTGCAAAATGTGACCATTGGCAGATAGAATGTCATGATTGTCCGCAGTTACGGAGCTATCCGGCCTCTTTATGGCGCGATAGGAGTAAGGACAATTTTTACCAGAAAAAAGAATCCTTCCTTGGAGTTGATAACCTGACTTTTGTACCCGTATCCGACTGGCTTCACAACGAATTGTCGAAATCCTTCCTTGCTCAATATCCTGCTGTAACTATCCACAATGGTATAGATCTGTCGGTATTTACACCTTCTGATACACTCGTCACTGACAGTACAAAAAAAGTTGTCCTCGGAGTGGCAAGCGTGTGGGACAGACGTAAGGGTCTCGATGAATTTATCAAACTACGAAAATTGCTCCCTGACAATTATACCATTATTCTTGTTGGGCTTTCCCATGACCAGATTGCCACTCTACCACAAGGAATTACCGGACTCAGGCGTACTGAGAATGTCCGTCAGCTCGTGGACCTATATTCTATGGCGGATGTGTTTGTCAATCCAACTCTTGAAGACAATTTCCCTACAACTAACCTTGAGGCCTTGGCTTGCGGTACTCCGGTGATAACTTACGATACCGGTGGCTCCCCCGAAGCGATAGATGGACAGACCGGGATTGTAGTCCCATATCAGGACGTGGATGTTTTGGCAGAAAAAGTGAGATATTTGTGTGAATCCGCTCCATTCGCTATTGGCCAGTGTCGTCTAAGGGCAGAAAAAAATTACGACAAACAGAAAGTTTTTAAGCAGTATATAAACCTCTATAATAATCTTGTCAAGAAATGATTCGTTCCATTATTTTTCATCTTATCTATTGGAAAAACAAGCTTTTCATGCGAAATGTAAAAATGAAAGGCTACTGTGTAATATTTTCATTTCCAAATAGTTATATCAGAATTGGAAGGGGTAATATAAACTCCTCATTCACAAGCAATATGCTTGGACTATGGCAAAGGACTATAATGGTTGCAAGATACGGCGGACGTATTGAGATAGGGGATGGATTTGGTATATCCGGTACGACCATTTACTCTACCAAATCTATAAAAATTGGAAATAACGCTACCATCGGTGCTAACTGCAAGATAATCGACAACGATTTCCATCCGCTGAATCCTGAGCATCGAAGGCTTAATCTAAACGAGGAACATACCGCTCGCGCACCCATAGTCATCGGTGATAACTGCTTCATTGGTATGAACAGCATAATACTCAAGGGAACTACAATAGGGAATAATGTAGTCGTTGGGGCCGGGAGTGTGGTTCATGGGACTTTTCCTGACAACTGTATAATTGCTGGAAATCCGGCTAAAATAATCCGGCAGATAAATCAATAATCAATTAACTTTTTATGAAAATCTCCATCATCACCGCTACCTACAACAGCGGTGAGACTCTTCGTGACACTATGGAGAGCGTGCTGGCTCAGGATTACGATGATTTCGAGCATATAATTGTCGATGGCTGCTCCAAGGACGACACACTCGATATTGTCCGTGAACTCGAACCACGCTATGAAGGACGGTTGAGATGGATTTCAGAGCCCGACAAGGGGATATACGATGCGATGAACAAGGGGATCCTCATGGCAAGCGGTGATGTCGTCGGCCTTTTGAACTCCGACGATTTCTATACATCGCCCGATGTCCTTTCGACGGTCGACCGCGAGATCAGGGAGTTCGATGCAGTGTATGGCGACGTCCATTATGTCGATCCGAGGGACACGGCCACGCCTGTGCGATTCTACTCCTCGGCACCGTTCCGACGGTGGAAGATGCGGCTCGGCTTCATGCCCGCCCATCCCTCTTTCTACTGCCGCCGCACAGTCTATACCCGCTACGGGCTTTTCGACAGGGATTTTAAGGTCGCCGCAGATTTCGAGCAGCTCCTCCGCCTGATATACGTCAACCGGATATTCACGAAATACATACCGAAGGACTTTGTGACAATGCGGACAGGTGGCGCATCATCCTCAGGTATTGAAAGCCACAGGCGTATTCTGCGCGATCACCTGCGTGCATATCGCAAGAATAAAGTTTCTTCAAACATATTCCTTGAATCTCTCCGCTACCTTTATAGGATCGGTGAGATTGCNAAATTCAAAATAATCGGATAACAAAACCAAGGTAACTATAAAAGATTTATGAAAAAAGCATTAATCACCGGCATCACCGGTCAGGATGGTTCGTTTCTGGCCGAGTTCCTTATAGAGAAGGGCTATCAGGTACATGGCACCATCCGCCGCTCGTCCGTCGACTTCCGTGAGCGCATCGCCCATCTCGAGGGACATCCCCAGTTCCACCTACACTACGCCGACCTCGGCGACTCCATGTCAATCATGCAGGTCGTCTCCAAGGTTCGCCCCGACGAGATATACAACCTCGCAGCCCAGAGCCACGTCCAGGTCTCTTTCGACTCCCCCGAGTTCACAGCCGACGTCGANGCNACNGGNGTNCTNCGCATCCTNGAGGCCGTCCGTCTNTGCGGGCTGACCGACACCTGCCGCATATATCAGGCCTCCACATCCGAGCTCTACGGCAAGGTAGAGGAGGTTCCCCAGAACGAGAAGACACCTTTCCATCCATACTCCCCCTACGCCGTGGCAAAGCTCTATGGCTTCTGGATCGTCAAGGAGTACCGCGAGGCCTACAATATGTACTGCTGCTCGGGCATACTTTTCAACCACGAGTCGGAACGTCGCGGCGAGACATTCGTCACCCGCAAGATAACCCTCGCCGCCGCCCGTATCGCGCAGGGCAAGCAGGAGAAGCTCTACCTCGGTAACCTCTCGTCGCTGCGCGACTGGGGCTATGCCAGGGACTATGTCGAGTGCATGTGGCTCATCCTCCAGCAGCCCGAGCCTGATGACTACGTCATCGCCACCGGCGAGCAGCATTCCGTCCGCGAGTTCTGTCTCCTCGCCTTCCGCCGTGCCGGAATCGAGCTACGCTTCGAGGGTGAGGACGAAAATGAGAAGGGCATCGACGTGAAGACCGGGAAGGTGCTTATCGAGGTGTCGCCCGACTTCTACCGACCGACCGACGTCGTGAACCTCTGGGGTGACCCGACAAAGGCGAGGGAACAGCTCGGCTGGGATCCCTCGAAGAAGACTTCCTTCGAGCAGCTCGTCAACCTCATGGTCGACGCGGACATGGCCAAGGTCGCCGTCGAGCGCGCCGGTGAGCAGGTCAAGATGAACCTCGAGGAGTATCTCGAGAAGGGAATTGTCAAGTAAAGCATCTCTTTTTGACATCTATGGAAAAAAATTCAAAGATCTATGTCGCCGGACATCGCGGGATGGTCGGGTCGGCCATCGTCCGGGAGCTTGAGCGACAGGGATACACCAATATAATCACACGCACGCACGCCGAGCTCGACCTAATAGACCAGCAGGCAGTCAATGGCTTCTTCGCTGCCGAGAAACCCGAATACGTCTTCCTCGCCGCAGCGAAGGTGGGTGGAATCGAGGCAAATCAGTCGGCTCTCGCCGACTTCATGTACGACAACATGATGCTTGAGATGAACGTCATCCACGCCGCATGGCGCAACGGCTGTAAGAAACTCGAGTTCCTCGGCTCGTCGTGCATCTACCCCCGTATGGCACCGCAGCCCATGCCCGAGTCGTGCCTGCTCACGTCGGAGCTTGAGAAGACCAACGAGGCCTACGCCCTGGCCAAGATCTCCGGCCTGAAATACTGCGAGTTCCTAAACCGCCAGTACGGTACGGACTACATTTCCGTGATGCCCACCAACCTCTACGGCCCCAACGACAACTACCATCCGACACACTCCCACGTCCTTCCCGCGCTCATCCGCCGCTTCCATGAAGCGAAGCTCGCCGGCGACCCCGTTGTGGTCTGCTGGGGTGACGGAAGCCCGCTGAGAGAATTTCTTTATGTCGACGACCTTGCCGAACTGTGCGTGTTCCTGATGAACAACTATTCCGGCAACGAGACAGTCAACGCAGGCACAGGCAAGGAACTTACCATCAAGGCACTCGCCGAACTGGTCGCCGCGACCGTGGGCGACGAAGGGAGCATCGAGTGGTACACCACCAAGCCCAACGGCACCCCCCGCAAGCTCCTCGATGTCTCGAAGGCTACGCGCCTCGGCTGGACTGCCTCCACCCCCCTGAGCGAAGGAATCCGCCTCGCATACGCCGACTTCCTCAACAACCCG
>JAAVCM010000006.1 GCA_014802345.1 Bacteroides sp.
TAACATCTTTTTAACTTTTCAGTGGCGAACCACATCAGGTCGTTCAGCGTTTCAATCGTTAGCACTCTCACCGCCGTGAGGTCTGCTTCTCAAAAGCGAGTGCAAAGGTAGGCACTTTTCCCATTCCCTCCAAATTTATCAGGGTATTTTAACAGAAATTTAACATTTCAATATTAATTCCCCCTAAATACACATTATTATATAAAAGGGAATTTTATTTATCCGATTTTAGCAGCAAAATTGCGGGAAATAGGACAATTTTTCGTATATTTGCAAAATAATTAGCGGAAAGCCCGCTGAATCTCCTCAGTAGCTCCTCCTCTAAACCATCATTATTAACAAATTTCATTCTTAATCTTAAATTGACCTCAGGCATTTTTTCATCTCTCCGGAACCATGCCCTCCGGTCGAATCAAACAAATTAAAAACACGACTTATTTAAAGACTTTATGTGCGGAATTGTTGGTTATCTTGGTCCCAAAGGGGCCTATGACATATTGATACAAGGACTCAAACGTCTTGAATATCGCGGTTATGACAGCGCTGGTGTAGCTATCGTTGACGGCGACGGTAAGCTCCATGTCCACAAATCACGGGGCAAGGTGGCAAATCTCGAACAGGTCGCCAATGCCGGATGCACCGCCGGCTCGCTCGGCATCGCCCATACCCGCTGGGCCACCCACGGCGAACCTAACGACGTCAATGCCCATCCTCATGTATCGCAAAGCGGCATGATAGCCCTCGTCCACAACGGAACAATCGAGAACTATGCCGTGCTGAAAAAAGTATTGAAAGATCACGGTTATGAATTCAAGAGCGAGACCGACACCGAAGTGCTTGTCCAGCTCATCGAATACATAAAACTCACTTCCTCTTGCTCACTTCCCGAAGCAGTCCGTCAGGCACTCCTTCAGGTCGAGGGAGCCTACGCCATCGCCGTCGTTGAGCAGAACGACCCCGACACGATGATTGTCGCCCGAAAGAGCTCACCTCTTGTCATCGGCGTGGGTGAAGATGAAGTCTTCATCGCCTCCGACGCGACCCCCTTCGTCGGCTATACCGACAAAGTCATCTATCTTCAGGACAACGAAATCGGTGTCATCCGCCGCAATCAGCCCCTGCAACTTATCTCGCTCCACAACAACGAGCCTTCAGCCATCAGCATCCAGAAGCTCCAGCTCTCTCTCGCACAGCTTGAGAAGGGGGGCTACGACACCTTCATGCTGAAAGAAATCTTTGAACAGCCCTCGACACTCCGCGACTGTCTGCGCGGCCGCATCGTCGACGACTGCACGCGAGTGGTCCTCTCGGGCGTAGAGCTCAACAAGGAACGTTTCATGAACGCCGAGCGCATCACGCTCGTCGCCTGCGGAACGTCGTGGCACGCAGCCCTCATCGGCAAGCGTCTCATTCAGGATTTCTGCCAGATTCCTGTCGAGGTGGAATATGCTTCGGAATTCCGCTACGGCAACCCCGTCCTCAACAACAAGGACATCGTCATATCCATCAGCCAGTCAGGTGAGACCGCCGACACTCTCGCCGCCATCCAGCTTGCGAGAGAAAAAGGCGCGTTTGTCTACGGCATCTGCAACGTGGTCGGTGCATCCATCCCCCGCAACACCGACTCCGGCACCTATATCCATGTCGGCCCGGAAATCGGCGTGGCCTCGACGAAGGCATTCACCGGTCAGGTGACCGTCCTTACCCTCCTTGCCCTCTCCATCGGCCAGCTCCGCGGGACTGTCGACAAGGAAACCCTCCACAATATCCTGAGCGCACTCGACAAGATGCCTGAAATCATAAAGGAAGCCCTCAATGTCGACCCGGAGGTGAAGAAACTCTCACGCGTCTTCTCCTACGCCCACAACTTCCTCTATCTCGGACGCGGCTACAACTACCCGACCGCACTCGAAGGCGCACTCAAACTCAAGGAAATCTCCTACATCCACGCCGAGGGCTATCCCGCTGCCGAAATGAAGCACGGCCCCATCGCCCTCATCGACCACGAGATGCCGAGCGTCATCATCGCTCCCAGCGATTCGCTCTATGACAAAATCATCTCCAATGTGCAGCAGGTCAAGTCGCGTGGCGGCGCAGTCGTAGCCATCGTGTCGCGCGGAAACACTGCAATGACCGATATTGCCGATTTCTGCATAGAGATTCCCGAAGTCCCCGAATGTCTCACCCCCATCGTGGCATCCATCCCCTTGCAGTTGCTCGCCTACTATATCGCGGTCAACAAGGGTAAGAACGTCGACCAGCCCAGAAACCTTGCAAAATCTGTGACCGTAGAGTAAGACAACGGGAGGGACCATCATGTCTGTCGGAAAATAACGATGGCCGCCTCTACTCCCCTCCCCTACTTCACCTAAAAATATTAAATCCTCCGCCTTTCGCGGAGGATTTTTTTGTCTGTAAACCTCAACTTTTATTATCCTGATATGTTAATTATGTAGAAGCACGCAAAAAAACACATCAACAAACATAAATCATCAATCTATAAATTATCCGTTATGGCTAACAAAAGTATCAAAGGCACACAGACTGAAAAAAATCTGGTTATCGCATATCTCGCCGAATCATCGGCCTATACCCGTTACACTTTCTACGCTCAGCAGGCTGACAAGGAAAACTACTATCCCATCGGTGAAATTTTCCGTCAGACAGCAGCCAACGAACTTCACCACGCCAAGATTTACTTCAAGTTCCTTGAAGGCGGTTCAGTGGAAGTCCCTGTAAGCGCCGACGCAGGCGTAATCGGCGACACTGCTTCAAACCTCCAGACCGCAGCCGACGAGGAGATGGCAGAAGGTGTCGATCTCTACATCAAGTTTGCCGAAACCGCTGAAAAGGAAGGTTTCCCCGAAATCGCAAGCCATTTCCGCGCCATCGCCACCATCGAGAAGCGCCACCACGACCGTTTCGTAGCTTACCTCGAGCAGGTCAAGGCCGGTACCGTCTGGAAACGTGAGAAACCCATCCAGTGGCAGTGTCTCGTCTGCGGTTACGTCTATGAAGGTGTAGAGCCCCCGAAGGTTTGCCCCGGTTGCGACCATCCCTACCAGCACTACATCGCCCTTGATATGGATCAACTCTAATCCATTGACGCGAAAATCCATTAAGATATTTATTTAATGTTAAGTATTCTCTCTTAACAAATCCTGAATTGCAATCCTCAATAAGCGAGACGGGGTGCGCGGAACAAAAATTCCACGCACCCCGTCAGTCTGTATGCAGCGGGCTATTGCAGTCTGTGCGGATTACATGGCGAATACGTTGAATCCGCCGTCGACCACAGCGACAGTACCGGTCACGAACTTCGAGGCATCGGAGATGAGATACTGGATGGTGCCGCAAAGTTCCTCAGGCTCACCGAAGCGGCCGAAGGGAGTCTGACGGATGATTGACTCGCCGCGTGCGGTCAGCGACCCGTCGGGGTTGGTCAGCAGCGCGCGGTTCTGATTGGTCACGAAGAAACCGGGAGCGATGGCGTTGACGCGGATACCCGGGGTGAACTTCTTCGCCACCTCGGTCGCAAGGAAAGCTGTAAAGTTGGAGATACCTGCCTTTGCAGCGGCATAGCCCATCACGCGGGTGATGGGGCGGAAGGCCGCCATCGACGAGAAGTTGACAATCGCACCCTTGCCGGCATCGACCATAGGCTTGAGGAAAATCTGGGTCGGGATGACGGTTCCGGTCAGATTTAGGTCAAGCACCTTCTGGAAAGCGTCGATTTTCACATCGAATATATTCCCCTCCGGGGCAATGACCGCACCTGCCATATTGCCTCCGGCGGCATTGAGCAGCGCGTCGACACGGCCATACTTGGCCATGACCGCATCGCAGTTGGCCTGCACGACCTCGGGATTCATCACGTCGGTCACAAGAAACATCGCCTCGCCTCCCTTGGCAGCGATTGCGCTGACGATTTCGTCGCCCTCTTCCTGACGGCGGCCGAGGATGACGACCTTCGCACCCTGAGTGGCGAGATATTCACCGATGCAGCGGCCAAGCACACCTGTGCCGCCGGTGATGACCACGACTTGGTCCTTCACTGAAAAAAGTTC
Source organism: Bacteroides sp. (assembly GCA_014802345.1). Lineage (GTDB taxonomy): Bacteria > Bacteroidota > Bacteroidia > Bacteroidales > Muribaculaceae > Duncaniella. The sequence goes on from JAAVCM010000006.1 coordinate 4,068, forward strand.
GTTCATTATATTGCGGATTATATTGTTTATGTTTTTCTATCTGATGACACTTAGCGGCATTATGCCTCGGCAGCAGCTTTTTCGGCCTCGATGGTAGCCATTATGCCCGACACCATGCCGAGGGCGAGCATACGTCCGTGGAACGAATAGCCCGCGTTGTAGCCCATCTTCTCGTCGCCGAGCATGAGGGGAGCGTGGTCGACACGCATCGGGACACCGGGACGCTTCTCCTCGAAGGTACGCACGACGTCAATCAGGCGCGGGTCGAGGTGGGTCGACTCCTTGAAGTCGCCGTTGGGCATCACGTTGCAGATGCGTGCGTGGACGAAGTGGGTGCGGTCGGCATACTTCTTGGCAAGCTCGGGGACATCGTTGTGAGCGCCCGCACTCAGCGAACCGGCGCAGAACGTCAGGCCGTTGTGAGGATTGGGGACGGCATCGAGGAACGCCTGAATGTCGGCATCGCAGGTGACGATGCGGGGCAGACCGAGAATCTGCAACGGAGGATCGTCGGGGTGGACACACATATTGATGTCATACTCGTCGCAGACGGGCATGATGGCTTCGAGGAAATATTTCATGTTCTCGCGGAGCTGGTCGGCATCAATGCCGTCGTAGAGCGCGAGAAGTTCGCGGAACTTAGCGACAGGGTCGAGGTCATCCTCCGAGATATTGCCGTTGACGAAACCTTGGGTCTTGACGATGATGTTCTCGACCAGACGCTTCTCCGCATCCTTGTCCATAGTCTTCTTCAGCTCCTCGACGCGGGCGAGGGTGTCGGCATCATAGTCCTTCTCCGCCCCTTCGCGCTTGAGGATATGGATGTCGAAGTAGGCAAACTCAGCGCGGTTGAAGTAGAGGTTCGACGTTCCGTCGGGGTTGGGATATTCCAGATCCGTACGCGCCCAGTCAAGCACAGGCATAAAGTTGTAGCAGATGGTCTTCACCCCGGCCTTGCCGAGATTGCGCAGCGACTCCTTGTAGTTCTCGATGAGCTGGTCGCGGTCAGGACCGGCATACTTGATGGACTCGCTGACAGGCAGACTCTCCACCACACTCCAGCGGAGTCCGGCTTTCTCGATGAAATTTTTCATTTTCTCCACCTCTTCGAGCGACCATACCTCACCGTTGGGGATATGGTGGAGCGAGGTGACGATACCCTCTACACCAATCTGTCGGAGCATCTCGAGGGTGATTTTATCGTTGGGTCCGAACCAACGCCATGTTTTTTCCATTGACGGGATAAATAATAATAGAATGTGTGATTATAAAAAGAATCGGACGCCCCGCAGCCGTCGGCTCCTGACAGAACCAGCGGCCCCGGTGCGCCCTTGTGTTATTTGTCTTCGTGTTGCGTCAGGTCTTACTTCTTGCGCGCTTCGGCAACGTATGAGAGAGCCTCGCGGCACTTGTCGGTGACATACTGCCAGTCCTGAGCGGCCACGCGGTCGTTGGGGAAGAGCTTCGAGCCCATGCCGACACACCATACGCCTGCCTTGATCCAGCCTTCGATGTTCTCCTTGGTGGGCTCGACGCCGCCGGTCACCATCAGTTTGCTCCAAGGCATAGGAGCGAGGAGACCTTTGACGAGCTTGGTGCCGAGTACGTCGCCGGGGAAAATCTTGCAGAGGTCGCAGCCGAGCTCCTGTGCGGCACCAACTTCGCTCACCGAACCGCAGCCGGGAGTGTAGGCAACGAGGCGACGGTTACAGATGGGGGCGATGGCGGGGTTGAACAGCGGGCCGACAACGAAGCAGGCACCGAGCTGGATGTAGAGGGCGGCGGTTGCGGGGTCTACGACAGAGCCAACGCCCATAGCCATCTCGGGACACTCCTTGGCTGCGAACTTCACTACCTCGGCGAACACTTCGTGAGCGAAGTCACCGCGGTTGGTGAACTCGAAAGCACGGATACCGCCATCATAGCAAGCCTTTACGACCTGCTTGGCCACTTCTGCGTCCTTGTGGTAGAACACAGGCACAACACCGGTCTCACCCATCTTGGTGAGCACTGCGATTTTATCAAATTTTGCCATAACTTAGTTGGTAAATTTAAGGATAAGATTTTTAATGTATAGACTATCGCAAAGTTAATCAATTCTCCCGAAACGCAGAAATAAAATCATCCCATTTGCTTTAAATAACATTTCATCCCTTCATGACCGCAAGCGAATAGTCGTCCATCACCAGCAAGCCTCCTCGCCGGCAGTCACCTCAGCCATTTTGTGTAGCTCTTTCGGTCATACGCCCCTGCGCGCAGACAGCTCACTACTCTCAACGTTGATTTATCGAATTGTATCCACTTGTATTTGGGGACACATTCAGCCGTCACGCCGTCACTGAACGGCACGGGAATCCCCCCGTGAGGATAAAACGGACTCAACTTGACCATATCATCCCGCCATTGCTCGTGACATCCACGACAACAGCATAAGGATACTTTCTCAGAATATTCTCAATCCTCTTTCGCTTGGATTCTATAATTATCCTAATTAATCATTCTATAAGCCTAATTCTTAACTCATTTCCTACGGATAACCTTGCAGTAAGACGGAAAAACTCTTACCTCGTTTATAACTAACGATTCAGGGATATTTTACGCTCTGCAATGAACTACATCCCCAAAAAGCACTGTCGCCTATGGTCGTGACCGACGACGGAATAGTGACGCTCTGCAATGAACTACATCCCCAAAAAGCACTGTCGCCTATGGTCGTGACCGACGACGGAATAGTGACGCTCCGCAACCAACGACATCCCCAAAAAGCACGGTCGCCGATGGTCGTGACCGACGATGGAATAGTGACGCTCTGCAAGGAACGACATTCACTAAAAGCCTTGTAGCCAATGCTCGTGACCGACGACGGAATAGTCACGCTCTGCAAGGAACTACATCCCCTAAAAGCACTGTCGCCGATGCTCGTGACCGAAGACGAAATAGTGACGCTCCGCAAGGAATCACATTCAGCAAAAGCACCGTCGCCTATGGTCGTGACGGAAGATGGAATAGTGACGCTCCGCAACGAACGACATCCCCAAAAAGTACTGTCGCCGATGCTCGTGACGGAAGATGGAATAGTGACGCTCCACAACGAACGACATCCCCAAAAAGCATAGTTGCCGATGCTCGTGACCGACGACGGGATAGTAACACTATACAATGAACTACATTCCAAAAAAGCACTCTCGCCGATGCTCGTGACAGAAGACGGGATAGTGACGCTATGCAAAGAACTACATTCCCTAAAAGCCCTGTCGCCGATGCTTGTGACTGACGACGGAATAGTTATACTTGATGAATGATTCAGACAAGAGATAAGTATTCCTTTTAAATCTATAACCAATCCATCCATAAGAGTAAAATTTGACTTCTCAGCTACCGACAAATGGAGCAACTTACATCCTACAAATGGATTATTCCCAAGCTTCTTCACTGAAGCCGGAAGATTTATACTATACAATGAACTACATCCCCCAAAAGCACTCTTGCCGATGCTCGTGACGGAAGACGGAATAGTGACGCTATGCAATGAATCACATCCATAAAAAGCCATCTCGCCGATGCTCGTAACGGAGGACGGGATAGTAACACTCTGCAAGGAACGACATAGCTCAAAAGCACTGTCACATATAGCTTTTGTCCCAACCTTGATATTATAGTTGGACAATTTTAACGCAGACGGACACTTCAATAACCGTTTTCCATCTCGGCTATAAATCACTCCAAACTCATCCTTGACTCCGTTAGCAATGTCCTCATCGGTAACGCTTGTATCAATTTCCTCGACTTCAACAATCTGAGGTTTCGGTACCTCAACGACTTTCGGCTTTTCCGGCTTAGCGGTCATGAAGGTGCGGAAAGATAGAAGATCAAGGCTATTGGTTGCCAAGGCGATGAAAAATGCGCCGAGCAATACGGAGAGTTCCTTGTCCGAGGTCAGGGCCTGAACCTCTTTGAGCATAGCCGAAGATGCCGGGTCGCGGAAATCACGCTCAGTAAAGAGAAGGGTATCCGCCGTGGAAAGTTTCCGCAATTCCGGTTTCAGGGCGATTGCCCTCAACGAAAGTGCAATGACGGCGATTGAAAAATCATCGATACCCCCGTTGAAATCCCTGTCGGTACGCTCTGGGTGACGGTAATCGGGACTCCCTGTCTCGCGTGCAGGCTCCCCTTTCATCGCCGGCACAAACATTCCGTCGTAATCCACCAGCACCAATGAACCATCCTCACGCACAAGGATATTGTCGGGCTTGAGGTCGCCGTGGGCAAATGGCTGCGTCAGGAGCCACGCAGCCATGCGGTTGAAACGGTAGCTCAACATCTCGAGCGCATAACGGTCGGCGATCTTCCTCTCAATATAGGCGGAAAGCGTCTCACCCTCAACCCAGTCCATCAGTACCACCGGGAACTCCTCGCACTCACACTGGGGTGAATCAACGAACAGTTCATCTTCAAGATAGCGGAGCGGGAGAACGTAAGGAGCCACAACTGATTCCAGCTCGTCCGCAATCCTGCGGTAGCTCTCGTTGCGCCGCTCCTGATCCTTCGTGAAGCACTTGACGGCATAGAGCTTGCCGTCCCTTTCATCCCTCATCTTGAAAATGACGGCAAAATTACCGCTCGACATGACCGGGTCGCCGTGACTGTCAAGCACCGGGCGCAACGACGAAAATTCCTTGAAGCTATCCTCCGCCGAAAGCACAGCCTCACGATATTCAGAAATCAACGGGTATTCCATTTGCTCTATCTACAACGAGTTTTCAAAAATACTATAAGGAGGTCAACAAAGATAGTGAAAAAAATCAGATGAAGGCACAAGAATTCCCTCTGGAAACGGTGTTGACGCGAAATCATATCGCGTATAATATCGAAGTTATCTAAACGTTTAGATAGCTTCAGTTGAACCAATAGAATCTGTTGGCATTTGAGGTGTTTTTGAAGATGTTTCATTGCTAAATTTCTCAACAACGCCATCAACGACGTCTTTAGTAAATCTTTCTGAGAAATTTCCTATAAATAAGATGACTGTTACTAGAACGGAGAACAGAAGAGTCCCGACAACATTCAATTTTATAGTTTTCCAATCAGAAGGAAACCCTTTTCTTACCGCATCTCCTATTTTACCCTCATAAATTTTAAGTGTTTCATCAGAGATACCTTTAACGGCATCTTTCAATCTATCTTCATATAATCTAAAGGATTGATCTGCTGTCCGTTTAACCGCTTCTCCAATCTTTTGTTCGTAATCATGAAGCATATCTATAGACGCTTGCTTGATTTGTTCCTCTGTAACATTGGCAACAACGTCCATAAGTAGATTCTCCGCACGATCTCTAAAACTCTCAATCTGACTTTCAGTTGAAGAATTCAGTATAAATGCATTTATATCAATTTCTGTCGGCTCTTTACCGGTATCTTTACGAACTTTATTGAAAAATGCAATCTTCTGTTTCTTATAAAGAGCATAAGCAACAAGTCCGATGATGTCTTCATCGGACTTGACTATATTAGAATACATTTGATGAGTAGCCATTTTTACGAATGGGATTTTAGAACTTTGGAACCTGCGCTAACTACCCGAGCCCTAGAAACTCTAACAGTATGTACACCAAATGGAGTATTCACTCTCCCAGTTGCCTCATGACTATTTATAGACACCTTTGAGCGACCAGAGGCAACCTTATGAATGCCTCTAGCCATGCTTGATTTAGATATTACGCACATAATAATGCTCCTTTCATATTTAACAGAGAGAAATAGTTCTAACTGAATTTATAACACCTGTAGTTGGTATTTGGTTAAATACTAATCGTCAATTATCAAACCCTTATGGATTAAACTTATGAGGTTGAATATTAGAGTCCAAAGTTACTATTTTTTTATCACATTCGCAAGTTTTGATATTGAAGTTATCTAAACTTTTTTGATTTGTGAATTGCCTGCCTGAAACCCAGAGCGTCAAAACCGGTATCCGCGTTATCAAAATACCATCCGGTGCCGCACAGGAAGCGGCGATTGTCCCTCACGGTGATTTTTCATCTGGCTCAGCCCTGCGGCCGGTCAGCGCAGCAGGGCGGTGTGGCCGAGGGAGCCGGCGGGGTTGACGGGGCGGATGCGGATGGCGCGGTTCACTTTGTCGAGGCGGTGCGACGTGCCGGTGACGGTAGCGATGATGTCGTCACCGTCGAAAATGACATAGCCGACCGCTCCCTCGACCGGCTCCCATTCAAGAAGACCGTCGGTACAGGTGAGATTACGGACGGCGGGGAGCGGCTCCATCATGGCACGCGGATCCCAACCCTCCTCAGGGCGCATGACCGCCTCGTAGGTATAACTGTCCGCCTCCTCCTTCGTCAGCCGGGTCTTCTCGGCATCACCCTCCAAAGCCGGGGTATTCTTGCGGCTTTTGGTAGAGAAATGTGTCTTGCGCCCGCTCAGGTCAAGGGGATTTCCCTGACGGTCACGGCTGTTATACTCCGCAAAGACCGCGGGGATAGCACCCATGTCGTCCCATCCCTGCGGCGCGACGGGAATGAGCATCGTAGTGTTGATGTAGACTGTCCGTGGATTCCCCTGCCACGGACGGCCAAGTTTCTGCTTGCCGTCGCGCGCCTCCTCGTTGCCGTCGACGACGCAATCCTTGATGACATAACCCCACTTCTCCTCGTGGTGGTTGGGAGCGACGATGACCGACCCGGAGCGTACATTATAGAAGGTCGAGTTTTCGACCATCACATCCCCGCCGCCATACATATAGTCGACTGCACCCTCGACGTAACAGTCGCGCGCGTATGTCCGGGTGTCCGCACGGTCGGGAGTGCGCCATGTATCCTGAAACGAGATGAGGGCGCAGTCCTTCAAGGCATGGCGGTCGGCATTGCCGTAAAACGCCAGNGCCTGCGGGCCGCTCCACGCCTCGCGTCCCCAGTCGTTGATGTAGGATATGCCCTCGGTGTAGAAGTCGGAAGCATTGACCCACACGACCGCGCTTGTCTTTCGGGGACTGTCGACCTCAGGGTTGTTGCAGGAATAGTCCCAGAAAGCCGAGTTAGAGAAGCGCCCCGCCTCCATGTTGCGGCTCCCCTGATTGAGCTTGTGGCGGATGGCGGTGGAATTCTTCCCCTGCCCTATCAGATGGATGAAAGGTTTCGACTCGGGGATAACCACAAATTCATCGTAATCGCCGCTTTTCACCAGTATGCGCCACGGGCTTGTCCTACCTTCGGGAGCGGCGGCGATGGCCTCGCTGACGGTGCGGTAGTCGCCCGAGCCGTCGGCAGCGACAATCGCNTGATANGGCGACTCACCTGCCGCCGACGCAATCATCGGCATAATTCCAAGAAAAGAGAGGAGGATTCTATTGATTGTTTTCATTGCGGTCAGAATATTTAAGGAGTTAAAATGATGGNGATAAAGCTCGTNCNGTCACAAAATTACTAAAAATTACATTTGGTGCATCACATTTTTATATTTAACTTCGCGTTAAATAGGACTCATCNCCTTTTTCAGCTTCTGAATTTTATCCTCCTTGAATATCTGAATTTGATTGATTTTNTGAATTTGATTGACTTATGGAATGGATTCTGACATTTTTCCAGACACATCCGTTGATTCCGGTGTTTCTGACCCTCGGTCTCGGCTTCTGGCTGGGACGACTGCGCTTCAAAGGTTTCAGCCTCGGCTCCATTGCCGCGACGCTAATAGTCGGTGTCATCATCGGACAGGTTGACGTCGATGTGCCTGACCTTGTGAAAAACGTATTTTTCCTCTTTTTCCTTTTCGCTACCGGTTACAGCGTCGGCCCGCANTTCGTGCGTGCAATGAAAGGCCCGGGACTGCGAGAGGCGGCCTTCGCCGTGGTCGAGGCGCTCGTATGTGCCGGACTCATCATCGCCGCCGCCTATATTTTCGGATATGACAACGGTATCGCNACCGGACTCTATGCCGGAGCGCAGACCGCATCNGCCTGCCTCGGCATGGTCGGCGACACCGTCCGCGAACTCCCGGTCGACGAGGAGCAGCGGCAGTATCTCCTGACCATCATCCCCGCCTGTTATGCCGTCACCTACATTTTCGGCACCGTCGGGACTGCATGGTTCCTCTCGAGCATGGCACCCAAGATGATGGGNGGACTCGACAAGGTGAAAGCGGAAGTGGCGCGCATCGAGGGGGAGATGGACAANGCCGACAACATCGCACCCGGTCAGATTCATGCCAGCCGTGAGGTATCATTCCGNGCCTACGAAGCGACAAGCGACTTTTTCGACACNCCGCGCACCGTCAGTGAAATCGAACAGCGCTTTGCCTCTCAGGGACTGCTCGTCTTCGTCGANCGCGCGAGGGTCGNAGGACAAATCATGGANCCCACCGAAACAATGANGGTGGCAAAAGGCGACCATGTGGTGCTTGCGGGGAGGATGGAAGAAATCGTTGACCTGCAAGCGCGTTTNGGCTCGGAGGTGTCCGACCCCGCCCTCCTCAACTTCGGTGCCGAGAAAACACCGGTCACNGTGTCGTCGAAAGGTGCGGCCGGGATGACATTCGGCCAACTGCGCGCCGCCCCCTACATGGACCGCGTCATGGTAGGCTCCATCAAGCGCAACGGGCTCAGCCTTCCCGTCAAAAATCAGACCGAACTTTATCCGGGCGACATACTCACCCTCATCGGCTGGCCCCGCGACGTTGATGCGGCAGCGGCGAAGATAGGCTATGCCGACAAGCAGACCGATGTCACAGATATGGTGTTTCTCGGACTCGGCATAGCCGCGGGATGTATCATAGGTGCGCTTGCCATCGAAATCAACGGTATCCCCTTCTCGCTCGGGGCAAGTGTCGGCGCGCTCATCATGGGTCTGCTCCTCGGCTGGTGGCGCGCACGCCGCCCGACTTTCGGACGCATCCCGACGGCCGCACTGTGGGTGTTCCAGAATCTCGGAGCAAATATGTTCATCGCCGTTATCGGACTGAGCGCCGGATCATCGTTCATGTACGGACTCCAACGCACCGGCTGGCTCATCATCCTTGTCGGAGCGGTCTGCACCCTGCTCGGACTCATCATCAACATCTTCATAGCCCGACGGCTGTTCCGCTTCTCCATGCCCGAGACCCTCGGCTGCGTCGCGGGCGCCCGGTGCAGCGTCGCTTCCATCAGCGCAATCACCAACGCCCTCCAGAGCGACGTCCCCAACCTCGGCTTCACCATCGCCTACGCCGTCGCCAACATCTCCCTCGTCTTCTCCTCCCTCCTCGTCCTCTTCCTTGTATAAGACACGCCTCCATTCACCCCATCTCCTGCCACCCCCCCTACATTTCATCTGTCTCGCGGAGGAGGCGCGAGGGNGGTGTCAGGGCAAGGGACAGGGGGTTGTAACGCTGACCGAAGGACAGGTAGAAGCCGTGGTTGAGCAGTTCGCGGGCAAGCTGCGGCTTCCCTCTGAAACCGTGGACAATCCACGGCTGCGCGGGCTTCCAAAGCCTTTTGAGGGCTATGATTTCAGGAAAAGATTTGACTATGTGGAGTATCAGCGGTTTTCCGAGCGTTTCACTCAGCCCGTAGTGCATTTTCAACAGTTCTGTCTGCGCCGTAAGGATTTCAGGNCGCGAAAGCCGTGCAGCTCCGGCAAAAAGATTGCCCCCCTCAACGGCGACGTACTTTTCAGGAAGATTCGGGTCAAGCCCACATTCACCTATGGCGATGACCGACGGTTCGGCGGCGAGTGCGCGTAGAAGCCGGAGATTATCCGGGGTAAACCGATAGACGTTCCACGGATGAATACCCACGGAATATGTATAGCCTTTGCGCAGGAGGGTTCCACAAGCCGCCGGCGGACTGTCGACCGGGTCAATATCGACTATGGCATTACGCCTGAGGATATGGGTATGTGAATCGAACATCATGGCTTCATGCGGGACGAATGAGACAGGCGTGTGTCACGGAACCGGATCATAGCCAGAACCACCCCACGGATGGCAGCGGGCTATACGCCTGAGCGCAAGCCACGAGCCACGGAGTATGCCGTGGCGCATTATGGCTTCGATGGCGTATGCGCTGCAAGTGGGCGTGAAGCGGCAAGCCGGGGGAAACATCGGCGATATGCAGAGCTGATAGAAGCGGATGGGGAGTATGAAGATTTTACGGAGCAAGAGGTGCGGGAGTGTCGGCAGAGAGGGTTTTGGAAATACGGTTGAGGATGCGGCTGACGGATTTAAGCACGTCGGCGTAGGGAAGCACCTCCGAAGCCACATAGATGAAAGCAACGTCTATCGGGAGATTGTCAGGGAAAAGATGCCGGTTGAGGCGGTAGGCCTCACGGATACGGCGGCGCATCTGCACGCGGTCGACGGCATGACGGATTTTCTTCTTGGGGACAGCGATAAGAAACTGGGGACAGCGCGCCGGACGACGGTCACCTTTGGCGGGAGCGGCGGCTGAAAGTGCGGCGAGACGTGAGGGATTGACCGTCCACACGGCGCGGAGCGGATAGGCCATGACAGAATGAGCAGCGGGATTGCTGCGGTCAAAGAGCTGGCCGATGGCAATCTCGCTGCGGAGTTTCTCTATTTTATATAGCCTTAGTCCAGTCATGGTCGGTGGGTGGGACAGGCGATAAATTTTAAATACGCGTTTTGTCAGTCTTTTGCGTTGCTCTCTTCCTTGAGATAGTTTTCAAGGGCGGCAGTCATCGAGGGTGCCTTCACGGAGGGAGCTTCGAGGTCAAGACGCAGACCGGCGTTGCGGACGGCCTGAGCGGTAGTGGCTCCGAAACATCCGATACGGATGTCCTTCTGCTCGAATCCGGGGAAGTTTTTGAGAAGGGAGTCGATACCTGCGGGGCTGAAGAAGAGAAGCATATCATAGTCAAACTTCTCGTCGGGGCCGAAGTCATTCGAAACGGTACGATACATCACAGCCTTCGTGTACTTGATGCCGTTCTGGTCGAGGATGCTTGTATCCTCCTTGTGGACATCAGAGACGATGTAAAGGAACTGTTCCTTCTTGTGCTTGACAAGGTAGGGAAGAAGTCCATCCAGCTTGCCTGTCTCGCCATGGAAAATCTTACGCTTGCGATAGACGATATATTTCTGGAGATAGAGAGCGATTGATTCTGTCGTGCAGAAATATTTCATCGTATCAGGAATGGAGATTCTCATCTCCTCACAAAGCCTGAAGAAATGGTCAATGGCAGTACGGGCGGTGAAGATTATTGCCGAAAAATCAGAAATAGAAATCTTGGACTGACGAAATTCCTTAGCGGTAAGCCCTTCTACCTTGATAAAAGGCCGAAACTCGATCTCAACTCCGTACTTGTCGGCAATATCATAGTAGGGTGACTTGTCGGAAGCAGGTTTCGGCTGGGAAACTAATACTTTTTTTACTTTCACTTTCAGTAGCGCTTAGGGTTGTAATTTGCTGAAAAAACCGATGCATCGCCATAGAAGCACCGGGGGTACAATTTCGAGAGTGCAAAGATACAAAATAAAATAAAGCAACGAGCCAAAATTGTCGTAAAAAAGCCTAAAACCCTTGAAAATAAATATCAAACGCACCAGAACATAGCAAATAACAGCGATTGTCACCACCACGGGAGCCTGCTCCGGGTTGAAAAGCACGACGAGAGCCGGAATGGTCAGCGTCATTCCCAGAAGTGCCTGAGATGCGTTGAAACACTTGATCCATTGCAACGCCGAAAGACGGTCGGTGAACACATAGCCGACGAGCTGNTAGACGGCAAGCTGCCACAGATAATAGAGCGCGGCGATGATGGTCAGCGCAGCTATTTCCGGGAAGGTCGTCAGAAATGACGAATAGCCTTCCGCCATCAGACCCGCATTGACGATGATTCCCTCNCAAAGACAGGCTATCAGCACTATCGACAGCAGGACACCGGTCTCGCTGAACGTACGGACGGCCGACGCATCATCGGTGCGGCGGACAGCCCAGAGGTCGTAGGCGAAATTTTTGAGGAAGGTGGAATAATGGAAAAAATTATATGCCAGCAGCAGGAACACGCCGATGATGAGGCANAGCACTCCCGAGTCGTAGCCGGGCAACTGCTTGCGCTCCGCAGGAATCATTCCGGCCGTATAGGGGACNGCTCCGACAGTCATCGAGAACTGTTCGGAGACTGAGGTCGGAGCCTGATACTCGTGGCAGAAGTCCTGACCGAAAGGATTGACTATGGAGTCGGATATGGCGCCTGTCTTCATTTTTCGAGACGCTTGATGATTTCTATGGCCTCGTCCGGNGTGCCGACGACAGTCGCCGGNATGTCGCCGCCGCGCATGAAGCCCTTGGCCTGCATGGACCCGAACAGCGCGACGAGGTCGTCATAATAGCCCTCCGTGTTGACGATGATGACCGGGCCNGCGAAAAGCCCNAGCTGATGCCATGTCATTATTTCGGCAAGCTCGTCGAGCGTCCCTATACCGCCCGGAAGTGCTACGGCAGCCCGGGCCATGGAAGCCATGGTCATCTTGCGGTGGTGCATCGACTCAGTGTCGATTCGGCGCGTGAGACGCGGATGGGCCCAGCCTTTTTCAATCATGAAACGGGGAAGCACGCCTACCGCCTCGCCGCCAGNTCCGATGGCACCCTCTATGGCAGTCGCCATCATGCCGCCAGCTCCGCCGCCACAGACGAGCGTGAGCCCTGCGTCAGCGATAAGCAAGCCCATACGACGGGCGACATCAAGATAAAGGGAATCTATATCAGATGAGGAGGCGCAGTAGACCACCACGCCGGAGGGAAGTGCGTTGTTGGAGTTCATGGCTGCAAAATTACGAAATTACATCCAAACCCGCTAAGGGTGGGTTTAAAANTTTGCCGGGCCCGGTCAAAAAAGCAAAGAGTAAGTTTCGGCANCTCAGCCGAAACGTGAGCGGACAAAAACGCCGGGTGCGGAACGGAGTGCGGAGANAANNGCCTCACGCGCCTCGCGGTGACGCTCGGCAAAGACGGCAGCCACAGCAGGAATATCGACTGCGACGGCAGCAAGGGCGGAATCAAGCACCCGCATGGCTATCAGGTGTTCCATCCTTCGGCGCAGCAGCGAGGAGTGCGATGCCGGAAATGACGGCGGAAGCCGCAGGTCAATCCGAAGCAGTCCGTCCGTGGTCTCGCCGAAAGCCATATCCTCCACATACGGAAGCANGTCAAGGACTGTGGCGGCAAACGCATCCTTGATGAGATTACACATCGGTTCGGGACGTTCGCGGTCGAGAAGCGGGGTCAGAANCCTCCTCCCCTCTCCGTCAGNATCGGCGGAGAGGAGTTCGAGAGCGGCATAGGCATGGACGATGTCGGCAATGACATCGGTCGAAAGTGAGAAAATCATAGTTAATTCAGAGGTAAAGGTCAGGCAGGAATGAGGATACGGCGTTCGGAAGGGAGATAGTAGCGCCGGGCNAGGGTCGANGCAGTTGCGGGCGAGATGAAAAACTGCGACGCCCCGCCGTCGGCAAGGACATTGGCAAGAGCCTCGGGGAGTCTTACGCCGCGTCGGGCCATCAGACGGCTCACACGNGCGTTAAGTTCGGTCCAGAGTTCAAAACGGCGGTCACGCCGGAGGGTCAGACGGCCGTGGCGCAGGACACGCAGGACGCGCAAGGCATAGTCGTAGGTACANTAGTAGGCCGGAGCGGGACTTAAAGCCACTTTCGCGGCGATGGCATCTATATCGACAGGCTTTCCGGCGGGGATTGAGTCGATAAGAGNGCTTACTGCGGTCAGGAAATGGCGGTTGCGGAGGGTGATGAGATTTAGCATTGCGATAAGAAGAATTGAATTAANAGTTANTATTCAGTGATTGTGCAAGCCGGAGTTAAATCATGGTATTTTGTTGGTTTTCGTTGGCAAAATTACCACANANGACTGGTAAGAACGGCGCACACCAATCTAAAAGAATGTTAATCATCCCTGATTGCCGCAATCACCACGCGGTCGCGCATCGTCCGGAAGGAATTGAAACTTTCATAGAGGTCAAGGAGGGCTATGGCGGAGTTATAGACCTGACTTTCATACATCGAGGCGGAGACATTTGACCCCTCAGNCTGCCCCTGCAACGCTGATGTCACCCCGGAAATCTGGCGGAACATCTGCATCTCCATTTCGAGAAGACGCGCCGCGCCGTCGCTGCGCCCTGAGGCCGTCACCTCGACCGGGAGCTGACGCGCACCGGGATTGATTGGAATCACCCCTCCGGGNCGGCTCCAGATGTCNGCCACCTGCTCCATGTCAAGCCCGGCGGGAAGTGCGTCGGTAGGCATCAGNAACACCCCTTTCGCNCTGTTGGCGAGGATATGGTCAATCGTGGTGACGAGGGTATTGATGTGTTTCTGCTGCCCGACCANATCCTCTATGAATGGATGGACCTCACCGTCGGTCAGCGGATAGAATTTCAGGACAAATGGGTGAGAGCCTGACGAGAGCGGTGAACGTGAGCTGTCTATGACGCTNCCGTCGGGGGCAAGGAAGCGGCAGTGCCAATGCGGGTCCACCGCAGGGTGAGCGGGGTCNATGTCGTAGCTCCACACTTCGATGACACGGCAAAACCCCGGAGCTGACGGNGTGAGGAAAGCGGGGTCGGTCTGCACCGCCCATGCCGACGAANGGGAGAGAATCGGNCCCTCTGCCTTCGCCTCACGGTAGACACGCTCGAGATGGCGGTGACGNCGCTTGGAGTTATGGCCGAAACGTAGGCGCAGCTCGTCGAGCGTCATGTCGTGGAGCATNCCGATAAGTCGTATGTCGCTNCCTCTCGGGTCNCGGAAAGGAGTACAGAAAAACGAATCGGGTGACACATTGTCGACCCACACACCGAGNCCCGACGGCGGCCGGTTCTCGTAGATGGTACGCTGGATGACCGTNCCTGAAATCAGNAACTCTTCAAGCGCACGGCTGTCAAGCTCGTCAAGAAGATTGGCATCGCTGATTTCACGCAGTNGCCCGGCTGGACGGCGCGANTGCGTGAGATTGTAGCGGAAACGCCCGACCACACTCTTGATGAGCGGACGGAGNAGATTGTTGGTGAGAGGGCGCATACCTGCACGGGTAGCCTTTTCATGCTCGGTGACGGTATCTCCGCCGGAGGTCTGTGTGAGATCCGACCACTGGTCGCCGTAGGTGTAGCGCATCANCCTCCGGCGTGCCAGNCGCAGAGGGGCGTGAAACTTCCACGCAGTATAAGCCTCATCAAGAAGGCGCGTATTGATTGTAAACATATCCGGTTTATCAGGAAGTTTAAGGTNTATAGCTTATAGTTNAGATAGATAATTGTTTAGCCCGACGGACTTAATCCTTTATGCNGNCTCTANATCCGNGGGGAATATTGACNGCACCATCCAAAAGCTGAATCGTCAAGACGGTATTCCTCCTCTGAATAGCTGACGCAACGCAGAGTGGTTATNGAGTCGGAAGGAGTGGCAGCGGGATAAAGATGGAGTTCCCCGCNGTGAAACAAAGCGACAGGAGCCGACGGCGTGGCACGCGTGAAGGGATGACGCTGACGCACAGCGANAATATGGGTCGGACTTGTGACTATGCGTGCAGGTCGTCGCCACGAGCCAAGCCGCACGGACAGAATCCTNACGACATCATCAGGAAGGNGGATGACGGTCGCACCATCCGTAGTACCCGCAGGCAACNCAACGGAGGTGGAATAATCTGTGGCGACAAGATATTCCTCGGGAGCTTCAAGCAGCAGACGGCGATACCATCGGTTAAGCTCCGCNNGATGGATTGCGGTGGTATCTATACCGTCGTTACGCACAAAGACCGCATCGGAAAGCGAGGGGGAATAGGCGGAATGGAGCCGCCACAGGTCAAGCATCTGTGAAGGAGTCAGGCAAAGGTGCATTTTATCAGAGTTTAAGATTCAGGGGTTAGAAGATAANTTTTAGGGATGCNCGGAAGCGNNAACCGNATGAATTAACACCTGCAAAGTTANCCGCCGGNACAGGGCAAAAACGTGTGATAATACAAAAGTGAACTGCTTTTTTCCTATTTTTGCAGAAATTTTTTTGAAAAAAATGAGTATAATCACATCTCTGAAAGAAAAAGTCCTGACCGGGGGGAGCCTGACCGAAGCAGAGGCCATGAGCCTTGCTTCGGTCACCCCCGGGGAACTGCCGGCACTCCTTGATGCCGCCGCTGAAATCACCTCGCGCTTCGGCAGCAACGATTTCGACTCTTGCTCTATCATCAATGCCCGCTCAGGGCGTTGCCCGGAAGACTGC
This sequence comes from Bacteroides sp., assembly GCA_014802345.1. GTDB lineage: Bacteria > Bacteroidota > Bacteroidia > Bacteroidales > Muribaculaceae > Duncaniella. The sequence continues at coordinate 20,301 of JAAVCM010000006.1, forward strand.
AAATGGTGCGCACAGTCCGCACATCACAAAACCGATATAGAAGTCTACCCNCTCGTCGACCGCAAGACCTGCATGGACCTCGCNGAATACAACCGAGAGCGCGGCATCGGACGNTTCTCGCTCGTCACNAGCGGNCGCACNGTCAGCGGGAAGGCTCTCNACACCATCTGCGACTATTACACAGAACTCTCCCGCCGTGGCGGTATGGGACTCTGTGCNTCAATGGGACTTCTCGACGGAGATGCGCTCCGCCGTCTGCGCGAGGCAGGTGTNGAACGCTACCACTGCAACCTCGAAAGCGCGCCGTCCTACTTCCCNACCCTCTGCTCCACCCANTCAATCGANGATAAGATAAAGACCATCGAGGCTGCCCGCGAAGCCGGAATGGAGATATGCAGCGGCGGCATCATCGGCATGGGCGAGACCATGGAGCAGCGTGTGGAATTCGCTCTGACCTTGCGGCGNGTCAATCCGGCCTCAATCCCCCTCAATGTCCTCTCCCCCATTCCCGGGACGCCACTTGAAAACTCCGCACCACTGACCGCAGAGGAAATTCTTCATACAGTGGCTATCTTCCGCTTCGTCCATCCTCACGCCGTGTTGCGTTTCGCCGGAGGACGTGCGCTCATCGACCGCGACACCCAGCGCGAAGCCCTGCGCATAGGCATCAACGGAAGTATCATGGGCGACCTCCTGACCACCGTCGGCTCACAGATTGACGAGGATATAGAAATGATACGCGCGTGTGGCTACAATTTCCACACCCCCTCCACCCTTAATCCGTCTGAAGAATGAACCGCCCTGCAACCCTGACAAAAGAACAGGCCACACGCTACCGGGGTCACCTCTCGCTCTGCGAAATTGACCTTGCCGGGCAGCAACGTCTCGCCGCAAGCCGTGTACTCATAGTCGGTGCGGGAGGACTCGGAAGCCCCGTCAGCCTCTATCTCGCCGCTGCCGGAGTCGGGACAATCGGCATACTCGACGCTGACACGGTGAGCCTCAGCAACCTCCAGCGACAGATTATCCACACGACCCCCGATATAGGCCGGCTGAAAGTCGAGTCTGCGGCAGGAAAGATGCGTGCCATCAACCCGGAAGTGACAGTCATTCCCTATCCTGAGCGTCTCACCCCCGACAATGCCGGAGAACTTATGAAGGATTATGACCTTATCATCGACTGTACTGACAACCTCCCGACGCGTCTGCTCATCAACGACACCTGCATCCGTCTGGGACTTCCGATGGTCTTCGGTGCAGTCTCCCGCTTCTCAGGTCAGGTGTTCACCCATGTCCCCGGAAGTGCCTGCTACCGCTGCATCTTCGACCCGGATTCGGCCTCACCGGATGCCGACATCCCCTGCGCCTTGAACGGCATACTCAACGCGGTCGTTGGTGTCATCGGTTCACTTCAAGCCACCGAAGCACTCAAACTTCTGGTCGGCACAGGCGATGCGCTCGTCAACCGCATCCTCACCTTCGATGCCGTCACCATGCAGTTCAACGTCTTTGCTCTCAACCCGATAGAGGACTGTATCTGTCAGCATTGTTAAGTATTTTTAACGACACTATTACAAGGGATACAGCTTTTATATCTACATTTGCATCCTGTTTCTAACTATTTGTCTGATTAACTGAATAAACTGTCTTATGACCAATACAAGTGCCAACAAGCCCCGCGTAGAAATCGTGGGCAGTTTTCTCCCCCCCGAAGAACTTGAGAACTCGCTCAATGAAAAGGTGCGCGGCAACCTCAGCGAGGAGGCTTACCACGCCGAGGAAGACAAGGTTATCGACCGTCTCATCGACCGTGAGATTGAAGCCGGACTCCGGATTGTGACCGACGGCGAAATCCGCCGCAAAAGCTGGGCGCGTGATTTCTGGGAGGGCTTCAACGGTATGAGCCGCGAGCGCATCGACACCGGCTCTATCCATCAGGACGAAGTGGTGCGCCACGACCTTCTGCGCTTCACCGGACGGATTGAATTCAACCCCGAACATCCTTTCTTTGACAAATACACCCACATGGAGGAAATCACTGCCGGACGTGCGGAAGTGCGTCAGACCATTCCTTCACCCGGTGAGCTTTATGTGCGGATACTTCTCGGTTCAAACGGCGACATTGCCAAACTCTATGACTCGCCCGAGACCCTCGTTGACGACATCGTGGAGGCATACCGGAAGACAATCGAGGAATTCTATCGCCGCGGATGCCGCCATATCCAGTTGGACACCGGTGTCTGGGGGCGCCTGAGCGACCCGGAATTTGACCGCCAGCTGCTTCTCGGAGGTGTAGATGCCGACAAAGTGACCGAAACCCTGATTGAACTGATCAACCGTGTGGTCGAGGGTCGTCCCGCTGACCTCGAAATCACTTTCAGCATCGCCGCCGACGAAACCCGCATCCCCCGCTGGTTCGACGAAAAGGAACTGACACATCTTCACCTGATGCTCGAGAAAATCGACGCCGATGCCTTCCTCCTTCCCTTCGCCATCTCGTCGCCTCAGGACATCGACGCTCTCCGATGGCTTCCCGAGGGAAAACGCGCCATCATCGGTATCGTCGACGGTTCACTCCCCAACCTTGAAAGTGTCCCCGACATCGTGGAGGCAATCCGCGTCGCCTCCCGCTATGTCCCCGTCAGCCTTCTGTCCATCAGCCCGACCTGCGGCTTCAAAGTCAGGGACCGTGAGCGTCAGGGACTGAACTACGAAACTCAGTGGACCAAGATAGCCCTTCTGCGCGAAGCGGCCGAACAATTCGCTCAGGAAGCCTAAGGACAATGAAAAGCATAAAACTTTGTATGTGCCGCATGAGCGGTGCGGAGCAGAAGTTCATCGACGAGGCGTTTGCCGAGGAGTGGGTGGTCCCCCTCGGCCCAAACGTCGACGGTTTCGAGGAGGATCTGCGCCGTTTCCTCACCGAAGGTGACCCTGCATCCGAAGGGAAACAGGTCGCCGCCCTCTCAGCCGGGACAGCCGCCATCCATCTCGCCCTCGTCCTTCTCGGTGTCGGGAAGGATGACGAGGTGATGTGTCAGTCATTCACATTCTCAGCTTCCGCCAACCCCATCGTCTATCAGGGAGCAACCCCAGTATTCGTCGACAGTGAGCCTGAAAGCTGGAACATGGATCCCGCGCTGCTCGACGAGGCGATTGCCGACCGCATCGCCAAAACAGGCCGCAAGCCAAAAGCCATCATAGCGGTGGACCTCTACGGTATGCCGGCACGCCTTGACGAAATCTGTGCCGTCGGGCGCAAATGGGCGATTCCTGTGGTCGAAGATGCCGCCGAAGCACTCGGGTCGGTTTATAAAGGTCATAAATGCGGGACTTACGGTGACTTCGGCATCCTCAGCTTCAACGGCAACAAGATGATTACCACCTCAGGAGGCGGCGCGCTCGTCTGTCCCGACGTTGAGGCCAAGAAACGTGCGGTGTTCTTCGCAACGCAGGCACGCGAACCCCTCCCATACTATCAGCACAAGCATATCGGCTTCAACTACCGCCTGAGCAACATCAGTGCCGGCATCGGGCGCGGACAGATGACCGTGCTTGAAAAATATATCGCCCACCACCGCCGCCTCGCCGCTCTCTATGAGGAGCTGTTTGCCGCTGTCCCCGGTGTCACCTATCACTCCAACCCGACTCCCGATTCCGACAGTAACTACTGGCTCTCGACCATAGAGATTGACCCCGCCACGGGGTGCAGTCCCGATGACCTGCGCCTTCATTTTGCTGCGCTTAACGTCGAGACGCGCCTTCTGTGGAAACCGATGCACCTCCAGCCGGTCTATGCCGACGCACCCGCATACGTCAACGGAGTCAGCGAACACCTCTTCGGCCGCGGACTCTGCATACCCTCCGGCCCTTGGGTCACGGAGGAGGACGTTAGGATGATTGTAAGGGAAACCGCCTATCTGATTTCTTCCCAGTCAGCATCGCTGACCTGAGGTTCACGCGGCGTGTACTTCGGATCGGAGCTTGACGTGTAACGATACTCGGTCGTCACTTCTATTTCTTCAAACTCTATATATTCTCCCTCATCGCGGGAGAATATTTTTTTCTTCCTACCCTGCTTGTAGCGCGGGGGAGCGTTGCGTTGCCCCGCACTGCTGGCGTAGGACGAACCGAAAGGATTGCCGGAAGCCGCGCCTGTGCCTCCGCCGAAAGCCTGATTGAACATATCGTTCACCTTCTGCTGATACTTGCGGCGCGCATAGTTCATCAGCAGCGGCTTCAGAAGAAGCCACAGAAGGTAGAGTATGATGAGGGTGATTATAAAGGTCATGTCAACTTAACAAATTAATGGCACCGATGGATTAGATAAAGTGTGTGGATTCTGCGGAGTGGAAGGTTCCGAGTACCGCCGCTTATGCCTCCACAGCAGTCTTTCTGCCGAAAAGCGAGATAAGGATATAGAGGATTATCGTCCATGCCAGTCCAGACACACCTTCGGTCAGCACGAAAAGCACGGCTGCCGCGAGAATGACGTAGCGCCTTACGTTTTCACGCCACGAAAGATTGGCAAATTTCAGCGAGAACATCTTCAATTCGCTCACCATCAGCAGTGAGACGGCGAGGATAAGGATGACCATGGCGATATTGCCGGGATAGGCGTGCGAGTCAATCCACGCCAGAGTGCCTATCCAGAAGATTGCATTGGCGGGAATGGGAAGGCCGATGAATGAAGTGGTCTGGCGGGTATCGACATTGAATTTTGCCAGACGGAGCGCACCCATGACGGCAATCAGCAGTGCGGACGCACTCACCCACAGCGGGGCGCCGTAGGTGCGCATGACGTTCATCACCAGAAACGCCGGCGCAAGCCCGAAGCTCACGAGGTCACTGAGCGAATCAAGTTCCTTGCCTAAGGGTGAATAGGCGTGAAGCAGACGCGCCGAAAATCCGTCGCAGAAATCGAACACCGAAGCCGCACCGATGAAGATGAAGGCCCACGTCATAGCCGGGAGTGAACCAATTTCAATGTCGAGATTAAAAGCGAAAAACACCGCCACACATCCCGAGAGGAGGTTGAGGCAGGTGATGGTGTTGGGAATAAAGGATGTGAGTGATTTCAATTGATGATTCTATTTCTTATAGGTTAGCTCTCGCGCAGACGGGCCACCTCGGTCACGCCGCCGGTGGTCTTGTCGCCGATTTTCACATAGATTTCAGCATCAAGCGGGAGATAGAGGTCCACACGCGAGCCGAATTTTATGAAGCCAAGATGGTCTTCGATGTTAGCGGGAGTCCCGGGTTCAGCGTAGGTCACGATGCGGCGCGCCACCGCACCGGCAATCTGACGCGCCAATATTTCCTGCCCGTTTGTAGCGCGCATAAGTATTGTCGAACGCTCGTTCTCGACACTCGCTTTCGGCAGATAGGCACTCAGGAAGCGGCCATTGTGATGACGCACCATCAGCACCTCGCCGTCGACCGGAAACCAGTTGGCGTGGACGTTGAACACCGACATGAACACCGACAGCATCCTGACTCTCCGGCGCAGCACCTCGGGTTCAAACACTTCTTCAAGCGCGACGACAGTGCCGTCGACCGAACTGACCACTACATTGTGGCGATTTCCCTTGAATGTACGCCGGGGTGAACGGAAAAAGTTAATTATCAGAAGATAAAGCACGCCTGAAATAGTCGAAAAGACAATTGGTATCACAGCCGGACGAATGAACATCCATGCCGAAAGATTGATGACAATCATTATCAGCAGGAGTACAATGAGTATGTTCGTACCTTCTCGATGGATTTTGACTTTCATTAGACTATGGTTCAGCGGATGCCTGAGGGCCTCCTCGTTATCTTCTCCGGAGGATGGCTCCCTGATTAAAAAATGGGGTGTTAACTTAATTTGCAAAATTAGTCAAAGTTTTCAACTTATCAAACTTTACCGTGAAAAAAAAGCCTCCAAAGATTTATTACAGGGCATTAAAGTTAAGCAAATTTAACTCTGTAATAAGCATTTTATACCACTTTTTTGGCTAATTTTGCCACTGATATTTAGGTTTAATCATTACTGATGTTCGTCGAACCATCAGTTTTCACCTGAAACCTGACCTAATACTCCATCATTATTCACCTACCTAATCAATAACCATTTCCAACTCTAACGACCAGTCTCCCCTCCCCTCAACTCCGCAAGTTTAAGGTGTTATTGAATCCATGCGCTTGAAAATACCATACCTCACACCTTAATACTTACACCAGAAATACCGATTCCCTTAGTATACTCTCTAATCACCCCGAGCTTCAATGGAGGTTGCGAAGCGTTCTTAACTCATGGATTTAACTTCTCTCTTTGACACAGTGTTCACCACCCTACACCAGTGTGATGCGTGGCTGCTTCTGAAAATCAACGGACTCCACACTGATTTCTGGGATCCCGTGATGATGTTCCTCACCAACAAGTACACATGGATTCCCTTCTATGGCCTCATCTTCTTCCTCGTCTGGCGACGCTACGGAGCGGTGACCGCCCTGATGGTCCTGCTCGGCGCACTTATGGCGGTAGGCTTTGCCGACTACCTGTGTGCCTCCGTCCTGCGCCCCATTTTCGCGCGTCCGCGCCCTTCCAATCCCATGAGCGAAATATCCGAACTGCTCCATCTGGTCAATTCCTATCGCGGCGGGCGCTACGGCTTCCCATCCTGCCACGGAGCCAATTCCTTCGCCTTCCTCTCGTTCATGACCGTGTTCCTGCGCCCGAAGTGGACGGCACTCATCATAACGCTCTGGATCTGGGCCTTCATAAATTGCTTTTCAAGAATGTATCTCGGTGTCCACTATCCCGGCGACATACTTGTCGGTGCATTCATCGGTTCGCTGATAGGCGTAGCCGTAGGGCGCATACTGCTTTTCGTCCGCCGTCCGTCGTGGATAGCAGGGCTTTCTATGAGTAGAACCGCTTCCTCACAGCCCGGCTGACCGCAATAAGATTGCCGAGGGTGATGACAGCCATAATCCCGAGACCGACAGCCATCGTGAACCAAGGCGACGTTGGCTCGACTCCGAGAGTCGACAGCGGTTGGCTCCAATAGGCAGAAACTCCTGTCATCACTCCGATAGCCAGCAGTATGACGGCTACATTCACCATGATTATGATGCGGTGATAGTAGCGCGACACCTGTGCGGGCGAGTAGCCGAGCTGCATGAGCTGACGGATTTTGTCGCTGTTTTTCTGTAAAAGCAGATAGATGCTGAGAAGCAGGATGAAAAATGCGAGAAGGCTGATGACAAGCCCGACACCCACCACGATTGACGTGACAAGCGAAAGGAAATAGGCTGCCTTGCCGTTGGCTGCACGGTCGCCCGCCGCCTCATAGCCCATCTCGTCGAGATAGGCCTCCACCTGCGGGTCGCCCGGCTTGTCAAGCATCACTATCAGACGCGACGGCGCACCTGTGGCAGAGCCGGAAAATTCGTTGTTGGCCCACTCCATGAACTCCTCGGGAACAGCGATGGTGTTGAGGCGCGACGAAAAGCCCACTATACGCGCGTTGACCCACTGCTGACGGCCGTTGCCGCTCAGTGACAGTTGCAGTGGAACCATCCCGATGACCTCCTCCGACACCTGAGGCATACCTCTTGATGTCGCAAATCCGAAATTGTAGAGCGAAAGATAATCCTTTGAAATTATTACCGGGACAAAGTCTGACCTACCCGGTTCATATCCCCACCCTTTCGGCGAAACATCAAAAAAATCGTCGGGGATAGCTTCGAGAAAGAGGTCCGACCCCATTGAGCTCCCTCCGATGTTGACCTTGGCATAGACATTGAAAGCGGCGGAACTGAAACGCCCCACCTTCTTTGCCCACGGACGTGAAGCGATGTCGGCAATCTCCTCCTCGCTGAACGTAGTCGAACCGTCACCGCCGAGAAACGAACCGAGTCCGTTGACCTTCTTGGATATTACCATGTAATCCTTCGAGATGAACGAATCCTCGTCATCCCACACCGTGGTCACGTCGCGGTAAAACTGTATCGCCGTCAGCACTATCGCCAGCCCGACAAGGTTGGCAAGGGCATAACCGGCAATCTGACCTCCACTTATGTTGCGCCGAAGCAAGCGCCATACAATATTTTTCGCCATTCAGTCGAATCAGAATCTGTAAGAAAACTTTTAAGAGGGGGGTATAATAACCAGACATCCTCTAAATATCTCAGAGCCTCAGCAACTCATAGTCGGGCAGCATAATCTTGTTGCCGACCGAAGTTGCTATGATGCCTCCACCACACCAGCGTGCCTCCCCGTCAATCAGCGCGGCGACACACTCGTTGTTGCGTTGGTCAAGATGGCTCACAGGCTCGTCGATAAGCAGGAAATCGAAGGGCTGACACAGGGCGCGCACTATTGCGACACGCTGCTGCTGCCCGACCGACAGCCGGCCGGCAGGCTCTCCGGCCTTATGGTCGATTTCAAGTCGTTCAAGCATCCTGTGGATTTCATCGGAGCTCTTGTAGGAAGTGAGGCGGTTTTTGATTTCGATATTCTCCATCACCGTAAGTTCGGGAAACAGCCCCATTTCCTGAGGGAGATAGGCAAGGCTCGTCTTCCGGAGTTCACACCAGCGGCTGACGGTAAAGTGCCTTATGTCGGAACGGTCAAACAGAATCTCGCCGTCATAGTCGTGGCGTGTGCCGTAGAGATAGGCGCAGAGCGACGATTTGCCCGTGCCGCTCTCCGCCTCTATCAGATAGTAGTTTCCACGGAAAAAGACGACCTTATCCTCCATCCATATCTCCGAGCCGCTCACCGGCAGCTCGTCACTGCTCCCCCGGAACACCTGCGGGAGCACCTTCTGTAAGATTATCTCCCCTATCATACGAGAGCTTCCAAGAGAACCTCTAGAATCGGGCGGTCAGTCCCCGTAAGGTTGATTTCACCTACCGCATTGTCAGGATTCATCTGCACCTTGACTCCCAATCCGTAGTCAGGCATACCCCCGCCAAGGACTTTGAGAGTGGGGAGTGAAAATGACAACGCACCCACCTTGCCGCCGAACACAGGGGCAAGGGAGTTCTGACGGCCGGACTCGAAGGGGAAATTGCTGACGGCCAGATAACCGTCCACATTACCCAGATAGATATTCATGCCGTATTGCGGAATCATCATCACACCGTTGCCGACATCTTTCGGGCTTACCCCAGCCATGAACATCGAGCTGCGCATCATCCCCATAACGTCGTTGATTTTCTGCTGAGGGAGATGAACCATAGCGATAAACTGCCAGTTGCCGAAGTCCGGATCTGTATATGCCTCAGGTGTCGCAGGACCTGCCGCGAAGAGGACTGTTCCGTCAACCGACTGGAGATAAGGGATGACAGCCGAAATCATCCCCTGAGTCTGGAAGCCGCCGAAAGTTCCGATGGCCGCCGTGAGAACCGACCAGTCAAATTCAGGAGTGATGCCGAATCCGAGTGCGATATTGAAATTCCCGGGAACGTAGGCGAGTACCGCCGGATTGATTTCCTGCATCCCTGCGACAGCGACAGGCTTTCCGTCCGCCTCAATCATCGAGCTGTTGCCCACGAGTTTATTGTCATTGACGTTGAGAGTCAGTGTGGCCCACTTGACTTCGAGGTTGGGATTCTCACCCTTGGCACCTTTCTTGTTCTTCTCAGCGTTGCCCTGACGCGCGGCAATGTTGATGAGATTGTCCTCGGCAAGAAGCTGCACGAGACCGGTCATCGCACCGATGGCCGACTTTTTCGCATCATCCATCAGACCTTCGATGACCTTTACCGCCTCCGAAGGTTTTTCCGTGGTGAACCACACGCGTTCATCGTCGAGAAGCACGGCCATCGTGCCGACCTTACCGCAGGTGTAGCCCCCGGTCTCGTCAGTCCAGTTTATCTCAGGTGCGGTTGCCTCCTTAAACTTCTTGCGGTCCGAAACTGAAAGCACTGCGAAGAATTTACCCTCACCGCTCTGTCCCCAGTAAGTTTCATCCACATTACATACGCCTGACGCATCCATGCACCCGATAAGATTGACTATCGCTGTCAGTCGCTCGGGAGCATCCATACCGGCAGGAACCACCGCAGCATCATTCTCGTATCTGCATCCGGCCTTATCAAGCACGGATTTCAGCCTCACCGACCCGACGATGTCGACAGACGACGGAATCACATCAAGGAGCTTCTGCTCTTTGGAACACGACACAGCCAGCAGGCCGAAAAGAATCGCCGTCAGCAACGGCAAAGTGAAAAGTCTGGATTTCATATCGTTAATTCTGAATCTTGTATTGTTAGACATGGAGTTCTGCAAACTTACAAACAAACCTCCACATTGCCAAGATTCCGCAGCTTTTTTTATTGCATAATCAAGCCCTTCAATCTTACGAGCGATACGGCTCCCGCGACTATGCCTATCGGAAGCACCGCGAGGGAGCCGACAGTTCCGGCCAAGACGATTGATCCGACAGTTATAGCGAAAATTAACGACGCAGACAGCAGAGGGCGCATTGGGAGAGTGAGCCGGTAACGGACACGGTAGGCGATGCCGACTATCAGGACATAGAGGAGATACCACAAGGTGTAGCTGACCCCGAGACCGGCAATCCCCCACTCCTTGTAGCACACGATGTTGAGCGCAAGCCCCGCCACTCCGCTGAGCGATTCGGTCATCAGGAATGTCACACCGTCACCCTTGGCAAGTATGACGTAGGACATACAGTAGGATACTCCGCGGAGAACCACTCCCGCCATCGCAACCGTGATGAAGGGGACGATTGGGGTGAACTGACTGTCGTAAAGCAACCGCACAATCCACGGGGCGAGTGAGATAAAAACCGTGACCGCCGGAAGGAGCATCAGCAGGATTACCATCATTTCATGGCCGACATAGACATTCAGCCGGCGGCGCGAGGCGACCACCGAGGCAAGCCGCGGATAATATTCCGTGGCAAGTGCGGTGAAGATAAGTCCGACATAGCGGTTGACCATCGTGTAGCCCGCCTGATAGAATCCCACCGCCGTGTCGCCTCCACGATGGTTGAGCCACGCGATGAACACATAGCTCAGAGCCTGCACAGTGAAGTCGGCCGCAGTCAAGTAGAGACCGAGGATGATGAAACGCCGTCCGCGCGACAATGTCTCACCCATGCTCAAACCCGATGGCGGCACCACGCGCGGTCTGAAACAGGCGGTAGCCACACAGGTGGCGAGTGAATAGGCCATGATGGAGGGAACAACACTGTCAAGCCCCCAGAAATAATACATGGGGACAGAAACCACCAGTCCGGCGACCGCACCCCATACCGATGCTTTCGCAAGCGAGCCGAGTGCGCCAAGTCCCTGCATGACAGCTTCCTCGGCATTAGCGACAGAGATAAAGAAAAGCACACCGGCGAGAGCTATGTAGCTCAACGTATGCGAGCCATCGCCAAAGGTCCAGCGGCTCAAAAGCGGTGCGGCAGCGGCCATCAGCACGGCACCGAAGACTCCGAGCATCCAGCCCCAGCGCCTCACCACCCCGACCATCATCGAGCGTGCGGGTGGGGACGGCTGCGAAGCGATGTCGCGCACGGCACTTGAACGCATACCGAGTTGCGAGAGGGTACGGACGGTGTCGACCGCACCGTTGAAGATTCCGAAAAGCCCCACACCCGCAGGACCGAGCCATATTGCTATGAGTTTTGTCCGTACAACGCCGAAGATAATCTGGAGCATCCTGACACCACCGAAAATCGCCATGGCTTTCAGGACACGTCCCGACACCGACCCGCTCATCGGCGCGCCTCCTTCCAAGGGATATTGACCTTGTACATTCCTATGGCAAGACCATGAATAAGCTCCTTCAATGCCTTGAAAAATGGAGCCTGTCCGCTCCCGGAAAGCCGCTTTGCCTTCATCAACAGACGCGCCGGATAGGTCAGCGGATAGGCAAAGTAGAGATACGCCCCCCACGCCCTGATGACAAGGGGATCGGAAATGACACCCTGCCGCCCGGTCGTAGGGCCCGAATGTGTAGTGATGACAATCGGGAAGAAGCGGCAGTTGAGATCCAGCTTACGCGCGGTGAGCAGAAACATCTCCTCCTCGGCGGCATGGAGCCACGGCGACCCAAGCCCGAAGGCAGCGGGGAAGCGGAGTTTTGCGCCAAGTCCGCGCGGGCGGACGGCTATCTCAAAAGATGTCTGGTAGAAGCCTTTCGGCAGACCTTTCGTCAGGTCACATTCTTCGGCGGGATAGGTCTTGGTTACCTTGCCATCCTTCCCGACATACATGAACGAAGCATAGTCAAGAGCCGGATTCTCCTCGAACACCCGTCTGACGGCTTCAATCTGGTCGGGAGTGTAGCGTAAATCATCGTCAGCTATCAGATAGATGTCGGCCGTCGAAGACTCGATGGCATTGTTGCGGTTGTGACTCAGCCCTTTCTGCCCGAGTAGAAGGATGGTCATGTCGTCGCGGCCGGCAAGTGACTCAGGCACCGGGGCATCGCCATGCTGCTGCCATGACACGATGTAGCGCACGCCGTCGAGACGCGGCAGTTGCATCGCTTCAACGCGTTGAAGTCCTGATGGAGTATGGGTGGCTATAAGAACATCGAGTGTCAGCATGGCATTTATATTGTATATGGAATTTATTCTGTTATTGTCTGTATAAGCGATGAGGTTAACGTTCATCAAGCCGACGGTGCCAGAAGTCGAGGGCGCGTTGTGCCACCAGACGGTAGTCATTGTGCCTGACCACAAATTCCCTACCCTGAATCCCTCGCGGACGTATCTGCTCGGGATGGGCGACCACATCTTCAAGTGCGCTGACCACAGATTCGTATGTCGGCTCGACATGAATCACCGGACGCAGTTCCTTCTCTCCTATGAAGTCATAGAACTCAGGCGCACCGCCTGAGACGGTGTTGAGTCCGTAGGCCATAGCTTGGAGGGCATTTGTGGCTGGGGTGTAGCTGTAAAGCTGGTCGAGGACTACATGGGCGGAGCGCAGAAGCTGAAGATATTCGTCGTAAGGACGATTTTCGACAATCACCAGTTCGGCACGGTCGGGGTGACGGCCGACGACGGCACGCGCGGCCGCCTCCATCACGTCAGTACCCTTTTCAAGGAGACGGTTGCGGTATCGACCGAGGAAAAAACGCACTTTTTCGGGACGCTCCGGGAGTTCGACCGGGCGGAGGGCATCCGTGTCAATCGGAATCCCCAGATAGCCGATGGACTCCTCCGGGTGGGAGCGGCGGAGGGCGACATGATACTCGTAGAGTACCGACATAGCGCCGTCGACCGACGAATGGATATGGGTGTCGAGCCGGCGCATATCTTCCGTAAGCCATGCGTCGCATATTCCCGGATTGGCGCGTAGATACGGGGAGTCCTCGCCGTAGATTTTAAACTCGTTGTATCTGAGTGGGGTCGTCGGGTCAAGACACTCGGCGACATAGTTGGAATCTGTCCCCAGAGCGGTGTAGAATATCGAACGGTTGTTGGCTTTAAGATAGTCGAAAAAACTCCCTTTGCGTCCGGGACGCAGTTCGATGAAACTCTGCGACCCGATGGTCACTATGTCGAAACCGCGCATCTTCTGCCTGAGTCCGCAGTTCAGCCTCAGCCAGAGGTCAAGCCCTCCGAATTTACCCTTGAAACGTCGCCGCAGGTCGATGTCACGCCCTGTGTTGAGCCAGTAGCCTCCGTTGGAGGCCACTACTGTCTCGTGACCCAGTTCGTTCAACCCGCGCGCGAGAGTGCGGTGATACGATGAGGCATCGCCGACAAAAAGTATTTTCAAAGGGTCGTTCATGGAAAAGGTCAGAGGGTTAGGAAGACTGGACGAGAAGGGTCAGAGCTTCTTGCGGTAGGCACGGCGGCGACGGTGCTGACGCTTCTCGAAGTAGTCCCACTGCGACTGCACCTGCGAGTTGCTTTCGAGTTCGAGGTTTGTTTCGGCAAACTTCACCCCGTTTTTGATATAGAGGTTCAGTAGGTCATAGAAAAAGAGCGAGTTGACACCCTTTGACTGATATTCGGGCTTGACGGCTATCAGCAGCAGGTCGATGACATCGTTATAGCCCTTCATCGCTTTGAGGATGTGGTACCATCCGGTCGGGAAAAGCCGTCCGCGGCACTTGCGGAGCGCCTTTGAGAGCGATGGGAGCGAGATGCCGACACCGACAAGTTCATCATTGGCATCGACCACAACGCTGACATATTCAAGGCGGAGGATGCTCAGATACATATCAATGTAGTATTCAATCTGCCGCTCCGTCAGGGTGCAGTAGCCGTAAAGGTTGGCGTATGCCTCATTGATTAGGTGGAAGAGCGCATGGCCGTAGTCATCCTTGATTTTCTTCGCGGAGGTGTATTTGAGTATCCTCAGATTGTACTTTTTCAGCACTATCTCTGCTATACGGGTCATCTTCTCGGGAACTTTATCGGGAACGGTGATGCGATATTCCACCCAGTCGGTGTCCTTTTTGTAGCCGAGACGCTCGACGTGACGCGGATAGTAGGGATAGTTGTAGATGGTGGCCATCGTACCCATCTCGTCGAACCCCTCGACGAGCATACCCTCGCGGTCCATGTCGGTGAATCCCATCGGCCCTATGATTTCGGTCATGCCGCGGTCACGCGCCCACTGCTCGGCGGTGGCGAAAAGCTCGTCGACCACATCGTTGTCATTGATGAAATCGACGAAGCCGAAGCGTGCCTGCTTCTTGCCGGTTGACTCGTTGAGGCGGTCGTTTATGATAGCCGTGATGCGTCCTGCCGGCTTGCCGTCGCGGTAAGCCATGAATGACTGGGCGCGACAATAGTCAAAGGCGGGATTCTTTTCGGGAAGAAGCGTATGCACCTCATCGAAAATCAGATTGGGCACATAGTAGTCGTTCCCATCGTAGAGGTCAATCCCGAAATTTACATATTTCTTTATCTGTGTCTTGGTAGGCTCGATGGCCTTTATCGTAACCGGCATAGTCAGTTGATGGATTCGGTTGTGATGCTGTTAGCTGTGTCAGAGGAGGGTACGGGACGGTAAGGAGAGTTGAGCCAGAGGAGAAGGGCTATCATGGCCAGAAGGAAGGCGATGACGGCGATATAGATAAGATTGAGTTTGCGGTCGGCAAGCGCCAGACGCAGCGAACTGACATCGTGGTAGCGTTTCGACGGGTCTTCGCTCATGCAGCGTTCCGCCACCTTGCGCAGACGGGGGTGAGGAGTCCCGACAGCGTCGAGGGCGGCTGAAAGAACCTTGCCGTAATTGTAGATGTCCTCGTTTGCATCGGTCGGTGTGATATGGGTCTTCTGGTCGAAGCCGACATCAATCAGTTTGAGGTTGCCCACATTCTCCGTGAATATGATGCGTGAGGGGGTGAGGGGATGATGCTCGAGATGATTGGTCTGTATGTAGTCGAGAGCATCGAGGAGCTGGTGCTGGAGTTTATAGAGATGTTCCTCGGTGACCTTCCCTTCGCGGATTAGCTTGGCGAGGGAGTCGCCATAGACATCGTCGGTGATGATGCACATTCCCAGCCCGGGAACCTCCTCGAAATCATTTATCATGATGATATGGGGATGGGCGAGGTTGTAGCGCACGTCAAACTCCTTCTCGATCATCTGCTCATACTCGGGGACACCCTTGTATTCCGGGCGGAGAGTTTTGAGCATCAACCATTTGCCGAATTTCTTGGCGGTATAGACATGGTAAAATTCCTCGTCCCATTCGGGAAGATGCTCTATCTCGGTCCATTTGGGCGCGGAGGACATGACAGAAGGATTTGAGGTATTGCCGTCCATATTATCAATGATTTGGGGTCAGAGGGGTTTCAAAGTGCAAATATACGAATTTTTTCAAAAACCGCACTATTCACACATAGCTTCGTCGGGATTCATGTAGTAGAGATGCGACGTGGCGCGCGAGGTCGCCGTGTAGAGCCAGCGGTAGAAGTCGAGTCCCTGCGCTTCGGGAGGTATGCCACCCATGTCGACAAACACGTTGGGCCACTGCGCGCCCTGCGCCTTATGGCAGGTGACGGCGTAGGCATATTTGACTTGGAGGGCATTGAAATATTCATCGGTCCGCAGGCGGCGCAGACGGGTCTCGTAGGGGACATCGGGCGCGTTGACCTCCGGGTCGGCCATGCGTGCCTGAGCGAGTGTCTCCATGCGCTCACGCGAGAGCGAGGCACTTTCGTCGGTGAGGGTGTCGAGGAAAATCCTGCACTCCACGTCCACGTCGCGGTCAGGGAGATTGAGGGTCACGTTGGCAAAGCGGAAGCCATACTTCTCCTCTGTCGAATGGACAGCCGACACAACGGCGACATCGCCGTTGGCAATGAAGTCGAGTCCCTTGATTTTTGCCGACCATGTGTAGTTGTTCTTGGCTATCAGAAGCCGCTCCCCTTTGACGAGTTCCTCCTCGTAGTCGAGTATCTGAGAGCGGATACCGAGGTTGAAGGCAGTCGCGCGGCGGTTTGAGCGGGTGATGATGGCGGTCGCCCCCGGCCCCTCCTCACGGTAGCAGTCGCCGATTGCGTCCAGCACCTCCTCCCCTTCCAGCACGGACACATCCGTATAGCCTGTAAGGATGATTTTCGGTTCGGGCAGAGGGTCGACGAGCATTGCACGGCGCAGCCATGTGGCGTTGCGCAGAATCCCGGAGTGGCGTGCCTGACGGACGGTGTCGGTGAGAATGGCGCGCGAGACGTGCAGCCCGAGTTCCTTGTAGCGTTTTGGCGACATGGCTGGACTCTCGACGCACCCGACCGGCGGAAGCTGGGCTACGTCGCCGAGAAGGATGAGGCGGCAGTTGTCGCCGGTGAACACATATTGCAGCAGGTCTTCGAGCAGTCCGTTGTTGGGGGTCATCGAGGCTGATTCCGATTCGTGGTCACCGATCATCGAAGCCTCGTCGACGATGAAGACGGCGTTGGCGAGGCGGTTGTCCTGAAGCGTCGTGAAGCCCGACGAGAGGTTGCCCGACGGTCCGCGGTAGATTTTGCGGTGGATGGTGTAGGCTGGATGTGCGGAGTGTGCGCTGAACACCTTCGCGGCACGTCCTGTCGGGGCAAGCAGCACCACTGGTCGCTCCACCTCCTCAAGCGCCTTGACGAGCGCGCCGGTGAGCGACGTCTTGCCCGTGCCGGCATAGCCGTTGATGATGAAAACGGAGTCTGACGGAGTGGCCGACGAGCAGAAACGCGCCAGCGCGTCAATAAGCAATCCCTGCTGCTTATTGGCGGCATAGGGCAGCTTCGCCCTGACCAAATCTGCAAATTCTCCGACTGTCATAACACTATCTTAAACGTAAACCCCCACCGGAATAGTTTGTCAGGCAATAATAAAAATGAAAGACAACGCAGCAAAATATCAGGATTTCCCTATATATGCCCTGAACAGAGTTTAGGGTACTTACAACGCGCTCCATATCAATTGTTTTTTCTCGTCCACTTCCTCTTTAAAATATTTATTGCGGATGGACGTATAGTCGGTTAAATCAATTTTTCTCCCTAAAAGCTCTTCAAGAGAATAAATGAAATCAAAAAACACGTCAACCATATCAAGCAAGGGAATTCGAGACTTGTCAAAAACAACCAAAAAATCCACATCGCTGTCGTCAGTGAATCTCGGAGTAAGTATCGACCCGAACACCCACAGTTTATCTACCTTATACTTGCGGCACAAGGCGACAATCTTATCCATATTCATCTCAATCAGCTTCATAATCTGAATTTTAGTTGGCACAATCAGTAAAAATCGGACGTTTTCTGTCCAAACAGCTTACCGTTCACAAAGATAAACAAAAACATTCTACTAATCGCAATTTAACCGAGATATTCTTGATACCTCCGCACAGAAGACGGGACAGCGTAAACACATTCCTCTATCGGATGATCCTTTGAGGATATTGGCAAAATATCCCCGAGAACCCGAAGATATTTTCCTATCGTTAGGTTTATTCAATATCATAATTATACAAAAATGGGGAGGGCATAGCATACAGAAAAAATATCAATTAATTTTGAAATCCATTCGGTTACATATTTTATTACCAGACATTTATTCCATCCGATTTTTAGAACTAAATGTGAGCGGCTTATTTTTTTGAGACATTCGGATTACATTTGCATAGAGAATTCCGGCTGATATCGGTCACTGTATCTGATAATTCTTTATTACAATGATGATCCACAAAACAAGACTTTTCGTTGTTATCTTAGCAACGCTGATGATTAGCGGTGCCTGCTCGAAAGCAGTCACTGAACAAATTGATGTCCGTATTCCTGAAAACCGTGTAATTTACGAAGTTTTCGTACGAAACTTCTCACCTGAGGGGACTCTGAAAGGTGTAGAAGCTCAAATCCCACGTCTTAAAGAGCTGGGCGTGGATGTTGTCTGGCTCATGCCAATTTATGAATTGGGCGACACCGGCAAATGGGGAGCGTATTCCAGCCCGTATTCAATCAAGGATTATACAAAAATAGATCCCGATAACGGTACTGAACAGGATCTGCGCGACCTTGTGAAAACAATCCATGACAACGGTATGGAGATATGGTTTGACTGGGTCGGCAACCATACGTCAATGGACAATGTCTGGGTCACTTCCAATCCTGAATTCTATACGAAAAAGGACGGAGACTTTGTACATCCCTTCGGCGGTGCATGGAAGGATGTCTACGAGCTTGACCGCGACAATGAAGCGATGCAGGACGAAATGGTGAAGGCCATGCAATATTGGGTTGACAACTTCGATATCGATGGTTTCCGTTGTGACTATGCCTCGGGGCCTTCACCAGAATTGTGGCGAAAGGCTTCCGAAAGAGTCCTGAAAGACGGCAAACGTGTGGCTTGGCTTGCCGAAGACTCCTCCAGACCGTCGCTTGTCAAGAACGGATATTTTGATTACAATTATTGCTGGGATTTTCAGGAAAAGGTGCTGAAAGAGTTTGCCAACGAACCGAATCCCGACCTTGAAGAACTCCGCAAAGCCTGTGAGCTGCTTGCCAACAGCGGCCTTACAGCAGGTGAGTCTGCTACTCCCGAGGATACAATAGCCAACCCCTACGAAGGGCGTTCACGCATGGTCTACCTTGTCAACCATGACGTCGTTCAGGATCAGGGCGGTAGCGAGGACATCGTATATCACAAATACCTCAGACCGCTGACCGTATTGGAGTTCACGGTATATGGGATGCCGTTGATCTACAATGGACAGGAGATTCAGTACAAGTCAGGTGGACGGGTATCGCTCGCCGAGAAGACACCGATTGACTGGTCACAGCCCGACACAACGATGACAACACTCATCAAGAAACTGACACATCTGAAACACACACAACCGGCTTTGCGAACAGGCAAGCAGAGCGGTACTCTTACAAACCTCGTCACAACTGCCGACAGTTCGGTCTACGCCTATAAGCGTACTCTCGGGGACAACGACGTGGTGGTCATGCTCAACTTCGGAGATGAAGACAAGGAGTTTTCAATCTCCGGCGACCTTCCCGCAGGTACATTCAGGGATATCCTCGGTGGTCAGACCGTTGATTTCCCAGCCACAACATCATTTAATCTTCCTGCACTCGGGGCGACTGTTTTCGTGAGGGAATAACGTCTCCTCTCCCCCGAGGGGTACCGATAGCCGCCACTATTTACCAATACATTTGGCGAGTAACTGATTTATTATTAATTTTACACACTCAATGTATCCGATGTCGCTACCACGGCTTCGGATACATTCGGATGTAAGTGTGCCAATCCTTTAAATCAGTTGTACCCCACCATGAGAACACCTATCTTTTTACTGTTCATCCTTCTGCTCGTTTCCTGTAGCAGGTCGGGAAACGACCGTGCGGCGGAATTGCAGGAACTCTACGTCCTGCTTGATACGGAGATAGCCAACAGTAATAAATATGAGAAAGAAAAGAATGATCGCATCATCGCCTATAAGCGCGAATATGATCTGTCGACCGATAAGTTTCAACGGACGGCGTTGATAAACAAGCTGATAGAAGAATTCAATGCCTACAATGCCGATTCTGCCCTACACTACATTTCATATAATCTCCAGCGCCCTGCCGTCATTGCCACCCCCGGCGAACAGACGCGCTTGCTGATAAAGAGGGCTGATGTCTACGCACACGCAGGCCTGTTCTCCGACGCGCTCAACACTATGCAGTCAATCCCGCGCGACTCGCTCACACCTGCCCTGCTTGAATCCTATTATGCCACTTATTGTGCCTTGTATCAGTATCTGAGCGAATACACCACCGATCATGAACCGGCATTGATCTACGAGAAACAGAGAAGTGCATACGCCGACTCCCTGAGCCGGGTGATTGACACCGGTTCATTCAATCATCTCGTATTCGTGATGACGGAAATGGCACGCAACGGTGAGTCCGAAAAGGCAATAGAAGCACTCTCCCGGCAGCTTGAAGACTATCCCTCCGGGACAAGGGAATATTCGATTCTCGCCTCGACACTTGCCTATATCTACAAGACTGCCGGATTTCCTGATGATTATAAACGCTATCTCGCCCTCAGCGCCATCTCTGATGTCAGGGGAGCGGTAAAGGAAAATATGTCTTTCCGGGAGGTAGCTACGGTGATGTTTGAGGACGGCGACGTGGACCGTGCCAACCGCTACCTGAAAAAGAGCATTGCGGATGCCAACTTCTATTCCGCCCTGATGCGCAACGCACAGTCAAGCAAAATGCTTCCTGTGATTGACGAGGCTTATGCCGCGGTGCAGAACGACCTGACCGACCGCCTCCGGACCATGGTCTGGGTGAGCAGTATTCTTTCCGTCATCCTCCTCGTCACCATATTTCTCATTCTCAAACAGTTCAGAAGTCTGCACAAGGCAAAGGACAAGGTCAGCCTCGCTAACGAGGAACTAAGACGGATGTCGGAGCGGCTTCGTGAGGCCAACAATGAGCTGAAAGGGAAAAACGACGATCTGAGTGCGATGTCCGAAGAACTCAGGCAGACCAATGCCGCACTGGAAGGAAAGAACGGTGAACTGAGCCTCATATCCGAGCAGTTGAAATCCACCAACATCCAGCTTGCCGCCAGAAATGCCGAACTCAGGGACTTCAACCAAACCAAGGAGCAGTATGCCGGTCTGTTCATGGAGTATTGTTCATCAGCTATCTCCTCCTTACAGCATTATCAGCAGTCGTTGCGCAAACTGACGGTGCAGGGAGGCAACCGTGCGGCACTTCTCAAAAAGCTCGAATCGACCGAGATAGCCGACCAGTTGCTGAAAAACTTCTATGTCAGATTTGACGAGGCCATACTCAACATCTATCCCTCCTTCGTCGGGAAATTCAACGCCCTTCTCAACCCCGGCGAACAGGTCGTACTGAAATCGGGAGAGCTTCTCAACACTGAACTGCGCCTCTACGCACTGATCCGTATCGGCATCGACGACAGCGCGAAGATAGCCGATTTCCTGCGCTGCTCCATCTCGACGATCTATACCTATCGTTCGAAGATCAGGAAGAGAGCCATCAATCCCGATGAATTTGAGAATGAAGTAAGGAATCTGGATTGAAAACAGACCTCTACGGGACTGAAAGAAATATTGATTTTTTGAGAGTCTCTAAATAGCTTTATTATTGATTTACAGCTAATTACCCCCCCCCTATAAGTTTTGATTTTTGTTTGATGCGCTTGACCGGGCATAAAAGGTTAGCGAAATTTGCAAAGTAATGTTAACGCACTACAAAATGCCTTAGTCATCATCACAACTAAATCAATACTTATAATGAACAGAAAACCATGGAATTTACGAGCCTTCACTCTCACAGTGCTATGGGTGTTAGCTCTGATGGCAGCTCCGTTTTTGACGGCGCAGACGGTAAATGTTTCCGGCACAGTCACCGATCCCGCAGGGGAAGTTCTGATTGGTGTCAGTGTTTCAGTGAAAGGCAATCAAACGCACGGAATTGCGACCGACTTTGATGGTCATTACACTCTCAGCAATGTTCCCTCCGATGGAACTCTCGTCTTCAGTTATGTAGGTTTCAAGGCAGTCGAAGTCTCCGTCAAGGGTCAGACCAAGATTGACGTCACGATGGAAGAGGACAGTGAGCTTCTCGACGAAGTCGTCGTCGTGGGTTATGGCTCACTCAGCCGTAAGGAACTTTCAAGCTCAATCGTTCAGGTAAACCGCGACGACTTCCAGAAGGGTGCGATGAACAACCCGATGGAGATGCTTACCGGTAAGGTGGCCGGTCTCAATGTGTCCAGCACAGCCTCCGCCAATCCTAACGGAAGCGCAGATCTTCAGGTGCGCGGCGCAACCTCTCTGAGCGCGGGCAACGGTCCCCTTATCGTAATCGACGGAGTTGCCGGAGGCGACATCCGCACGCTTGCCCCGCAGGACATTGAATCCATGTCTGTTCTTAAAGATGCCGCCTCTGCCGCTATCTACGGCACCCGTGGTGCAAACGGTGTAATCCTTATTACGACTAAGAAGGGGACGGGTGAACCCGGACTCCCCGTCATCACCTACGATTCTTACGGCGCACTTGCTTTTGCAAAGGACAAGCCCGAGGTCCTTTCACCCTACGAATGGCGACTTGCCCGCCGAGGTAACGATTACGGGGCAAGCACCGACTGGTATGACCTCATCACCCGCAAGGTAGCCTACGACACCAACCAGTATCTCGCCATCGACGGTTCGCTTGCAAACGGCGGCTACTACACCGCCTCCATGAACTGGAAGAAGGCCAACGGTCTTGACATCGTGAGCCGCCGCGAGGAGTTCGGCGGACGTGCGGCTGTGTCGGCCAACGCCCTTGACAGCCACCTCCGCATCACCGCTGCCCTTAACGCCCGCAAGGTCAAGGAAAAATGGGGTGACGACGGAATGTTTGACACCGCCCTAAGCATGAACCCTACCATCCCTGTCTACAACGAAGATGGGTCATTCTATCAGCCCACATCGCCGACCGACATCAAGAACCCCGTCCAGCAGCTTCGTGTCAACAACTCCGAAGGCAACCGCACCTATATTCTCGGCTCGACCGACATCAAGTACAGTATCTGGAACAACGAGAACCACAATGTCAGTACCACCCTTTCCTACTCCTATAATTACAACGACCTCAAAAGCGACTACTACACCCCGACAACCTCCGGCGAATCATACTGGGGTGGTTATGCAGGTCGTGCCTCACAGCATTATCAGAAATGGTGGACCAACCGAGTGGAGTGGATTGCCAACTACGGTTTCCAGAACGGTGACCACGATGTCAAAGTCGTCGGCGGCTACTCTTTCGAGCGTTCCAACTGGGAGCAGATGTTCATGCAAAACAACAACTTTACCTTTGATAAACCTCTGTGGAACGGCATCGGCTCAGGCACATGGCTAGCCGACGGTAAAGCTCAGATGTATGGCGGCAAGAGCCAGTCGACACTCATCGGTTTCTTCGGCCGTGTGAACTACTCATGGAAAGGAATGATCATCGCCTCCGCCTCTATCCGTCACGAGGGTTCTACCAAGTTCGGTTCCGACAAGAAGTGGGGTTCATTCCCGGCAGCCTCCATCGCATGGGAAATGACAAAGGCTCCCTTCCTTTCCGATTACGTCCAGACCGTCCAGAGCCTCAAGCCTCGTATCTCCTACGGTGTGACCGGCCGAAGCGACTTTGACGCTTACAAATCACTTGCCACCTACTCACCTAACGGCACATATCTCATCGACGGAGAATGGGTCACCGGCTATCGTCCATCCAACAATGCTAACCCCGACCTCGGATGGGAAAAGCTGTCAAGTACCAACTATGGTATCGACTTCATGTTCTTCAATCGCATATACGGTTCAATCGAGTATTTCGACCGCCGTTCACAGGACCTTCTCTACAACTATACCGCTCCGCAGCCCCCCTACGTCTATCCTGAAATCCTCGTGAACGTCGGTACTACGAAGAACACCGGTATAGAACTTGCCCTTACCCTCGACGCAGTTGTCAACCAGCCCGTCACTTGGACCACCGGCATCAACTATTCCTATGGTACGACCAAGCTCACCAAACTCTCCAACTCCATCTATCAGGCCTCATACCTCGATCTCTACCAGAAACCCGGCGTCGGTACGAGCGAATATTTCTTCCGTGTGGAGGAAGGTGGCAAAATCGGTCAGTTCTGGGGATATGAGTATGCCGGAGTCGACGAGAATCACAATATGCTTGTCTATACCGCCGAGGGCGAGAAGGTCACGGCAGCATCGGCCGATCCCAAGGACAAGAGATATATCGGCGACGGTGCGCCCAAACACTTCCTCACTTGGAACAACACAGTCAAATGGAAAAACTTCGACCTCAGCCTGATGTTCAACGGTGCTTTCGACTTCCAGATTTTCAATATGCGCCGCTACGGTATGGGACTCAAAGGTAGCGGCACGGACAATGTGCTTCGCAGCACCTATCTCAAAGACCGTGACGTATGGTCAGGCGGAGGCGTGATTTCATCCTACTTCCTCGAACGCGGCGACTATTTCAAACTTGAAAACGTGACCCTCGGCTACACCGTACCCCTCAAGAACCGCCGTCTGCTCGAATCGCTCCGTTTCTATCTCGCGGCCAAGAATCTCTTTACCATAACCAGCTATACCGGGACCGATCCCTCAGCCGTCACCTCGACCGGCATAACTCCGGGTATCGACGTAACCTCTTCGTATCCCACCGCAACACAACTGACATTCGGTGTAAACATCCGCTTCCGTTAATCTCAACATTCAGACACAATGAAAACCATAAATCATATAGCAGGTCTGCTGAGTGCGACCGCAATCGCTGTCGGAGCATGGTCCTGTACCAACCTTGATGAAGTAACCTTTGACCGCATCGACGCTTCGACCTATTATCAGGACGAAAACAGCGTCAAGGGTGCTGTCGCCTCTATCTATTCAAGCGCACAGAGCGGCTTCCTCGAATATTTCTGGTATCTCAACGAATTTTCCGCTGACCAGATTGCATGGCGCACATGGAACGGCGGAGCATGGGGCTACGATGAGGCTGCCAAATTCGTCCTATCGACACAGACATGGAACTCCGAATCGGTCATCATACGTGAGGCATGGGAACACGCATGGGAAACCATCGGTCTCTGTAACACACTTATAAATGACCTTGAGAACCTCTCGGCTTCATCGGTCGGCATGACTGACGATGCGCTCAAATCCTATATCGCAGAAGTCCGCACTATGCGTGCTTGGGCTTACTACAATAATTTTGAGCTTTGGGGCGGTGCGCTCCCGTTAAATATTTCCGTCGGCAACGAGATTCCCGGTTCTGCCGACCCGGATTTCAACAAGGGTTGTGAAGTAATATGGCAATTCATCGCTGATGAACTCGACGGTTGCTGGAGCGACCTGACAGCAGAGGACGGTTCCAATGGTACCCGCAGCCGCATGAATCAAGGTATGAACCGTATGCTTAAAATGCGTCTCCTCCTTAATTCACAGCTTTTCACCGGTATCGACCGTTTCAGTGAGTGTGCGACCCTCTGCCAGCAGATCATCGACGGCGAGTACGGAACCTACAATATCGCCTCCGACTACCGCGACATCTACGGAGTGAACAACAATACCTGTCAGGAAGTGGTCTTCGCCTTCGCTATGGAGGCCGGACGTATGACAAATAATAACCGTAACACCCCCTTCCTCCCTTACAACTACGACGAAATGTTTGATTTCTCCTGCGATCAGAGTGGCTGGAACTGCACCTGTATGGTTCCTTCAAAGGACAACACAGGAACACTTGTTCCCAACGCCGGCAGTGAGGGAGCGAAGAGCTTCCTGTTTGACTACGGCGATAAACTCGGCGCACCTTTTGACCGCATGAACGACAAGGACATCCGCAAACAGCCGTTTACGTGTGATGCAGCCGGTAACTGGAAGGGTATCTTCGCAATGGGCGCACAGATCAACTACGAGACAGGCGCACCCGTGCTTGCCGATGCCGACCTTCAGGATAAACCTCTGATTTATGTTGACCAAGTCGGTACTTTCCTCGGTCTCGGGCGCGCTCTCGAACCTGTGATGAGTCCTCGCTGGGGTCAGACAAACTCAGGTTTCCGTGTGCTTCGTTACCCTATCTATCCCTCATCCACCGGTCTTGACTGGCGTGATGCCGATCAGGTTGAATTCCGTCTCGCCGAGGTCTATTACTCTCTCGCTGAGTGCAAGCTCCGCGCAGGTGACACAAATGGTGCGAAGGAACTGGTCAATGACGTGCGTCAGCGTTATTATAATTCATCCGATGTCAGCACCATCGAGCAGCCCGGCCCCGGCTTCACGGCCTTCGATGCCGACTGGATGCTCAGTGAATGGGGTCTTGAATTCCTTGACGAAGGTCGCCGTCGCCGCACTGATCTCCGCCGTTTCGACAAGTTCACTCAGGGTCAGTGGTGGTTCTTCGGTCGTGCGACCGAGACAGACCGCCAGATGCCTGCCAAGCGTGACCGCCGCTACGAATGGTATCCTCTCCCGCAGGTAGCTCTGATGGTAAATCCGGGTCTTGTTCAGAATCCTAACTATTAAAATTTAGTCCAACATGAAGAAACTCAATATATTCAGCATCTTTCTCCTCATGCTCCTGCCGTTTTTGACAGGATGTTCAAAGGATGAGATTATATTCGACAGCGAACTTCCGCGCTTCGAACTCCGTCCCGGTTATCAGCTTCTTGAAGTGATAGTGCCGCAGGGGACACTCACAACAGACAAAATCTATATCATCGGTGAGTTCAACGGCGGCATGGATGCCGTAGGAGACCCCCGCTGGCAGCTCGAGAAGGCATCCGACACGGACGTAAAGTGGGGTGTCTACCTGAATCCTGCCGACTTTATCGACGGTAAGACACTTGCCGACGGCTACACATTCTATTCGGTAGAGCAGGGTGAGGAACGGTCACTGGACAACGAACCCGTGATACACACAGAGGCTCCCGCCCTCGGAGCGCGTCTGAATGTCCTCGTCTACCGTTGGGCCGACTACTTCAACAAACCTCAGAATCCTGACGAAATTGTCCATGACGGTTATGTCATCTATGTTGTCGATAATTCGGAGTACGAGGAACTCGCCATGTATGCATGGGGCGATGCCGAGGCATTCGGCGGATGGCCCGGCATGAAGCCTACCGGCAAGGTGACCATTGATGGTGTCAACTACAAGTATTTCGATACCGGCGCGGCCAACGAAGGTCTTAACCTTAACCTTATCTTCAATAATAACGGCAACGGCAAGCAGCTCCCCGACTTCAACGTGACACTGAATCAGGATTTCTATCTTGAACTCACTCCGAGCGCAGTCACCGAATTCGATCCTTCGGCTGTGGTGACTCATGACGGTTACGCCATCTTCGTCGTCAACAATTCCGGCTGGGATGATCTCTACCTCTATATGTGGGGTACGGTGAACGACCTTAACGGCGGCTGGCCCGGTATGGCACCGACCGGTACTCAGGTCATTAATGGTGTCACCTACACCTACTTTGACCTCGGGGCGTCCAACTGTGATGCAGGTCTGGAAGAACACGTTATCCTCAACAATGGAAACGGTAAGCAGATCGATGATGTGGTCATCTTCAACCTTGACCGCGACGTTTATGTAGAACTATCGTCCAACCGTGCGGTAGAAATTGACCCCGCCACCTACATCCCGGGGACTGTCGAGCCGGAACCTGAACCCACTCCCGGCACCGAATATAAGATTTATGTCCAGAACCTCACCGGATGGAGCGACTTTTACATCTACGCATACGGTGACAAGGAAATCTTTGGCGGTTGGCCCGGTGCATCGACAACAGAAGTTAAGGAAATCGGCGGTGTAAGCTATCTCGTATTCACAGTCGAAGGTAGCGGCGAGACCGAGAATCTGATATTCAACAATAATGCCGGTACTCAGTACGATGCTGTGACGATCACTCTTGACAAGGACTACTACATTGTCGCCAACCCCGACGGAGCATCCATCGTAGAGCCTGCAAAGTCCGAGTGTAAGATATATATCGAGGACAAGACAGGTTGGAAAGACTTCTACGTCTACGCATGGGGCGACAAAGAGATTTTCGGTAGCTGGCCCGGTGTGAGGCCCGAAACCACCGAGACAGTCGACGGTGTCACCTACAAGGTCCTGGCCGTCGAGGGCAACGGCGAAACCGAAAACCTGATTTTCAACAATAATGCCGGTACGCAGTATGATGCTGCCTCGATCACTCTTGACAAAATTTATTTTATCGTCGCTAATCCCGACAAAGCTGAAATGAAGTAAGATCCATGAATAAGATAACATCAATCATTGCAACGGTGGCAGCTTTTGCCGCCACCGGTTGCACCTCCTACGAGATAGATATGCCCGAAAATCCGGCAGCTCCGGTGATAGGCAACGAGGTTTCGACAAACGTAATCTATCAGGCCAATCCCCGCTTCTTCGGTGAGAACGACTGCCTGAAAGGTCTCACCGCCCAGCTCACCCGCATTTCCGATATGGACTGTGACATCCTTTGGGTGATGCCGGTCTACGAGACAGGTGAACTCAACGGTATCGGTTCACCCTACTGTATCCGCGATTTCAAGGCTCTCAATCCACGCTATGGAACCATGGCCGACATGAAAGAGCTTGTCAGCTCGGCACACTCAAAGGGGATGAGGGTCATCCTTGACTGGGTCGCCAACCACACTGCATGGGACTGTCCTTGGATCACCGAGCATCCCGACTGGTACGAGAAGGATGCCGACGGCAACATCGTTTCACCCGCCGGGTGGAGTGATGTGGCTCAACTGAACTTCGAAAATCCCGAAGTGCGCACAGCCATGAAGGATGCCATGTTCTATTGGGTCGACCAGCTTTCAATCGACGGTTTCAGATGTGACTATGCCGATGGTGTGCCTCAGGATTTCTGGAGTAGCCTCATCACCGATCTGCGTGCCAAGAATTCTGACATGATAATGCTTGCCGAAACAACCAATCCTGAGTATTATGCCGATGGGTTTAATATGATATATGACTGGAACAGCGCTACCACTATCTCTGCCACTTTCAAAGGGGGTAAACCTGCTGACGTTGTTAAGGAAGCGAAAGAGGCATTGGCAAAAGTGCCTGATGGCAAGTCAATACTCCGGTATGTATTTAACCACGATGTAGCAGCGGAAAACAATGTTGCGACAATGTATGGCACACCCGAAGGTGTCCCTGCTGCCTACGTTCTCGCATCGATGCTCAACGGCACCCCAATGATTTACTCCTCGATGGATGTCGAGGGGCTTTCAGGAAAACTTTCGTTCTTTGATTACAGGACTATGGATTTTTCCACTGCTCTCTCGGATGAATACAAGCTCATCAATGCCGCATTCAAGGCTTCAGCGGAGGTTCGTCGCGGCGAACTGCTCGACTATTCGAACTCGGCTGTCGTATGTTTCACACGCGCCATTCCCGGCCACAATCTCCTCGTGGCTGTCAATACGACCGGAAGCGTGCAGACCGTGAAAACCCCGATAGTCCTTGCCGGGGCTACCATGACCAATCTTATCAATGGTAACCCGGTAGCTGCTCCAGTAGTGATCGAGCTTGAACCATACGCCTACACTATACTGATGAACTAATCTTTTTTCAATGAAGAAAATCCTGATATTAATCTCTATGCTCACTACCGTCATGGAAATGGCGGCGGTGAGCATAACCTCACCGGATGGCAACTTTGTCCTTCGTTTTGAGCTTACACCTTCAGGTGCCCCCTATTACATGCTTGACTACAAGAACAAGCCTGTGGTGGAGGCAAGTACACTTGGTCTAAAATCTGATCAGACAGACCTGACAGACGGTTTCCGGATCGCACGTACCGATACAATCACTGTGGATCGCACTTGGGAACCTGTGTGGGGCGAATACTCCACAATCCGTGATAACTTCAAGGAGATGGCTGTCAATCTGATTGATGAAGATCGCCAGCGCGAGATGACCATACGCTTCCGCCTGTTTAATGACGGACTCGGATTCCGCTACGAGCTCCCTGTACAGAAAGGTCCGAACCATCTGACCGTCAAGGACGAGCTTACGGAATTTAATTTTACCGGCAATCATAAGCTCTATTGCATTCCCGGCGATTATGACACGGACGAATACCTATGGTCCGAAACGACGTTTAACGATCTTCCGGAGGCTCTTGAAAGCTACGGAAAACATTCTGAAGCCCAGCGCGTAGATGGTCTTACCATCCAGACACCTATGCTGCTCAAAACGAATGACGGTGTATATATCAACGTTCACGAGGCAGCACTTGACGGTTATCCCGCCATGCTCCTTGACGTAAATCCTGAGACATACACAATGAAGTCGCACCTTGTCCCCGACCGTCTGGGTGTAAGTGCTTATCTTGAACTGCCATTCAGTACTCCGTGGCGAACCCTCATTGTCAGCGACGATGCACGCGACATTCTTTCATCGCAGTTGGTGATGAATCTCAACGAGCCGTGTAAGATAGAGGACACATCATGGATCAAGCCGATGAAGTTCATGGGTGTGTGGTGGGAGATGTTTACCGGTTATCAGAAAACTTGGGCTTATTCCGACGATACTCTTGCAAAACCCGGTGTGACCGACTATACCAAACTTACTCCTAACGGCCGCCATCCCGCCAACACGGAAAATGTCAAGCGCTATATCGACTTTGCCGCCAAGCACGGTATCGACGGTGTACTCGTCGAGGGCTGGAACGAAGGTTGGGAAGACTGGGCCGGTTACCGTAAGAACCGTCAGTTCCTCTTCGACAAGCCTTATCCCGATTTTAATGTCGAGGAACTGCGCGACTATGCGAAGGAAAAGGGCGTGAAACTCATCATGCACCATGAGACAGCAGCCAATGCCGCTGACTATGAGCTTCAGCTCGACCGCGCTTTCCAGTTCATGAAGGACAACAATTATGATGCTGTCAAGACCGGTTATGTGGGGGCTATCATTCCGCGTTCCGAACATCACACCTCGCAGTGGATGGTCGATCATGCCCGCAACGTCATCGAGCGTGCGGCCGACTATCAGATTATGGTCGATAGTCACGAGGCTCCGCGCCCGACAGGACTCTGCCGTACATATCCCAACTGGCTTGCTCAGGAATCGGCACGCGGAGGAGAATTTGAATCAATGGGGGGCAATCCTCCCTCCCATATCTGCATCCTTCCGTTCACCCGTCTGAAAGGAGGTCCGATGGACTATACTCCGGGACTTTTTGAAACCCGCATGAGCTACTACAATGAGGGAAAAGATTCGCAGGCAGGGACCACACTTGCACGCCAGCTTGCACTCTATCTCACTATGCCCTCGCCTATGCAGATGGCGTGTGATCTGCCCGAGAACTACGAGCGTTTCGCCGATGCCTTCGAGTTCATAGAGGCTGTCCCTGTGGACTGGAAAGATTCCAAATATCTCGAAGCCGACCCTAACCGATATATCACAGTCGCACGCCTCGATAAAAACTCCGATGACTGGTATGTCGGAGCAATCACCGACGAAAATGCAAGGACAGCGGAAATAGATCTCAGTTTCCTGCCGGCAGGTGAAAAGTATGTGGCAACTATCTATGAGGATGCACCCGATGCCCACTGGAAGGACAATCCGCAGGCTTATCGCATCAGGACTGTCAACGTAAAGCCCGGAATGAAATTAAAGCAACCTCTTGCCCCCGGTGGCGGAGCTGCAATACAAATAAAAAAACTTTAATCTCTACATTTTCTATGTTTCCAACAGGTATAGAAATGGTAAGTAAAGATTGTTAAGGTTTTAACTTAAAAACAAATGTTCTTGTATCGACCCGCGTGTGAACGTAGGTCGATATTTTTTCAGTGTAATAGACGATTAAAAGTTCCATTGGGTCAAAAAGGCATAGATAGAAGTCGCCGGAGATACCATGTCAGAGATGCCATCTTAAAAGGAAAGCGACATGTTGAATATAAGAAAAGAGTTGGAAAAAATTTTTGAGTGTCTATGATATTTCGCCTATCCCACAAGAACCCGACTTTCACAAGCCTGATTTTCTATGATAGTTCGCACATTGTATGGGGGCGAGGTTTCGCGGCGCATAGTAAAAAACCTGTGTTTGGCTAGAACTTCTTATCTTTGCAAAAAAATAATTTGCATTGGAGAAGAATCCTTATATAGAGTTAGCAGAATGTCTAATGATTGAATACTTTGATGTTGTCAAGGTGGATAAAACCAAGGAGACACTTGATGTGACATTGGAGGAGCGTGACAAAGGAGTTGATGGTTATGCTTCTGAACAGCTCCGTCCCAATGGCTTTTATGAAGAAAGTAGAGTCAGGGACTACCCGGTCAGAAGTCGCAGGATGACATTTCATGTAAAGCGACGCCGATGGGTAGAAGTAGAGACCGGCAAGAGTATCTCCAAACGTTGGGATTTAGTAGCTGAAGGTACCCGTTTCTCGAAAGAGTTTGCGGCTTTTTTAAAAGATATGCTTGGACAGATACCCGATTACGGGCCGCTCTATTAAATGGTTCTTCGATATAGACGGCGATCTGTTTGAGCGTCAGTACAAACGTCATCTGAGTGGTTACTGGCAGTGGAAAGACAGTGCTGAGGGGCTGCATGCCGGACAATGGCGCGTCTTCCCCGAGAATATAGGCAGTCATCTCAGTATTGATGAGACCTCGTTGAGTAATAGGGAACTATACACTATAGTCACCAACAAGGCTGCTCACGGACGCAAGGGCTCTATCGTAGTCATAGTGCTTGGAACTGACTCGGATACGGTGCTGCATGCATTGCGGCAGATTGACAGCAGTCTGCGCAATAAAGTAACCGAGATAACCCTTGATCTGTCTGACAGCATGCACCGCATATGCCGATTTGCGTTCCTACGGGCAAAGCATGTCATCGACCGTGTCCATGTTCAGAAACTGGCTCTTGAAGCCGTCCAGGAGATACGGATAAATTCAATGCGGATACCGAAGCGCGTGAGAAGGCGAAGTTGTCAGGAATGAAGTATGTTCCCGGGCGACTCTCTAACGGCGACACCCTCAAGGAGCTGCTTGCCCGTGGACGCTACGCCCTGTTCAAATCCCCTGAGAAGTGGACTGCCTCACAAAGAGAGCGTATAGATCTGACGTTCTCACTCTATCCGGATATCAAGGATGCTTACTGGCTGTCACAACATCTCAGGGCAATATTTTCCAACAGGAAATCAACTGCAGACACTGCCAGATTGAATCTTGCCCGTTGGTACAACCGCGTGGCTGACTCAGGCTTCAAATCCTTCAACACAATCGCGGCAACATTTTACGAACACTCCGATGAGATAATCAATTTCTTTGACAATCGATCCACTGATGCTTCAGCAGAGTCAATAAATTCCAAAATAAAGGCTTTCAGAGCCAAACTGCATGGTGTCAATGACACAAAATTCTTCATCTTCCGACTTTGCAACCTCTATGCCTAAACACAGTTTTTTTACTATGCGCCGATGCCATACCTTCCGATTATCAGAAGATTATGGGTGTACCCCTCTCATTCCTTAATAAATATTGTCCTGAACAATTTGAAATAATCGGAATTGGCAATGGGAGCAAAAGTGATTCTTTTATGAAAAGAACCACTTTTATATTTCGTATACGGAAAACTCTAATGAATAAATTATTAAATTCTTGAGGAAGTTTTACCTAATAATAACCTATATTTACTAAGTTTATTTATGGGAGAAAGAATACTAAGGCACTTTCCTTAGTAGAGCAATATCATTATTACTATATAAACATACTCTCTATTCAATTTTAATTGATAACCCAAACAGCTTTGAAATATTTTCGGACACAGCTACTTTAAGTTTATCGTCGACTGATGATAATTCTTCATTTGTGAGTTTACTTCTCAATTCACGATATTTAGTAATATAGGTATCAACAGATTCAACCAATTTATGAAATTGTTCAATGTTCATACTTCCAGATACAGGTTTAAGACCCTGTATAATTTCTTCATACTCTACACATGGGGTATCTTTGGTAAATCTTAACGCTTCCAACAACCCTTCCCGAATCAAATGTTTAAAGCTATCAGGGTAGATAGCTTGATTGACAGGAGCCTGTACACTAGTTCCCCTGCCAAATCTATCTTCAAGATGAACATAGGTGAAATTTCCAAACCAATTTCCAGGGAAATTTATACTAAGTAATTTCCACCCATTTATAATGTAATAATCTTGTCCATTTTTTATATCTCTTATTTTACTAGAATAAGAGGTATTTCCATTATAATTACTCGATAGATAATCAGTATAAATGAAATCATATTTATTTAAATCCCCGAAAGTATCACATATTTCTATAGCAATAAAATTATCTAAAATTTTAACTCCAAGGATATGTTCTGTAAAGCCCATAAATTATGAATTCTTCTACATAAAAAACAAGTCAAATCCCACCATATAATCAAGAGGGATATGACCTAAAACTATTTTCTATTTATAGAAAAGAAACTTTGAAAATATTCAAGTCTCGTTTGGTGGAGTATAGCGGACTCGAACCGCTCACCTCGACACTGCCAGTGTCGCGCTCTAGCCAGATGAGCTAATACCCCGTTGATGTTTGCAGTGCAAAGGTAAGTAGCTTTTTCGGGTTTTGCAAGGGTTTTGGCGATTTTTTTGTAATTTTGCCATTAGAAATTCAATCCCAT
This sequence comes from Bacteroides sp., assembly GCA_014802345.1. GTDB lineage: Bacteria > Bacteroidota > Bacteroidia > Bacteroidales > Muribaculaceae > Duncaniella. The sequence goes on from JAAVCM010000006.1 coordinate 54,953, forward strand.
TCCCCCGCCGGGGGAGCGAAGCAACCCGAATCATGGAAAAGAAAGCAGAACACAAGGACTCAATCCGCCGCCCGCTGCTGGGCATGACACTCTCGGAACTCGAAGCGGTAGCCGCCGAAGCCGGACTGCGCAAGTTTGCCGCCAAACAGATGGCACGCCGCCTCTATGTCAACCGCGTCACCTCCATCGACGAGATGACCGAGCTGCCGAAACCCTCGCGCGAGTGGCTCAACGAGCATTACTGCATCGGGCTGCAAGCTCCGATAAAGGCATCGCGCTCAAAGGACGGAACGGTGAAGTATCTGTTTGCTACGCGGGGGAAGGATTTCGATTTTCTCACCCACGGACGTGGAGGCCGCGACATTGAGGCGGTCTATATCCCCGACCGCGACCGCGCGACGCTCTGCGTGTCGTCGCAGGCAGGATGCAGGATGGGGTGCAAGTTCTGCATGACGGGACGGCAGGGTTTCCACGGCGACCTGACCGCCGCCGGAATCATCAATCAGATTTTTGCCATCCCCGAGAGCCAGAGCCTGACAAACCTCGTGTTCATGGGGATGGGAGAGCCGATGGACAACGTCGACGAGGTCCTGAAAGCCCTCGAGGTGCTGACCGCGCCGTGGGGACTCGCATGGAGTCCGAAACGCATCACCGTCTCGAGCATCGGCAAGCTCGACACTCTCCGCCGTCTGCTCGACGAGACTAAGGTCCACGTCGCCATCAGTGTCCACTCACCCTACTCCAAGGAGCGTGAGGAACTGATGCCTGTCGAGAAGGCTTTCCCGGTAGCAAAGGTGATGGAGGTGTTGCGCGGCTATGATTTCGCCCATCAGCGCCGCCTGTCGGCTGAATATATAGTGTGGGGAGGGGTCAACGATGATATGCGCCATGCCGACGCACTCGCCCGGCTGCTGCGCGGCCTTGACTGCCGTGTCAACCTGATAAGGTTTCATGCCATTCCGGGTTTCGAACACCCGACGGCTTCAATGGAGACGATGGAGAAGTTCCGCGACCGCCTCAACTCCCACGGCGTGACGGCGACCATCCGTGCTTCGAGGGGCGAGGACATCGAAGCAGCCTGCGGTATGCTCAGTGGCGAAGGAAGAAGCCCGGAATAGACTATTGGGCTAATCTCTCGGTATAGGGTTCAAAGAAATTGCGGTGCATCGCGCGCGATATGCGGAACAGGAGTTCCGTATCAATACTGTGGCGATTGAAAATCTTGTAGACATTCGTGCGGTTACAGCCGAGCTCCCCGGCGAGCCACACGGCTGACTTACGTTGCGCCTGCAACTCGTCTTTTATAATTCGCCCGATGAAAACTGTAGCCATGCACAAATATATTAATGTGTATATTTTTATGTCAAGCAGATAGCGGCTGCTGGCGGGCTGCCGGACTATCCTGTGGGAACAAAAAAATGGGGCTGAACTCTTAGGTTCACACTCCATTCCCAGTCTGAGGCACCGCCAAGCGCCTTTGTCCACGGAACAAGTATGAGATGAGTCCAGCCCCTATTTCGAGCATATAAACTAATCCTTTTCCTTGTTCCCCGCGGACTGAAGATTTTGGCGGTTTCCAGACAGAGGGAACAAACCGGGCAGCCCTCCACCGACAGAACCCCTCAGGATTGACAGTGACGACCGTGCGGTTTTCAACGCAAAGGTAAGGAGGATTTTGGTTCAATTCAAGTGGTGACGACCTAAAAATGCGCCCGAAAATATTAAAAAAAATTAAATCGGCTTAGGGCGTTTTAAAAGCCCGAACCATTGCGGCGAAAGGTGTGTTGTAAGTTTTGGATGAGTGAGGCCTGACGCATACGCCTCGGCCGACCACCATTTAATTAAAAATTATTAATAGAGAAAAATTTCTTTAATCCGGCATTTCAATAATGAAAAAAGTCAGTAACTTTGCAGTCGGATAAGAAGATTTTCCTTTGTCCGTTCTATATAGCTTATACATATATAAAAGCAAACAGGAAACAAAGGTCAGAAAGATTTTTAGGAAACAATTAAAATTATCAATTTCATATCAAACTCTTTTAACGACAATGAGTACAATTGATTTATCCCAGTACGGTATCACCGGCGCAAAGGTGATCCACAACCCCAGCTACGACCAGCTTTTCATCGACGAGACCAACCCCAACCTCGAAGGCTACGAGAAAGGTCAGGTCACTGAGCTCGGCGCCGTCAACGTGATGACCGGTATCTACACCGGCCGTTCGCCCAAGGACAAATTCTTTGTGAAGGACGACACCAGCGCAAACTCAATCTGGTGGACCACCGAAGAATATAAGAACGACAACAAGCCCATCACTCCCGCTACATGGGACGCTCTCAAAGCCATCGCCGACAAGGAGCTTTCAAACAAGACCCTTTATGTCGTCGACGCTTTCTGCGGCACCAACCCCGACACCCGTCTCGCTGTCCGCTTCGTCATGGAAGTGGCATGGCAGGCTCACTTCGTGACCAATATGTTCATCCGTCCCACCGAGGAGGAGCTCAAGAACTTCAAGCCCGACTTCGTTGTCCTCAACGCTTCAAAGGCAAAGGTTGAAAACTGGAAGGAACTCGGCATCAACTCCGAGACCTGCGTTGCCTTCAACCTCACCGAGCGTATGCAGCTCATCATCAACACATGGTANGGCGGCGAAATGAAGAAGGGTATGTTCTCAATCATGAACTACTACAACCCCCTCCGCGGNATCGCTTCCATGCACTGCTCGGCCAACACCGACAAGCAGGGCGAAAACACCGCCATCTTCTTCGGCCTCTCAGGAACAGGCAAGACCACCCTTTCGACCGACCCCAAGCGTCTCCTCATCGGTGACGACGAACACGGNTGGGACGACAACGGTGTCTTCAACTACGAAGGCGGCTGCTATGCCAAGGTCATCAACCTCGACAAGGAGAGCGAACCCGANATCTACAACGCCATCACCCGCGACGCACTCCTCGAGAACGTCACTGTCGACGCTGAGGGCAAAATCGACTTCACCGACAAGAGCGTGACCGAGAACACCCGCGTAAGCTACCCCATCAACCACATCAAGAACATCATCGTTCCCTCTCGCGGTCCCGCCGCCAAGAACGTGATTTTCCTCTCGGCTGACGCATTCGGCGTTCTTCCCCCCGTTTCTATCCTTACTCCCGAGCAGACCAAGTACTACTTCCTCTCAGGCTTCACCAGCAAGCTCGCAGGAACAGAGCGCGGCATCACCGAGCCTACCCCCACTTTCTCTGCCTGCTTCGGCGCAGCATTCCTCTCGCTCCACCCCACCAAGTATGCTGAGGAACTCGTCAAGCGTATGGAACAGAGCGGTGCAAAGGCTTATCTCGTGAACACCGGCTGGAACGGCTCAGGCAAGCGTATCTCCATCAAGGATACCCGTGGCATCATCGACGCTATCCTNGACGGCGCNATCCTNNNNGCTCCCACCAAGCAGCTCCCCATCTTCGACTTCACCATCCCCACCGAGCTTCCCGGCGTAGATCCCAAGATCCTCGATCCCCGCGACACCTACGCAGATCCTCAGGAATGGTACACCAAGGCCGACAAGCTCGCTGAAATGTTCATCAANAACTTCAAGAAGTTCGAGGGACACGAAGCTGGCAAGGCTCTTGTAGCTGCCGGTCCTCACCCCGAAAAGGCATAAAGACCATCTGACTGCCTGAACGCAGTTCAGCAATCATAAAAATCCAAAGCAGGGCGCACACCGACATTCTGACGGGCGTGCGCCCTGCTCCTTTCTAATCTAATAAAACATTACCNCTATGACTACCCGCAACATATTCCTCTGCATCCAGTGTGCCATCTACATCCTGACACTCATCCTNTTTGCNCTCAAAATGGCCAACGTCGAGCTGCTCATCCTGATGACCCTCTCGTTTGTCACCTTCATCGGNCTCTACCTCTCNTCGAAGCCCCGCGACAAGAAATAAGAAATTTCTGAGGCTCTCCCCCACCCGCCGCTGACGACAACCTACGGCTGAAATTCAGGGTAAGGGAATTTTTTGGAAAGAGAGTGTTACAAAACCGCCACTTCTCCGTCTATATANTNAACACCTCTCTCCGNGCACATCCATCACCCCATCAACCCACCACAATTTTTCAGCCAATGAAAAAACTCCTCNCCGCCATCGTCGTGGCAATCCTCTGCGGAAGCGTGACCGCTTTTGCCGGAAAGAGACTCTCGCGCCAACAGGCATCCGACGACATCGACTCGCTCGTNAGCCTCATCGAAGAGGTCGAAGTCAATCCCTACATGATTCTCCCGAAAGAGAAATTCTATGCAGCCGTCAGCTCCGCCAAAGAGAACCTCCCGCATGACAGTGTGGAGCNTGCCTCTCACTTTCTCACCCTCTCCCGCCTGACGGGAATGTTTCAGCAAGGGCATCTNTCCCTGCGNTTGCCGGATGAACTCCGTAAGAAATCACGGAGATTGTTCCCTATCGGCACTAATCTGAAAGTCAATCCCGGCACCCATGAGGTCATAACGACAACCGATGTCACCATCGACGGCGACACNNTCCNNNCNNGCAGCCAATTGCTGTCGATCAACGGGCGGAACGTCAGCGATATGGTCGAAGACTATCTCACAGTAGCCTCAGGCGAGACCGACGCCTACCGCTGCTCAAAGCTGAGTTCTATGTTTGGAGCATACGCTNTGTGTGAAAATCCTGCGGAAACCACATTCGACATTGAATTTCTCTCCGACGNGCAGAAATTTACACGCAGANTGACGAAATCCAACTTTAAAAGCCTTGCTAAAAAGGCAAAGAGAGACTGGAAACCCTACTCCTACCGTATGCTCAACGATTCGGTGATGCTCTTTTCATTCAATAGCTGTGACATGGAGGGTTTCGAGAGTTTCGCACACCGTATGTTCGCCAACGCTCTGCGCGACAGCGTAAGCCATCTCATCATAGATGTCCGCGAAAACGGCGGNGGNAATTCAGCCACCGGCGATGAAATATGCCGATTCCTTACCGACCGTCCTTTCGAGGGCTTCGGAGGAAGTAAAGTCAAAATTTCGCCTCGGGTCCGTAAAAACTACAATTTCTTCGAGCGCGACACCATCTATGAAGAGNNTGTNAGNTGACGAGNCNGACNTGAANCTGCCCTACGATGCCAAATTCCGCTTTCCGGGAAAGACCTANCTCCTGATAAGCACCGACACCTACTCCTCCGCCTCCAACTTCGCATGGGAATACTGGAAATTCGTCCCCGGACTCATAATCGGCGAGGAGACCGGCGGCGTCAACATATCGACGGGCGATGTCATCGGCGAGACACTNCCTGTCAGCGGAATCTCGATGATACTGCCGTGGAAGATATTCTATCACTACGGCGNGAAGGACGGCGACCCCATCCACGGCACCATTCCCGACATAAANGTCCCTGCTGACAAGGCCCTCGACACGGCTCTCGAAGTCATTGCCTCGGGAGGGATGAAAGTGACACGGGATTAATGAAATTTTTCGCTAAATTATAGCTCACGGTTGGAAACTTTTCAGTAAATTTGCAATGTAGGAGAACGAGAGCCTGCCGCAAAATGATAAAGCCCATATATGCAGGGAATTTTGAGACAGCCGGGCAACCGTATCCCTTCTCCGAGTTTCCAAGAGGGAAAAAGTTTCAACCAATCAATTCTATAAAATATCAATTTAAAGCGAATAAATTATGTCAAAGGTTACAGTTGTAGGCGCCGGCAACGTGGGCGCAACTTGTGCTGATGTGATCGTTAAGTATGGTATCGCCGACGAGGTTGTCCTCCTTGACATCAAGGAAGGTGTTTCCGAAGGCAAGGCCATGGACATCATGCAGACCGCCAACATCCTCAACATCAACACCCGTCTCGTAGGTGTCACCAACGACTATGAGATGACCGCAGGAAGCGACGTTGTCGTCATCACCTCAGGTATCCCCCGCAAGCCCGGCATGACCCGCGAAGAGCTTATCGGTGTCAACGCCGGTATCGTCAAGTCTGTGACCGACCAGCTTCTCGCTCACTCGCCCAATGCAATCATCATCTGCATCTCCAACCCGATGGACACCATGACCTACCTCATCCACAAGGTCAGCGGTCTTCCCAAGAACCGNATCATCGGTATGGGCGGCGCACTCGACAGCGCTCGTTTCAAATACTTCCTCTCAATCGGTCTCGACGCCAACCCCACCGAGGTTGAAGGNATCGTGATCGGCGGTCACGGCGANACCACCATGATTCCCCTCGTGCGCTACGCAGCTTACCGCGGTGTCCCCGCCACCAACTATCTCTCTGACGACCAGCTCGCCAAGATTGCTGCCGACACTATGGTAGGCGGTGCAACCCTCACCAAGCTCCTCGGCACTTCCGCATGGTATGCNCCCGGTGCNGCAGGAGCCCAGATGGTCAAGGCTGTCCTCCACAACGAGAAGAAACTCATCAGCGCATCCGCACTCCTCGACGGCGAGTATGGCGAAAAAGACCTCTGCATCGGTGTTCCCTGTATCATCGGTAAGGACGGTATCGAGAAAATCGTCGAGTTCGAACTCAACGACGCTGAAAAGGAACTCTTCCACAAGAGCGCAGAGGCTGTCCACAAGACCAATGCAGCCCTCGCTTCAGCCCTCTGATTTTAACGGCATGAACAGCGGANACTGACGCAAGACAGCCGTTCCACTCATAACCCACATTTCTCCGGCACCCGGCCCAACGACCGGAGCGCAGGGAAATGTGGGCTTTTTTTAAACGTATATCCCGCCTCATCCGTAAGGGAGGCCGGTTGATAAACAATTCTGCGTCTCGCGCATTTAAACCTTTAGAACTGTTTACTATAACTAAATCAACAAAACACTAAAAANTTATGAAATTTCAGAATCTCTGCCTCTCGGTCGTAATCACCGCCGCNCTCGCAGCCTGCGGAAGCGGCTCGACCGCCACTGCCGAAGAACGCAACGGTGCCGTGGCAAAACCTGAGACGACCGTAGTCGTCTACACTGACAACTCTGCAATCAAAGCCGACAAGAAACTCCCGGTAGTCATCGACTTCAANGCCACATGGTGTGGTCCCTGCCACCGTTTCGCCCCAATCTTCGAGGCCGTCGCCAAGGAATATAAGGACAAGGCGATATTCATGTCGGTCGATGTCGACCAGTCGCCAAAGACAGCCCGCCAGTTTGAAGTCTCNGCCATCCCCCAGATCAGTATNCTGATGCCCGACGGNACCGTCACATCGACAGTCGGCTTCATGGAGAAAGAAAGATTTACCGAATTTCTCTCAAAGACCATAAAATAATGCGTAGCTGAACCCGCTACTCNCCACCCCCAACATCCAATCCCCTATTCTCATGGAGAAACGTCTATTTCTGCTCGATGCCTACGCGCTGATCTACCGCGCCTACTACGCCCTCATACGCTCACCGCGTTTCACGGGCGCGGGATTCAACACATCGGCCATATTCGGATTCTGCAATACCCTCGACGACCTTCTGCGCAAGGAAAATCCCTCGCACATCGCCGTGTGCTTCGACCCNCCCGGCCCGACGTTCCGCCATGAAGAATATACTGAGTACAAGGCTCAACGCGACAAACAGCCCGAGGACATCACCGCATCCATCCCCTACATCAAACGNATCCTTGAAGCCTACCGCATCCCCGTAATCGAGGTNCCCGGCTTCGAGGCCGACGACGTGATCGGCACTCTTGCCGTCCGTGCCCAGGCCGAAGGCTTCGACACCTACATGATGACCCCCGACAAGGATTATGGGCAGCTCGTCGACGAGCATATCTTCATGTACCGTCCCGCACTCAAAGGTGAAGGATTCGAGATACGCGACGCNGCCCGTGTCTGCGAAAAGTATGGCATAGCCAACCCCCGTCAGGTCATCGACCTGCTTGCCCTCGAAGGGGATGCGTCGGACAACATCCCCGGCTGTCCGGGAGTGGGCGAGAAGACCGCACGCACCCTCATCGAGACATGGGGATCGGTCGAAAACCTGCTCGACAATACCGACAAGCTCAAAGGCGCACTCCAGAAGAAAGTGGTCGAAAATGCCGATAAAATCCGTCTNTCCAAGCATCTCGCCACCATACGGACCGATGTCCCCCTNGATGNCATNAGCATCCCCGGCCTCGTGCGNAAGGAAATCGACATTGATGCTCTCTCGGAGGTCTATACCGAACTGGAATTCCGCACACTCCTCAGCCGCCTGAACGCCTCGCGCAAGGCGNCNGAAGCTGTCCGCGAGGCTGAGACCNCCCCGGNTCCCCCCGCGNCCGCCGAGCCTGACGAGTCAGGGATGGCTTCGCTTTTCGATGCNCCCTCTGCCACTCAGGAAGAACTTCGGGCNGCCTGCGAAACGCGCCACTACACCGTCGTCACCTCTCCTGCCTTAGCTGCCGCCGAAATCCGCCGNCTCTCCACTGCTCCCGCCATAGGCATGGCTCTCTACGCAGTCGGCGAAGAGGCCATGACNGCCCGCTGGGAGGGAATAGCACTGACGGCTGACGAATGCAGAGCCATCTACATTCCGCTGACCGACGAGGCCGTGCGCGCCGAAATGCTTGCCGTCATCGAGCCGCTTTTCACCGGCAACTCCCTCCTCGTCAGCCATGATGTCAAGCGTGACTATCTCCTGCTCAAAAACGCCGGCATCAATCTCTCGGCACCCTACTTCGACACCACCGTAGCTCACTATCTCATCGACCCGGAGATGAAACACGAGCTTCGCTATGTCGTGGCAAAATATCTCCATCTTGAACTTCAGGGNGTCGCGCCCGACGCAAAGGCAGGTCATCCTAAGAAACCGCTCACACAGACCGAGGCCGTGGACCGCTACTGCGAGGAGGCCGACCTGAGCCTGCGCCTGCGCCGCCCGCTTTTCGATGAAATCGCCGCACGGTCGATGACTCCCCTTCTCGACGAGGTGGAGCTGCCGCTCATCCGCGTACTCGCCGAAATGGAGTTTACGGGCGTACGCATCGACTCCTCCGTCCTGACCGACCTTTCCGCACGCCTGAAAACCCAAGTGCGTGCCATGGAGGAGGAAGCCTATGAAATGGCCGGAGGGCCGTTCAACATCGGCTCACCCGCACAGGTGGGAATGGTGCTTTTCGACCGTCTGCAAATCGATCCCAAGGCAAAGAAGACCGCACGCGGTTCCTACTCCACTACGGAGCAGATTCTTGAAAAGTATGCCCCGAAAGTTCCCCTCGTCAGCCTGATACTCAAAATCCGGCGGCTCAAGAAACTCATAGCCACATATCTGGACGCGCTCCCCGACATGGTGAACCCCGCGACCGGCAAAATCCATACCTCCTACAACCAGACCGTCACCGCCACAGGGCGCATCTCCTCGACCAACCCCAATCTCCAGAACATCCCCATCCGCACCGACGATGGCCGCGAAATCCGCCGTGCGTTCATCGCCGACCCGGGCGACCTCATCATGAGTGCCGACTATTCGCAGATTGAACTGAGGCTCATCGCCGACCTGTCGGCAGATAAGGATATGATCGAAGGCTTCCTGTCGGGCGACGACATCCACCGCATCACCGCATCGAAAATCTATTCCGTCCCGCTCGACGAAGTGACCGACGACCAGCGCCGCCGTGCCAAGACCGCCAACTTCGGCATCATCTACGGAATTTCAGCCTTCGGACTCGCCGAGCGCCTTAGCATCCCCCGCGCGGAGGCAAAGCATCTTATCGACGGCTATTTCTCGACCTATCCCCACATCCGCGACTATCTCGAGAAGGCGGTGGCGACCGCCCGCGAACAGGGCTACGTCACCACCCGCATGGGTCGCCGCCGCTATCTGCCCGACATCAATTCGCGCAATGCAGTGGTCCGCGGCTATGCCGAGCGCAATGCCGTCAATGCCCCCATCCAAGGCTCGGCAGCCGACATAATAAAAGTGGCGATGGTCCGTATATATAATGAAATGGAGAAACGAGGGCTGCGCTCACGCATGATAATGCAGGTCCACGACGAACTCATCTTCAACATCCATCCCTCGGAGCTTGAAGAAATGCAGTCGCTTGTCATCAGCCTGATGGAGGGGGCCTATAAGGGAGCTGTCCCCCTCACCGTCTCGGCGGGAGTAGCCGGCAACTGGCTCGAAGCCCACTGATTCCCGCACCTCCGTCCCCCTTCATATCCCTAAAATCCGCTAAAAACAATCCACATGACACCTGAAGAAAGAACCCGCATAGAGGAGCGCGTAGTGACGATGCTCAAAACTGTCTACGACCCTGAAATCCCGGTCGACATCTACAATCTCGGACTCATCTACTCGATTGACCTCGACGACGACGGCAATCTGAAAATCGACATGACGCTCACCGCCCCCAACTGCCCGGCGGCTGATTTCCTTGTCGATGATGCCCGCATAAAGCTCGAAAGCATCGAAGGGGTCAAGAGTGTCGACATCCGCATAGTCTTCGAACCGGAATGGAACAAGGACATGATGACCGAAGAAGCCAAACTCGACCTCGGATTCCTCTAATGTCAGCCCGCACGAAGACCTACTTCATCAGCGACCTTCATCTCGGCGCGTCCTACATCAGTGACCCGCGCGCCCACGAGCGGCGTGTGGTCGATTTTCTGCGCAGCATAGCCGCCGACTGCAAGCGCCTCTTCCTGCTCGGCGATATACTCGACTACTGGTGGGAATACCGCACGGTGGTTCCCCGGGGATTCACCCGTTTTTTCGGTGCGCTTGCCGAACTCTCCGATGCAGGAGTGGAGATAGTATGGTTCAAGGGGAACCACGATATATGGATTTTCGACTATCTCCCGCGTGAACTCGGACTGACAGTCCACGACGGTATGATGGTGACCGAACTTGACGGACACCGTTTCCTCATGGAACATGGCGATGGCGTAGGACGTCTCCCTTGGTCGTTCCGCCGTCTGCGCTCCTTGTTCCGCAACCCCGTGGCACAATGTCTCTATGCCGCCGTCCATCCCCGATGGACCATCGGGTTCGCTCATGCGTGGTCGTCACACTCCCGCAAGAAAGGGGGCTACACTCCGGCTGAACGCGCCGGCGACAATCTCATCGAATTTGCCAGAGCCTATAACGCCGACAGCTCCCACGAAAAAATCGACTTTTTCATCTTCGGTCACTGCCACATCATGCTTGACGAGACTCTCCCCGAAGGAGGAAAAATTGTCATTCTTGGCGACTGGATTCGTCATTTTTCCTACGCCGTGTGGGACGGAAATACAATAGAATTGCACAATTTTGACAGGTAGAAACTTACTTCGTCTTTTATATTAACGTATTTTAACAATACAACAAATTTTATACCCTATACAAAACCACTACTGATTATCACACTATTACACTTTAAAATGGTACAAATTCGATAGTCTGTGATATAAAATTATGTTGGATAACATACAGAAATATTTGCCCGCCGAGGATTCTTGGCCTACCTTTGCATCACGAACCTAAAACAATCTTTTTTACCTTAGAAATTGTACCTATTGGAAACTCATAAAAGGGAGCCGCGTGAAGCTGCTCCCTTTTAACTTTTAACATTTTTTCTTTATCCGCCTATTGCATATACAGAATAAAAGACCTAAATTTGCAATGAAAACAAAATTGTAATCATTACAATTTAAAAATGAATTCAACCACCGAACAGACCTATAATTTTTCTACACAGGAAATACTGACCGTCCTGACCGACGGAGGAGTCAAGCCCTCAGCCCAACGGATGGTGATATTAGGCTATCTGATGGAAAACAGGATTCATCCCACCGTCGACGAGATATTCAAGGCACTTCAGCCTTCGCATCCCACCCTATCCCGCACGACGGTCTACAACACCCTCCGCCGTCTTGCCGCTGCCGGAATCATCCGCTGCATCGGGACCGGAGGTGGCGAGGGAGCCCGCTGGGACTACTCGCAGCATGACCACGCCCACTTTCTCTGCTCGGCGTGCGGCCATGTCACCGACATCGACTATTCGGGTGCATCCCCGTCGTTCATACTCCCTCCGGGAGGCTACACGGTCCAATCGGCCGACATCATTCTGAAAGGTCTCTGCCCCTCATGCTCGGCCGCCGTCTGAGTCAGGCTCTCTCCCCTCCATAAAAGAAAGCTCTAAAACATCAAATTTCGTATATTTCAAATAATCATCTTTTAAACAATCATCAATTTATGAAAAAGAAATTCATCTGCACCGTCTGCGGTTATGTTCACGAAGGTGACGAAGCTCCCGAAATCTGCCCCCTCTGCAAGGCTCCCCGCTCAAAATTCAAAGAACTTGACGAAGATGCCGCTCTTGAATTCGTAACCGAACACGTCATCGGTATCGCCAAGGACACCGACGATGAAATGAAGGCCGACCTCCGCGCCCATTTCGAAGGCGAATGTGCAGAAGTAGGTATGTATCTCGCAATGTCGCGTCAGGCTGACCGCGAAGGCTATCCCGAAATCGCAGAAGCATTCAAGCGCTACGCCCTCGAAGAGGCTGAGCACGCTTCCAAGTTTGCTGAACTCCTCGGCGAATGTGTATGGTCAACCAAAGAGAACCTCGAAAAGCGTATGTCAGCAGAAGCAGGTGCCAACGCCGACAAGATGCGTATCGCACGCCGCGCCAAGGAACTCAACCTCGACGCCATCCACGACACCGTACACGAAATGGCTAAGGACGAGGCTCGCCACGGTCAGGGCTTCCAGGGTCTCTACAACCGTTACTTCAAGAAGTAATCAACCCTCCGACACGATTTAAAACACACCTTTCTATAAACGTCCCGCATCCTACCGAAAATACGGATGCGGGACGTTATTGTTAATAAACCTTAACAATACACTCTTTTTTGTAACATAATTGTGGGTGTTTTGTAACTATGTTGTAACTTTGTGCAGTATATCTCATTATCGTGACTTTAACGACAAGATATAGCCAATTCATATTAAAACCTCACTACCTCATCGGCCAGAAAGCACAGAGTCATGAATAAATTTATTACAGCCGCCCTCGCCAGCTTAATTGCGACAATAGGTGTCACAAGTTGTCGCCCTACCGCTTCGAATGGCGACGTTTCCAGAACCAAGCAGGAAGAGAAACAACTCAACGCCCCTGCTAAGTTCAACCGCGACAGCGCATACTCCTATGTGCGTCGGCAGGTGACATTCGGACCTCGTGTTGCCGGAACCGAAGAGAACCGCAAATGCCGCGAATATATAGTCAACGAGCTTCAGCGCCACGGCGCACAGAACGTGAATGTGCAGACCGGAAAGGTGAGAGCCTTCAATGATGACGAATTTTTGATAGGCAATATCATGGGGTCTTACCGTCCCGAACTAAAAGACCGTATTCTTCTTGTCGCACACTACGACACCCGTCCGTGGTGTGATTCGGACAACAATGAGGAGAACCGCCTCAAACCGGTCATCGGCGCAAACGACGGAGCGAGCGGCGTGGCGACCATCCTTGAAATCGCCCGCAACCTCAACGCCAAGGAAGCTCCTATCGGTGTCGACATCCTCTTTGTCGATGCCGAGGACTACGGTCAGGCTTCCGGATTCTCGAGCCACGACTCCTCGTGGTGTCTCGGTACCCAGTACTGGATCGAGAACATCCCCTACAATGCCGACTCCCTCCCCCGCTATGCCGTGCTTCTCGATATGGTAGGGGGCATCGGAGCCAAATTCCACCGCGAATATTTCTCCGACAAATATGCACGCGCACTCGTCGACAGAGTATGGTCGACAGCCGCACGCTCGGGCTATGAGGACCGTTTCATCAACAAGAGCGGAGGCTCGGTGGTCGACGACCATCTGTTCCTCAACGAAGCCGGAATCCCTGCCATCGACATCATCGAATCGAAAAACGATGCGACAGGCACCTTCCCCGCGACATGGCACACCATCAATGACACGCTCGACAACATCGACCCCTCCTCGCTTGAAGCAGCCGGCCAGACCGTCCTCAACCTCATCTACAACGAGAAAAGCTATCCGGGTTAATTGACCCCGGCACTGCAAAGGATATAAATTTGATTGCATAAGAGAAGACTCACCGTGGCGCGTAAGCCGGGCATATTCAAGCCGGACCGCACCACGGTGAGTTTTTTCATAACGAATCAGGCAGATTGCCTGACGCAACCTGCCTGTTGACTTTAAAAAGAATCGATGATTATAATTTCAATATCAGAACCGATAATTATATGAATTGCTTCGGGCGTTCAGGCGTTCAGCTCCTTATTGGAGTGTACCCTGATTGGCCTGCTCTATCATTTCCTTGCTTGCAGTGATGAAAATCTCCACACGGCGGTTCTGGGCGCGTCCCTCGGCAGTAGCGTTGGAGGCTATGTAGTCCTGCATAGGCAGACCTTCGGCTGAAAGACGGCTTGCAGCGACACCGCTGTTGAGAAGATAGTTGCGGACTGCGTCGGCACGGCCTGTTGCGACACGTTCATTGACTGCGAGAGTGCCGGTATCGTCGGTATAACCGTAAATCTGGACATTGGTGCCGGGATTGTTGATGAGCGATGCGGCAAACTTGCTCAAATCCGTGCGTGCGCTTGCACTGAGAGTAGTGCCGTTGGTCGGGAAGAGGATACCGCCATTGAAAGTGACCTGAATTGCCTGAAGACCGTTTTCGTCAGTCACCTGCTTGATTTCGGCCTGCTTTGCAAGCTCGGCTTGAAGCTCAGCCTGCTGCTTGTCCATCTTCTTTCCGATAAGCACACCGGCACCCGTACCTACGGCCGCACCGATGGCACTGCCGATTGCGGCACCCTTGCCGCCGCCGATAAGTGCGCCGATTCCTGCACCGAGTGCAGCACCGCCGCCGCCGCCGATTGCGGCACCTTTACCTGTATTTGTCCATGAAGAACATCCCGTCGACAGAAGCACACAGACGGCCATTGCCGGAATTCCTAAAGCTTTTGCGAGTTTCATTTTCTTATAGTTTTTAGTTAACGTGTTAATTCAGACGCAAAATTAAGGAATTCCTGATAATCTCCGTGTGAGATCAGACATTCGCTGTATTTTTGGAGACGTCTGTATAGATATTACACCCGTAGGGAAATAAAGTTTGTGACATTGGAAGATTCTTTGCTAAAATTTTCTTAATTTTGTCAACGTCATACTGACGTCAAGTCCTTCCGTCGGTATGACTGACCCTGAAAATACAGTTAGCGGAGGGTCTTAAACGAAGGTTAACCTTAGATTTTGTCATGTCATCAAAGCGTTTTTCGCCGAAAGGCAATCTCCTGCTGTATCATGTGGGAGCCGCTGTCGCTGTCATTGGCTGGGGAGTCTCGTTTATTTCCACCAAAGTACTCCTCGACAATGGGCTTCACCCTATCGAGATTTACATCTACCGTTTCGCACTGGCCTATGTCGCCCTGCTCCTGTTCTGTCACGACAGGATTATGTCCAATTCGTGGCGGCATGAACTGATTTTCATGCTGAGTGGACTTTTCGGCGGTTCAATCTATTTCATCTCCGAGAACGTCGCCCTCGAATACACTCTTGTGAGCAACGTGTCGCTCATCACATCGCTCTCTCCGCTCCTGACCGTGCTGCTCATAGGTTTCGTCTACCGCTCCGACCGTCCGGGCAAGGAGACCATCCTCGGCTCCATCATCGCTTTCCTCGGTGTGGGACTCGTGATTTTCAACAGCAGTTTCTCCCTCAGCATCAATCCCCTCGGCGATCTTCTCTCCCTTCTCGCCGCTATGTCGTGGGCCATCTACAGTATAGTCATCAAGAAACTCAATCCGCTTTACAGCGCACTGTTCATCACACGCAAGACATTTTTCTACGGTGTCATCACCGCCATTCCCTTCCTCCTCATCGAGCCGGAAATCACTCCCCCCACCGTCCTGCTCGAACCTGTCCTTTTGGCCAACCTTCTCTTCCTAGCCCTTTTCTGCTCGCTGTTCGCCTATCTGATGTGGGCGGTCATCATCGGCAAAATCGGTGCAGTCAAAGCCTCGAACTATATGTATTTCCAGCCGGTGGTCACCCTGCTGTTCTCCTATTTTATCCTCAGTGAGAAAATCTCAATCATCGGCTACACGGGTTGCGCAATGATTCTGCTCGGAGTCTGGCTTTCGGACTTCTTGCAGAAACGCAAACTGCGGCTCTCAAACTGACCGGACGGGCGAATCAGTCCTTCCCTCTCCTCTCCGGACTTACTCCTAAAAACTATATCTCTATTTTTCATATTACACACCGCACATGAAGAAATCACTCCTGAGCGCACTCCTCGTCAGTGCATCATTCGGCGCCGGAGCTGCCGTGACACCGCTATGGCTCCGTGATGTCCGCATTTCGCCCGACGGTTCGACGATAGCCTTTACCTACAAAGGCGACATCTACACCGTCCCTGTCTCAGGCGGTGAGGCCCGCCAGCTCACCACCGCCGCCTCCTACGAATCCGAACCCGTATGGTCGCCCGACGGCAAGAAGATTGCCTTTGCGAGTGACCGCAAGGGTGGCAGCGACATCTACATCATGGATGTCAACGGAGGTGAGGCCACACGTCTGACATTCAACTCTGCCGCTGAAATTCCGCAAGGTTTCACCCCCGACGGAAAGGAAGTGCTTTACTCCGCCTCTATTCAGGACGCTCCGTCGGCTCTGCTTTTCCCTGCGGCATGGCAGACAGAGCTTTATGCCGTCCCCGTCGGCGGCGGCCGTCCCCGTCAGGTGATGTCGACCCCTGTGGAAGCTCCCAGTTTCCTCCCCGACAAGAAATCTTTCATCTACGTCGACCGCAAGGGTGGAGAGGATCAGTGGCGCAAGCACCACACATCATCAGTTACCCGCGAAATCTGGAAATATGACGCTGCGACAGGCCGTCACACCAACCTCACCAACCATCCCGGCGAGGACCGCAGTCCGGTGGTCAGCCCCGACGGAAAGACCCTCTATTTCCTCAGCGAGCGTGACGGCGGTACGTTCAACGTCTACTCCGCTCCTGTCGACGACCTTTCGAAACCTACCCCCGTCACCGGCTTCAAGACACATCCCGTCCGCTTCCTTTCGCAGGGTGCCGACGGCACGCTTGCCTTTACCTACGACGGTGAAATCTACACCATGCGTCAAGGCGGCAAGCCCGCAAAGGTCAACATCAGCATCACTGCCGACGAGGTCAATCCCGAGTACACCCGCCGTTTCACCATGGGTACACGCGGCGCAGTCCCCTCGCCCGACGGCAAGCAGGTGGCTTTCGTCAACCGTGGCGACATCTTCGTCACCTCTGTCGAATATCCCACCACAAAACAGATTACATCGACCCCTCAGGCAGAAAGCGGCATAAGCTGGGGCGACGACAACCGCACGCTCTACTACACCTCGGATCGCGACGGACACTTCAACATCTACCGTGCGACCATCGGCCGCGAGGATGACCTCAATTTCCCAAACGCTACAATCATCAACGAAGAGCCGGTCTTCAAGACCTCCGACAATGTTGACCGTGCCGACCCCGTCATCTCGCCCGACGGCAAGAAGATGGCATTTGTGATTGACCGCCGCGACATCGCCGTCATGGACATCAAGTCCGGCAAAGTCACCCGCCTCACCAACGGCAACATCTGCAATTCGCGCACCGGCCACCTCAACTTCTCATGGTCGCCCGACAGCAAATGGCTCGTAGCCGAGGTCGATATGCACCGCCGCAGCCCTTACTACGACATCGCAATCATCAACGCCTCTACCGGCGACATCACCAACATTACCAATTCATCCTATACCAATACCGATCCCCGCTGGGTGATGGGGGGCGATGCCATCCTCTTCGTGAGCGACCGCTACGGTATGCGCAGTCAGGCTTCATGGGGCGCACAGTATGACGCGATGCTCGTCTTCACAAATCAGGCCGCATACGACCGCTACCGTCTCTCGCCCGAGGACCTCGCGCTTCAGGACGAACTCAAGGCCGCACGCAAAAAGAAGGCCGACAAGGATACAAAGAAGGATTCTGCCAAGGATTCCAAAAAGTCTGCCGACAAGAAAACCGATTCCGCCAAGGATAGCGACTCAAAGGACATCAACATAGAGCTTGACGGTATCAGCGACCGCATTGTCCGTCTCACTCCCTTCTCCTCCGACCTTGCCGATGTCTATATCGACGACAAGGGTGAGACCCTCTGGTTCCTCGCCGCATTTGACGGCGGTTATGACCTCTGGAAGAAAAATCTGCGCAAAGGGGATGTCAGCCTCGCCAACAAGCTCGATGCAGGGGGACTTTCGATGACTCCCGACGCTGCCGGCAAGAATCTTTTCCTCCTCGGTTCCGGCTCACTCCGCAAGATGAGTCTTCCTGGCGGAAAGATTGACCGCATCACTGTCAGCGGTACTCAGAAAATCGACCCCGTCGCCGAGCGTGAGTATCTCTACGACTATATCCTCAAAGAGGAGGACAAGCGTTTCTTCGACCCGAAGATGCACGGCGTGGACTGGAAGAAGATGGGCGAGGCTTACCGCAAATTCCTCCCCCACATCAACCACAATGCCGATTTTGCTGAAATGACAAGCGAACTCCTCGGTGAACTCAACGTCTCGCACACCGGCACGCGCTACTACGGCGACCGCGCTCAGGAACTCACCGGCTCTCTCGGCCTCCTCTACGATATGACCTACGCAGGTCCCGGACTCAAAGTGGCTGAAATCATCGAGGGTGGTCCCTTCGGTCATGCTGACACTCGCATGAAACCCGGTTCAATCATCACCGCAATCAACGGTAAGGTCATCGATGCTGACAGCGACTACACTCCCCTCCTGAACAACATCGGTTCAAAGAAGACACTTGTCAGCTTCACCCTCCCCTCGGGCGAGAAGGAAGAAGAAGTGATTCTCCCGGTCAATGCCACTACCGACCTCCTCTATAACCGCTGGGTGAAGCGCAACGCCCACCTCGTCGACTCCCTTTCGGGCGGCCGTCTCGGTTATGTCCACATCCGCTCGATGAACGATGCAAGCTACCGTACCATCTACGCCGACCTCCTCGGTAAGTACAACGAGCGCGACGGTATCGTCATCGACACCCGTTTCAACGGCGGTGGCCGTCTCCACGAGGATATCGAAGTCCTGTTCAGCGGCAAGAAGTATCTGACTCAGGAAATCAAGGGTGTGGTGTCAGGCGAAATGCCCTCTCGCCGCTGGAACAAGCCCTCAATCATGCTTACCGGCGAGGCCAACTACTCCAATGCCCACGGCACTCCTTGGGTCTACCGTCAGGTGGGTCTCGGCAAGATTGTCGGTATGCCTGTCCCCGGCACCATGAGTTCGGTCAACTGGGTCAATATGCAGGACGATTCCCTCACATTCGGCATCCCCGTCGTAGGTTTCAAGACTGCCGAAGGCAACTATCTTGAAAACACTCAGCTTGAACCCGACGTGAAAGTGGCCAATGACCCCGCGAAGATTGTACTTGGCATCGACGACCAGATTGCCGCCGCTGTCAAGACCCTCCTCAACGACATCGACTCGGCAAAATAAAGCCAACTGATTCCCAAATCATTTATGCGTATCAGGAAATGTATCGGCCACATATCCTGATACGCATTATTTTTAGGTAAGTTCTAAAAAATGAATGGCATCTGTGTACCAAATTGGCTACCATTTGTTATATTTGTAGAAAATTTTTAAACTTCAAGATATGGAGATTGTAAGCGCAAGAGATTTCAGAGCCAACCAGATAAGGATTCTGACAAAGGCTCTTAAAGGTGAGTCGGTACTTCTCTCATCCCGAATAGGAATGTTCAAGATAACACCCGTGACTGAGGAAGATACACTGACAACACGGATATGCAAAGGTTTGGAGCAAGTAAAGATGATTGAGGAAGGTAAACTCCCTCGTAGAACCATTCAAGATATGCTCGATGATATTTGATATAATACCTACGCCTGATTTTGAAAGAGCTTTTAAGGCACTTGCTAAAAGGCATAGATCATTAAAGAGAGATATGCTTGATTTCACAAAATCCTTGCAGGAAAATCCTTTTCAGGGAGATGAACTCACACCCGGCATACGAAAAATCCGTATGGCGATAACCTCCAAGGGTCGAGGCAAATCCGGGGGTGCAAGGGTGATAACATATACTCTTCTTACCGCAGAGAAGGAAGGTCGGGTATATCTAATGGATATTTACGATAAGGCTGACTACTCAACCGTTGATTTGAGGATAATTCAGCAGACAGTAAAAGACCTTGGACTATCCGAATGATTTTTCCGGTCGACGTAAATAAAACGACAATCCCTGCCAACACCAATGAAGGTTGGCAGGGATTGCTGTATGATATTATAACTCGTAACTATCAACCGAACACGAAGGTCTGCGAGGAGTTACCGCCGCCATTGGAAGGACGGCCGGGAGTAGCTGCATAGTAGTCGGTAAGACCCGTGCGCACTCTCTCGACAATCTTGCGGTCACGCTTATAGGTGGGATAATTTTCGAGGATGTCGCAGATTGCCTCGTCGTCAAGCTGGTCACGGCCAAGTATGATAATCGACGTGCGATCCTTGCTCTCGTTAAGATTCTTGATCTTGTTGCCATATTCTGTTTCCAGACGCTCCGTCGGGACCTCATAGTTGCTGCTCTGACGGGGCTTCGCGGACTGTCCGGCCGGAGTCTGACGCGGCTGCTGACCCTGAGGAGCAGCGGGGTGAGGAGCAGCCTCAGGTGCAGACGTGGCGGCGGGAGCGGCAGGCTGTGCATTGGCAGGACGGCCGTTGTTGTTATTACCGGCGGGAGGATTTGCCGTGCGGCCGCCGGGACGACCGGGGAAGCCGAAGTTTTTCAGGCCGTTTCCGTTGTTGGCCATGAGATCCTCCTCCTCCTTGTCGAGCGTTACGTCGAAGCCTGCGGCAAGAATGGTCATCTTCACGCCGTCGCCGAGAGTATCATCAAAGCCGACACCCCAGATGATGTCGACCTCGGTCGTCATCGAGCTGATGAAATCGGTTATTTCATTGGTCTCGCTCATCAGGAACTCTGCATTAGGATTGATGTAGAGGTTGAAAAGGAGCTTCTTTGCGCCGAGGATGTCGCGGTTTTTCAGGAGCGGTGAGTTGAGTGCATCCTGAATAGCCTTGGTCACGCGGTTCTCACCCTCGCCGAAACCGGTCGATATGATTGCCGCACCACCGTCGCGGAGTGTGGTGTCGACATCATTGAAGTCAAGGTTGATAAGGCCGTTGCAGGTGATGAGTTCCGAGATTGAGCGTGCGGCAATCGAGAGTGTATCGTCCGCCTTACCGAACGCGTTGATGAAGTTGAAATCACCGTAGATTTCACCCAGCCGCTCGTTGTTGATGACGAGGAGCGCATCGACGTGCTTTGCCATCTCGTCGGCACCGGCAATCGCCTTCTTGATTTTCCGCTGTCCTTCGAAAAGGAAGGGAATGGTGACGATGCCGATGGTCAGCAAGCCGCGTTCCTTGGCTATACGCGCTACGACGGGAGCCGCGCCGGTGCCTGTGCCACCACCCATACCGGCAGTGATGAACACCATCTTGGTCTGGTCGTCAAAGAGGGCTGCAATCTCATCGGCACTCTCCTCGGCAAAATCGCGTGCCACTTCCGGCTTGTTACCTGCTCCGAGACCGTTACCGATTTCAAGCGTGTTGGGGACCTTTGAATGGCAGAGAGCCTGACGGTCGGTGTTTATATTGACGAAAGACACACTTTTGATACCCTGCTCGTACATGTGATTGACGGCATTGTTACCGCCGCCACCCACACCGATCGCCATGATGTTGCAGGCGAGGTCAGGAGCCATCGTGTTGCCTTTGAAAGCCGAAGTGTCGGCTATATCCTGATTATACTGATTTTTAGTTTCGTCCATTGTTGAATTGCATTGAGAGGATGGTAGATTGAAGTATGAATCCTAAACTATCGTGGAGAGAGTCTGGGGCTACTGTAATTGGATTATTTAAGAATAGAGTAATGTGTTGGTTATATTATAAATAGGATTAGTTATCATTATCACCATCATCCTCCTCCGGTTCGGTCATCAGGTTGATTACGCTGGTACGGATGTTACCCCATATCCCTTTCAATCCACCTTTCCTGCGTCCTGTGTACTGAGGTTCAGCGGGCTGCTCGTCGGGAGTTGCCGCGGTGATGTTGCGTGCCTGCTCCCGGTAAGGATTGTCGTAGGTCGGAGCCTGATAGGGCTGCTGACCTGCCTGATAAGGATAGGCACCCTGCGGCTGATAGGGCTGCCCCTGCGGAGCCTGCTGGGACGGCTGTGGCTGCTGATAAGGTTGACCCTGTGCAGGCTGCTGATAGGACGTCTGGGGCTGCTGAGACTGCTGCGGCTGATAGGGCTGACCCTGCGGAGTCTGTTGGGTCGGCTGTGGCTGTTGATAGGCACCACCGTAGGGTGTCTCAGGCTGCTGGGGCATATAAGCCTGATGAGGATGGGCGGCAGCCGGCTGCTGCTGATAGGACTGGCCGGATTGCTGCTGCTGATAGGGCTGGTTTTGCTGCTGATAGGACTGCTGGCCCTGCTGCTGATAACCGTTGTTATTGGCAGGTTGGGGAGCATGGTAGGGACGCGCTGCCGACTGTCCGTAGGTGTGCGACTGCTCGCGCATAGGTTCGGGCTGCGTGTTGGTGTGCGACTGTGAAGTCGAATTATAGTATTCAGGCATGATACGCTCCATGCAGACACACACGTCCGGATCCTTGGCTGCGGCGGCAAGGACGGCGATGATGTCGACATCGTCAGAGGCTTTTATGCGTCCGTCAAGGATGCGGATGCGGTTGTCAGTTGATCCGTAGCGCACTTTCATGCCCGTCATGTTCTGAAGACGACGGTCAAAGCCTTGGAGCTTCGAGCCACCTCCCACGAGGATGATGCCTGCGGGGAGCTTGTCGGGTGTAAGTCCGGCAAACTTTATCTGTTCGTTGATATTTGCGATGATTTCACCAGCGCGGGCAGCGACATAGTTGTTTATCTGGGTGAAATCCGCATTCCCTGAATTGTTGTGGCTGAAAGCCATCGGGTCGCGCGACACGATGGCGCTTCCGCCCTCGATTTTCAGTTCCTCGGCACGCTCTTCAAGATAGTTGAGTGCGGCGAGGTCACGCGTAATGTTGCGCGAACCCATCGGGATGGTCGAGAGATAGTTGAGGACACCGTTGCGGTAGATGGCGACGGTTGTTGTTTCCGCACCGCAGTCGACCAACATACATCCCTGACGTTTCTCCTCGGGATAGATGACAAGGTCGGCCTCGACGAGGGGACGCACAAAGACGTCGTTGATGGTGAGGTGAAGGCGGTCGTCAAGCACCACATTGAGGTTTCGCATGAGGATGGTGCGGCAACTGATGAGGTTGAGGCGCGCAGTGATGCGTGAGCCGTAAGTGCCGACCACACTCTTTGTCGGAAGATTGTCCACACGGAATTCCTTTGGGGAAACCCCGACGATGGTGCGCTCGTGGAGCTGCTGGCTCAAGGCCTCGGTAGTTATATCAACGATAAGTTCATTGGTTATCTCCATTTCCGAGGGGAGGATACGCTCCACTTCGATGTCCTGCGACATGAGCGAGCGGCCACCCACCGAGATATAGACACCGGTAATCTTGCGCTGGGGCTCACGCTGCTCCAGACGGTTGATGACATTGCGGATGGCCGTGGTGGTCTCAAGTATGTTGCGGATACAACCGTAACGGACACTGTCGGAGAGCCTTTCCTCCTCGACAGTCTTGACACTCAACGCACCGGAGGCATCGACGAGTCCTATTGCACCTTTTATTTTTGAACTCCCTATTTCGAGAGCCACTATATATTTATCTTCCATTGGTGGGATGTATATTTATCGAAGTTATTGTTGTTTCGTTGTCACGGATCTTGCCGGAATCGGCTTTTCCGAATGGGCTTTCACTCCCGGGATGGTCTGTCCGGGGGCTACGCCTTCACCTGCCAGCATGGTACCCATGTCGACCGCTTCGTCGTCGTCATATCTGACGGCCTGATTCTTTCGGGAGGGACGTATGCGCTTCGAGGCCACAAGCTGACCTTTCCATTTCAGGGTCAGCGTGTCGTATTTAGCCCATCCCTGACGCGGCAACACTTCGGCGTAGAATTTCTTCAGACGGCCGAACTTATCGTCGAAATCCGTGGGCGCGCCGATGTTGATGACGTGTTCACGGATGACAGGGATGAGTATGATGTCGGTAGGTGACTTGACTTTAATCATGGAAATGTAGTTGCTCCAGACCGAATCAGAGCCTATGTAGTTCAGGAGCGGGAGGAGCGACTGGGGAGTAAACGTACTGTCGGGGAAGTTGAAGCGTCCGTCGATGACGGGGACATCCTTGTGGTAGCGCGCGTCGGCACTCACCTGCTTCCCGGAGCGGTTGATGTAATATGAGTTACGCCCTCCTTCGAAGATGCGTGCCACAGGGATAATCGGGGTGGCCTTTATGCGGATGGTGCCGTCGGTCAGACGCACCACTTCCACGTCCTCGATTTTGTCAAGTTCAAGAAGACGCTTGCGTATCTCCTGAGTGTTGATGTTGGCAAGCGCCATTCCGGGAGCTTTCAGGGGAAGCGAATCGAGTTCCCGTGAAAGTTCGTTGGGGGTGACGAAACTGCGCACCCCGTTAGTCCCCTCGGCATCATCGACCGTGATTTCAAATGCACGGCAGAGCTGCGTGTCCGCCTCGGTAGCCGTCATCGTAAGGGCGACCACAAGGTAGACCATGAGCATCAGAGAGAATATGGCTTTTAAATAGCGGGACATCTGAGGATTGATTCGTAAAAAAACTGATTCTGAGTCTAAATTTAAGAGTCGTGTAGCCAGTGCCATTAAACGTTTCAGTCATCCAGCGCGTCTATGATGCGGGGGATAAAAGTGTTTATGTCGCCGGCTCCAAGGGTTAGTAGGATGTCAAAGTTACGATTTTTCAGCGTTTCTACCAATTTTTCTTTTGGAATTAATATTTTATCCGAGCATTTAACATTATCAAAGATTATCTGTGAGGTCACACCCTCTATCGGCTGTTCGCGTGCGGGATAGATATCAAGCAGTACGAGGGAGTCGGCGGCTGAGAGTGCGTCGGCAAATTCAGGCGCGAAATCGCGGGTGCGTGAGTAGAGATGGGGCTGGAAAGCGACGGTCAGACGACGGCCTGGGTAGAGTGCCTTGACCGATTCGATGGACTTGCGGACCTCCTCGGGATGATGGGCATAGTCGTCGATTATGATGTGACCGGCGCCGTTGTCCTCTTTCAGATGGGTTTCGAAACGGCGCTTGGTACCGCGGTAGCTGTTGATGGCCTCACGGATTACCGTCGGGTCCCAACCATCTGTCAGACAGACGGCTGCGACGGCTGCGACGGCATTCTCGATATTGACCTCGACAGGGACACCGAGGTTCACGTTGCGGATGGTCCCGCGCGGCGTGACGATGTCAAAAGTGATGCTGCCGTGCTGACGGCGGATATATTTTGCATGAAAGTCCCCCTTGTCGCGGGAATATGTGTAGACCCTCACCCCATCCTGTGGACGCGGATGCAGCTTGAGCCCTTCGTGGACTATCAGCGCACCGCCGGGTCGGATAAGCTCGGTGAAATGTGCGAAACTTTCGAGATAGGCCTCCTCTGTGCCGTAGATGTCGAGATGGTCGGGGTCGGTCGCGGTGATTACGGCGATGTATGGGGTCAGGTGATGGAACGAGCGGTCAAACTCATCGGCCTCGATGACACTGAAATCCGACGAAGGTTTGAGGAGGAAGTTAGTCCCGTAGTTAATCAGCTCACCACCGAGGAAGGCATTACACCCGATGCTGCCGCTGTTGAGTATATGGGCGGCCATTGACGATGTAGTGGTCTTGCCGTGGGTTCCGGCAAAGCATAGTGAGCGCGAGTTGCGTGTAATAAGGCCGAGTACTGCCGCACGCTTCATCACCTCAAAACCGTTGTCGCGGAAGTAGGTGAGAATCGGGAGGTCGGCCGGCACCGCGGGGGTATAGACTACAAGTGTAGTGGCCGGGTCGCGGAAATCCTCGGGAATATTGTCGGCACTCTCGTCGAAAGTCATCTCCACTCCCTCGGCGCGCAGCTCCTCCGTAAGTGCGGTCGGGGTACGGTCGTAGCCCGCGACCTTCTTACCTTTCGCAAGGAAATATCGTTCGAGTGCAGCCATGCCGATGCCACCGGCACCGACGAAATAGACGTTGTGTATGGTGTTCAGATCAATATTCATGATATTTTCAGTGTTTTTGATGGTTATCGACATTCAGGATTATAACTTTTATCGGCCGGGATTTATTTTAAGGATTTCAGTGATTTTGTCAACAATTTTACTGTCGGCGTTTTTAAGAGCCATCTTCGAGATTTCCGCGCTCAGGGCAGCACGCTTCTCAGGATTGTCAATAAGCCCGGCAAGCGTGGCGGGGAGAGCGGCGACAGCGTCGGCATCGAGAATCATGACGGCACCACCCCGGGTCGAAAGAGCCTCGGCATTGTGGCGCTGATGGTCCTCAGCCACATTGGGAGATGGGATGAGGATGCAGGCTTTGGCAAGGTTCTGAAGTTCGGAGATTGTACCGGCACCCGCACGCGACACGACGAGGTCGGCGGCACGGTAGGCGGTCGCCATATCGGAGATGAATGTGGTAGCCTTCACGTTGGCATAGTCCTTCGCCTTGGCCTGAAACTCCTTCTCACCGTAGCGTCCGGTCTGCCATAGGAGGTTGACATCCTTATCGGCAAGAAGGGGAAGCGATGCGGCTATGGCCTCGTTGACCGTCCGTGCGCCAAGACTGCCGCCGACGGCCATCACGAGGGGTTTGTCCTCGTCAAAACCGAGTTTCTTTTTCGCCTCGGCCTGAGTGAGCGTACACTCTTCGAGGTCACTGCGCACCGGATTACCGGTCTTCACTATCACGTCGGCTGGGAAGAATCGCTCCATCCCGTCGTAGGCCACACAGATTGCCTTGGCTTTTTTGGCGAGAATCTTGTTTGTGACTCCGGCGTAGGAGTTCTGTTCTTGGAGCAGGGTCGGGACTCCTTGCTTCTGAGCCTGTTTGAGGACAGGACCGCTTGCATAGCCCCCGACACCTATCGCAATGTCGGGCTTGAAGTCGCGGACGATGCGGCGCGCCTTCCGCAGTGATTTCCACAGTTTGAACAGCACACCGAAATTGCGCCAAAGTCGCTTACGGTCGAATCCTGCCACCAGAAGCCCCTCGATAGGATAGCCCGCGGCGGGTACACGCTCCATCTCCATACGTCCGAGCGCACCGACAAAAAGGATGTCGGCATCGGGATAGCGGCGCTTGACGGCGTTTGCAATCGAGAGAGCCGGGAATATGTGGCCTCCGGTGCCACCGCCCGAAATCAGCACGCGGCTGACGGTGGATTTTCCGTTGTTGTTCTTAGTGTCTGTCATACGAAAAACTGTGATTTACTTGAATGGGATTAGAGCTGCATCTGGTTCTCGGCTCCGAACTGTTCGGGGAGGGTGTCGATTTCGTCGCGTATATCCTGCTTCTTGCTCCCCTGCCGAGTGGCGGTGCGGCTTATCGAGAGCATTATTCCGAAGGCTATCGCCGTCACGACTATTGAGGTTCCGCCCTTAGAAAGAAGCGGAAGCGGCTGCCCGGATACCGGGAAGACTCCGCTGACGATGCCCATGTGGAACAGAGCCTGAAATGCAATCATCACCGCCATGCCGATGACGACAAGCGCGGGATATGTCCTGTTGCAGTGCGAGGCTATGCCCGATGCGCGCCCCAGCAGCCACAGGTATAGTATCATCACCACTATTCCGCCTATCAGACCGAGTTCCTCGATGATGATGGCGAAAATATAGTCGGAAAACGCAAGCGGGAGGCGCGATGCCTCGCGGGAATTGCCGGGCCCTACGCCATAGATACCGCCGTTGGCCTGAGCCATATACGAGAGGATTTCCTGACGGTTCTTACCTGTGGCGGGGACTTCCCATTTGGGGACGGAGTCCTGACCGTGGCGCTGAAGACGTGCTATCCATGTGTCGAGACGTGTAGGATTCTTCTTGGTCGTACCGTCAACCATCACAATCTCATCCTCCTCATCGGCAGGAGTCTGTTTTGGTTCACTGAAAACGAGATATAGCAGGAACACACCGCCACAGGCGGCATAGGCTCCCGTCAGGAGGAAAAGATGCCAGATACGCACGCCGCCGACAATCATCATCGAGTAGCTGATGGCGAGGAGCAGCAGCGTGTTTGTCAGACCCTGTTCTATCAGCAGTCCGCTGAGAAACAACACTATCACACCGGAATAAACGACCGCTTTGGAGGTCACCCCGACATTTTTCGGATTAGGATTCCACGTCATGACAAGGGCTATCAGCAGCACCGCCGATAGCTTGACCATCTCAGCCGGATATATGCCTATACCCAATATGGTGAGCGATCGCCGCGCCCCGTTGACAATCTCGCCGAAAAACATCACATAGACCATCATCACCACGCTGACAAGTGCAAACCCCAGCGTGAAGGGGATGAAATCGGAATAGTGGCGGCGTGAAAGGAAGTAGACCAGCAGCGCACCACCCGCAAGCATGACGAGATGGCGGATGATGGGCCCCATCACTCCCAGCGAGGAGCTTGCGACCTCACGCGAGGAGGCACTGTAAAGCTCGATGGTCGAAATGATGCAGAGGGCTATAAAAATACCCCAGATATGTTTGTCGGCGTTGGAGACAGCCTTAGGCTTGGCATTAGCCTGAACCTCTTCGGCCTGAATGGAGGGAGATTGGACAGACATTTATTTCTTTAATATATTAAGTAACAAGGATTAAGTGTCAGCTATACTCTATACTTTAATCTCTATACTAAAATTTCAACCCCTTTACACGCTCCTTGAACTGGCGGCCACGGTCTTCGTAGCTGCTGAAAAGGTCGAAGCTGGCACAGCAGGGGGAGAGGAGCACCGTGTCACCGTCCTTGGCAATGGCAGCACAGGTACGGACAGCTTCATCAATCGAGTGGGTGTCGTGAAGCTCGATTCCCTCCTTACCGAAGAAATCAAGCAGTTTGGAGTTATCCTTGCCCATGCAGACGATCGCCTTTACTTTCTCGCGGACGAGAGGAAGGATTTCGGTATAGTCATTCCCCTTGTCCTTGCCGCCGAGAATAAGGATGGTATCCTCAGGCATGGATTCAAGCGCATACCAGCATGAATTGACATTGGTTGCCTTTGAATCGTTGATGTAGCGCACGCCGCCGATGGTAGCGACATATTCCAGACGATGCTCGACCCCCTCGAAATCACTGAGCGCACCGCGTATTTCAGCCTTGTCGATGTCAAGGATACAGGCGGAGAGAGCTGCTGCCATCGAGTTGTAGAGATTGTGGAGGCCATTGAGCGAGAGTTCGGCACGGGGCATACGGAGCGAGGTGTGGGGGGTGTCGATGATGAGTGAGGCCTCGTCGTCGACCCACGCACGCGTCCCCTCCTCACGATGTTCGGCGAAGGGATACATCTGCGCCTCGGTGCGCACCTGTTCGAGCTGACGGTTGATGACGGGGTCATCCTGCCAGTAAATGAAAGCGTCCTGCGGAGTGAGGTTGTTGAGGATACGGAACTTTGCGTTGATATAGTTCTGCATCTTGTACTCGTAGCGGTCAAGATGGTCGGGGGTGATGTTGAGTATCACCGCTATATTTGCGCGGAACCTATACATATTCTCAAGCTGGAAGCTCGAAAGCTCGATGACATAGATGTCGTGATGCTCCCGGGCGACCTGAAGCGCCAGACTGCGCCCGACGTTACCTGCAAGCCCGACTTTAAGCCCGGCATTCTTGAGGATGTGATAGGTCAGCAGTGTAGTGGTGGTCTTGCCGTTGCTGCCGGTGATACAGACCATCTTGGCATCGGTGTAGCGTCCGGCAAATTCGATTTCTGAAATCACGGGAATCCCCTTTTCGGCGATAGCCTTCATGACGGGAGTCGTCGGGGCGATGCCGGGACTCTTGACCACCTCATCGGCGGCAAGGATGCGCTCCATCGTGTGATGGCCGTCCTCCCACTCGATACCTTCATCGTCGAGCATACGGCGATAGTTGTCGGCTATGGTACCATAGTCGCTGAGAAACACGTTCATTCCTTTCTCTTTGCCGAGGATTGCGGCTCCGACACCGCTCTCACCTCCGCCGAGTATGACGAGATTTTTTGTCATTTCGTTGTTCGGATAATGTAATTTTGTTATGTTGAGGTCAGGCACTGATTACCTGATTTTAAGAGTTACGAATGTGATTACCGCAAGGAAGATGCCGACAATCCAGAAGCGGGTGACAATCTTCGATTCCGGAATGGCCCTTACGGGTGACTGTATGAGAGCCTGAATCCCGGAATTGCCCGGTTTCTGGTAGTGATGGTGGAGTGGGGTCATCTTGAAGATTCGCCGTCCCTGACCATATTTCTTCTTGGTGTACTTGAAGTAGGCCACCTGAATCATCACAGAGAGGTCCTCGACAAAGAAGATGGCGCAGAGGATAGGTATGAGCAATTCCTTGTGGATGAGGATGGCAAAGACCGCTATGATACCCCCGATTGTCAGCGAGCCGGTATCGCCCATGAAGACCTGTGCGGGATATGCGTTGTACCACAGGAATCCGATGAGCGCACCGATGAAGGCCGACATGAAGACCACCAGCTCGGACGACTGCGGGATATACATTATGTTCAGGTAAGTCGAGTAGATGACGTTACCTCCGAGATAGGCCATGATTGCAAGGGCGACACAGATTATGGCTGACGTACCCGCACATAGGCCGTCAAGCCCGTCGGTGAGGTTTGCGCCGTTGCTGGTAGCGGCGACCACCACTATCACCACAAGGACAAACAGCACCCAGCCACCCGCCTGAGCGTAGGGCCCCAGCCATTCGGTCAGATAGGCATAGTCGAAGTTGTTGTCCTTTACGAAAGGAATAGTGGTCTGCGTCGACTTGACATCCTGCGACTGACTGAGGTAGACCGTCTCCACATTATCGCTTGTGTACTTGACGGGAATTACCTGACGCTGTGTGATTGCCGGGCTGAAATACATGGTCAGACCCACAATCAGACCCAGACCTACCTGCCCGATGATTTTGAACTTTCCTTTCATTCCCTCCTTGTCGTGCTTCGCCACCTTGATGTAGTCGTCACAGAAACCGAGGGTTCCGAGCCAGACTGTGGCTATCAGCATCAGGAGCATATAGATGTTGCTGAGATCGCCGACGAGCAGGCAGGGGACAAGGATTGAGATTATGATGATGACACCGCCCATCGTAGGGGTGCCGGTCTTCTGCATCTGACCTTCGAGACCGAGGTCACGGATGATTTCACCGACCTGCATCAGTTGCAGGCGGTCGATGATTTTGCGCCCGAACACAAGGGCAATAAAAAGCGAGAGAAGAAGGGCTGCTCCGGAGCGGAACGTGATGTAGTTCATCAGACGCGTACCGGGGAAGTCGAACTGTTGCAGATATTCAAACAGATAGTAAAGCACTTTTCAGACAGCTTCTTAAATTTGACAGTTTAATTTTTACTGAATCGGTGGGGACAGAGGTTTCAGACTGTTTCGGAGGCAATGATTTCACGCACCACTTCGCGGTCATCAAAATGATGCTTGACACCCTTGATTTCCTGATAGTCCTCGTGGCCCTTGCCGGCAATCAGTATCACCGAGCCTTTTCCGGCAAGCGAGGCGGCGGTGCGTATGGCCTGACGGCGATCGGTGATGTGAAGGGTGCGCGTGCGGGCTGCCTCGTCAAGTCCCTCCTCCATATCGCGGAGAATATCCTCAGGCTCCTCGAAGCGGGGGTTGTCGGAGGTCAGAATCAGACGCTCACTGCGTGCGGCGGCCTCGCGTGCCATGATTGGACGCTTACCTTTGTCGCGGTTGCCACCGGCACCGACCACGGTTATGATTTCACCCTCCTTGCCTACGACCTCGCGGATTGCGTTGAGGACATTGACCACGGCATCCGGGGTATGGGCATAGTCGACGATGGCTGTGTAGCCCTTCGGCGAATGGAACGCCTGAAAACGTCCGGCAACCGGGACAAGGCGCGACATCTCACGCAGAACGTCACCCTTTTCCCAGCCAAGCAGGATGCAGGCACCGTAGACGGCGGTAAGGTTGTAGGCATTGAACTTTCCGGTGAAGAGCATCTCGACCTCGTGGCCGTTGAGCGAGAGGAGTGTTCCGTCGAGGCGCGACTCAATGATGCGTCCGCGGAAATCCGCCTCGCTGCGGAGCGAATAGGTGTAGCGATGGGCGCGTGTGTTCTGGAGCATCACCTCCCCTACCCTATCGTCGGCATTGGTCAGAGCGAAGGCATCGCGCGGCAGCATATCGAAAAATTTCTTTTTGGCGGCGAGATAAGCCTCGAATGTCTTGTGGTAGTCAAGATGGTCGCGGGTCAGATTCGTGAATATACCGCCGACGAAATGCAGTCCGGCTATACGCTGCTGGTCGGCAGCATGGGAGCTGACCTCCATGGCCGCATACTCGCATCCCGCCTCCACCATAAGGTGAAGCATCTCGTTGAGGGTATAGGGGTCGGGGGTCGTATGGTCGGTGTGATAAGCCTTGTCATCGACGTAGTTGCAAACAGTCGAAAGCAGACCTGCCTTATAGCCGAGCAGACGCGCCATCTCATATATTAATGTAGCGGTCGTGGTCTTACCGTTAGTGCCGGTGACACCCACAAGTTTCAGCTTGCGGGAAGGATTGTCGAACCACTGCGAGGCGAGATAGCCAAGTGCGAGAGCCGACGAGGGGACAACGATATAGGTGACGCGGGTTGAAAGCTCTGCCGGGAGTTCCTGACACACCACCGCGACTGCACCTTTCTCCTCAGCCATAGGGATGAACTTATGGCCGTCGACACTCACGCCGGGGACGGCCACGAATAGCGTGCCGTCTTCGACCTTGCGCGAATCGGAGGTCAGGCCGGTTATTTCCTTGTCGTCGGCATTGCCTATGATTTGTATGATGTCGATGGGCGACAGAAGTTCTTTCAGTTGTTTCACTTAGCTATATGAGTTAGAGGGTGGTGAATATTTTTGCGAGTTACACTTTCGTGGTTGATTGTCTGTCCCGTCAGTCGCCGAGGACGAGCCGGATGCGCGAACCGCGCGGCGGTCGGGAGCCTGCGCCGGGCGACATCGAGCGGACGTAGCCCGCACCGGAGTAGTCTACGTTATATCCGGCTGTCTCCAAGGCCACTATCGCTTCGCGTAGACTGTAACCCTTCACGTCCGGCACAGAGCCTTCCGCCGTCTTGCGCGGAGCTTGCATAGCCTTGTGGGAAGGAAGGGCGAAGTCAGTCTTTACGGCGTCGTATGCTTTCCGGCCGTAAGCCGAGGCATAGAAAGTCGGGGAGATGGTCGAGGGGGAGGCTCCGCGATAGTCGGAACTGTTGTCCAGCATACCGCGTGAGTAGAGTTTGAGGGCTATGTTGCGCAGTACCTGACCGGAGGTAGTGGCCGCGCCGAAGAAATTGCGCGTCGGATGGCAGGTGAGGACGACACAGGAGTATTTCGGATTGTCGGCCGGGAAAAATCCGCAGAAAGCCAGACGTTTCTTCGACTGATTGTAGGCACCGTTCTCAATCATGTAGCAGGTACCTGTCTTTCCGGCGATTCTGACAGTATTGTTGCGGAGGAAACGTCCTGTGCCGTGTTCGCCCCATACGACATCGGTGAGCATCCGGCGGAGGATTCCGGCGGTGCGCTGCGAACAGGCACGACCGTTGCCCATGTAGCTGACAGGAAGGATGGAGTCGACCGTACCCTTGATTTCCTTGACCAGACGCGGACGCACGAATACGCCGTCGTTGGCTATGGCATTGTAGATTGCAAGCGTGTAGAGCGGGGGAATCTCCGTCGCATACCCGTAGCTCATGCGCGAGAGGGCTATGCGGCCTCCACGGTCGTTGGGGATGCTGTCGAAGCGCGGAGGCACCTCACCGGCGATACCGGTGTTCATCGGTTCGAGGAATCCGAGTTCCTTCACGCGGGAATAGAACGCACCCGGATTATCGTTATACTTGCGGGTTATGATTCGCGCCATGCCGATGTTGGACGACTGTTCGAGTACCTCGCCCACGCGGATGGCACCCGTGTAGTGCGAGTCGGTAATCGGGCGGCCTCCTGCGTATGCCCAGCCGTTGCCTGTCGGCAGCACCTCGTTGAGGTCGGGGACGAGTCCGTCTTCGACAGCAATCATCATCGAAAGGGTCTTTACGACCGAACCCGGCTCGTAGCCCATCACGGCACGGTTGCGCGCCTCGATGTAGCCCGCGCCACGCGGATTCCGCTCGAGATTTGAGATAGCCTTTATGTCGCCGTTGCGCACGTCCATCAGCACTGCCACACCCCAGTCGGCACCGCAGGAGTCAAGCACGTTGTTGAGTTCGCTCTCGACGATGTCCTGCATATTGATGTCGATGGTGGTCACGATGTCGCAGCCGGGGATTGCGGGAACATCGGTCCAGTCGGTAATTTTCTTGGTAAGATTAATCATCTTGCTGTAACCGATTTTTCCGTAAAGCAGCGAGTCAAGTGCCTTTTCAAGACCTGAGATGCCGTGGATTTCCTTGCTTTCGGTCGTCTCACCCACACCGCCGATGCTTCGGCGCGCCATGTCGCCGTAGGGGTTGAAACGGCGCATATATTTCTCGAAGGTCAGACCGTTGCGGTTACGGTTCTTGATGCTGAAGAAAGGGAAGGTGCGCATGGTCTCCATGTCGTGGTGCGAGAGACCCGACATGAGTTTGTAGGCGCGCGGCCTTTTCTCCTTGACCTTCTCCAGAGGTTTCAGCAGATGTTTTTTCCACTCCTCGGGACTGCGCACGGGAAACTGCTCGGCCATGCACGCTGCAAGGTCGTCGATAGTATCGCGGAAAAGTTTCTCATTGAACTTCTCGGCGCGGTAGTCCAGACGGGCGGTGTAGAAATTAAGGTTCGTAGCGAGGACACTTCCGTCGGAGGCAAGGATGTTGCCGCGGCCGGGGATGATTATCTTTGTCTGCGAGAGGAGTTCGTTGGCACGCTGATTCCATTTGTCTGCGTCAATGACGGTCGTGTCACAGAGCTTCATCACTATGCGCGCCGAGAGGAGCAGGATGAAGACGATGATGACGCCGTAGCGTATCAGGATATGACTGCGGTTGTCCTTTTTCACTATTTCGGAATCTTATAGGGTGGTTGTGACTGGACTTTAAGGTTAAGATGAAGCGAATCGACCATCTCCTGCATGGATGTCTCGCGGATACGCCCCATGAAGGCACTGCGCTCGCGCGACTTCTCGTTGGTGACTATTTCAAGACGGCGTTCAAGCTCGGCTATCTTCTCCATGTTGGTCTGGCAGGTGTACTTAGTCGTTATGTAGACCATCGCCACCACCACGCCGAGAACCACAGGAAGCCAGTGGCGGGCGAAAAAATCGCTCGACAGTACCTGCCCTCTGAAAAGACGGGTGATTATTGACGTACGCCCGGAGGCTTTAAGAGTTCGTGTTGCCAATGTTGTGTTTTCGTGAGTTGAGAGTTAGTGTTATGGATGTTTTCTTTGGTTATAGTTTGACCGCCACACGGAGTTTGGCACTGCGTGAGCGTGGATTGCGTTCGATTTCTTCCGGCCCGGGGACAATCGGTTTGTTGCCCAAGGGCTTCATGGGCGCATTGATTTTTCCGAAGAAGTCTTTTTCGGCCTTTCCGGTAAAATCACCGGTCTTCATGAAGTTCTTGACCAGACGGTCTTCAAGGCTGTGGTAGGTGATGACCGCAAGTCGCCCTCCCGGTTTCAGGACTTTCAGGGAGCCTTCAAGGAGGGCTTTGAGTGCGCCCATCTCATCGTTGACCTCTATGCGGAGAGCCTGAAAGAGCTGTGCAAGTTCCTTTTTCTCCTTGCGGGGGTCAATATGTGGCTTCACGGCCTCCATGAGCTGGCCGATGGAGGTCAGCGGTGCCGCACTCCTTGCCTTGACAATCGAGCGCGCCATTGCACGGCTCTGTTTAAGTTCCCCGTAGATATAGAGAATATCAGCAATCTTTTCCTCCGGCAGTGTGTTGAGCAGATCGGCTGCCGAGCGGGTCGACTGACGGTTCATGCGCATATCCAGCGGGCCGTCCCCGCGGAAGGAGAAGCCTCTCTCCGTATCGTCAAAGTGATGGAACGACACTCCGAGGTCGGCCAGCACACCGTCGACACCGTCGACATCATAGTAACGCATGAAATTGGTGATGAAGCGGAAGTTGGAATAGACCATCGTAAAACGGTCGTCCTCCGGCGCACGCCTGACCGCATCCTCATCCTGATCGAAAGAATAAAGATGCCCACCGGCTTCGCTGTCAAGAAGTTGCATGATGGCACACGAATGACCGCCACCACCGAAGGTAGCGTCGACATAGATACCGCCCGGACGCACGTCAAGTGCTTCTATCGTCTCGGGAAGCAGCGCGGGGATATGATAAACTTCTTCAGCCATATCAGTATTGAACTTGCAAGGATATAGATTGGCGGTGTAAAATTACAAAAATTTACAAAACTAAACTGCAAAAAAATATCACTTTTTTTATTTTTTTATTAACATTGTTTCAAATCTTTGAGAATCAAAGATTATAAAAATTTACAAATGCAAACCCCGAAAACCTCAATTCTATGGCCTACAAAGGGGCTTAATACATAAAATCGCTGCTGTAAGCAATATTAACACCTTGACGACGTTTATAATTAATATGCAGTATAGTAGACAACAGGTATGCAAGATATAGTATTCGCCACAAACAACGCCCATAAGCTGACAGAAATCCGCCGCATAGTCGGCGACAAGTTCCGTATCCTTTCGCTCAAAGAGATTGGATGTGAGGAAGATATTCCCGAGACTGCCACTACGCTCGAAGGCAACGCCCTGATGAAAGCCCGCTACGTCAAGGAGCATTACGGCTACGACTGTTTTGCCGACGACACGGGACTTATGGTCGACGCGCTCGACGGCGCTCCCGGCATATACTCGGCACGCTATGCCGGCCCCGGCCATGACAGCGCGGCCAATATGAAACTTCTCCTCCGGAATCTCGAAGGAGTCACGGAGCGTTCAGCGAGGTTCATCACCGTCATCGCCCTTATCCTCAACGGAAAGGAAATGACCTTCGAAGGCCGAGTCGAGGGCGAGATACTGACTGCACCACGAGGCACCGACGGTTTCGGCTATGACCCTGTGTTCAAACCTGTGGAAAGCACACTGGCCTTTGCCGAGATGAGTGCCGATGACAAGAACGCCATCAGTCACCGCGGACGTGCCACAGCGCGTCTGCTCGACTATCTCAGCAAACTCTGACTGTCTGAGCCGCACACGTCAGCCCGAATACCCCTGACAGGTCGTCGTCTCCCACGTTTTCCCCAAACCTTTTAACCTCTCACCCCATTTAAGCCCACACTAAATGTTACGGAAACTTATAGTATCCCTCCTTTCTTTTCTCCCCTTTGCTCTCCCTGCCCAACTCGCCACAGGGAGCTGGAGGGTCTATCCTGCTTTCGGCACACCCGATAAACTTATAGAGACACCTGACCTTGTCTATCTCGCTACGGCAGGCACTCTCCATTCCTATGACAAATCACACGACGAAAGCCGCTCCTTCCTTCCGGGGACTGACCTCGGCGGAAGCCCGGTGAAAGATATTTTCTACAATACCGACGGACGTTATCTGCTTGTGGCCTACGGAGATGCCAATATAGATATCATTCCCGATGACGGCGACCGCATCAGCCTCCCCGATATACGCGACGCAAACGTCAACCGTATCAAAGAGATAAATGATGTGAAGTTTGCCGACGGCCTCATCTATGTCGCCACATCCTTTGGCATTGTGATTTATGACGAAAATGGCTGGGAGGTGCGTGAATCGGCAATTTTCGACTATCCTGTCACTGCCGTAGCCCTGACTCCTGACCGTCTGCTCGTAGCGACAAATCCGGCTGATAATACATTTGAACTCATGGCAGCCCCGAGAGATGGGCGCCACAACAACATCAACAGGTTTACACGCATAGGGGGAAGCACCACCGCTTTCAGGCAGCTCATGCCGCTTCAAGGAAACGAGTGGATCAAGGGTTCGCATTTCGCCATGCGTGGTGGCAACAACCGTCTCTATTATGTTTGTGTCAGCGACGACCCGACAGCCGAAGCGACAATATCCGACTCGGGTGTGGGTGGAGTGACCTCCCTATTCCTTGCCAACGGCGACGCATACGCAACCGCAGGCGGGAAGCTCTACCACTACAATGCCCCTTGGAACGCCCATCCTTCCATCTCGCTGCCTGAGCCTCTGGCAGGATGTCACCTGTCGACCCTGACCGACACCGGTTCTCTCTGGGCTGCCGACAGTGACGGACTCGGTCATTACAGCCTTGCCGACGATGGACAGCTCACAGTGCTGCGCGACAAGTACCGCCCCTCGGATGCAACGACGTTCTCCGATGTGTCCCATATCATTCCGCTCCCCGACCGACGCGGTTTTATGATTGCCAATCAGGGTCTGAGCGCACATCTTCCGGTGGGCAACGGTGACTTTCTCTATACCCCATTCACCGGCAATATCATTGAGGACGGACAGATTTCCGACATCAAGGCTTCAGAGGACCTTACATTCGTAGCCAATGTGTCCAACTACAAACCGTCGGCCGCCATATTCTCCCCTACTTTTCTCCTCGAAGACCCTGACGACCCTTCGATTCACTATATCGGAAGTGCCAATGAGGGGGTCTATGTGGTGCGCGACGGGAAACAGATAGCCAAGTTTGACCATACGAACTCACCTATTGTCAATCAGGGTACTTGGAGGGTAAGTGTCAATTCCGCTCATTTTGATTCAAAAGGTAATCTGCTCATCGGTGTCTACACTGAGGACGCTACCAAATCACCCCTCGTCGTCCTCCCCGCCGACAAACGCCGCAAGGATCCCGCCACGATAGTAATGGATGACTGGGTGAAACTCGATATGGGTGGCGACATCCATCTGCGCGACGTGGCTTTTCATGTCTGCTCGAAAGTCCCCGCCATCCTAATGGTCGACGCGCAGTACAAGAAAGGGTTCTCTGCCCTTCACTATGGCAGTTCGGTCACTGACCCTTCTGACGATACATCTCTTGTCATCACCACGCTTACCGATCAGGACGGCAAGACTTTCACGCCCGACTATCTCCTCTGTTTCGCCGAGGACAGCCGAGGACGCGTATGGATCGGTACGACAGAAGGTCCTGTCGAGATTTCAAATCCATCCAAAATCTTCTCGTCCGACTTCAACATCAACCGTCTGAAAGTCCCCCGCAATGATGGCACGAATCTTGCCGACTATCTGCTGGACACAGAGACTGTCTATGCGATAGCCGTTGATGCATCCGACCGCAAATGGGTAGCGACCGCTGCATCGGGGCTCTATCTCGTGAGCGAGAACGGCGATGAAATCCTTGCCAATTTCAATACGTCCAATTCCCCCCTCCCCACCAACTGCATCACGGATGTTTTCGTCGACCCAAATTCCAACTCTGTGTTTGTCTCGACCCTCAACGGACTCTATGAATATTCATCGACATCTTCACCGGGTCGTCCTGACTACTCCGACGTGGTCGCCTACCCTAACCCTGTTACCCCTGAATACACGGGTCTGATCACCATCCGCGGTCTCATGGATTCGTCACTGGTCAAAATCATGGACTCAGGTATGCACCTCATCTATCAGACAACATCGGAGGGAGGTATGGCGACATGGGACGGTTGCACACTCAGCGGCGCGCGCGCCAAGAGCGGTGTCTACTATGTATTCGCTTCCGTCAGCTCTGAAACGGACTCACAGGGCGATGTGGTCGCAAAAATACTGATTGTCAACTGATGAAGTCCCATACGGAAATTATCCTGAAACTATCTGCCCTCTAAGGACGTTTTGATTTTGAAACTGTAAAAAAATTTTTCTGCATTAAACGCATTGAGATAAAAATATGAAAAGTCTTAAATATACCGACGAAACCGATCGCTGCTATGGTGCGACCGGTATGGCAATCGGACTCATGGTCTTTGACGGCGAGGATATGCTCGCATCCATTACCCTCGACGGTGACCCTAACGAAATGGTGGCTATGTCGCCCGATTTCTATTTTGCCGGTAATCCCGGCGTTTCGGCCAAGACAGCATGGAACCAGATTTTGAAGAATTATAATATCGGCATAGCCATGCTGATGTCCAATCTGCTCTGCCGCTCTGTGGTCAATAAGCGTCAGGCTCTTCCGAACGAACTCCACGATTTCCTTCTGGATCTCGCACGCGAGGAAGGTCACGAGTCATGTTCGCTCGATGACGACGAGATTGAACGTCTTTTCAACAAAAACTATTCATATCTCAACCGCGTCTTCAACCATCGCGGGGTGCAGTCCGTGGCTCACGATTTCGCGTCGACTCTCGGCCAGCGCCGCACGCTATCGCGTCTTGATGTCCTCGAACTTCTCGATGCCCTGCGTATGCTCTGACCCCTATATAATTCTCTCCATACTCCCCTCTCTTTTTAACAGGTGGCTAATATTCAATCATTTTTCCATTTCACAACCGCAATCTATGCTGACACAAGTCCTGCATTTCTCCCCTTACCTGAAATCAGTGATATGGGGGGGAGACCGCATAGCCCCCTACAAAGGTATCCCCGCCGAAGGTTCGTCCATCGGTGAGAGCTGGGAGATTTCGGCCGTACCGGGCTATGTCTCCGTGGTGGACCGTGGTCCCCTCACCGGCAAAAACCTTACTGAACTCATAGGTGAATATGGTGCCGA
Organism: Bacteroides sp.; assembly: GCA_014802345.1. Lineage (GTDB taxonomy): Bacteria > Bacteroidota > Bacteroidia > Bacteroidales > Muribaculaceae > Duncaniella. The sequence goes on from JAAVCM010000006.1 coordinate 95,732, forward strand.
ACTTGTCGGTAAAGACATCTTTGAACGTTTCGGCAACAATTTCCCTCTCCTCATAAAATTCATCGACGCCCATGACGATCTTTCAGTGCAGGTCCATCCTGACGACAGACTCGCCTCCGAGCGTCATAACTGCTCCGGAAAGACTGAACTCTGGCACATCATAGCCACTGCGCCCGATGCCAAAATTTATGTCGGTTTTAAGAAATCGCTGACCCCGGACGAGTACGAGCGTCATGTCAACGACCACACCATCATGGATGTCATTTCCTCCTATGATTCCGCGCCCGGCGACACTTTCTTTCTCCCTGCCGGACGCATCCATGCCATAGGTGCGGGCAATCTGCTTGCGGAGATACAGCAGACAAGCGACATCACATACCGCATATATGACTATGACCGCCGTGACAGCGACGGTAAGCCCCGTGAACTCCATACGGCGCAGGCACGCGACGCTATCGACTATACCGTCCAGCCCACCTACAAGTCGCCTGCTCACGGTTCGCTTCTCGCAGACTGTCCTCACTTCATAGCCCACCGTGTCACGCCCGGAGATACTCCCACTGAGCTTCCGCACACACGCGAATCGTTCACCATCGTGGTCTGTCTCGACGGCGAGGCTGACATCAGCAGTGAGAATCCCGAGACCGGATTGCAGACCCACCACATAAAGCGTGGTGAAACCCTTCTTTTCCCCGCAACCCTCCGCAATATCCGTGCCACAGGCCATTCCACTCTCCTCTCCGTTCAGGCATAAACCGACAAAACTTTTTGCAAGATAAACTCACAGAACGCAGACAGCACCGTCGAAGTCTCTTCGGCGGTGCTGTCTGTATGATTTGTGTGTGTCTTTTATAGGGATAGAATAGATTACCAATACCTTAACATGAAAAAATCTTAACCTTATCGTAA
>JAAVCM010000007.1 GCA_014802345.1 Bacteroides sp.
ATGCCAGACAGAGTCCATACTCTATTTCATCCGGCATACGCGCCACGGCGCGTCCCTACAAACATTAATTTCCGTCGAATATTGAACGCGAATTACTGCTTGGCTGCGTCGGGATTCATGTGGAGGGTGTGACCCATGCGCTGCTGTTTGGTGAGCATATAGCGCAGATTGTAGCGGTTGGGGGCAATCTCGATACTGACATTGTCGGTCACTTCAAGGCCATAGCCTTCAAGACCGATACGCTTGACGGGATTGTTGGTGATAAGACGCATTTTGCTGATACCGAGGAGACGGAGGATGGAAGCCCCTACCCCATAGTCACGCTCGTCAGCCTTGTGACCGAGGTGAAGATTGGCATCGACCGTATCCAGTCCCTCCTCCTGAAGTTTGTAAGCCTTGATTTTCTCCATCAGCCCGATGCCGCGCCCCTCCTGATTGAGATAGACGATGGCACCGCGTCCCTCCTTGTCGATAAGCTCCATTGCCTTGTGAAGCTGTTCGCCGCAGTCGCAGCGCTGGGAGCCGAAAATATCACCGGTGGCACACGAGGAGTGGACACGCACCAGCACCGGCTCGTCGCCGCTCACATCCCCCTTGATGAGAGCGATGTGTTCGAGTCCGTTGCTTTTCTGACGGAATGGAATGAGGCGGAAATGACCGTAGGCTGTCGGCATATCGACCTCCACACCTTCCTCCACGAGCGACTCGGTGCGCAGACGGTAGGCAATCAGGTCACGGATAGAGATTAGTTTCAGTCCCCATTCGTCGGCCTTCCTGCGCAACTGCGGGAGACGCGCCATAGTGCCGTCCTCGTTGAGAATCTCAATGAGCGATGCCGCAGGTTGCAGTCCGGCAAGACGGGCGAGGTCAATGGCAGCTTCGGTGTGACCCGCACGGCGGAGGACACCTGCATCCTGAGCGTAGAGCGGATGGACATGGCCGGGGCGACCGAACATATCGGGTGTCACCGTAGGGTCGGCAAGCGCGCGGATGGTGGCGGCGCGGTCGTGAGCCGAAACGCCGGTCGTGCATCCCGGAAGAAGGTCGACGGTCACGGTGAAGGGGGTCCCGAGCATCGACGTATTGTCCTCGACCTGATGCTGCAGGCCAAGTTCCTTGCAGCGCGAGATGGTGATGGGGGCGCACAGTTCACCGCGTGCATTGGTAATCATAAAGTTGATGTCGTCAGGTGTCACCTTTTCGGCGGCAATGATGAGATCGCCTTCATTCTCGCGGTCCTCATCGTCGACCACAATCACAAATTTGCCTTCGCGGAAATCGGCGATGGCATCTTCTATGCTGTCTAATCTTATATTATTTTCCATCGGAATCTAAATTTTACATTGAGGGGGGAATATCCGGTGCGATAAGGTCGATGAGCTGGTCAGTCACCTTCCCTACCGTTTCAAGCTCGTCGCGCAGACGCATCTGTGTCTTCCTGCCGTAGAGCCATACGGGGACACCTATGGGGAAAAGCACTATCATGATCCACGAAAGCCACTTCGTCTCCGAAGGTTGCTGGAACCAGAGGCTACGCAGTATCGGGAGGTCCATCAGTTTCAGGACGACCATCTTCTCGCGGGAATTGGACAGATACTCTACATCCGATTCAATCTCATCGCGCAGGGCATGGAGCGCATTGCGGTCATAGCCCCTGAGCCAATAGTCAATATAGCTCTGACGGGCGGGGTTATTCCGCAGGTAGGCAGCCACTTCAAGTTTCAGGTGTTCCAGACGCTGCACCGCCAAGGTCGGATCGACCTCCTCCATGACAAGCTCCTTCATCTCGACATGGCGCACCTCGCTCACACCGAAGAAGCGGCGGAAGAAGTTGACGTAGGCATCCTTGTTGAACACGGCCGAGTCGTTGACAGCCTTGTAGGTGAAGAATATGCCCATCGGGAGCAGGACGGCGGCACTGAGCCACATACCCTGCCATACCTCCCACTTACCGTCGCGGGCAAACTTATAGCCCATGTTGTCGATGATATAGTAGAAGATAAACAGGAACACCGAGATGACGAGCGGAGTGCCGAGACCACCCTTGCGGATGATGGCACCGAGGGGAGCGCCGATGAAGAAAAATATGATGCACGCAAATGAGAGTGTGAATTTTTTCTGAAGCTCTATGGCATGACGGCGCATGGTTTTGAGGTCGTCGGCAAGGGTCAGGCTCTTGTATTCATACTCCTGACGCATACGCTGTGCCTTCGCAAGCCCTTGGGTCAGGTAGCCTATCCTCACGCCTGACGAGGAGCCGCGCAGGAGGGAGTCGACATTGAGCGGACGGTCGAGCTTCACGTCGGCGCGACGGGTCCTGACAGTCTCACCGCTGTCGGTGCGGACGGTCTTGTAGGCATGGACACCCATGTAGGGAAATTCACGCAGGGCGTTTCCGTAGGTCGAGCCGAGGGAATCGACGCGCGCACCGACGGAGTCGATGGTGGCCTGAAGCTCCGCCATGTTCTTGCCGACATACTGATTGCGCATACCTTGCTCGTCCATGCGGTTGAAATTGGAGTCGAACCTGAGCATGATGTCCTTCTCGTCAAAGGACTCGCGGCGATAAGGGACGTTCTTCATGTTGCCCGCTCCGGCATCCTTGAGATTCTCAAACGACTCGCCGTGCCATAGGCGCAGGAATAGATGGGTCTTGTCGGGCGTGATGGTCATCTTGCCCGAGTCCGCGAGGATGATGGATGAGTTCTCGAATCCCTTCGAGACATCATAAATCATCATCTCGTAAAGCACACCTGTCTCACGGTTCTTTTCCTGCACGAACAGATTGTAGCCGGGAATCTGGTCATAGAACACTCCTTCCGGGATTTCCAGTTCCGGGGATTTCTGACGCATGGAGTAGAGAAGCGTCCACATCTTGGTCTGCGCCACCGGAAGGACATCGTTCTGGAAGAAGAAGGCACCGGTGGCGATGAAAACCATCAGCACGATAAGCGGAGCCATCGTGCGCAGGAGCGATATGCCCGAGGCTTTCATCGCCGTAAGTTCAAACTGCTCGCCGAGATTACCGAAGGTCATCAGCGACGCGAGAAGGATGGCGAGAGGGAGAGCCATCGGTATCATGGTCAGGGCGGCGTAGAAGAACAGCTCGCCGATGACATCGACACCGAGTCCCTTGCCGACAAGTTCGTCGATGTAACGCCACAGAAACTGCATCAGGACTATGAACAGACAGATGCAGAACGTCATCATGAACAGAGGCACGAAGCTCTGGAGGATGAAGATGTCCATGCGTTTGATTCGTAACATAGCTGTGGCGGTGATAGATGGTTAAGTGACTTGTCCGGCAGACGGAACGCGTTAATGTCCAACGCCCGCCATGTACGACCCGCGTAGTGCGGGTGACATGGCGGACGGTGATGGATTTAATCTGTCAGTAATGAAAAATTATCGTAAGTCAGAAAAATGTCATTTAATGTCGGGTCTGGCTTACTTGATGCCGAGGGCGGCCTTCACGAGGGGAGTGACATCGGTCACGTCAGTGCCGGTGTAGATGGGCATCACATTCTCGAAGATGAAGGTATAGCCTCCTTCTGCACCTACGCCCTGGATAGCCTTAACGACCTTCTCCTGAACGGGAGCCATGAGCTGCTGGTTCTGACGCTGGAGATCCTGCTGTGCGGTCTCACGGAAACGCTGGATCTTATTGTCGATTTCCTGAAGTTCCTGAGTGCGGCGCTCCTTGATGGTCTCGGGAGTAGAAGCTTCGAGAGCCTGGAATTCCTGAAATTTCTTGTTGAATTCTTCCTGAAGTTTCGAGAACTCGTCCTCGTATTTCTTTGAAGCTGCCTCCATCTGTTCGGTGACAGTCTTTACTTCGGGAAGTGCCTGCATGAGCTCGGTAGTGTTGATGACACCAAATTTCTGTGCAAAGAGGCTCATGGGAAACGCAATCATGATTGCGAGCAAAAGTTTCTTAATCATCGTTGTGTATTCGGGATGTTTTTAATTTTTAAAATTGATTAATTGCTGTAAAAGTGTTGGCGGTAGCCGTAGGTTGAACGGCTTTCCGGCTGCATCCGCGCCTCTATCGGGCGAAGCGGTGCAAAGTTAGGGATTTTATTTGGAATAACCTAACTTTTCAAGCACCTCGTTGGACACGTCGATACGCGGAGAGGCAAATATTATGTCGGCTGACGATGCGCGGTCAAAGATGCACTGATAGCCACGCTCCTCGGAGACCTTCTTGACGGCGTTGTAGACATCATCCTGAATCGGCTTCATCAGGGTCTGACGCTTCTTGTAGAGTTCGCCTTCGGGTCCGAAATATTTCTGACGGAGTTCGGCGGCCTGTTTCTCCTTACCGACAATCTCAGCCTCTTTTTTCTTCTTCTGGTCGTCGGTCAGGAAGACCATTTCGTTCTGATAGTTCTTGTAGAGGGTCTCGGCTTCTTTCGCCACGGCCTCGACCTCTTTCTGCCATCGCTGCGAAATCTGGTTAAGCTGCTCGTTGGCCATCTCGTAGGCAGGGACATTCGAGAGGATATAGTCCATGTCGACAAGGGCGAACTTCTGTGCCGAAGCGCCCGCGAAGCAAGCAAGCATAAGTGCTAAGGTCAGGAAAATCTTTTTCATATTCTTGGACGGATTAATCTGTTGAATTAAACAATATTGATATTATATAGACACGTCAGCGGCCGAAAAGTTTAATCCTCTGCCCTCCCCCGGAAGATTCGGTCCCGGGGTGACAGGCGGAACCGCGACGCGCCGGCACTGCTTCATCAGAATTCCTGACCGAGGATGAAGTGGAAGTGCGAACCACCCTTCTGGCCGTAGACGGTATCGAAGCCGTAGGCCCAGTCGATACCCATCATACCGATCATCGGGAGATAGATGCGGATACCTGCACCGGCACTGCGTTTGAGGTCGAAGGGCGAGAAGTTCTTGACCGATGTCCAAGCGTTACCACCCTCGATGAAGGTCAGACCATAGATGGTGGTCGTCGGCTGGAGCATGAAGGGGAAGTGAAGCTCCATGCCGAAGCGGGTGTAGGCATAACCGCCTCCGAGCTGATAGGGGGTGAGCTGTCCGTTGTCGTAACCGCGGAGGGCTATGGTCTCCTGAGCGTATGTATAGGAACCCGACATACCGTCGCCACCCACATAGAAGGTCTCGAAGGGTGATTTGAGATACTTGTTGTAGCTTCCGAGGAGGCCGGCATCAGCGCGGGTCATGAATACGAGCGTATATTTGCCCTCCGGGTCAGTGAGCGGAGTATAGGTACGCGATTTGAAGCGCAGCTTCCAGTATTCAATCCAGCGGTAGAGGTCCTTGCGTGCCTGCTCGACCTGAGCGGAGGTCTCGCGCTTGGATGCAAGCTCGGAGAGTTGCTTCCAGTTCTTCTTGCCGAACATCGAGGCGGGAGGTGTGAGCTGGAGGTTGAGCGAGAAGGTGGAGCCTTTACGAGTGTAGAGGGGGTTGTCGGTCGAGTTACGCGCAAGGGTCAGGCCGAGGGTGAGTGCGTTGGACGTACCGTTCTGCATATCGAACAGGTATTCCCAGTTTTTAAGGTAATACCAGTTGTAGCCGAGTTCAGCCTGGAAGGTGAAATAGTTGTCAGGCCAGTTGAGACGCTTACCGAAGCCGACCGAGACACCGAGCATCTGAAGGAACTTGTTGGGGTCGTAGGCGTTCTCGTAGGAGTTCTGGTAGTAGTCGTTATAACCGTAGTTATACATTCCGCTATACATATAGTTGTAACCGTTCATCCAGTTGCGGCTGTAATACGACGAGTTCACACCGGTCTGACGGCTGTAATAGGCGGAAACAGAGAGTGAGTTGGGGCGCTTGCCGCCGAACCACGGATCAAGGAACGAGATGCTGTATGCCTGATAGTAGCGGGCATTGGTCTGGGCGGAGATGGTCAGTTGCTGGCCGTCGCCCTGCGGGATAAGACCCTTGTAGCTGTTGGGATAGAAAAGATTCTTGATTGAGAAGTTGGTGAACTTGATGGCGACCTTACCGATGATACCTGTCTGACCCCAGCCCATCGAGAATTCAAACTGGTCGTTTGATTTGGATTCAAGGCCGAAGATGATGTCGACGGTGCCGTCTTCCTGATTCGGTTCGGGACGGATGTCCATGTTTTCAGGATTGAAGTGACCTGTCTGGGCGATTTCGCGTGCCGAGCGCATGAGGTCCTCCTTGTTGAACAGTTCGCCGGGGCGGACATAAAGCTCACGACGGATTACCTTTTCATAGAGACGGTCGTTACCGTTGATGATGACGTTGTTGATACGCGCCTGCGGACCCTCGATGATTCGCATTTCAAGGTCGATTGAGTCGCCTGAGACGTTCTTCTCTATCGGAGTGATGTCGAAGAAGAGGTAACCGTTGTTCATATAGTAGTTGGCGATTGCGTCGTCGTCCTCGTTAGTGCGCTTTTTCAGGAGCTTCTGATTGTAGACATCGCCCTTCTCCATGCCGAGCACTCTCGAAAGTAGGTCGGTCTGATAAATTGTGTTGCCGACCCAAGAGATGTCGTTGATGTAGTATTTCTTACCTTCGTCAAGGCTGATGTAGACATCGACACTCTTTTCGTCGAAAGGCACGACAGAGTCAGCAAGGATGGTCGCGTCGCGGTAGCCCTTCTCGTTATATTTCTGGAGGATGCGTTCAAGGTCGTCCTGATAGTCGCTCTCGACAAACTTCTTCTGACGGAAAAGATTGAGAATCTTGCCCTTCTCGTTGGTCTTCTTCATGACGCGCTGAAGCTGATTGTCGCTCAACACCTCGTTGCCGTCGATGTAGATTTTGTGGACCTTGACCTTGTCGTTCTTGTCAACGTTGATGTCGACAAGCACTTCGTTGGGATGCGAGAGGTCGTCGGTGAGATTGATTTTCACGGTCGCATTGCCGAAGCCCTTGTTGCTGTAATACTTCGAGATTATCTGCTCCGCACGGTTGACGATGTTTTGGGTAATCTGATTGCCCTTCCTGAGCTGCAAAGCCTCTTCAAGGTCCTGCTGTTCGCCTTTCTTGACTCCGTGGTAGTTGATGGCACCGATGCGTGGCTGCTGACGGAGGTTAAACGAAAGATAGACCTTGTTGCCCACCACCTTGTCAACCGTAATCTGCACCTTCGAGAACAGTCCCTGACGCCAAAGCTCCTTGGAGGCATTGGTGAGGTCGGGACCGGGGATGGTGATGATGTCGCCGGGCTTCATGCCGGTATAGTTGATGATGATATAGTCCTCATAGTTGTCGGCACCCTTGACCTGAATGTCGGCAATCTCGTAGGTTTTCGGCAGACCGGTGAAAAGTATGGTCGGGTTATAGATGGTGTCTGCGGGTGCCTGCGCATTGACGCTCAGAGGTCCGGAGAGTGACGAAAGCAGGAGCAGGAATGTGATATATTTAAAACGCATTGGTCAGACGTTTGGAGTGGAGGGGTGTGGTTGGTTCGTGTTTTTTTATTTAAGTTGCTCGGAGGTCAGACCGAATCGGCGCTCACGCCCACGGAAATCCTTGAGCGCGCGCATGAAGTCCTCACGCGAGAAGTCGGGCCAGAACGTGTCGGTGACATATATTTCGGAGTAGGCTATCTGCCAGAGGAGGAAATTGCTCACACGGTGGTCACCGCCGGTACGGATGAGCAGGTCGGGGTCAGGATAGTCCCTCGTGGTGAGATAGCGGCTGAATGACTCGTCGGAATTCATGTCCGAGACCTTGGCTCGGCCGGCCTCGACATCGGCGGCGAACTGACGCGCGGCTTCGGTGATTTCCCAGCGCGACGAGTAGCTGATGGCAAGGATGAGCGTGAGTCCCGTCCCCTTCGAAGTGTCGGCTATACACTGCTGCAGACGGTCGTAAGCCTCGCGGGGCATACGCGAGGTGTCGCCTATCATCTGCAGGCGGACATTATTTTTTATCAGGTCAGGAGTCTCGCGCTCGATTGCTATCACTATCAGGTGCATGAGCGCATCGACCTCGGCCTGAGGGCGGTTCCAGTTTTCGGTGGAGAACGTATAGAGTGTAAGGTAGCCGATGCCGAGTTCGGAAGCAACCTCAGTGATGCGGCGCACTGTGTTCACTCCCTCAACATGGCCCTCGCTGCGGTCGAGGCCGCGCGCTTTGGCCCAGCGTCCGTTGCCATCCATGATGATGGCTACATGGCGCGGAAGGCTACTCTTGTCTATTTCTTCTGTCATATCTTTTATGCTGTCGCTCCGCGGTTCCGGCAGGTGTCCGGAAGTGCGGACGCGGTGATTAATTTTAAGTTTACAATAACAATCCGTTTTGACGTGGTGGAGAAATCAGTCAATGCGGTGGCAGGTGACACACCGTTTTCCGAATTCATAACTGACACTCAGCATGAGTGTCGAATACCAGTCAGTGTTTTTGAGGAAGGAGCTTTTTATCTGGTAGAGGTCAGAGAGTTCGCCGCTGTCGACGTGGTCACCGAACACTTTTGTCATGCAGAATTCAAGACTGAGGTTCACACGGGGACGCACCTTGTATTTCACACCCACACCCATCGGGAGGCTCATGGCCACATAGCTGTCGCCGCTTCCTGACGACATCGTGACGCCGAGTCCGAGGGTCAGATAGGGGGATACGCGCGTGAGATGCTTGTAGGACTCGCCGATACCGTAGTTGAAAAAGTTGAACTCGACACGTCCGCCGAGATCGTAGACCCACGATTTGAAATCATAGACACGTCCTTCGGGAAGTACATTTTCCATATCGGCGGTCGAGCCGCTAAGCGATGCGGCGGTCAGCATACCGCGCAGAGCCCAGCGGGTGTTCATCAGGTAACGGAAAGAGGCATTGAGTGCCATGCCCGGATTGGCAAACAGTGAGCTTTCATTGGCATCGCCAAGATAGCCCGACATACCGAGGCCGGCTCCTATGTCAAATTTATATGTCTCGACGCTCTCTTGCGTCTGAGCTTCGGAGGTTGCCGCAAAAAAGGGCAGCCACATAATCAGCAGAAGGTTTCGGAGGAGAGAATTCATCGGTTCACCACATTATTATATAATTATATAGAGTGTGAATGACGCATACCATCAATAGAGGGGTGCGAAACTGAACCGGCGAATGACTCCGCGCCACACTGAATCATGGAGTGAGCCGGCGGCATTGACACCGCCGAAAAGGTAGATGTAAGGACACTCCCATTCGGTGGTGGGGGCGCTGACACGGCTTTCCCGGGCAAAGGGTACAGGGGTCGCCCATACAGGAAGACGGTTGCCCGACATGAAGGTCCAGCCGTCGACAGGAGCGGCTGAACGTGATTGTCCGTCGGTCAGACGTGTGTCGATGACCAGAGCCTGCCCCGCAGCGAAATCGGGAATATAGTCGGGGAGCTGGAGATAGTCGGAAGCCTCGTCCCATGTGATGCCCTGATCATAGGAGACATACACGTTCTTTGAGACGACCATGCCTGAGGTCGATTCGTAGCGTCCGCCGAGGGCAATCAGGGTAGAACGCTCGGTCACACGCCAGAATCCGGTGACGGTGCGGGGAGTGAAGTAAGGGAAAAGCGAGACATCCTCACGCTCGTCGATGTCGCGTGCGCTGATTTTAGCCCAGACCTCTCCGTCGTAGCCCCACGAGGAACCCACGAGGGCGCCCGACGCATCGCGTCCGCCGACAAACATCGCAAGCGGAAGGTCGCTCCACTTGGTCTCGTAGAGCATCATCTGACCTGTACCGCTGACGGGGCATCCGGCAGGAACCGCACGCTCGGTCCCAGCGGGATAGCTGACGTGTTTCCAGCCGTCGGCATCCTTGCGGGCTCCGAGGATGGACGCGCCGTAGCCACCATAGAGGTAGTCGAGATGGCTCCCGGTAGCAGTCCACGCTTTACCGTCGGCCGAAGTGTAGAGATTGCCTTCGTTATCCAGAATATAGAGTGAGTCGGAAGAAGCAGCAAAGGAACTGATGTCCGCACCGGCAGGAAGGACGACATCCGAAAGAGTCCAGTCGTTGCCGTAGGGGTCCCCGGTAACAGCCAGCGAAGCCTGAGCGGAAGCGGAGGCCGTGAGGCAGTAGACGCTCCCTTTGTATTCGATGGTCTTCTGGGCGGTTGGAGCCGCGAGTTTGGTAGGGAGCGCACGGCGGGCGGACTGATCCCAGTAGAGCGTATCGGGAATTTCCTGATGGACGTTGACCTTGATGGTATATTCGCGCTTTGAAAGACCATCGTATGATGTTATGAGTAGCTTCACCGGACCGTCGGAGAAGTTGATACTGTCGTTGGGACTGTCGATGTAGCTGATGGTCGTGTCGCGGGTCGTGTCGAGCTTACGGAATGTAAGGTCACATCCGCTGGCGGACGAGGTCCCGATATTGACAAGCAGCTTGTCGGTCCGTGTGCCTTTCGGGAGGGAGTCGGCATTGAAAATCACGGCGTTCACAAGGTCGATGGAGAAATACACCGAGTCGAGACCTTTCAGTACACTGTCGTTCTTGCCAAGGCTGAACGAGGAGACTGTGCAGTTGCCGAAATCACCATCTGCCACAAAGCTATCAGAGTCTTTGTTGCAGGCGCTTATGAGGGCTGTGAGGACAAGAGCCAACAAGGTGTATAGCGGATATCTTTTTATCATAGTGCGGTTGTCACCCGTTAAGGGAGAGTTCTTATATTTGCTATTTCGTTGTATCAGGGATGTTTAGGGAGACTAAACAATATTTCAAGATGCAAAGTTAACAAGATTTTCGTTAACTACCATTCAGAGCGCGTAAAAAAAAGCTAATTAGTGGAAAGAACACTTGTTAAATCGACACATATCACCTTTTACCTGACGTTCGGCAGTCCGGCTACCACCAATCAAGACTCCTTAACACCCCTTACCTCCCCCGCTCCAAGCAAAAAACATCACTTTTGCTACTTTTAAGGCGAAAATAAAATAAAAATGCTGCATTTGACAATAATTTTCTGTCAAAAATTTGGTTTTATACAATCTTATCTTTACATTTGCAACATATCTCAAACAACTGCTAAAATTATAATCACCTAAATACATCACTCAACATTCCCCAACCTAATGTTTCAGAGACAAACGTCCTGAAAACTTTGATTAAATCCCCAAGCAAAAAAACTACAAACCATCTTACAATCCTCAGACCACATTTGAGAAAATGCGCTGATTCTAATCAGCCATAGTGACTAATAAGATGAATCGTTTTTTCAATATATGTGTTTTACAAGATTGTAGATTAGAAGAGGAGGACCGACCGCGAGGCTCGTCCTCCTTGCATTTTTGACGCATTAATTAAAGTAGCGTAAATCGTTTTATTTTTATTCAATCCGTTATCAGCTCTACAATAGCCTGTTGTTTGTAGCAGATATTATTGCCTCCGTGATATTGCGCACTTCAAGTTTCTCAAAGATCTGCTTGCGGTATTTCTTGATAGTTTCAGGCGAAAGACACATCCTATCCCCTATCTCCATCATGGTATAGCCCTGTATTGAAAGTGCTATCACCTCCTTCTCACCATCGGTGAGGGTTGGCATACTTCGTTTATCCCATCGACGGGTAACGCGGTTGTATTCAAAGTATTCAGGAGACCCGACACGGTGTATACGGATATGACCGGGTGTGGTATGGTTGGAAGCCGACACCACACATAAGGCAAGCCATATACGGCCGTCGGAGGTAAGGGCTATCGGGGTCAGCTTATGGTTTATGAGAATCGGGTGACCGGCGTTCAATATGTGGAAGTCATACTGGATATACCAGTCCTTCCGCTCGTCAACCGGAATGTTGCTCTGAAACTCGAATCCTGCCCGGTTCAGATCAAACAGGAGCGACTGCTCATCTTCCGGCACATATTCCAGATAGAAGCGGTAGCCTAATTCCTTCATCTCCTCCGGCGACAGTCCGCACAGAAACATCGGATTGGGCGAGACATACAGGAAGTTACGCTTGAAGGAGTCGATTATATAGACACTCTGATAGGTTGAGCGGGAAAACGCCTCTGCGGAGGAGATATATTCACCCACACGGGCATAGTCAAGTTCCTCCGGCAATTTCACCTCATTGTCAGATATGAAGAAATCATCTATATTACTTTGCATAACCCATCACGGTTGAATCAGACTTAACAAGCCCTACTTTCTCGGGACGATGACACGGTCGCCGATGAGTTTGGCGAGTTCAGAGCGCGCATTTTCAATCTCCTTCATGCGCTGCATGAGCGCGATGGCACTGTCGTAGTCCGACGCACAGGCAGCCAGCTCCTTGCGCGCATCCTGGAGCCGCGTCCAGAGTATCGCGTCTTTCAGTTCATGAAGCGCACGCGGGACAAGCTCGTCAAGAAGCTCCTGCTCAGTCTCCACCTTGGCATACTTGGTGTGGACTTTACTCAGTATATGCCGCTCAACGACGAGATCGGATGCAAGATTACGCACCGAATCGTCGGGCGACGAACACATCTGCCTTGCAAGATAGGCCGATGAAAAGTCTTCAAGTCCGTGGGCATAGTTAGCGTCGACCGTCTCACGCAGAGTGCGCTCCATTGCCGAGATGCTCCCTGTGTCGGTCGCTTTACGGCGTATCTCCTCGATGCCTGCCGCAAATTCGATGCCACGCTGTGCTTCCAGCTCCTCGCGCCGGCGTGCGAGATCCGCGTCCCATGTGTAGCGGCTCAGCCGCTGCGCCTCCTCGAAAAAATGTGCGAGGTCAGGATTGACAAAGCCTATCTCGTCGGCGGCAAGGTCTGATTCGATGTATTCGAGGACGGTCATGGGGACGACATTCCCCTCATCGTCGATACCGTCGGCGAAAGCATAGTTGCCATATTTTGCAATCAGGCGCGCTATTGCCATCTCGTAGGTGCGGAGAAAACGCCGGTGACCGGAATCGGCCTGAGTGTCCGGCACAGCCTCCTGAGTCATCCCCGGTTCGGGTACGGCAGCCGAGTCAGGAGACGGAGCGGACGGGGCGGTCGTAAACGCCTCGCTCCGCTGCTGCTCCTCACGGGATTTCAGCCTGAACTCGTTATAGTATTTCCCGACTTCCCGGCGCAGGACATCTTCATCCATGAACAGTATACGCGAACATTCCTGAATGTAGACACTGCGCGTAATCTCGTCGGGAATCAGTGCGATTGTCTTCACCACGCGTGTGATGACCTGTGCGCGGCGCGTCGGGTCATTTGCAGCCCCCTTCATCAGTATCCGTGCCATGAAGCTGATGAAGTCGGTCTCGTTGTCGCGTATGTATTCCTCCACCTCGGTCGACGAATGATGCTGTGCAAACGAATCGGGGTCCTCCCCCTCCGGCAGAAGCAGCACCTTGATGTCCATACCGTCCTGAAGGAGTAGCTCGATACCGCGCAGCGATGCCTTGATTCCGGCAGCATCGCTGTCGTAAATGAGGGTGACGTTGGAAGTGAAACGCTTTATCAGACGTACCTGCTCGACGGTGAGAGCCGTGCCTGACGAGGCTACCACGTTGCAGACCCCCGCCTGATGCATGGAGATTACATCCATATAGCCCTCGACGAGGATACATTTCTGAGCCTTGGATATGGCCTGCTTCGCCTGAAACAATCCGTAAAGCTCACGGCGTTTCAGATATATGTCCGATTCGGGCGAATTGACGTATTTGGCTACCTTCTTCTCCTTGCTCAGCGTGCGGCCACCGAAAGCCACGACCTTGCCCGAGAGTGTGAAAATCGGATAGATGACTCGCCCGCGGAAGCGGTCGTAGACACGGCCGTCGTCCGTCCGGGTGCAGAGTCCGGTCGAGAACAGATATTGTTCACTGTATCCGCGCCCGACAGCGGCATTGAAAAACGCGTCGCGCGAATCAAGCGCGTAACCCAGATGAAAACGCTCTATCATGGCGTCGCTGATGCCTCGGTAGCGGAAATACGACAGACCGATGTCACGTCCGTCAGGCGTGTCTTTCAGGTTTTTCTCGAAAGTACGCATTGCAAAATCGTTGAGCGCAAGCATATTTTCGCGGTCACCTTCGGCACGCCGCTCCTCGTCGGTCATCTCGCGCTCCTCGATTTGGATGTTGTATTTCTGTGCAAGATAACGCAGAGCTTCCGTGAACGACAGTTGTTCGAGCTTCATGATGAAGCTGACAGGACTGCCCCCCTCTCCGCAACTGAAACATTTGCACATACCCTTGGCCTTCGAGACGTAGAACGACGGCGAGCGATCGTTGTGAAACGGACACAGCCCGACATAGTTGGCCCCGCGCTTCTTGAGCGCGACGAAGTCACTCACCACCTCGACGATGTCGGCGGCTTCAAGTATTCGCTGTACGGTTGCATTGTCAATCTTCTTCATCTTGACTACAAAGTTAGCGAATTTACCTGAAATTCCCGCGCTCAAATGTTATCCTCCTTTTTTCTTGCCTTATTTATGAATTTGAGTTAACTTTGCGGACAACTGCTTTAAGAACAGCCCAATTTAAATCCTGAAAATATAACATAACGACCATGGAAAATAAGACTCCCAAAGTAGGGCTTGTGATGAAATCACTGCAAGCCGACTTTTTCAAAGTGATGCAGCAGGGTGCCGAGAAGTTTGTCGAGGAGACCGGATGCTGTGAACTCACATCGACAGGGACTGACACCCAGACCGAGATAGACAAACAGGTGTCGCTCGTCCGCGAACTTGCCGACGCAGGGATGGACGCGCTCGTCGTCGTCCCCATCGACTCAAAAGCCCTTGTTGCACCGGTGGCCTACGCTATCGGGAAGGGTCTGACAGTTGTCAACATCGACATAAAACTTGACGACGCCCTTCTCGAAAAGGAAGGAATAAAAGTCGACTTCGTAGGTCCCGACAACTTCACGGCTTCCTACGCTGCCGGAAAGCGACTTGCATCCGTACTTGAAAAGGGCGATAAGGTCATCATGATCGAAGGACTCCCCGTCGCCGACAATGCACAGCAGCGCAAAGCCGGATTCGACAAGGCGATAGCCGAACAGGGTCTCGACTGCGTGGCAAGTGAACCTGCCAACTGGGAGACTGCGACAGCCGAGGAAGTATTCACCCGTCTCTATGCCGCCCATCCCGACATCAAGGCTGTGTTCTGCTGCAACGACGCGATGGCCCTCGGCGTCATCAATGTGCTGAAAGCTGCCGGACGCAAGCCGGGCGAAATCAAAATCGTCGGCTTCGACAACGATGCCGTAATGTCGCCCCTACTCTCCGAAGGATGGCTCCTTGCGACAGTCGACGCATACGCCTCGCAGATGGGTGTCGAGGGTATCCGCCATGCCCTCCGTCTTCTCGACGAAAACAAGCGCAGCAGCGGCGACAAGGCTACCGAATTTACCGTAATCGAAGGAAATTAGCGGCATGGAAGCGCCGCTTCCGCCTCCACAACTCCGAAATTCGACTGAATTTTCAACATATCATCATATTATCCATGATGATATGGGTGTAGATTCAAGAATTATTTTCTATCTTTGCACGCTGAAAAATAACAGGAGTCGCTCGTATGGCTCCCTAAACCACACATTATTAATAATGGCAACAATCAACATCACTTTCCCTGACCAGAGCGTGAAGCAGTTTGAGAGCGGTGTCACCCCTCTGCAAATTGCCGAATCTCTGTCACCCCAACTGGCCCGCGACATCCTCGCCGCCTCCGTCAATGACAAGGAGTGGGACATCTCACGCCCCATCACTGAGGATGCCACAATCAAACTGTTCAAATGGGACGATCCCGAAGGCAAGCACGCTTTCTGGCACTCGTCGGCCCACCTCCTCGCCGAAGCACTTCAGGAACTTTTCCCCGGCGTGAAGTTCGGCATCGGTCCGGCCATCGAAAACGGCTTCTACTATGACATCGACCCGGGCGAACACTCGATAACCTCAGCCGATTTCCCCCGCATCGAGAAAAAGATGCTCGAACTCGCACAGCAGAAGAATCCCATCGTCCGCGCTGACATCTCGAAGGCCGACGCGCTCAAACTGTTCGGCGACCGTGGCGAGGAATACAAATGCGAGCTTATCAGCGAACTTGAAGACGGCCACATCACCACCTATACGCAGGGTTCGTTCACCGACCTCTGCCGCGGCCCGCACATCGCCAACACCGCTCCCATCAAGGCCGTAAAAGTGACCTCGCTTGCCGGCGCATACTGGCGCGGCGACGAGAAGCGCAACCAGCTCGTCAGAGTCTACGGCATCACCTTCCCCAAGAAGAAGATGCTTGACGAATATCTCGTCCTTCTCGAAGAAGCCAAAAAGCGCGACCACCGCAAGCTCGGCAAGGAGATGGAACTCTTCGCCTTCTCGCAGAACGTCGGCGCAGGTCTCCCCCTCTGGCTCCCCAAAGGTACCGCCCTCCGCGACCGCCTCGAGCAATTCCTCCGCAAAATCCAGAAGCAGTATGGCTACCAGCAGGTAATCACTCCCCATATCGGCAATAAGAATCTCTATGTGACCTCAGGCCACTATGCCAAATACGGCAAGGATTCATTCCAGCCCATCCATACACCCGAGGAGGGAGAGGAATATCTGCTCAAACCTATGAACTGTCCCCACCACTGCGAAATCTTCCGCGCACTTCCCCGCAGCTACCGCGACCTGCCCCTGCGACTCGCAGAGTTCGGCACCGTCTACCGCTACGAGCAGAGCGGTGAGCTCCACGGCCTCACACGCGTGAGAGGATTCACGCAGGACGACGCACATATCTACTGCGCCCCCGACCAGATCAAGGGTGAGTTCCTCAAAGTGATGGACATCATCTTCTACATCTTCAAGGCACTCAAATTTGACAACTTCGAGGCTCAGATTTCACTCCGTGACCCCGAACACAAGGAAAAATACATCGGCTCAGACGAAAACTGGCATCTCGCAGAGCAGGCCATCATCGACGCTTGCGAAGAGAAGGGTCTGAAAGCACGCAAGGAGTACGGCGAAGCCGCCTTCTACGGCCCGAAACTTGACTTCATGGTCAAGGATGCACTCGGCCGCAAATGGCAGCTCGGCACAATTCAGGTCGACTACAACCTCCCTGAACGCTTCCAGCTCGAATATACCGGCTCCGACAACCAGAAGCACCGTCCCGTGATGATTCACCGCGCCCCCTTCGGCTCGATGGAGCGTTTCGTGGCCGTGTTGCTCGAACACACTGCCGGACGCTTCCCCCTCTGGCTGGCACCCCAGCAGGCAGTAGTCCTCCCCATCTCGGAGAAGTTCAACGACTACGCCCACGAGGTCGCCGCCAAGCTCAACGCCCTTGACATCCGCACTCAGGTTGACGACAGAAATGAGAAAATCGGCAAAAAAATCCGCGACAACGAGCTCAAAAGAATACCCTATATGCTCATTGTCGGTGAAAAAGAAGCTGAAAATGGTGAAATTTCTGTAAGAAAACAGGGTGAAGGTGATAAAGGTTCGATGAAAATTGCTACCTTTGCAGACGAATTGACTCGAGAAGTCAACGAAATGATTAATCAATAACCCCCTGAATGGAGAAAAAACCTTTCACCCCGCGCCCGCCGCGCCCCAACAACACCCCCAATAACCCGAACAACGGGCCTCGCCGTCCTCTCAACAACCACCGTAAAGAGGAACCATACGCAACCAACGAACACATCCGCGCACGCGAAGTCCGCCTCGTGGGTGACAATGTTGAAAACGGCATCTATTCCATACAGGAGGCATTGAAGATTGCCGACGGCCTCGGTCTTGACCTCATCGAGATCTCACCCACCGCCCAGCCGCCGGTATGCAGGGTGCTTGACTATCAGAAGTTCCTCTACCAGCAGAAAAAACGCCAGAAGGAACAGAAAGCCAAGGCCACCAAGGTTGTCGTCAAGGAAATCCGTTTCGGACCACAGACCGACGACCATGACTATAACTTCAAACTGAAGCACGCCATCGGATTCCTCCAGGAAGGTGCGAAGGTGAAGGCATACGTCTTCTTCAAAGGTCGCTCGATTCTCTTCAAGGAGCAGGGTGAAGTCCTCCTCCTCCGTTTCGCAAACGACCTCGAAGAATACGGCAAGGTAGACCAGATGCCTGTCCTCGAAGGCAAACGCATGATCATCATGCTAAGCCCCAAGAAAAAGTAAGGCGCTCCCCCGCCCCGCTCTTTCCGCAAGACAGACTCACGGGTCAAATCAGACACTACTAAACAGGCGCGTGGCGGTCGCCGGTCAGACGTCCGCCGCGCACTCCATAGAATTAAAATCATTATTTTAACAATCACAACAAATGCCAAAGATTAAGACTAACTCCGGTGCCAAAAAGAGGTTCGCCCTTACCGGATCAGGAAAGATCAAAAGAAAACACGCCTTCAAGAGCCACATCCTGACCAAGAAGACCAAGAAGCAGAAACGCAACCTCACTCACTTCTCGCTCGTTTCGCGCGCTGACTCTTCAAACGTCAAGGAACTCCTCGCCCTCAAGTAAGGCTTTCCCTTCTTCCGATCTTAAACAAATCGTGATTTCTAATTCAATTATCTAACCGAACGGTCAGCCACCCCTAATTTCTAAGTGCATCCGCGTGCCGCTGACGTTCACAACTCATTTTCAAAATGCCAAGATCAGTAAATCATGTAGCTTCAAGAGCTCGCCGCAAGAAAATCCTCAAACTTACCCGTGGTTACTTCGGTTGCCGCCGCAACGTGTGGACCGTAGCAAAGAACACATGGGAAAAGGGTCTTACCTACGCTTACCGTGACCGCAAGGACAAGAAGCGTAACTTCCGTGCCCTCTGGATTCAGCGTATCAACGCCGCTGCCCGCCTTGAAGACCTTTCTTACTCTAAGCTCATGGGCCTTATCCACAAAGCAGGCATCGAGATCAACCGCAAAGTCCTCGCCGACCTCGCGCTCAACAATCCCGCTGCTTTCAAGGCTATCGTTGACAAGGTAAAGAACGCCTAAGGCTTTAAAATCCCATTAGCCATACTCAACAGGGGCTTCCATGATGAGAACCGTTTCTCATCGCGGAAGCCCCTGCTGTTTCATTCCTGCCACATCGCATTTTCTCCTTAGGACAGACAGTCGTCTCACCGAAGAGAATATCCGGCAATTTAAGTTCAGAATGTCGTAGCCCTCATGCGGCCTAAATCAATGATAAAATTATAGGTAAACGGAACAATCTGTGTATCGAGCTTCCTGCCTGTCATGGGAATCCTTTTGGTAACTTGAAAATTAACAGTCAGTTCTGGCAAGTTATTTTCAGTGTACCACTTAGTATCAGGTGTAGCATAGTCCACGTCACCGGGAGTTATGTCATTGATACCGACAAAGATATGTTCAAGATTATCCGGCAACATGACGGTGAAATGGACATCTATGATTTTATATTGAAAAGAACAGAAACAACGTCCTCCCCTCTCAGTACAGCTTATCGGTATCGTTTCGCCGGCTTTTGAAACCCTCTCTGCCATCCAAAGAGAATCACCCTGAGCAACGTCACGATGCAGAGCTTCCAGCGCCGTTTCAGGCGAAACAAACGTATTCGCTGAGGAGGCCTCGCAACCGGTACTCGCCATAAGCAGCCCGACAAGAAATAATAAATTCCACTTCATAACAATGATTTTTTTGATTGATGAATGTATTGATTACGGAAGCAAATTTATGGTCTTTTATCCTCATGTCCAACTTTCAAGGATAATAAAACATTCATCATTAGCTACGCATGATTTTGTAAATCAACCATTTACATCGTGTAAATCTTACCCGTCATTCATCACGGCCTAAACCTCAGCATCTAACGGCATTTAATGGCCGGGACGGAGGGGCTATGATGAATGTTAATTATTCCTAACCTATATGTCATACCAGCTTTTCCACGAAAAATGCACCCTCCTCAGGTGCAGCCTCAGTAATCTTAGCGCGGAGACGCAGACGGCGATTGTAGATGACCTCACGCTTCTCCCCGAGAAGCATCATCATGGCCGGAACTGAAAAGCCGAGTGCATTGCAGAGGAAAAGTCTGTATTCATCCTCCCTGAGTCCCGGCATGGCTGCACGGAAACGCTCCATCAGGTCATCGGAAACAGCGTTGAGATTATTTTCAAGTTCCGCAAACACCCCCGGAGTTTTCACGAACTCCTCTATCGACTTCAAAGCATCCTTCGCTATACGGTCATTTCCGTCGACATTACTTTTGTAATAGACATCGCAGAGCTTCGATACATTCCTGAACAGTTCACGCTGCGAACGCCGGAAACTTACATCAAGCTCCTTGACCGAATCCATCAGTTCCTGTGCCTGCAGCCGTGACCGGATGGCACGTTGACGGATATAGAATATCCCGAAACATACCACCACTATCAGCAGCAGCACGAGGCATAAGCTCATATTGCGGTTATAGGCAGCCATCTGTCCTTTCAGACGTATCTCCTCGTAATCAAAGCGTCTGACGACATCATCGACATCAGGCTGAAATGTACTCAACAGCCCCTCACAGCTCGGGGTCTCGTAGGCATAAGCGTATGGCGAGGACAGATAGCCGAAAGTGAGCATCCACGGTTGTGCCATGTCATCCTTCTCATATCTTTCCAGCAGTGAGGAGAGCAGCGAATAAGCCTTCGCGTCATCGCCACGCTTCCAGAGTTCGGTGATGAAATCGTGAATGACGGACTGATGTGTGGCAACAGTGTCAGGCAGCGAGAACTCCACTCCTGCGGGCAGATGACGCACATACGCCATAAACCGCTCGAACTTTGCTTCGCCCGTATCTCCCAGATCGAAATTCCTGAGACTGAATTCAGGGTCATCCTCACGCCCGGCAATCCTCGCATGGATTCTCGCAGTATTAACTTCCAGTGAATCACCCAGACTCTCAGCGCGGCGCAGGTACTCGTCAGCGACCTTGACGGCAAATGCTTTGTCGACCTTGCGCGTAGCATATATTATGTCTTGGTAATACTCCATTCGGACTGAATCAGACAACTCCACACGGTCCAACAGTTCATAGGCTCTCCGGCCAAACTCCGCCTTCCCCTTACTGTTGTGAATCCTATCGTTCAACTCAATCATGGCATAGCGCGCCCTGAACGCGATGTCGTCACGTCTGACAGCCACTGCGATTTTATCGGCAAAAAGATAGTTGCTTACTGCTGCGGGAAAATTCATCTGCCGCATTGCCATCTCTCCCGCGACGTAGCGAGCCATTGCCCCCCACACGTCGTCAGTCTCCGACAGGAGTGCGACAGCTTTCCCCAGCCTTCCGCTGTCGGATTCGGACAGCGAGTCAAGTCCGGCGGAATATGCCTCGCCGACAAGTGTCCTCTCTGCCTCGGAAGTGTCGGCTCCACATCCTGACAGTGATAAGAACGACAGGAATACTACGGTCAGATGAATTATATAGCGGTACATGGGGTATTCGTTTTTATATTTTTTCGCGTCACTATTTTTTCTCCTTGCCGATAAAATTCTTGTTGAGACGATAGGAGAACGAAACGAAGAAGTAGCTACCTATCTGGCGGTTGTAACTTTCATTGACGCCAGAGGCTGTGACCGAGCGGATGTATGACTTGCGGTCACTGAGAATATCCGCCCATACGAAAGCGACCTCAGCCACACGCTGCCGGAGAAAACGCCATTTCACCTCCATGTTCCAGACACACTGGCGGAAATCACGCGGATTGATGTCTGTGCCGGTGCGTATGTTGTAGTTTAATTCCGAGCCTACATAAAATCCGCATGGAAGGTCGAGGTGAGGGCTGAACATCAGCGTATAGTCCCGCGTGATGATGTCGCCGTCGCGGAAATCGTTGGCCGACCTGTTGAGTGTCCAGTTTGCCATAAGGTTGCATCCCCCTTTTGCCGAAATGAAGGAGAATCCGCCGCGTGTGGTGAGTGACTTTGAGCGGGTGATGCTACGGCGCGGTTTTTCCTCCATGTCCTCGTTGATAAGACCGACACCGCGGTTGTATGTCCCGTTTATGTCGCAACTCAAAGCCATTTTACCCTTGATGAATGAATAGTAGCGGACGGCAGCCTGAGCCGAACGTTCGCCGTTGATATTGACCGGATACGTCGTCCGCCCCCCTGTCGAAGAGTCGTAAAAAACCGCTTGCGTCACCGTGTTGTAGCTGTTCGCAAACCTGGCATCACAGGAGATACGAAGCGGGACATACTGCGCGTTTATCTGGAAACTCTGGCGGTAGGACGCTTTGAGTCCGGGATTGCCACGCGTGATGTAGAGCGGATGGCTGTTGTCGGTCAGCGACAGGAGCGATGAAAGCTGTGGCTGCGAGGTCGATCCGTCGTAACTGAGGCTGAAATACCACTTCTTACCGTAGTGGTTCAGTTGCAGGTTAGGAATGAAGTTGACCGAGTGTCTGACAGTATCGGCCTGACGTATGCCCGTCTTCTGGTCGAGAGTACGCCGTTCAGGTTCGGCGGCAAACGACAGGTTGAAATTCCAATCCTCAGCGAAATACAGAAGTTTAGCCTCAAACCTGGTGGCATCCACGCGATTGAAGCTATGGTTACTGAGACTGTCGACGAATGCACTCTCATACCCCTCCGGGATTTCCCGTAGGCCATGACCGTCAGTGGCAGAGTCATTGAATGGAGTAAGGTCGTATGTACTGCGGCGGTAACGCTCGTGGTCACGGCGGTAACGTGCGCTCAGTTCCATTTTCCAGTCCTTCCACAGAGGCTGGACCAGCCGCAGCTCTACCGATCGGGAGCGGCTGACGGAGGGGGTCACGGCATATTGATTACGATAAAGGACGGAATCACGGCCCGAAGCGCCGGAGAGACGGTAGTAATGCGTCTCCGACCCGCTCAACGTCCGCGATTCATTGTCGCCGTCAGTCATACCGGCTGAAAGCGAAAGGGCTGTCCCCTGTTCATTCAACTTCTGCGTGACCGACAGATTAAAGCCATAGTTCATGTTATCCGACCGAGATTCGGACATACTGCTGACGGAGTTGAGTCTCGAAGCGGAATCAATATTGTCGTAGGCCTCCCCCTCGAAAGGAGAGATGACGTTGAGACCCGGATTGCTGTCAAAGGATGCGTTGCGCGACTCACTACCGTTGCGCCCGCGCCCTTTCGAGAATGAGCCGTCAAGATGAAGCAAAGTTTTGTCCCCCACTCTCCACGTAGCCGCCATGTTTGAACGCAGGCTGAGTCGGCGGCTGATATGTGTTCCCTGCAAGTAAGCATAGGTGTTGCCTGCGGGGAGATATTGCTCGAATGAAGATGAATTTTCGTCCCCATCCCTTGAATTCATAAGACTACCGTTGAAATTCAACGACAGACGGTCGTCACACAGCATCTTGGAGAGATTGAGATAGCCCATGTCGTCGCGGTTACCCTCCATGCGGCTGGTGAGACGACGGTTACCGCTCTCCAGACGCAGCGAAAAATTATCGCCGTTGGCAAAGAAGCTGTTTGCCGAGAGCTCCCCCTCCTTCTTCCCCTCGTTTCCGGCTCCGACAGATGCTTGGAGGATCAGACTTCCGTTGTAGTCCGCCTTTGTCGACAGGTCAAGCACATAGTTCTTTCTTCCGCTCCGTACCCCCATGAAACTGTCGACATCGCTGGACTTGTCATAGATTTTGATTTTACTGAAAAGGTCGGCTTGCAGATTTTCGAGAGCGAGGGTCTTTCCGTCTTTCAGAAACGACTTTCCGTTGATGTTGATGTCGTTTATGGGTTGGCCGTTATATGTCAGGGTACCGTTCTTCTTGTCGTAGGCCATACCCGGGATAAGCCTCACAAGTTCTTCAAGATATGCACCGTCGCTTGTCTGAAATGCACGCGGGTCGATGATGGTCGTATCGCCGCGAAGTATGATGGGTTTTATCGGCGCGACCACCACGACCTCGTCAAGACTTATTGCATCCGCTATGGAGTCGGCGGCGAGGATGGCAAGACTGTCGGCCGCAGTCAGTCCGCCCATAGGAACAGGCGGAGCGCTACCCGGTTCAGGATGAAAAGCAAACCCCGACAACCAAAGAACCGACGCTACAACCAAAACAAAAATATCTTTCCGTAATCTCATCTTCTGAATAAGTCTGACCTACGACGAAATTACAACTTAATTCCCTAACCTCAAAGCCACACCAATGATATTAACAATCATTAATGACAGATGCGGTCAGAATCCCATCCGCACCATCATCGGCAATCCATCACCAGACGAATAAAATAAAAATCATACACTTTTGGGTATTGTACAGTATATTGCAACACAGTAATTTTGTATCATAAGAGGAAATCGGCTAAAACCTGTGGCTTACCGGTCACTCTCGCTATTTTCACTTAATAGTCCTACAAAGAAATTCAGCTTGAATAACTTTAAACACCCATATATCAAAATGAAGAAATTAATCGTACCATTATTGTTTCTAATTTTTACCGGGGACGGTAATCGGCGAGGAGACCGGTGGAATGAACGTCTGCTACGGCGATATTCTCATGTATAGGCTTCCGGTGTCGAACCTCTCGACATCAATTTCATTCAAACGCTTCTGGGAGTTAAGGGCCGATGAAAACGATATTCACGGAACACTGCCTGACGTCACCGTACCTTCCGCCGACGCTCTTGACAGAGCGATGGAACTTATCAAGAAAAATGCACGCAAACACTGACACTGTCATTCCATTTTATGTCCCGGCGGATAATTTCAAATCTCAGTCCAGAGAGTTGGAGAAAGTAAAATTTATAGTTTTATTCGGCAGTTTAGTAAATAATTTGTAATTTTGCGCCTAATTATCTCCAATCCACCCGACCGACATCCTTCCGAGCGCGGAAGAATGATTGTTTTTAGGTAACAGTTTCCAATCGAATAGTATCCACACCCCCTTTTTATATCATTGCAATATATGAGTGACAGGCTTTTTATTTTTGACACGACTCTCAGGGACGGCGAACAAGTGCCCGGATGTCAGCTCAATACAGTAGAAAAAATCGAGGTTGCCAAGGCTCTCGAAGCACTTGGTGTCGACGTGATTGAAGCGGGTTTTCCCGTGTCGAGCCCGGGCGATTTCAACTCAGTGGTCGAAATTTCAAAGGCCGTCACTTGGCCGACCATCTGCGCACTGACCCGCGCCGTCGAAAATGACATCCGTGTAGCCGCCGAAGCCCTCCGCTATGCCAAGCATCCCCGAATCCACACAGGCATAGGCACCTCCGACTATCATATCAAATATAAATTCAATTCCACCCGCGACGACATCCTTGAACGCGCCGTCGGTGCAGTTTCGTTTGCAAAGAAATTCGTGGAGGATGTGCAGTTCTATGCCGAGGATGCAGGGCGCACCGACAATGAGTATCTTGCCCGCGTGGTCGAGGCAGTCATCCGCGCCGGTGCCACCGTCATCAACATCCCCGATACTACCGGCTACTGCCTCCCCTCGGAGTTCGGAGCCAAAATCAAGTATCTGATGGACAACGTCGACGGTATCGACAAGGTCGTAATCGCCACACACTGCCACAACGACCTCGGCATGGCGACCGCCAACACTGTCACAGGCGTTGTCAACGGAGCGCGTCAGGCCGAAGTGACCATCAACGGTATCGGTGAACGTGCCGGCAATACGTCGCTCGAAGAAGTCGTGATGACNTTCCGNTCNCANAAGGANCTNGGCATNGACNCNAATATCAANNCNACCAAAATCACAGGNATCAGCCGNNTNGTNTCNAGCCTCATGAANATGCCNGTNCAGCCCAACAAGGCNATCGTCGGNCGCAACGCNTTNGCCCACTCNTCNGGCATCCATCAGGACGGNGTGCTNAANAACCGCGAGAGCTANGAAATCATNGACCCNAANGANGTNGGCATCGANGAAAANTCAATCGTNCTCACCGCCCGCAGCGGACGNGCNGCNCTCAANCACCGNCTNCANNTNCTCGGCNNNGANCTTGCNNNTNCGAGCANCTCGACAAGGCNTANGAGGCGTTCCTCAAACTCGCCGACCGCAAGAAGGAAATCAACGACGACGANGTNCTNATGNTNGCAGGTNNNCACCGCAAGGCGTCGTCAACCGCATCAANCTCGACTTCCTNCAGGTGACNNNNGGNGTCGGCGTNCACTCAGTGGCAAGNGTCGGNCTNGACATCNCAGGNGAGAANTTCGANGCNTGCGCNTCNGGCAACGGTCCCGTAGANGCTGCCATCAGTGCCATCAAGCAGATCATCCACCGCAAGATGCTCGTCAAGGAGTTCCTCATCCAAGCCATCAACAAGGGGAGCAACGACATCGGCAAGGTACACATGACCGTCGAGCATGACGGAGTGCCTTACTACGGTTTTTCAGCCAACACCGACATCGTCGCTGCAAGTGCCGAGGCATTCATTGACGCAATCAACAAATTCGTCCGCTAATCAACAATCTGACAACAATCATTTACACAAGACTATACGCTCATCATGGGTAAGACACTTTTTGACAAAATCTGGGACGCGCACGTCGTCAACAACATCGACGGCGGTCCTTCACAGCTATATATCGACCGCCACTACTGCCACGAGGTGACAAGNCCTCAGGCTTTCGAGGGTCTGCGCTCACGCGGCCTGAAGGTGTTCCGTCCGGAAAAGACCTTCTGCTCTCCTGACCACAACATTCCTACCCTCAATCAGGACAAGCCGATTGCCGACCCCGTGTCGCGCAATCAGGTGGAGACCCTCACCCGCAACGCAAATGAATTCGGTGTGACGCTCTACGGTCTCGGCCATCCGAAGAACGGTATTATCCATGTCATCGGGCCGGAAAACGGACTTACCCTTCCGGGCTACACAATAGTCTGCGGCGACAGCCACACCTCGACCCACGGTGCCTTCGGTGCCGTAGCCTTCGGCATCGGCACAAGCGAGGTCGAGATGGTACTCGCCTCGCAGTGCATTCTCCAGCCCAAACCGAAGACCATGCGCATCAATGTCAACGGCAAGCTCCGTCCCGGAGTGACCGCCAAGGACATCGCACTCTACATCATCGCCAAAATGACCACCGGCGGCGCGACCGGCTACTTCGTCGAATATGCCGGCGACACTATCCGCAACCTCTCGATGGAGGAGCGTATGACCGTCTGCAACCTTTCAATCGAGATGGGCGCACGCGGAGGTATGATTGCCCCCGACGAGACCACNTTTGCCTACGTCGAGGGACGCGAATTCGCCCCCAAGGGTGAGGACTGGGAGAAGGCCGTCGCCTACTGGCGTACCCTCCCCTCGGACCCCGACGCGAAGTTTGACCGTGAAATCAACTTCGATGCCGCCGACATTGAGCCNCGCATCACTTTCGGCACAAACCCCGGCATGGGCATAGGAATCAATGATCCCATCCCCGCTNCTGACCCCGAGGACGAGGCCGGAAAGATTTCCTACGAAAAGTCGCTTGACTACATGGGATTCAAGGTGGGTCAGGTTCTTGCCGGAACTCCGGTCGACTATGTGTTCCTCGGAAGCTGCACCAACGGCCGCATCGAGGACTTCCGCGCCTTCGCCAATTTCGTCAAGGGGAAGAANAAAGCCCCCGGCATCACGGCATGGCTTGTCCCCGGCTCNTGGAAGGTCGACGCCCAGATCCGCGAGGAGGGTCTCGACAAGATTCTCGAGGAGGCCGGATTTGAAATCCGTCAGCCCGGTTGCTCCGCCTGTCTCGCCATGAACGAGGACAANGTGCCTGCGGGCAAGCTCGCCGTCTCGACTTCCAACCGCAATTTCGAGGGTCGTCAGGGTCCCGGTTCTCGCACCATCCTCGCGGGCCCGCTCGTAGCGGCAGCNTCGGCAGTCACAGGCGTACTCACAGACCCCCGNACACTCAACTGAAATCCACCCCATCCATAGCCCGACATCATGAAAGAAAAATTCACCACCATAACCTCTACCTGTGTTCCGCTTCCGATGGAGAACGTGGACACCGACCAGATCATCCCCGCACGCTTCCTCAAAGCCACTTCGCGCGAAGGCTTCGGCGACAATCTTTTCCGCGACTGGCGTTATGACAAGGACGGAAATCCCGTGAAGGACTTTGTCCTCAACGACCCGACATATTCAGGCTGCATCCTCGTGGCCGGAAAGAATTTCGGTTCGGGTTCNAGCCGCGAACACGCAGCNTGGGCCATCCATGACTACGGATTCCGTGTGGTCGTATCGAGCTTCTTTGCTGACATCCACAAGAACAATGAGCTTAACAACTTCGTGCTTCCCGTAGTGGTCAGCGAGCCATTCCTCGCCGAGCTTTTCGAGTCAATCGCCGCCGACCCCCGCACGGAAGTCAGGGTTGACCTTCCCTCGCAGACCATCACCAATCTTGCAACCGGCAAGAGCGAGACTTTCGACATCAACGCATANAAGAAACAATGTCTCTCCGAGGGNCTCGACGACATCGAGTATCTNCTCTCGAAAAAGGCTGACATCGAAGCATGGGAAGCCTCACGCTAAACCAAGCAACGTCAAAAGAAGCCTATGTATATTGAAATAATGGACACTACTCTCCGCGACGGAGAGCAGACCTCGGGAGTGTCGTTCTCGACCTCCGAAAAACTCGCCATCGCGCGCCTGCTCCTTCAGGAACTCCATCTGCCACGCATCGAAATTGCATCGGCACGAGTTTCGGAGGGCGAGCGCGAGACTGTGCGTCAGGTCTGCTCTTGGGCGGAGCGTTCAGGCTANATCGACCGCGTCGAAGTCCTCGGCTTCCTTGACGGCGGNGAGTCCGTCAGGTGGATTAGGGATGTCGGCGGAAAGGTCATCAATCTCCTTGCCAAAGGGTCGGAGAAGCACTGCCGGCTGCAATTGAAACAGACACCCGAACAACACTTTGCCGCCATCGCTGCCGAAGTGGGCAGGGCGCGCGAGGCAGGGCTGGATGTCAACATCTATCTTGAAGACTGGTCCAACGGCATGAAACATTCCCGCGAATATGTNTTCGCGCTCATGGAAGCCATAAAGGGNCTTCCCATCCGTCGCTTCATGCTCCCCGACACCCTCGGTATCCTCAATCCCTACGATACGCTGTCNTACGTCCACACCATAGTCAAGCATTACCCGGGACTCCATTTCGATTTCCANGCCCACAACGACTACGACCTTGCGACAGCCAATGTGTTTGCTGCCGTGAAGGGTGGTGCCAAGGGTGTCCACTGTACCATCAACGGTCTCGGAGAGCGTGCNGGTAATGCCACTCTGTCAAGTGCCGTGGCAGTCATCCACGACCAGCTTGGCGACACGACCGACATCGACGAGAGTAAAATCAACAAGGTAAGCCACATCGTTGAGTCGTTCTCGGGCATCATGGTGCCACCCAATAAGCCTATCATCGGCGACAGTGTGTTCACCCAGTGTGCCGGCGTCCATGCCGACGGTGACAATAAAAGTCAGCTCTACTTCAACGAACTTCTCCCCGAGCGCTTCGGCCGTGAGCGTGAGTATGCCCTCGGAAAGACNTCCGGAAAGGCGAACATCAAGAAGAATCTTGAAGCACTCGGCATTGAACTCTCCGACGGNGACATCCGTAANGTGACGCAGCGCATCATCGAGCTTGGCGACAAGAAGGAGATAGTCACGCAGAGCGATCTCCCGTTCATCATCGCTGACGTNCTTAAACACGCTGCCCTACCCTCTGATGTACGCGTCGACAACTATGCCCTCACTCTNACGCAGGGGTTGCGCCCGACAGCCACGGTGAAGCTCATCGTCGGCGATG
The DNA here is from genome assembly GCA_014802345.1 of Bacteroides sp. Classification (GTDB taxonomy): domain Bacteria; phylum Bacteroidota; class Bacteroidia; order Bacteroidales; family Muribaculaceae; genus Duncaniella. The sequence goes on from JAAVCM010000007.1 coordinate 29,571, forward strand.
CGGANTTTCAGGAATCAGCCGTGGGCGACGGTCAGTTTGACGCTTTCATGCGTGCCGTGCGCAGCATCTACCGCGGAAAGCTCCAGCGTCCCTTCCCCTCGCTCGTCAACTATTCGGTCAACATCCCTCCGGGCGGTAAGACGGACGCGCTTGTCCACACCACCATCACATGGGATTTCGACGGAAATATATTCAAGACACGCGGTCTCGACCCCGACCAGACCGAGGCGGCGATTCAGGCGACCGTCAAGATGCTCAACCTTCTTGAAACGTTCAAGGTATAGAACCCGTNNCCCTATCAGATATTACAAGTAAGAAACCATATTAGCAGATTTATNAGATGAATCTTAAAGTAGCAGTCCTCCCCGGCGATGGTATCGGACCNGAGATTTCCCGTCAGGGTGTCGACGTGATGACCGCCGTGTGTGAGAAGTTCGGCCACAGTGTCGAGTACCGTTATGCAATCTGTGGCGCTGATGCCATCGACAAGGTAGGCGACCCTTTCCCCGAAGAGACCTACGAGACCTGCCTTTGGGCAGATGCAGTGCTGTTNTCGGCCGTAGGCGACCCGAAGTTTGACAACGACCCCAACGCAAAGGTGCGTCCCGAGCAGGGATTGCTCGCCATGCGCAAGAAACTCGGACTTTTCGCCAANATACGTCCGGTCGAGACTTTCAAGTGNCTTATCCACAAGTCGCCCCTGCGTGCCGAACTCGTCGAGGGTGCCGATTTTATCTGCATNCGTGAGCTGACCGGCGGTATGTATTTCGGCGAGAAATTCGAGAGTGACGACCGNGCCTATGACACCAACGCCTACACCCGTCCCGAAATCGAGCGCATCCTTCATGTGGCTTATAGCTATGCCCGCCGCCGCAACAAGCACCTGACCGTGGTAGACAAGGCGAATGTCCTTGCTTCGTCACGCCTGTGGCGCAAGGTAGCGCAGGAAATCGCTCCTCAGTATCCCGATGTCACGACCGACTATATGTATGTCGACAATGCTGCAATGCGTATGATTCAGGAGCCTCGTTTCTTTGACGTGATGGTGACTGAAAACACTTTCGGCGACATCCTTACCGACGAAGGTTCTGTCATCTCCGGCTCTATGGGTCTTCTTCCCTCCGCTTCTACCGGCGAGAAGACACCCGTATTTGAACCCATCCACGGCTCATGGCCACAGGCAAAGGGTAAGAACATAGCCAATCCCCTTGCACAGATNCTCTCTGTCGCAATGCTTTTCGAGTACTTCAATCTCACTGCCGAAGGCACACTCATCCGTAAGGCCGTCAACGCTTCGCTTGATGCCAANGTCCGCACTCCCGAGATTCAGGTTGAGGGGGGCGCGACTTACGGAACTGATGCCGTCGGTGCTTGGATTGTCGACTACATCAAGCAAGCAGTCCTTGACTAAATAGCTTNTCCCTGCCTAAAAGATATAACCCTGATAAAGCATCGGTGACACGCACAACATTATCCGTGTCACCGATGCTTTATCACACNTCATCCNCTCCCTCTNTCACATTTTATGTTGGANAAATGTGTAAGTTCTCACATTTTACGTTGGAAAAATGTGTATACATTCACATTTTACGTTGAAAAAATGTGTTTTCACATACAGAATGATTATATTTGCCAATAAAAATAATCANTCTATGGAATTGAGAAGAGATATTGTCGACAAGCTGATCCACTGGAAAGAAAGTCNCGTACGAAAACCGCTGATTATATCAGGAGCACGCCAGATAGGGAAAACATGGCTTATGAAATATTTCGGTCATAACTATTTTCGCCATACCGCTTATTTCAACTTTGACAACTCCGAAGAGCTCTGCCGGGAGTTTGAGAATACCAAAGACCCGCAACGACTTATAGGCATACTGGGNCTCTATACNGATAATCCNATTCTACCCGGAGAGACACTTATAATCTTTGATGAGATACAGCAGAGCAACCGTGCACTCAATTCACTCAAATATTTCAGTGAAGAGGCACAGGAATACTGNATTATTGCCGCAGGTTCGCTTCTTGGCGTATCGTTGTCCCACGGCGAATCCTTCCCGGTAGGCAAGGTCGACTTTATGCAGATGTATCCCGTGACATTCAAGGAATTTCTTCGGGTGGACGACGAGAAGTGCCATGACTATCTCGACTCTCTCAACTCNCTTGCTCCACTCCCTGAAATCATAATGAACCGTACACTTGAATCATATCGCAGATATATGGTGTGCGGGGGNATGCCCGCGGCCGCGGTAGCCATGCTTGAAGGCAGGGGACTTGAAAGCGTGGAAAAAGAACAGTCAGACATACTTCAGGCCTACCAGCTTGACTTCGCAAAACACGCACCGACGCGTGAAATTCCGCGCATAACCGCAATATGGCAATCCATTCCATCCCAACTTGCCCGTGAAAACCGTAAGTTTCTCTATCGTNTTGTCAAACCGGGCGCACGTTCCCGTGAATACGAGGATTCTCTGCTNTGGCTTCAGCAAGCCGGTCTGATTTATCGTATCTTCTGCCTCTCGAAGCCGGGATTGCCACTCAGCGCCTATGATGACATTTCGTCATTCAAAATCTATCTCTGCGACACTGGATTGTTACGATNGCTTGCCGCACTTCCATCTGAAATCTTTGTAACCTCCAATCCGATGTTTCAGGAGTTTCAGGGTGCTCTGGCTGAGAATGCCATACTTCAGGCTTTACTTCCTCAATTCACCCCTCAGCCGCGATACTGGACATCGAGTGGTACAGCCGAAGTGGATTTTGTCATACAGGATGGTTTGACAATCATTCCGATGGAGGTCAAATCAGGCACTAATACATCAGGAAAGAGTCTGGCGGTCTACATTAATAAATATACACCTTCGGTTTCCGTGATCTATTCGAAAAATAATCTGCGTGTATCCGACGGCATACTATATATCCCACTTTTCCTTGCCGACTGGACCAAACATCTTATCAGCCTCTACGGAAGAATATAACCTGAATTTTTTATATGCCACATAATGCAGACAGCACCGGCGAAGTCTCTTCGGCGGTGCTGTCTGTATGATTTGTGTGTGTCTTTTATAGGGATAGAATAGATTACCAATACCTTAACATGAAAAAATCTTAACCTTATCGTAAACTTAAAACCTTAAAATCTTTATACCTTAGTGTGTTCTTTATAGTAGACAAAACCTTTAAACTTATCTTTTTTACCTTTTGAAGCGGTACGGTCGGAAACCGTCTTGTATATCTTTTTACGGGGGAATTCAGAACTCAGGGGGGAACGGGGGGAGGCGTATCAGCGGTAGTCGGCGAAACGCTCCTGAAGTTTCTTGCGGGCGAAGAAGATGCGGCTCTTGACGGTGCCGAGGGGAAGGTCCATCTTCTCGGCGATCTCATTGTACTTGTAGCCTGCGACGTGCATCGAGAAGGGGATGCGGTACTCGTCGGAGAAAGCGTTGATGGCGTCGGTGATCTCGTTTGCACCGAAAGAGCCTTCGGGAGTCTCGAGACCCGAGTCCTGCGAGAGGTTCAGGTGGTAGAGGTCCTCGGTCTGGTCGATGACGGTGGCGGAGCGGGCAACACGGCGGTAGTTGTTGATGAAGATGTTGCGCATGATGGTGAACACCCAGCCCTTGAAGTTGGTGTTGTCGACATACTTGCTCTCGTTGTCAAGCGCTTTGAGAGTGGTGTCCTGAAGGAGGTCGTAAGCATTGTCGCGGTTGGAGGTCAGCATATACGCGAAGTTGAGGAGGTTGCCCTGAAGGGCCATGAGCTTGTTCTGAAATTCCTGAGTTCCCATAATCTTTATCGTTTTATGTGGTGAATTTTTTATCGTTCCGGGGTGTCTTGTTTTGTTTGACACTTCAAAGTTACAACCGATTCCGACGATGTCAATATTTATTTTGTAAAAATATGTTAAAACAATGACATTCCTGTTACAAATATTATATATTATTGAATAATAGATAATTACATAAAATCACAATGATTACAAAAATGTTACAGAGCAAAACATTGTTACAATATTTTTGTTACAATCCCCATTAGTGCCATAATATTTGTAGGGACGCGCCGTGGCGCGTATGCCATACTGGATAGGTTTATACTATTTCAGCCGGCATACGCGCCACGGCGCGTCCCTACATATATTATGGCACTAATGGGGGCTTGTAACAAAAATATTGTAA
>JAAVCM010000008.1 GCA_014802345.1 Bacteroides sp.
CTTATATATAAATTTTCTTATATATAAAAATTTTTATACATTTGTATCCGTAGCTAACATATTATTAAATTTCTCAGATTATTAATATACCATCATGGCAATCACCAACAAGATTGGAGTACCTGTGACCGGAGAAGATTTTTTCGGCCGTAAACGAGAACTCATAAATGCACACCGTTATCTTGATAGCAGGCAGTCTTTACTGCTTTCTGCTCCTCGGCGTATCGGAAAATCCTCTTTTGCAAAAAGGTTACTTTACGATAAGTCTGGGGAAGGATGGAAATGTGTTTATATAGATCTGCAGGGTATCGCAACAAAAGATGAGTTTCTCCGAAAGCTGATGGAGTCATTTAGCGGAGTCGGTCTTTTTGAAAGAGCCGGTTCTAAAGCAAAGGATTTAATTGATGCAACATTTAATAAGGTCAAAGGGATAGCATTTGGAGAATTTAAGATTGATCTTAATAGTTTTGACCAGACGCAATCGTTATTAAATCGTCTTTCCGGGATATTTGATCATGAACAAAATACCCTTATTGTCATTGATGAACTTACTCTGTTTCTAGGTAAACTTATGGACGATGAAGGTAAAAACCGTGATGAAGTTGAATTTTTGCTCAATTGGTTCCGCAGCATACGTCAACATGAAAATTCAGGCATCCGTTGGATTTTTTGTGGTTCTGTTGGTCTTCGTAATTTTACGAATCATTACAGTATGTCGCAGACTATTAACGATCTGATTGAATTTCCTCTTGGTGAACTTCCTCAAAGTGAAGCAAAGGGACTTATTGCAGCATTGGCAGAATCTTACGGTCTTTCAATAGATGATGACCTTACAGTAGAAATAATTGAGCGTCTTCAATGGCCAATACCTTATTTCATACAACTATTGGTTGACCGTCTTATTTTTAAGGGGATAACTCGTGTTGGGACAGATGATGTCAAAGATTCAATATGTGAGCTGTCAAGGTCGGACTATTTTATGACATGGACTGAAAGGCTTAATGAGTACCGTGAACTTGAAGGAATAGCCAGAGGAATTCTTAATGGACTCTCTGCTTCCGAAAGTGGTCTGAATAAAGAGCAGTTGCTCACCGTTGCCATGAATGGAGTGGATGTTGCGGAGGTAGATAACGTGCAGACGAAACTTATTAAAGTACTCGAAATGCTTGAACATGACGGTTATATCATGCGTAATTTAGAATATCGAAAATTCCGTTCACCACTATTGCGCGAATGGTGGAAATATAAATTTATCGACTGATTATGCTAGATAAGATACCTAAATTCTATGCGGATATTATCAATCAGATCATACGCCATATTGATGACGACACATCAACTGGCCATATTCCGCAACCGATATTTCTGATAGGAAGTAGCGGATCGGGTAAGACTACGATAATCTACGATTTAATTTCACGCCTTAGGGACAAGGGGTTTGATAAAAATATTCAGGTCTTTGATGGAAAGCAGTTTTTCAGTAGTACTGAACTGATTAAAACTATTGAAGGAAACGAGGATAAAGGAGATGCAGTTATAATAAAAGGGAAAGAGAGACGCCGTATAGTTGTTGTAGATGATATTGATTTCTTATTTAATAGAAGCTCGTTTGATGATCAGTATATTCTGCGTAACTATCTGTATCAATCTGATGCGCCCATTCTGATTGCGACGTTATCACAGGTAAACGATGCCCTTGCAGACTACCGCGCCCCTTTTTTCGAAGGGGTAAGGATTATCTATGTTCCTGCCTTGAATTCAATTCTGGAATCACTTGAACCAACAGAAAGGTGGCAACGTATGCTGAGGCTACTTGAATATCTACCCCCGGTCATCCGTTCTGTAAAAATAGCTACGGATATTATCAATATTTCAGATAATCCGGACAATGATTTGAAAGAACTTCTCAATATGTATGAGCCGGTATATCGATCTAGATTTACATCGCTTCCGGTCACCTCTCAGAAAATTATGATTGCTTTGGCTAATGCCGATGCTCCGTTGACACGTTCTAAACTTCGTGAAATTACCGGAATCAGCTCAGGCACTCTTTCACCTTATCTCCAACAATTGATTCAAATGCTGGAAATACGGAAAATGGAGTCTGAGAAACGCGGATCTCCCTACGAAATTAACGACAAACTTTTTAAACTTTGGCTTTCAAAATAAAAAAATAGTATTGAGGAGCGATAAATAAATCTACTCCACAATACTATTTTATGATTTACGGTGTTATAGTTTCTTAGTACGTGCCGACCATCTTGGCGAAGGAGGCGGGGACGGGGGTTGAGAAGTTCATGTCCTTGCGGGTGATGGGGTGGACGAAACGGAGGGTCTGGGCATGGAGTGCCATACGGTGGATGGGAGAGCTTTTGGCTCCATAGCGACGGTCGCCTGAGATAGGGTGACCGAGGTCCTTCATGTGGACACGGATCTGATTTTTTCTGCCTGTGTCAAGCGACACTTCCATGAGCGAGTAACCGTTGCGGCTTTTTAGGGTCTTGTAGCGGGTGACAGCGAGCTGTCCCTCCTCGGGATTCTCGGTAGAATAGACCTCAAAGCGTGAATTTTCGGCCAGATAGCTCTTTATTGTACCCTCGGCTGGGTCGGGAGTACCTTCGACCACGGCGAGATATTTGCGCGACAGCACCATGTTGTTCCAATTGTGTTGCAGGCGCTCCTTCGCCTCCTCACTCTTGGCGAATACCATCAGACCCGAGGTGTCGCGGTCGAGGCGATGGACGATGAACAGTTTGTTGCGCGGGTCTTTCCATTTCAGGTAGTCACGCAGGATGCTGTAAGCCGTGCCGTCCTTTATTTTGTCAGTACCCATGGAGAGGAGACCATAGCCTTTGTTGACGACGATGATATCGTCGTCCTCATAGACGAGTTTCAGGCGGCGGTTGTAGAACACCCGGAACTCACGCGTAAGGTTGACCTTCACCTCGTCGCCGGGATTGAGCTGTGTGTCAAACTGGGTGACTGGAATACCGTTGATGGCTACCTGATTATGGCTCAGGAGATTTTTGATGGCGGTGCGCTTGCGTTCAGGCATGGAGCGGATAAGGAATTCAAGCAGCGGAGTCTCCTCCCCGACGGTATAGCTCTCTATCACGTCGGGTTTGAAGCGGTTGCGCTCTGCGCCGGGTTTGGTTGAGAATGGTTTCTTGATTGCCATAATCAGTGTTTTTCTTTAATGGATGGATATTTGTTCTATGATTTCTTTGAGCGTGAGCCACCTGCCGCCCGGCGTGCCGGGCGCTTGGGAGCCTTGTCCTGTTCCTCAATCAACTGACGCACCTGCTCGATGGTGAGGTCGGCAGGATTCTCTACGGATTTAGGAATCTTGTAGTTGCTCTTCTTGTAGGCGATGTAGACACCGTAGCGACCGTTGAGAATCTGGATTTCCGGGTCTTCTTCAAAGGTCTTCACGACCTTGTTGCTGTCGGCCTCACGCTTGGCCTTGATAAGCTCCTCAGCCTCCTCGATTGTGATTGAGGTGGGGGAGAGATCCTTGGGGATGCTGACGAATTTTCCGTCGTGGCGCAGATACGGACCGAAACGCCCGACTGCGGCGATGACCTCCTTCCCTTCGAACTCACCGACATGGCGGGGAAGCTCAAAGAGTTTCAGGGCATCGGCAAGCTCGATGTCAAAAACGCTCTGGTCCTTGCGTAGCGATGCGAAGCGTGGTTTATCTTTGGATTCGGCTGAACCTATCTGAACGATGGGGCCGAAACGTCCGATTTTGACTGACACAGGTTCGCCGGTAGTCGGGTCAGTGCCGAGAAGACGTTCACCGACCTTGTGTTCGGTGCGCAGATCGTTGGCCTTCTCGACCTCGGGATGGAAAAGACCGTAGAAGCGGGCTATTTCCTGATTCCAGTTGGTCTCACCCTCGGCTATACGGTCAAACTTCTGCTCCATGTCGGCAGTGAAGTCATAGTCGAGGATGTCGGGGAAGTGTTCGGTAAGAAATTCGTTGACGATGATGCCGGTATCAGTCGGGATGAGCTTTCCCTTCTCCGCTCCGACACTCTCGGTCTTTGTGCCTGAGGTGATTTTGCCGTCCTCTTTCAGGGTAAGCACCTTGAAGGAGCGTTTTTCGCCCGGCTTCTCACCCTTGACGATATATTCGCGGTGCTGGATGGTCGAGATTGTCGGGGCGTAGGTCGACGGTCGGCCTATGCCAAGCTCCTCCATCTTCTTGACGAGTGACGATTCGGTGTAGCGCGGAGGCGCGAGGGTTGAGCGTTCAGTGGCTGTCACGTTGTCGGCAGTCAGCACTTCGCCTGTCTTGAGCGGGGGCAACATTCCCTCCTCGGCTTCTGCCTCCTCGTCGTCCTTCCCTTCAAGGTAGACTTTGAGGAAGCCGTCAAACTTGATGACCTCGCCCGAGGCGGTGAAGTGTTCGCTGCGCTCGGAGGGAGTAATGTCGACGGTTGTCTTTTCGAGTTCTGCATCCGCCATCTGCGATGCCATGGTACGCAGGCGGATGAGGCGGTAGAGGCGCTTTTCCTGTGCGCTTCCTTCGATGGTCTCTTTGTCGATATAGGTCGGACGTATGGCCTCGTGAGCCTCCTGCGCTCCCTTGGAATTGGTGTGGTAGCGGCGCACTTTCAGATACTCCTCGCCGAGTTCATCAGTGATGAGTTTTGAGATTGAATTGATGGCGAGCTGCGAGAGGTTGAGCGAGTCGGTACGCATATAGGTGATGAAACCGGCTTCGTAGAGCTTCTGGGCTATCATCATGGTCTGCGATACGGTGAATCCGAGCTTGCGGCCAGCCTCCTGTTGCAGCGTAGAGGTGGTGAAGGGTGGGGCGGGCGACTTGCGCAGAGGCTTGACGTTGATGTCAGTGACGGTATAGGCTGATTTGCGGCAGGCTTCTAGGAATTCGCGTGCGCTCTCCTCGTCGGGCAGACGCTTGGAGAGTTCGGCGCGTAGCTGTCCATGTCCCGGGATGTTGAAAAGGGCGGTGACACGGTAGTATGGTTCCGAGGTGAATGCGTTGATTTCATTCTCGCGGTCGACGATGAGGCGGACGGCCACTGACTGGACACGTCCCGCCGAAAGCGCGGGTTTGATTTTCTTCCACAACACCGGTGAAAGTTCAAAACCGACCAGACGGTCAAGCACACGGCGTGCCTGCTGCGCGTCGACCAGATGAAGGTCGATGTCCCTCGGCTGCTCGATAGCATTGAGGATTGCGTTTTTGGTGATTTCGTGGAATACGATTCGCTTCGTGTTCTCCGGTTTCAGTCCGAGTACCTCGTAGAGATGCCACGCAATGGCCTCACCTTCGCGGTCCTCATCGGATGCGAGCCAGACGGTCTCGGCTTCCTTGGCAGCCTTTTTCAGTTCGGCCACAAGGTTTTTCTTGTCCGCAGGTATTTCATAGACCGGCTGGAAATCCGAGTCGACCTTGATGCTTATGTCCTTCTTGCGGAGGTCACGGATATGACCGTAGCTCGACATGACCTTATAGTCCTTGCCGAGAAATTTTTCGATGGTCTTGGCCTTTGCCGGAGACTCTACTATGACGAGGTTTTTCAACATATTATTTTTAAAGAGGATGTACCGTCCCTGAACGGTCAGGCATTTTTCAGACCGCAAAGGTAAAAAATTATATTAAATATGTGTTAATCGTTTAACAATTTATCACACTTGGCGCGGACGCAGGAGTTCGACCAGTTCGGCGACTCCGGCCGTCGCAGGTTTGGCGATGACATTGACGCTGTCAGGTACAGGAGCCGGACGGGGGTCGATATAGTAGATGGGGACACCGGGTCTTACATAGTGGAGCAGGCTTGCGGCCGGATAGACCACGAGCGATGTGCCGATGACTGCGAAGATGTCGGCTTCCTGCGCCCATTCAATAGCGCGCTCGATGTTGGGGACGGCTTCCTGAAAGAAGACTATATGCGGGCGCACAGGGTCGCCGTAGCTGTCGCGGGTGTCGGGTGTGGTCTCGAGATGCTCCTCGTCGAGGGTGTAGACGCGTGTCTCGTCGCGCATGGAGCGCACCTTCATCAGTTCGCCGTGGAGATGGAGTATCTTCGAACTTCCCGCACGCTCATGGAGGTTGTCGACATTCTGGGTGATGACATAAACGTCATACCACTTTTCAAGTTCGACCAACCCCTTGTGGGCGGCGTTGGGCTGGCATTTCAGCAGACCCTTGCGCCGCTCGTTGTAGAACTGATGGACGAGCGCGGGATTGCGGGCAAATCCGTCGGCACTGCACACCTCCATCACCGGATAATTTTCCCAAAGTCCACCTGCGTCACGGAAAGTCGATACACCGGACTCTGCCGAAATACCGGCTCCGGACGATATGACAAGTTTAGGTTTATTCATAATTCTATACTCTATACTTTTTACTTTGACCTTATATACTATACTTAAAACTAACGTTTGGACTTGAAAAAAGTGCGCATGAGTTCCGCACATTCTTCCTCCAACACTCCTCCCGTCACGCTTGCGCGGGGATGGAAAGGGGTACGTGATGTGAAGCAACGATAGCCCCGTTTATCGTCAGGCGCGCCGTAGACGATTCGTCCTATCTGCGCCCATCCGATGGCTCCGGCACACATCAGACATGGCTCTACGGTCACATAGAGCGTACAGTCCTGAAGATATTTCCCGCCGAGTGTCTGCGCTGCGGCGGTTATGGCCTGCATTTCCGCGTGAGCCGACACATCGCATAGTGCTTCCGTCAGATTATGTCCGCGCCCGATGACCATACCGCGTGGCGACACCACGATGGCCCCGATTGGAACCTCGTCGCGTTCCATCGCCTCCTGCGCTTCACCGAGCGCCATACGCATAAACTTCTCGTCCTGTTCCTGTTGAGTCATAACACACTTATTTCTTTTGAAGAATAGGGTGTATCAAATATCTTGATTTGATACACCCTATTCTTAGGTTATATTGCTGTTTTTATCAGAGGCGTGCTTTGATGGCTTCGGTTTCCTTCTCGTAGCCGGGCTTGGCGAGGAGGGCGAACATATTGTGCTTGTAGGCTTCCACACCGGGTTGGTTGAAGGGGTTGACACCGAGGATGTAGCCGCTTATGCCGCAGGCTTTCTCGAAGAAGTAGATGAGCTGACCGAGGTATTTCTCTTCGAGAGCGGGGAGCGAGATGAGGATGTTGGGGACACCACCGTCAACATGAGCGATGCGGGTGCCGAGTTCTGCCATCTTATTCACCTCGTCGACGTGCTTGCCGGCGATGTAGTTGAGGCCGTCGAGGTTGGCTCCGTCAGAGGGTATGAGCTTTTCGTGTGCACTCTCCTGAACAGAGATGACGGTCTCGAAGATGGTGCGCTCACCTTCCTGAATCCACTGGCCCATTGAGTGGAGGTCGGTTGAGTTGTCGACCGCTGCCGGGAAGATACCGAGGTTGTCCTTGCCTTCGCTCTCACCGTAGAGCTGCTTCCACCATTCGCCGAAGTAGTGGAGCTTGGGGTTGTAGTTAACGAGGATTTCGGTCTTCTTGCCTGCCTGATAGAGGGCGTTGCGGGTTTCTGCATAGAGGAACGCGGGGTTGGATGCGTCAGCGTTGTTGGTCTTCTTCTCCATCTCGGCAGCACCGTCGATAAGGGCGCGGATGTCGAATCCGGCGACTGCGATGGGGAGCAGACCGACAGGAGTCAGCACAGAGAAGCGGCCGCCTACATTGTCGGCGATGACGAAAGTCTTGTAGCCCTCCTCAGTTGCGAGACGGCGGAGCGCGCCACGCTGTGCGTCGGTGATGGCTACGATGCGCTTGCGTGCCTCCTCAATGCCGAGCTGACGCTCAAGCTGCTCTTTGAGCAGGCGGAAAGCGATGGCAGGTTCGGTGGTGGTGCCGCTCTTTGAGATTACGATGATGCCGAAACGCTTGTCCTTGAGGTAGTCCTGAAGTTCATAGAGGTAGTCCTCGCCGATGTTCTGACCGGCGAAAAGCACCTTGGGGTTGCCTTCAGTCGCGGGACGATAGGCGGCAAAGCTGTCGCTGAGTGCTTCGATGACCGCCTTTGCGCCGAGATACGAACCTCCGATACCGATTGCTACGACTGTGTCGCAGTTCTGGCGGAGTGAATCAGCGGTAGCGACGATGTCGTCAAGAAGTGCTTCGGTTGTTTCAGTGGGGAGGTTGACCCAGCCGAGGAAGTCGCTGCCGGCGCCGGTGCCGTTGAGAACTTCGTCAAGGGCATTGGCTGCCTTTGCGTCAAGTTTATTGATGTCTTCGCGGCTTACTGTGCCGAGAACATTTTTGATGTCAACTGATAAAGTTTTCATGCTATTTTTAATTTAAAATTTGGTTGTCGTTTTTGAGGTTTGTCCGTGGGGATATCAGATGAACCACTTCCCGAGAGCGCGGATCGCACGCTCGGCGTTGGCGTAGCGGTAGAGGATGTCGTAGACGGCATCGAGTATCGGCATCTCAACACCATATTTCTTGTTGATTTCCTTGATGCACTTCGTCCCGTAGTAGCCCTCGGCTGTCTGCTCCATCTCCATGCGTGCTGTCGAGACCGAGTAGCCTTTGCCGATGATTGAACCGAAGTTGTGGTTGCGTGAGAAGCGCGAGTAGGCCGTCACGAGAAGGTCGCCGAGATAGACGGAGTCGCAGATGCAGCGCGGACGCGGACACACCTCGTCGATGAAGCGTTCCATCTCGCGGATAGCATTGCTGACAAGCATGGCGAGGAGATTGTCGCCCCCTTTCATTCCGTGGACTATTCCGGCAGCTATCGAGTAGACATTTTTAAGCACTGCTGCATACTCGATTCCCTCTACGTCGCTCGACGGGATTGTACGCGTGTTTGGCGACGAGAGTTTTTTGCCGAACTCAACGGCGTTGTCGACGTTATGGCAGCCGACGGTGAGAAAACTCGGGCGGTCAAGCGCCACCTCCTCGGCGTGACACGGACCGGCCACCACGAGGACATTTTCTGACTTGACTCCGAAATGATTGACGACAAAATCCGAGATTATCTCATTGTCGCCGGGTACTATACCCTTGACGGCCGAGACAATGTATTTGTCGGATATGTCGACGGTGATTTTATTTATATGTGTCTTGAAATATGGCGACGGCATCACAAGCAACAATGTGTCAGCATGGGTGCAGACATAGTTGATGTCGCTTGAGAATTCTATGCGTGTGACGTCAAACTGAACGTCGGTCAGATAGGCCGGATTGTGGCCGAGACGCTTGAAATCCTCAATGCGGTCGTCACGCCTCATGTACCAGAGGATTGAATCGCAGTTGCGCAGAAGGAGCCGGGCGAGAGCTGTCGCCCAGCTTCCTCCTCCCATCACTGCTATTTTGTGGAATGCCATGATTTATGCGCGAACTGATGATTGATATGGAAATTGAGTGGGGGAACTTTATTCGGCGATAGTTTCGGTGGCTGTCGGCATTGCCGCAATGATCCACTGACCCACTTCCTCAACCATCGGCGCCTTGAAGCCGAGTTTGAATTTCTTGTTGATTCCGCAAAGTTCCTGATGGAGCTTTCCGGCACTCTGTCCGGCAAGCTGCTCTACGGTGTAGACACCGGCTTTGTACAGAGGAGCCACCCATTCGGCAGGTACACCGAGTGCGGTGAAAGCCTCTTCCTTGTCACGGCGCTGCACCTTTTCGGGTCGCATCTGCGGGAAGAAAAGCACTTCCTGAATGGTGGTCTGTCCGGTCATAAGCATCACGAGGCGGTCGATGCCCATACCCATGCCTGATGTGGGAGGCATACCGTATTCAAGCGAGCGGACAAAGTCCTGATCAATAATCATAGCCTCGTCATCACCCTTGTCGGCGAGCTTCATCTGCTCTACGAAACGCTCGTACTGGTCGATGGGGTCGTTCAGCTCGGAGTAGGCATTGGCAAGCTCCTTGCCGTTCACCATAAGTTCGAATCGCTCGGTGAGTTCGGGATTGTCGCGGTGCTTTTTGGTCAGGGGCGACATCTCGATAGGATAGTCGATGATGAACGTAGGCTGGATGTAGGTGCCTTCACACTTCTCGCCGAAAATCTCGTCGATAAGTTTGCCCTTGCCCATTGTCTCGTCGACCTCGATGCCGAGCGACTTTGCAGCCTCGCGGAGCTGCTCCTCGTTCATTCCGGTGATGTCGATTCCGGTATGCTCCTTGATGGCATCGGTCATGGTGACACGGCGGTAGGGAGCCTTGAAATTTATGATGTTGTCGCCCACCTTGACTTCGGTAGTACCGTTGACATCAAGGCAGATTTTTTCAATCAGCTTTTCAGTGAAGTCCATCATCCAGTTGTAGTCCTTGTAGGCCACATAGATTTCCATACAGGTGAACTCCGGATTGTGCGTGCGGTCCATACCCTCGTTGCGGAAATTCTTGCCGATTTCATACACACCGTCAAAACCTCCGACAATCAGACGTTTGAGGTAAAGCTCGGTGGCGATACGCATATAGAGTTCAATGTTGAGCGAATTGTGGTGGGTGATGAAAGGACGTGCGCTTGCACCGCCGGCAATAGATTGGAGTATCGGGGTCTCCACCTCCATGTAGCCATGCTCGTTGAAGAAATTACGCATTGAGTTCAGCACCTTGGTACGTTTTACAAAGATGTCCTTCACACCATCGTTGACGATGAGGTCGACATAGCGGCGACGGTAGCGGAGTTCGGGGTCATCGAAGGCATCGTAGGTCACACCGTCCTTCACTTTGACGATGGGAAGCGGGCGGATTGACTTGCCGAGGACAATCAGTTCCTTGGCGTGGACAGAGATTTCGCCTGTCTGCGTGCGGAACACATATCCTTTCACGCCAACGAAATCACCTATGTCAAGAAGTTTCTTGAACACAACATTGTAGAGATCCTTATCCTCTCCGGGACAGATTTCGTCGCGGTTGACATAGACTTGGATTCTGCCCTTCGAATCCTGAAGTTCGAGGAAAGAAGCCTTGCCCATTATGCGGCGCCCCATTATGCGTCCGGCCACTGCCACCTCACGCTGCGGAGCGTCGTTGGTAAAAGTTTCTTTAATCTCGTCAGAATAGCCGGTTACGGGAAATTCGGCTGCGGGAAAGGGGTCGATACCGCGTCGGCGCATTTCGTCAAGGCTGCCTCTGCGCACTATCTCTTGTTCACTGAGTTCAAGAACGTTCATATATAGACTGTTGTATTAGTATTTTATGATATAAAACAGATGTGGAAACAAGTGTTATCACTGCCTTGTCCCCCCATGCACTACAAGGGGAAACAAATGCAAAATTAAGTATTTTTTCTCCTATGCCCAACAAAATAGGCTCCAAAACTTGGAGCCTTATGTTAAAAACGCTAAAACCGATAGGTTTAAGCAGAAAATACGGATTGGAGGCAGTTTTGATAGAATCTATTGCCGTGGGGATTAGCTGCGGGTGACGGTGAGGCCGGAGCGGGAGAGGGAGAGGTCGACGAGGCGGGCGTTGGGACGCAGGGGGTCGGTGTGGAGGCGCTGACGGATGCGGGCGGCTGCCTCGGGGTCTTTCGCCACCATGTAAAGATAGCCGCCACCGCCTGCACCGGGGAGTTTGTAGCCCAGACAGAGGTCGTCGATGCGGCGCGTGATGGCTTCGACTTCCGGCGGGTTCGTACCGCGGTCAATGGCAATCTTCTGCTGCCATGTCTTGCGGACGAGTTCTCCGAAACGGTTGAAATTACACCGCATGATGGCATCATACATCTCCATCGTGTGAGCTTTCATACTGCGCAGGAGCCGGAGCTGTTCACCTTCGTTGAGGAACATATTACGCACGATTTCAGCCAGAATATCCTTGGCGGTACGGGTGATGCCTGTATAGTAGAGAAGGTGGCAGGAGGCATATTCTGGGTCGGTGAACAGTGTATCGGGTAGCCAGCTCACCACAGGATTCTGCTCGAAACCCTTGACGGTCTGTAAAAGTTTCACGCCGCCGATGACNCCGCCGAACTGGTCCTGCCAGCCTCCGCCGGTGGTGAGGAGCTGCTCGAGGACAAGCGTGCGGCTGCATATCTCGTTCTTGTCCCACGCGAGCGAACAGAAATCNCTGANNGCACCGAGNACGGTCGCTGCAAGCACNCTGCTCGTNCCGAGTCCGCTTCCGGCGGGGATGGCCGAGAAAAGTGTGATTTCAAGACCGGACCCGAAGTCTTCGAGCTGGGCTTTAAGCGACGGATAGGTNACTTCNCAGAAACGCGGGTGGAAACCGGCGAGTGCAAGCGCTGCCTTGGGTATAGAGAACGGACTGCCGACACGATGGAANTCAAGGATGGCATCGAAATTGTCGATACATTCCTCAGCTCCGAGGTCGATGCTGCGGCAAACGATNTGAGGTTCCTTGCAGGGACGGACGTAGGCCTGCAACGGTGGCTGNCCGTTGAGCTCGATGGCGAAGTTGATGACTGTTCCNCCTTCCATCAGGCAGTAAGGGGCAGTGTCGGTCCAGCCTCCGGCGAGGTCGATGCGCACAGGTGAACGGCTCCANACAATCTGGTCTGAACAGACCGCACGGCGNGGAAGCTGTTTCTTCATCAGTGCGGTGTGGGTCAGTCCCTCGCGCAGAAGCGAGAAGGCAATTCCGCGCTCCTCCTGTCCGTCGAGGCCTGAAAGACGCTTGACCTCCGAGCGGAACATTGCGTCGCTTGCACGTTTGATGAGGGGTTCCGTTTCATCGAGGGGGGCGGGGAGAGGTATGTCGTCGGCCGCAAACGCTTTGGCCGCTTCANAGAGGTCACTCTGATANAAGACGCTGTGGTGATGATTGGCAGCGAGAGCCGAGCGGTTGGCCTTNCGGAATTCACGACGCTGGGCCACGAGCCGGTCAAGCCTTGCGATATCCGAAATCTTCTCGGCACTCAGGAGTTCATAGCCGCTAAGGTCAGCGTTGCCTTCAAGCATCGCCTTGACAATGCGTCCCATTTCTTNAATATCGGTCACGACAGGAAACTGCGGACGTTTCTGCTCTTCGCCGGCAAAACGGTCGTCAATATTGTAGACCCTTACGGCGTAGGCATCATCNTTCACCGGAACGATGTCGACACACTGGCCGGGAGCGAGGNTCAGTTCCCAGTCGTTGGCTGGAACTCCGGTNATAATATGGTCCGACGANAATTTCCACCCCTTGGAAATGTGGGAATTTTCAATCCATGTGTTGGTNTTNGACGGAAGGAAGGTTATTTCCGTGACGGTGTTCTGGACGAATATCGACGGATGAGGCTTACGNTCGCGGTGCATTATTTCGCGCTGGTCGTTGATGAGGTTCTGCACNGCGAGGGTCGAAGAAATCATCTCACGCCCGGTNCCGAAATGGTAGAACTGTCCGCCGGGTAGGGGGACTATTGCCACTGAAAGCTCTTTCAGTTCAGAATCGGNAATCTCGGGAGCAGTGCCAAGCGCACGTCCGAAGTCCGAATAGAGNTCATATTCCTTCAATGAGCCGTCGGCGTTGCGAGANCGCTTGCGCAGNAGTTCCACGGCGCGGTCGCTGAGGAGCCAGATACCGATGTCGGTCAGGAAGTAGCCGGTCTGAAGCAGTTTGCCGAGAGTCTCGACCGAAGGTTTCTGGAGCATACGGTGGAGTATCGACGGCGCATCGTGGGTACTGTAAAACACTCCGTGGTTCTTGGCGGTAGTGGCGGGTAGCCAAAGNCCGTAGCAGACCACATCAGCCTCAGGTACAGGCGCAAGCTGCTCGGAAGCACGGATGTAGACATCTCCGCTGACAATCATCGTGTTGATAGNTTTCGGAGCCATGTCCATAATCCTTTCGTAGAGCGGGAGCTGGAGGTCGAGCAGGGTCTGCGACAATGACTGTCCGCGTTCCCANCGGAAGATAGGCACCGGGGTCAGTACCTTGCCCGAGGGAGCGTAGGCGGGGAGACGGCGGCTTTGGCCTCCGGCATGGATTATTATTTTTCTTTCTTTNCCTACCCATTTGTCAAAACTATCGCTGTCGGCCGACTCGCGGTGACATTCNTCGAGAATCCATGTCGTGCCGCCACCGCTCCCGAGCCGATGGCCGATGGGNTCGGANGTNCAGTANAATTCAGATTTCGAAAGTCCGGTTATATCATGGAAACATCCCACAAGGTTGGGCGGGAGCGAAAGGAGTTTTTTAGCCATTTTGGTTATTGGAGGTATATTGTGAGCATTGNTTTCTGCAAATTTACAAATTATTCTCTAAATTTGCATATCTAATCAATCAATAACCTNCACCATGAAAAGAATTATACTTAATCTGCTGGCAGTTATGTCGCTTGCCTTTGCAGTGGCGGGAAATAATGTTGAAGTGAAGATTCCCGACAAGTGTTTTGACATACTTTTGCCCGACACTGCCTCCTATGTCGTTTTCCTTACCGACCAAAAAACGTCNAGCAAGGATAATCAGATGCGCCTTAAAGTCGCCTCGCTTAGAGACGGGCAGGGATTGTGGTCAAAGAAGTATTATNCAAACCGNTATGTCGAAGTGTGTGATCAGGGAGTCATAATAGGTGATGCTTTCAACCTGACGCTGTATGATTTTCAGACNGGTAAAGAAATACGAAAATTGTCGAGCAGACCTGTATACATAGACCACGGCAGGAATNTGATTATAGGNGCTAAGACTGACCCAATTAAAGGAGGCTATAATAAACTTGTGTGCAATGCGCTCTCCACGGGTGAAAAACTATGGGAAAGNAAGGTGCCGAGAAATAATGGGGCAGAATGGAGGATTGTTGATATTCTTGACGACAATACTCTTATCGTGCAGTCGGATTATGTAGGTAAAATCGACCTGACTACCGGCGACCTTAAAAGNCATCCCCTGAAGCAGTCGGTCTTTGATAAGAAGGCATTCTGGTCTTCTNAGGAGGTAGCGAATGCTGTTATTAACGGTGCTATCGGCGGTGGTATAGCTGGATTACTTGGCGCACTNGGACCGAATACTTCTGTATCCTANGATATAGGTTATTTCTGTTCAGACGTGCTGAAGCATAACGGACATTATTTCGTCTCAGACCGTGAGCGTCTTGTCTGTCTGGATTCGGACATGAATGAGGTATGGCAATCAATGTTTCCTAAAGATTCAGGAAGCCATGCCAATCTGTATGTTCATGGAGATACCATAGAGATGATTAATACAGGNTATGTTGAGGCAAATGACCGNNGGTATAAATCGGGGAGGCCGTTCAGAGCCGCTTTCCTTGCCGGGACAGGTGAGAGCCTATATATCTANCAGTTCCCTGAAAAATGGNATGAGACACTTTTTGGAAAATATCTCAGCTTTGTGACGGTTCCGGCTTTTATTTACGACGAAGTGATTGATAGCTTCTCTCCTCTTAAATTTCCGTTGGAAGGGGCATACGTCATCACTCCGGAGCGAAATGTGATTCATGTCGACAGTGATCTTAACGTTCTTGACTCTATTGACGGTTACAAGGTTTATTACCTTGTGGCGGAACTTCCTGATGGTCAGATACTGAAAACCAATAGTTCTACTCCGTCGTTCTTGCGTATTGGTCCCGACAGTAAAATTATGGAAAAATACGATTCGGATGTCAGAAGTATAATGGTTAAAGGAGACCACCTATTTTTGCAAAAAGGCGATATCCTCCTCGTATCTGATATATCGGACTGAAACCGTATAGAAAGTTAGACAGCCATATCAGCATCTTTTTTCAAAGTTAGAGCAGGATGATAGATGGAATCCGCGCTTTTTTGCGTACATTTGCGTTGTTATGGCAAAGTTTCAGGTCAATATACTCGGATGCGGTTCGGCTACGCCCACGGCGCGCCATCAGCCGTCGTGTCAGGTCGTGGACTTCCGCGACAAGCTCTTTATGATTGACTGCGGAGAGGGGGCGCAGGGGCAGTTCAGGCGTATGGGTCTGAAATTCTCTCGTCTGAACCACATATTTATTTCCCATCTTCACGGCGACCATCTGTTCGGTCTTCCCGGGCTTCTCTCCACAATGGCTCTGCATGAAGTGACGGGGTCGGTGACAATCCATATCTTCCGCGACGGTGCCAGACTGATGAAAGAGTGGATGGATTTCTTCAACCGCAACTCTCCGTTTGAAATCATCTATGATGTGATAGAGGAGGGAGAGCGCAGGGTGGTCTACGAGGATGGCGGGCTGACCGTCGAGACTTTCCCTCTCTACCATCGCACACCTTGCAACGGCTACATTTTCCGAGAGAAGCCTAAGCTGCGGCATCTGAAGGGGGATGCTGTTAAATTCCATGGTATCCCGGTCTCGCAGATGAAAGCGATAAAGGAGGGCGCAGATTTCGTCAAGCCTGACGGCACCGTGGTTCCAAACGCCATGCTGACCACCGACGCGGATCCGTCGGTGAGTTATGCCTATTGTAGCGACACGATGATGGATCTGCGTGTGGCTGCCGACATCCGTGGCGTGGATACGGTGTATCACGAGGCTACTTACGATGACTCATTGTCGGTACAGGCGCGTGAACGCGGCCACTCCACGGCGCGTGAGGCCGGACGCATNGCNCGTGAGGCGGGTGCGAAACGGCTGATAATAGGGCATTTCTCCAAACGATATAACTCGGAGGAAATACTTCTCCGCGAAGCATCGGAGGAATTTCCTGAGGTGATAGTCGCCAACGAGGGTCTGCGCATCGACCTTGAATGAATTCTTTGGATAATCAAAAATACCATATAAACAATAATATGCAAAACCTTATCATCGAGCGCATTGTCGCTCTACGCAAAGAGATGGAAGCTGCGGGAGTAAAGGCCGTCATCCTTCCCCGCACCGATGCACATCTGAGTGAATATATATCGTCGCACTGGCACATTGTCCGCTATCTCAGCGGTTTCACCGGTTCAGCCGGAACGATGGTCGTGACCGACAAGGCTGCTCTCCTGTGGGTCGACAGCCGTTATTTCCTTCAGGGAGCCCAGCAGATCGAGGGGACAGGTATCGAACTGATGAAGGACGGACTACCCGACACGCCGTCGATTGTTGAATATCTCTGCGAACATCTATCGAAGGGTGACAAGGTCGGTATCAACGGCCTGCTGATGTCAATCGACGAGACTGCCGCCCTCCGCAGCCGCCTCAATGCCTGCGGGATTGAACTTGATGTGGACTTCGACCCTATCGACCGCATCTGGGCTGACCGTCCCGCCCTCCCTGCCGACAAGATTTTTATCCATGACGAAAAGTATGCCGGCGAGTCGGCAAAATCAAAGATTGCCCGCATCCTTTCGGCGGCCAACGCACAGGGTGCAAAGGCTTATTTTACCTCCGCGCTCGACGAGATTGCGTGGCTGCTCAACATCCGTTCCAACGACGTTCCCTGCAACCCCGTGGCAACTTCATTCCTCTATCTTGCTCCCGAAGGCAGCACGTTGTTTGTCGACGAGGCAAAGATGACTCCCGAAGTCGAGGCATATCTCAAGGAGGCTGGTGTGGGTGTCGCTCCCTATAACGAGGTGCTTGCGACCCTTGCCGCCCTTCCCGCTGATATGACAGTGCTTCTCAGCGGTAGCCGTGCGTCGGGAGCGATAGCCCATGTCCTTGAAGGCCGCTATGTCAAGGGCGAGTCGCCGGTGGCTCTCCCCAAGGCAGTCAAAAACGACATTCAGATTGCAGGTATCCGTCAGGCGCATCTGCGCGACGGCGTTGCAATGGTGCGTTCACTCATGGAGATTGAAAAGACCGTTGAGGCAGGGGAGCCCCTGACCGAAATCGGTGTCGCCGACATACTCCTGCGTCACCGTAGTAAGGGTGAGCTTTACTTCGACCTCAGTTTTGAAAGTATCTGCGGTTTCGGCCCCCATGGAGCCATCGTACACTACTCCGCCACTCCCGAGAGTGATGTCCCAGTTATCAAGGGTAATCTTCTGCTGATTGACTCGGGTGCTAACTATCTAGACGGCACTACTGACATCACCCGTACGATTGCGCTCGGAGAACCCACTGCCGATATGCGTCACGATTTCACCCTCGTGATGAAGGGCCATATCGCCATAGCCACCGCCATCTATCCCGAAGGCACACGCGGCGCACAGCTCGACGCACTCGCCCGTATGCCGCTCTGGAAGGAGGGTAAAAGCTATCTCCACGGCACGGGTCACGGTGTAGGCCACTTCCTCAATGTCCATGAGGGGCCGCAGAGTATCCGCCTCAACGACACTCTCGCACCGCTAACTCCCGGAATGCTCACCTCGAATGAGCCGGGTGTCTACCTGACTGACCGCTACGGTATCCGTTGCGAGAATCTCGTGCTGACCATACCTTACGAGGAGACGGAGTTCGGTAAGTTCTATGCCTTCGAGACCATCACACTCTGTCCCTTTGACCGCAAGCTGTTCGACACATCAATCATGTCGGATGCCGAGGTAGAGTGGGTCAATAACTATCACCGCACCGTCTACGACCGTCTCGCTCCCCTCATGACCGAAGATGAGCGCGCATGGCTCGCCACTGCAACTGCTCCGCTGAGTGTCTGAACATTCATGTAAAGTTTAATCCCTCAACTATAAACTGTAACAATGGCTCTTATAATTCCTGTCAGGGGGTTCACTCCTGAGATAGGCCCTGATACATTCCTTGCCGAGAACGCCACAATCGTAGGCGACGTTGTGATGGGAAGTGAGTGCAGCGTATGGTTCAACACCGTCATCCGTGGCGATGTGAACTCAATCCGTATCGGCAACCGCGTCAATATTCAGGACGGTTCGGTGCTGCACACTCTCTATAAGAAATCGACAATAGAGATTGGCGACGACGTTTCGATAGGCCACAACGTCACCATCCACGGAGCGAAAATCCATAACTATGCACTCGTCGGTATGGGTGCTGTGGTGATGGACGATGCCGAAGTGGGCGAAGGCGCACTTGTGGCAGCCGGTTCTGTTGTGCTGTCGCGCACGAAAATCGGCCCCAACGAGCTTTGGGGAGGCGCACCGGCAAAGTTCATCAAGATGGTCGACCCCGATACGTCACGCGAACTTAACATCAAGATCGCAAACAACTATCTCCGCTATTCGCGCTGGTACACCGACCCTGACGCTCCGACTGATTTCTGAATCTGGCAGCGAAGCGGTTTTCTACCCAGTAGGGGATATACGGCGATTTCCGTAGTGACAGAGTCGTATTTTGTCCTCTCTTGCACCTTATTTCTGCAAAACTGAGTGAAGATTCCAGCCAGAAGTGGAAAACTGAGTGCTAAAAACCGCCTGACTCTTGCCTGAAACAAAAAAAATGTCTAACTTTGTCCCCGTCCAAGTCCACGGTCATCACACCTGCTACGGACGGGGACATAATTTTTATTTCATCCGCAAAAGCCCGAATGGCGGAATCGGTAGACGCGACGGTCTCAAACACCGTTGGAGCAATCCATCCCGGTTCGATCCCGGGTTCGGGTACAAGAAATCCGGCAAGTAGCATACACTATTTGCCGGATTCTTATATATTTAGTTCGGATTATAAGTAATTTTGACCTATAGCTCTCCTTTCATACAGATCAAATGGTGTTCCTTCAATTGAAACTCTGACGACACTTTTGGAGAGTTACGGAAGAAGGAATGAAATTCGCTATTCGAATGATATTAAATATGCTTTAAGTGATATTAAATCCAGGGAGGTGATTATAATTTCATATCCTTCTTGAATGAGAATCTACGGTATAACATAATCAGCAGATTTTATCGGGAGTTGAACCTTCTCCGACGATAAAATCTGCTGATTATATTATTAAGGTATCTTTACTATACGCCCAATGTCTGTTTGAGGAGGGCGACGGCTTCGGCAGGATTTTCTGTCTTTGAAAGACATTTGATGAAAAGAGACCCGACGATTGCGCCGGAGGCGTAGGTGAATGCTTCGGCAAGAGTCGAGGGATTGGAAATGCCGAATCCTATCAGCCGGTTGTGGTTAAGGTCGAGGGAATTGACATGACGGAAATAGTCAATCTGCGCTTCGCCGAAAGAGTCGCGTGTACCGGTCGTGGCGGCCGCCGACACCATATAAATGAAACCATCGCAGTTCTCGTCGATGAGGCGTATGCGCTCGTCGGAAGTCTCGGGGGTAATCAGCATAATCATCGGCAGGTCATATTCCCGGCATAATGCACGGAAATCGCGCATATATTCATGGAAGGGGAGGTCAGGGATGATAAGCGCATCGATACCGACCTCCTTGCAGCGTCGGAAGAGATTTTCGATGCCATATTGCATCATCGGATTGAGATAGCCCATCAGCACCATCGGAATGTCGGCGACAGTCCGGCGCGCCTCCTCTACCTGATCGAGAAGAAGATGAAGATTCATGCCATTGCGTAGAGCTACGGTAGAACTCTCCTGAATCACGGGGCCGTCGGCCATCGGGTCGGAGAACGGAACACCGACCTCAATCATGTCTATACCTCCGTCGGCGAGAGCTTTTATGATGTCTACGGTCGAATCGCGGTGAGGATAGCCGCAGGTGAAGTATATCGATAATANATCTGATTTTTTTTGGCTGAAAAGCCTTTCTATTCTGTTCATAGCNGTTTGTGCGTGTTGTAAAAAAAGATAGTGATTAATTTTCGTGGCGTTGGCGGACACTTGNGATAAACCGGGCGAGAAGCCCGACATCCTTTATTCCCGGAGATATTTCGAAGCGGCTGTTGAGGTCGAAGCCGAGAAGTTGCGGATGATTCAAGGCGGCGACGGCTTCCACGTCATCAGNTCCAACCCCGCCGCCAAGCATAAAGCCGACGGGTAGGGTATAGGCGGGGAGATGCCGCCAGTCAAATTTTTCTCCTGTNCCCCCGCGTCGGGGGCTTTTNCGGTCGAATACGAAACGATCGACNGTTCCGATATATTCCCCGAGCGGNCGGAAATCATCGGGCGACTCAATCCCGACAGCCTTCCACACCTCGAATCCGTGACCTTGCANGGCGTTGCAGANNTCGGGCGTCTCGTCGCCGTGGAGCTGTACCGCGTCGAGATGATATGTCGCCGNGATGTCAACCACATCGTTTGCCGGGCGGTTGACGAAGACTCCGACGAAACGAGGGCNCACATTATTGTCATCNGAGAGNCNCCGACGAATATCNGNAAGCGTATCAGGACGGAANGAGCAAGCGTTTCTGGGAGAAGCGGGATGAAAAATCATCCCCAGCCACTCGGGNCGGAGGGCTGCAACCTCGCNGATATTGTCGGGGAGGGTCATGCCGCAGATTTTGATTGAGGGAATCATAATATGGAGGATTGGGAGAAGATTGACAGAATACTTTCCGGATTTTGAATATGGTCATCATTTATAGCGTACCGTCAAGGAAGCGGCTGAGGGCTTCACCGGGGCGGTCGTGGCGCATGAATGTNTCACCGATGAGGAATCCACGGAAGCCGGAGGCNCGGAGATGTTCCACCTCGGCGATGCTNGTCAATCCGCTTTCNGCCACCTTCACCACATCTNCCGGAAGTTCACGCGCCACACGCTCGGAAAGAAGNGGATCGGTGTGGAAAGTAGTCAGGTCACGGTTGTTGACCCCGACCATGTCCACTTCGGGACAATATTTCTCCAACTCCGTGGCGTTGTGAATCTCAAACAACACTTCCAAGCCGAGCGAATGGGCATAGCCAGTGAAGTCAGCAATTTCCTCCGCCGTAAGCGCGGCAGCGATNAGAAGCACGGCATCCGCGCCACAGGCACGNGCCTCGGCAATCTGTCGGCGTGAGACCACGAAATCCTTNCGCAGAAGCGGGAGCGACNCATGNGCGCGGGCGTTCATCAGGTCAGTGAGCGCACCGCCGAAATAAACNGTGTCGGTGAGCACCGAGCAGGCGGCAGCTCCGGCTCCTTCGTAGGCAGGGACCACTTCGTCGACGAGCGCGAGGGGATGAATCTCCCCCTTTGAAGGTGAGCGGCGNTTGAATTCNGCTATGATTCCGGTCGGACTGTCGAGTAGAGCCTGACGGAAGGAGAGGGGGATGCGGTCGGTAGTGATAGCCACTTCCGTACCGANAAGGCTGTCGGCAGCCTCAACTTCGCGGCGTTTGTTGGCTATGATTTTGTCAAGTATATTNGCCATAAGGAATGGTTTCAGCTATTGATTTCCACAAATTTCTTGAAAGCCCCGGCAGCACGACCTGAACGGATGCTCTCGCGTGCCTCTCCGAGTGCAGTTTCGAGGCTCACTTCCGGTTCGAGCGTGCGTATGGCGAAAGCGGCATTGGCCACAACGCAATTTTCCTGCGCGGGAGTGGCCTCGCCTGCAAGNACGGCATCGAAAATNCGTGCGGCATCGGCGATGGTCTCTCCGCCCCACAGATCNGCCTCGGTNGCGGCAGGGAGTCCGAGGTCNATGGGATTNTANACGCGTTCCTCCTCCTTGCCGACCACCTTGAAGGGGGATGTCAGCGAAATTTCGTCGTAGCCGTCGAGCGAATGGACGATTGTGCAGTTGATACCCTCCTTCTGTGCGATGTAGTTGTAGAGGCGCATGAGTTTCAGGTTGTAGACACCGAGGAGCTGATGGCGCGGTAGGGTAGGGTTGACGAGCGGNCCGAGCATATTGAAGAAGTTGCGGACGGCAAGCGCCTTGCGCACCGGGGCGACGCTTTTGAGCGCAGGACTGAAAAAGGGTGCATGGAGATAGCTGACCCCTGACTCGTCGAGTGAACGGCGAAGTCTGTCAANATCGGCAGTAAACTTCACACCGTGGTTTTCAAGCACGTTACTTGCACCNGACACNGANCTTGCGCCGTAGTTGCCGTGCTTGACCACCTTGCGTCCCGAACCGGCCACGACAAAGCAGGTGGCGGTCGATATGTTGAACGTGTTCTTGCCGTCACCNCCGGTGCCTACGATGTCGATGGCCTTGACTCCGTCCATGTCTACCGGACGGCGGCGTTCGAGGAGTGCATCGCGGAACCCCGTCAGCTCGTCGAGGGTGATGCTGCGCATGAGAAAGACGGTCATGAAGGCTGCAAGCTGNGCGTCGTTGTAGCGTCCGTCGGCGATGTTGAGCAACACGTCGCGCGCTTCTTCGCGGCTCAGATTCTTATGCTCGAACATCTTGTATAATAGATTTTTCATTAATTATATGTCGGTTGGTGAAGGATTGGTTAACTAATTNCCATGTAGNGGCTTCNCTTGCGCTGGCCNNCTCACATCAGATTTGGGAAAAATCAGTGTCTTAGCCAGTTGTCTATGATTTCGAGTCCGTAGGGCGTGAGGACTGACTCGGGATGGAACTGCACCCCGCGCACGTCGAGGGTGCGGTGGCGCATCGCCATGATTTCGCCGTCGGGACTGACGGCGGTGACTTCGAGTTCGGCGGGNAGNCTNTCNCGGTCNACNACCCACGAATGGTAACGGCCGACTTCAAATTCACTCGGTATGCCCGCGAAGATATAGTCATCGGCAGTCAGGCGTGCCGTTGACTGCACTCCGTGGTAGACGGTCGAGAGATTGCGCAACTTTGCGCCGAAACNTTCACCGATGGCCTGATGGCCGAGGCATACGCCGAGTATGGGCTTCTCTCCCGCGTAGCGTTCAAGAAGCTGGGGAAGTATTCCGGCCTCTGACGGGATGCCCGGTCCGGGTGAGATGATGATTTTGTCGTAGTCGGCTATCTCNTCAAGNGTTATCTTNTCGTTGCGTCTGACATCAGGCTCCACGCCGAGAAGCCTGACCGCGTGGGCTATATTATANGTGAACGAATCGTAATTGTCGAATATGAGCAGTTTCATGGGAATTATCTAAACTTTTAAACTGTAAACTTAAAACTCTACNGCATAATTAATCGCCTTGCTGAGTGCGCCGAGTTTATTTCGGGTCTCCTGAAGCTCGCTTTCGGGNTTGGAGCGGGCGACGATGCCGGCACCCGCCTGCGAATAGAGCCGCTTGCCGTAGCTGAGGAAACTGCGGATGGTGATGGCCTGATTGATGTCNCCGTTGAAACCGAGATAGCCGATGCAACCGCCGTAGAGGAGTCGGCTGTGAGGCTCNACCTCGTCGATGATCTGCATGGCGCGTACNTTTGGCGCNCCCGAGAGAGTTCCGGCGGGGAAGGTGTCGGCAAACAGACGGTAGTTGTTNACCCCCTCAGGAAGCTNTGCCTTGACACGCGACACCATGTGGATGACGTGGGAATAATACTGGATTTCTTTAAGGAACTCGATTTCCACCCGGCCTCCGCTACGGCTCAGGTCATTGCGGGCGAGGTCGACGAGCATTATGTGTTCGGCATTCTCCTTCTCGTCTTTCAGGAGNGCCTTGGCGAGTTCGCGGTCACGGTCATCGTCNCCGGTGCGTCGGAATGTNCCGGCTATGGGGTCGATGTAGGCAGTGCGCCCGGTGATGCGGAGATGGGTTTCGGGCGACGAGCCGAACACCTTGAAACTGCCGAAGTCGAAGTAGAACAGATAGGGCGAGGGATTGATGCAGCGCAGGGCGCGGTAGACGTTGAACTCGTCGCCGGTGAATCCGCGCGAGAAACGGCGCGAGGGGACTATCTGGAACACGTCGCCACGCANGGCGTGCTTCACACACTTTTCGACCGCATGGATGAAATCCTCGTCGGTCATNGTCGATTCGAGGTCGTCGGCNGGAGTGAAGGGATATTGCGCCATATTGTTGTTGTGAAGCACCGAAATCAGTTCGTCGGTCTTCTCTGCCTCACCCTCCGGACAGTTCTCGACGATGGTCATCTCGTTCTTGTAGTGATTGACCTCGATGATGAAGCGGTAGAGGACATAGTATATGTCAGGNACACCCTTGAACTTCTCCTCGCGGGGCTGGATGTCGACATCCTCGAAATATCTCACNGCGTCGTAGGCCGTGTAGCCGAAAAGTCCGTCGGGAAGGTTCGCGTCAGCCCCTTCGATGTCGAAACTGCCGATGTAGGTACGCAGTTCCTCNACCACGTCGACCCCTTCACCTACGCGACGGCGGATTTCATCCTTGCCGGGGTAGCCGAGAATCACGGTGTCGTCCTCGACCTTGAAATAGCCTATCGGGTCTACGCCGATGAAGGAGGTGGCGTTGTTCTGCGCGTGATAATCGGAACTTTCAAGTAGTGCCGACTGGGGATAGAGGTCACGGATTTTCAGATAGATGCCGACCGGGGTTTCAAGGTCGGCAGGTATGGTGCGGCGATATTGTGTCAGTTTGGTTTTCATTTCGTTGTTTATTTGTTATTTGCGAGATAAGTGTGCATATCNTTGTCGCCGCGGCCTGAAACGTTGATGACAACCACNTCGTCCGGGGCNAAACGTTTCTTGTCNAGAACNGCGAGTGCATGGGCGCTTTCGAGAGCCGGGATGATACCCTCGCGGCGTGTCAGGGTCATGGCTGCGTCAAGAGCCTCGGAGTCGGTGACGGCAAGCACCTCGGCGCGTCCCGACGTGGCGAGGAAAGCGTGGAGCGGACCTATGCCGGGATAGTCAAGACCTGCCGAGATGGAGTAGGGTTCGACAATCTGTCCGTCGGAGGTCTGCATCACCAGCGTGCGCGCTCCGTGGATGATTCCCTCGCTTCCAGCCTGAATGGTGGCTGCGGTCTCGCCGCTGTCCACTCCCTTGCCGGCTGCCTCGGCCGCTATCAGCTTCACCTCGGGGCTGCCTATGAAGTGGTAGAACGCACCGGCGGCATTGCTTCCGCCTCCGACACACGCCACGACATAGTCGGGCGTCTCGCGTCCGATGTGGCTCAGGAGCTGGCTGCGGATTTCCTTGCTGATGACCGACTGGAAGTGTGCCACCATCTCGGGGTAGGGGTGAGGGCCGACAGTGCTGCCGATGATATAGAAGCTGTCGGGATTGCAACACCAGTCGCGGATTGCCTCGTTGGTCGCGTCTTTAAGGGTCTTGTTGCCGGAATGGACGGGGACTACCTTTGCACCGAGCATCTTCATGCGCTCGACGTTGGGCTGCTGGCGGGCTACGTCGGTCGCACCCATGTAGACCACACAATCCAGACCCATGAGGGCGCAGACGGTAGCTGTCGCCACTCCGTGCTGTCCCGCGCCTGTCTCGGCTATGATGCGGGTCTTCCCCATGCGCTTGGCGAGCAGGGCGGAGCCGATGGCATTGTTGATTTTATGTGCGCCGGTGTGGTTGAGGTCCTCGCGTTTGAGATAGATGTTGGTGCCGTAAAGTTCGCTGAGTCGGTCGGCACGGTAGAGTGGGGAGGGACGGCCGACGTAGTCGCGCATCAGTGTGTCGAATTCCTGTTGGAAATCCTCGTCGTCAACGTAGCGGTAGAACGCCTCGCGGAGATTCTTGACATTGCTGTGGAGGATTTCGGGGATGTAGGCGCCCCCGAAGCGTCCGTAGTAGCCTTCCTCGTCGACCGGAAGGAGTGACTTGTAATGTTGCATATCGTGCTTGTTATGATGATTTTTTCTCTGACGTGGGAATAAAAAAGCTGTCGGCCACCGATTGTCTTTCGATGGCCGACCGCGTATAATAGCTAAATCTTGGTTCGTTGATTTGTATAGATTCGTGTGATTGCCGCAAACATGAATCATTGCCATCGATATATCCTACCGATGCGCCACCAATAATTCATATTAATAAGCATATTTGTCATCTTGATACTTCCGTTTTTCGGATGGTGCAAATTTATAGCTATTCAACCTCACGAGCAAATAAATTGTTGAAAAATTTCCTCTGTCACCGTCATTTTCTAACTTAATGACCATCTTTTGGTCAGAAACACCTGATTGACGCGGGTGACGGGGATGGGAACAGCCGCTTTCCTTCGCGGTCTGGATTCATGGAGGGATGTGGATGGGAACAGGGGTGTTTTATTATTTATTAATAAATATAGGTGAAAGCCCGTAATGGGGCAGAATAGAAAATATCTGTAATAAATCTTCCATTTTTTCTTTCATTTTGCCACCCCTGAAACCAACAAAATACCAAAATGTTGTCGTTAACAATGTTATTTAACATCTTTTTACATAAAACTAATTAACATATCCGTAAAAATATATTACTTTTGCCCCCGAATAGTTTAGGATTTGTGAAAAAATCATTAGGTTTTATTGTTTTTTCATCCATCCCAGTTTCCTCATGGCATCAAAATCATGCTGGCCAGTCAAACCGAAAACAGACCATTCAACCCTGCAACATTCCCCGCCGCCCGGTGGTGAATCTGCGAAAACAAAACATAGGTACAAATACTGATTGTGATATAACTGAAACGAACTGCGCCCCTTTAACCCTTCCAGCGGAAAGCAACCGGAGTGATACCGACTGCAATCCGAATTTATTTAACCTCCTGCCTCTCTCGTCAGAATCTACGATTTCAACCTTGAAGATAATTAAATTTTCAATACTTTAACTAATTTCGTATTACTTAACTACCAGGTATGAAAAAGCTGTTTCTACTACTTGCGGCCCTCATCACCACCATTGCGGTCATGGCTCAGAACCAGACCGTTAGCGGTACGGTGACAAGCGCCGAAAACGGTGAGCCACTTATCGGTGCCACTGTCATGGGTGTGGGTACTAAAATCGGTACCTCAACTGACATCGACGGTAACTTTACCCTTACTCTTCCGTCGACTGTGACTAAACTTCAGGTCTCCTACGTCAGTATGAAGACTACGGATGTGACCATCGTCCCGGGTCATCTGAACATTGCACTTGAAAATGCCAACACCCTCAGCGAGGTTGTCGTCACCGGCTATGGCGTGCAGCGCAAAGCTGCCTTCACCGGTGCAGCCTCAGTGCTTGACGGCGATGTGATTGAAAAGAAATCCGACGTGAACTTCGTGAAGTCTCTCGAAGGCTCGGTCACCGGTTTCCAGTACAACAACTCCACTTCGGCTCCCGGTCTGTTCGGCACTGTCTATGTGCGCGGTATGAGTTCACTCTCATCCAGCTCTCAGCCCCTTTATGTGGTTGATGGTATGCCGGTCAACTCCGACTATGAGGGTCTCAGCTCAACCAACAACAACTATTTCGACCCGATGGCTGCCTACAACCCCAACGACATCGAGAGTGTCACCGTCCTCAAAGATGCCGCCGCAACCGCCATCTACGGTTCGCGTGCTGCCAACGGTGTCATCATCATCACTACCAAGAAGGGTGGCGAAGGCAAATTCAACCTCAATGTCGACATCAAGCAGGGCTTCACTTCAATGGCCAACAACAACATGAAGTATGCCAACGCAGCAACCACAATGGATCTTTTCGCAAAAGGCTATGCAGCCCGTACAGGAAGATCATACAATGATGCGTATGACATCATCCTCAACAATGTCGGTTGGGACGGCGTTACAGACACCGACTGGGTGGATGCTGTCACCCGCAAGGGCTACTATCAGGACTACAACATCAGCTTCAACGGCACAAGCGGCTCTACGAACTACTACGGTTCTATCGGCTATGTGGATTCCGAAGGTCTCGTCATCAACTCGGGAAATACCCGCTACTCAGGCCGTGTGAATGTCGACACAAAATATAAATATTTCTCGGCAGGTGTCAACGCTTCACTCTCTTGGTCAAAGAACAACAACTTCTCACAGGCGACCAACGGTTCGATGACCAACCCGCTCGTAGGTGCAGTCTCGTCGATGCTTCCCTTCGATCCCGTGTATAACGAAGACGGAACATACTACGGCGCAGGTCAGATCTACAACCCGGTAGCTGTCAACGACAAGAAACTCGGCGACCTCAACGAAGTGACCAACCAGACAATCAACGCCAATCCTTGGCTGCGCATCGACCTTCCTTTCGGAATCTGGATCAAGACTAATTTCGGTGCCAACCTCGTTGACCAGACCGAATACAACTACTGGAGTGCAATCTACAATCCGCAGGGCGCAAACTACAACGGTCTCGGCCAGCAGTACAAGTCGCGCATCAGCACCCTCACTTGGACCAATACCATCGGCTGGAACAAGACTTTTGACGAAAAGCATGTCATCGACCTCCTCTTGGGTCAGGAATGTCAGCGCTACGACTACCACTACGACTATTACAGCAAGACTGACTTCCCCTTCGCAAGCTCAGGTATGCGCGACATGACCACCGCAGGTTCCGACAATGGCAGCGAATACTACCGTGCCGAATCACGTCTTGCCTCATACTTCGTTGACGCCCACTATTCATACGACAACCGTTACTATCTCTCCGCATCTTACCGCCGCGACGGTTCATCAGTGTTCGGTTCGTCCAACCGCTGGGGTAACTTCTGGTCGGTAGGTGGCAAGTGGCGTTTCTCTCAGGAAGGTTTCCTCAACAATGCCACATGGCTCAGCAACGGCGCATTCCGTATCTCCTACGGTACTGTCGGTAACCAGTCACTTCCCTCGCTCTACGCTTCACGCGGCTACTATGCAGCGGGCTACAACTACAACGAAACTCCCGGTATGGTCCCCGTGCAGATTTCAAATCCCGACCTGACATGGGAAACCTCACGCAAGTTTGACGTAGGTCTCGACCTCTCGCTCTTCAACCGTGTGAACCTCACATTTGACTACTACAACGATGTCACTGCCGACGCACTCTATTCAGTACCTCTTTCGATGACCACCGGTCTGAAATCGACCTACAAGAACATCGGTAAGATTCGCAACCGTGGTGTCGAACTCGGCCTCAACGGTGTCGCCTTCACCAACCGCGACGTGACCGTCAGCCTGTTCGCCAACCTCACATGGAACCAGAACCGCGTCATCAAACTCGCCGACGGTTCAGTTGAAGGTACCTATTCCATCATTGAAGAAGGCCATCCCTACCGCCAGTTCTATATGCCTGAATATGCAGGTGTAAATCCCGAGAACGGTATGGCTCTCTACTATCTCAATGCAGAAGGCGATGAAACAACCGAAGACTATACCGCGGCTGCCAAGCGTTATGTCGGCTCCGCCGAACCCAAGGTCTACGGTGCTTTCGGCGTAAACGCCAAGGCTTACGGCTTTGATTTCTCGATGCAGTTCAACTATCGTCTCGGCGGCAAGGTCTACGATACCGGCCACTCCTTCACCGGCTGGGGCATGAGCCTTATGACTCCCCTCCAGACTGTCGCCGACAATTCATGGACTCCCGAAACTCCCGATGCCAAATATCCTCAGTACATCTACGGCGACCCCTACAAGTCAACCAGCAGCAACTATTCGTCACGCTGGATGATGAACGGAAGCTATCTCCGTCTGAGCAACATCACTTTCGGCTACACCATCCCCGCCAACATCACGAAGAAGGCTCTCATCTCGAAGTGCCGCATCTACACCTCGTTTGACAACGTACACACTTGGACCGCTTCAGACTTCATCGGCTACAACCCCGAGACCTATTCGTCAGGTGTCATCGCATGGCAGTATCCCGCAGCCTTCACCTTCACCGGTGGCATCCAGCTCACATTCTAATCATATAAAAACGATTCCAACAAATCATAACTAAGGAAATAAATATATGAAAAAACTATATATCAAAGCTATCGGCGCCCTTCTCCTCGGCGGAAGCATGGTGGGTTGTGGCGACAGCTTCCTTGACACCGATATATACAATGGTATCGACATTGATTCGGGTCTCAACAGCGTCACCAACATCGGTTATGCGCTAAACGGTACCTACTATCGTCTGTTCTACTACTATTTCGCCGGCAACTATGCCACTTCATTCGGCGATATAGCCTCAGACCTCTCCTACTGGAACCACGAGACCAACCATTTCTCCGACATCTATACATTCGCTCCCACCTCCACCGATCTCTATCTGGAAGATATCTGGGACTACGGCTATAAGGTGGTCGACAACAGTTCCCGTATCATCAAGGCAGGTACTGAAATGACGGTTGAAGAAAGTGAGGAGGCAGAACTCGATATGTATCTCGCGGAGGCATACGCACTCCGTGCTTACGGCCACTTCGTCCTCGTCAACATCTTCGGCCATCAGGTCAAGGTCGACGGTCAGGATTTCTCGTCGAAGCCCGGTATCGTATTGGTTGATCAGCCTATCACTCCCAGCGATAATGTCAGCCGCGCAACCGTCGGTGAGACCTACACATCCATCATAAAGGATCTCAAGCTGGCTATCGAATATTTCGACAAGGCCGGTCAGACCAAGGGCACACCCCTCTATTTCAATCCGGCTGCCGTCTGGGGTCTCCTCTCGCGTGTCTATCTCTACATGGAGGACTATCAGAACTCAATCGACGCCGCTCAGAAAGCACTTACGATTGGCGGTGTAAGCACCCTCGCCACTACCGATGCCTCCTACAAGGCTCTCTACAACGGCGAACTCAGCAACAATGAAAGTTTCTTCTGCCTTGCCATCAACACCACCACCAACTGGAGTGCGAACTCCTGCGGTACACTGTGGTCGACTTACAGTTACAGTCCCAGTCCCTATCTCCAGTCAATCATGGCTGAGAACGACGTACGCCGTGCTGTATGGGGATGGGCTTCGAACACGACTCCTTCCGTGCCTTGGTTCACCAGCGGTAAGTTCGGTGCCTTCGGTCTCGGCGGTAACTCTGCCTACGGTACCAACTACCTCATCAACGCACCCGAGATGTTCCTCAACCAAGCTGAATCATACGTCAAGCAGAAGAATGTTGACAATGCCAAGGCTGCCCTTCTCACAGTTGCCAAGCGTAACCCTGCAATCACTTCGGTTGATGACCTCCCCTCCGACCTCACCGCTCTTATGAGCTTCATTCAGGAGGAGCGCGCACGCGAACTTTTCCAAGAGGGTCACCGTCTGTATGACCTCCGCCGCTGGGATGTCAAAGCCAACCTCTATGCCACCGGCGCACCCGAAATCGACTGGCTGCTGAAAAACGTGAAGGTTTCCGATTGTGTCTATCCCATTCCCGACGCTGAAATCAACACCAAGGCCGGTGTAACTCAGAACGAGGGCTGGAACAGCACCTTCCCCAAGATGTAATTTACATCCACACTGCTAAAACATCACCCTGCATCGGTATATGCCCGATGCAGGGTGATGTTTTTTATGCGTAATTCAGAGTGTGGAGCTGATGACTGCTTGCCGCCCTATTCCGCTTCCGGGCGGCGGGTGAGGCGGAAGATTTTGCCGTCGTAGCGGAAATCGAGGAGTCCCATCGAGTGGAGGCGGATGACGATGTCCTCGGCAAGAGCGCGTGAGACATGTGCCGAGAGCATGAAATCGTCGAACACCGTCGGGCCCTCCTCCATCATGGCTATCAGACGCTGTTCGGCTGCCGAGAGGGAGAACACACAGCCGTCAGACTCAGCGGCAGCCACCCACGCCCTCACCATAAGGTCGGGGGCAGCTATATTCTCATCCTTGACGCGATAATAGGCGCGGCGTGAACCATCTGATTCAAGAACCTCCACAGGGCGACGCTCGGCACGGTCAATCTCTATGCGGAGGACCACTTTGTCAGGCTCCGTCTTGAAAGCCGTCACACGGATTTCCTGCGATGGACGGCAATACATCTCGGCTGCCTGCTCGATGACATAAATATCCTCCTCGTTGCGGACACCGGCAATCACACCGTTGTCCTTGACCCCGACAAGCAGACGGCCGCCATCGTTGTTGGCAAATGCCGAAATGCTGCGGGCTATCTTGCGGGCATCGGATATTGCAAACTTGAAATCCTGATGCTCGTGCTCTCCCTCCTCAATGAGGGAGGCTATGTAGAATTTTCCCTTTATTCCTTTCAGGTCTTTCATTTAGATTAGAAGATTTTGGCGGGGACTTGTCGGACGAGTCCGACTAATCCGACTGGTCTGAACCGGACTTTCAGTCCGGATAATTGAGATTTTCGGGGCGCGGGGAGGCAAGAACCTCGTCAATGTATGTGCGGGCGGCAGCGCGGGCGGCGGGGAGGTCCATGAACGACCAGTTGCCACAGTCGCGTGGACTCGCCCCCGGAACATCTCCCTCGAATGAGGCGACAAACTCCATCGTCTCGCGGACCAGCGGGAGGATGGCGCTACTGTCAAGCTCACCCTGCACGATGAGATAATTGCCCGTGCAGCACCCCATAGGCCCCCAGTAGACAATGCGGTCCTTCCACTCGGGATGATTGCGAAGATATGTCGCAGCAAGATGTTCGAGCGCGTGGAGAGCCTCGGGACTGAGTGCGGGCTGACGGTTAGGCTCGGTCATGCGTACATCGAAGGTGGTGACGGCATCACCCGAAGGGGTGAAGTCGCGGCGCGAGACGTAGATGCCGCGCAGGAGACGGTTGTGGTCTATTGTGAAACTGGGTATCTTTTTCATAGTGATGACAGGATTTCTCTGACGATGGCAAACGATTTCTGCGGAGCAGCCTCCCAGAAATCCTCATACTGCTGCGAATTGTCGTGGGAACACCAAGGAGTGTCGCTGATGACGCGCATACACATAAAGGGAACGCCACGCATGGTGCATACATGCGCGATGGCAGCCGATTCCATGTCGACAGCCATCACCTCGGGGAAATGGCCGCGTATGGTGTCAATTTCATCCTTCGAGGATATGAAAAGTTCGCCCGAGGCAACGAGTCCGCGCTTGATGCCGGATGTCTCTTTCAGTTCGGGAAGCTGCGCGGTGAAAAACCGGGGAGAACCGGGGACACGCCCCCACTCCTCGCCGATACACCAGAAGTCGTGGTGGACGAGACGGTCGGCGATGACAATGTCCATGACCGTCACCTCGTTGCCCGCTCCGGCAGCCACGCCTGTATTGATGACGAGTTCAGGGCCGAAAGCGTCGATGAGGCTCACGGTGCCGACGGCTGCATTGACCTTACCTATGCCACACTGCATGACGGCAACCTCGTTGCGCCCGATTCGCCCGCAATGATATGTGATGGCACCGCGGCTGACGGTCGACGCGTCGGAGAGGAGAGGAAGTATCAGGGCCAGTTCCTTCTGCATGGCCACGATGATGCCTATTTTCATAAATAGCTTATATTTTTGATAGTTTTAAGAGTGATTTTTTTACTGAGTCTGTCCGTGGTTCTCCGCGAGGGGTCGCGCCGGCGATGAAGGGACTGAGAATGCCGAGAGCTCCCAGAGGAGATAGAGGGGAAGGAAGACCACCATCAGCGTGAAGGGGTCGCCGCTCGGAGTGATGACGGCGGCAGCCACGAGCAGAATCACTATGGCGTGGCGGCGGAAACGCCCGAAAAAGTCGCGCCTCAGATAGCCGGTCTTACCGATGAGCCATGTGACCAGAGGGAGCTCGAAGACAATCCCCATCACGAGGATGAGCATAAGGAAATTGTCCATGTAGGAGTCAAGCGAAATCTGATTGGGGATAAGCGCACTGAGCTGATAGTCGGCAAGAAAGCGGAGGGTCAGGGGGAAAACGAGAAAATAGCCTGTTGCGACACCGAGGAAAAACATCAGGTTGCCCGCAAGGAAAGCCGCACGCATCCCGCGCTTCTCCTCCTCGTAAAGCCCCGGGGCGACGAATCCCCACAGAAGATAGACGCATATCGGGAACCCCAGCACAAGAGCCAGCCAGAAGGAGGTAGTCGCATGAATCAGGAACTGCGAGGCAAGGCGGATATTGATGAGATGCACGTCAAATTCACCCGTAGCCGCGTCGGGGAGCATCGCGCCCGGCAGACGCGCCAACAGGCGGTAGAGGATGAAGTCGCTGCGGCAAGGGGCGAGGATGACCGAATCGAATATGTAGGGCATCGCGGCAAAAAGCACCACCGTCAGCACCAGCAGCAGCCCCGCGATGCGGAGCAGGACACTGCGGAGAGCCTCGGCGTGGTCCCAGAAACCCATTTCAGCACTCACTTCGCGGGAGTGTCGGGGGTTGAGGGGCTGTCGTCGGTAGCTATATGCCTTGGAGTGGTGCCGTCGGGCTTACCGGGGTCGGCAGCAGGTTCGTTGACCTGATTGACAGCCTCGTTCATTCCGTGCTTGAACATACTGATTCCCTTGCCCATGCTGCGGGCAAGTTCAGGGATGCGTTTCGCGCCGAAAAGCAGGATGATGACCACGAATATGATGATAAGCTCGCCGGTGCCGAGATTGAGGAAACAGGGTATCATTTCAAGTATTGAATATGTAACATTAAGTATTAAGCGTGAATTTTAAGGTATGGAGTTTTGAGGAATGCAAAGTTAGTGAATTTTTTGCTGACGAGTTGTGAAAAGGGCGAGAGGCTTGACGGTGTGGATGTTAAAAATGGTTTTTGAACCTTAAAATCTTGTCGGAAAAGCGTAACTTTGCACTTCGGTTACATCCATAGCTGAAAATAACATATTAGATTATATAAGACATTCTTATGAAAGCATTTGTATTCCCCGGTCAGGGAGCCCAGTTCGTCGGAATGGGTAAGGACCTCTACGAGAACAATGAAGTGGCAAAGGAGATGTTCGAGAAAGCAAACGAGATTCTCGGCTTCCGCATCACCGACCTCATGTTTGAAGGCACTGACGAAGACCTCCGTCAGACCAAGGTGACCCAGCCCGCAATCTTCCTCCACAGTGTAATCCTCGCCAAGACAATGGGCGACGAGTTCGACCCCTCGATGGTGGCCGGTCACTCGCTCGGCGAATTTTCGGCACTCGTTGCCGCCGGCGCCCTCAGTTTCGAGGACGGTCTGCGCCTCGTCTCTGCCCGCGCACAGGCCATGCAGAAAGCCTGCGAACTCAAACCCTCGACCATGGCTGCCGTCCTCGCCCTCCCCGACGAGAAAGTCGAGGAAATCTGCGCCGAAATCCCCGGTGTGGTCGTCTGCGCCAACTACAACTGCCCCGGTCAGCTCGTGATTTCAGGCGAGGAAGATGCCATCGACGCTGCCTGCGTGAAACTCAAGGAAGCCGGTGCGAAGCGTGCGATGCGCCTCAAAGTCGGCGGCGGTTTCCACTCACCCTGCATGGAGCCTGCCCGCGCCGAACTCGCCGAAGCTATCGAGAAGACAGAAATCCATACCCCGACAGTCCCCGTCTATCAGAACGTCGACGCCAAGCCCCACACCGATCCCGCTGAAATCAAGGCCAACCTCGTCGCACAGCTCACCGCTCCCGTCCGCTGGACTCAGAGCGTGCAGAACATGATTGCCGACGGTGCCGACGAGTTCATCGAACTCGGCCCGGGCAAAGTGCTTCAGGGTCTCGTCAACAAAATCAACCGCGAGGTAGCGACCTTCGGCCGACAGTAATTTCTGCCTGAAAAGGCTCTGTCAGAGACCACACACATCCAAACAGTAAACAGGAGCGGCGGCTGCGCAGGCAGTCCGCCGCTCCTGCTGTCTGCCCACTGAACCTACCTCGCCCAACAGATGTTATTATAGATGAAAAACGCACAAACTATTTATATTTATGATTACTCCACGACTCTATACCCCTTATCAGACGGCTGTCATCACAGCGCCACGTCCCCGCAGGGAAAACGTGTTGAAATTCCAGCCTCTCCGAATATCCGACATCCCGACACTACGCCCTTATCTCAATCAGGCATACGGCCGCACCTGTGACCTCACCGTCGGAGGCACCTTCATGTGGACCGACTATTTCGACTATTCATTCTGCATCATAAAGGACACGCTTTTCATCAAGGGTGTCACAGAGGACGATGTGACCCGTCCTGCCTTCTCTATCCCTGTCGGGAAGATGAGCCTCGACGAGTCTGTCCGCCTTCTCCGTGACCACTGCCGCCGCGAGGGAATAGAACTCATCTTCTCCGCCGTCCCCGAGGTGTTCGTCGCCCCTCTAAAAGCCCTCGGAGCGAAAAAGGTGGAAAAACTTGAAGACTGGAACGATTATCTCTATGACGCACAGGCTCTCGCCACTCTCAGCGGCAAGAAACTCAACAAGAAGCGCAACCACGTCAACCGCTTTCAGGCCGAACACCCCGACTATAAATTCGAGCCGCTCACGCCCGAGCTTCTCCCCGAGGTAAAGAAATTCTTCGCCGCCTCCGAGCTGCCACTCTCAAAACCCGCCATCGCCGATGTCGAGCATGATCAGGTGATGCTTGTCCTCGACAATCTTGACCTTTACGGCTTTGAGGGTGCGGTGCTTTCGACTCCCGAAAACGGCATAGTGGCCTTCACCCTCGGCGAAGTCAAGGGAGACACGCTCTATACCCATATCGAGAAGATGAACCACGAAGTCACCGGAGCCGGCGAGACCGTCAACAAGCTCTTTGCCGCGATGATGACCGCCCGCCACCCCGAAGTCCTCTACATCAACCGTGAGGAGGATTGCGGCGACCCCGGTCTGCGCCATGCCAAGGAGTCATACCATCCGCTTGAACTTCTTGCAAAATACAACGTCACTTTCTGAGGAGATTTCTCCCGTAACTGACGGCAAAAAAATACGGAAACATCAAAAACCGGCGGTTTTTGATGTTTCCGTATTTTTGTATCTTCATTTTCCCTGATTAACAACGCTAAATGAGTAACTTTGCATGACAAACAGCGTCAATTGGAAAAATGATCAACTATTATCATCACACAGAGCCTTTCGCCCTCGAACTGGGGGGACAGCTCGACGAGCTTCGCATAGCTTACCACACCTACGGCACTCTCAACGCCGACAAGTCAAACGTCGTCTGGGTATGCCACGCCCTGACTGCCAACAGTGATGTCAAGGACTGGTGGCCCCACACGGTCGAGGAGGGTAAATTTCTCGACCCCGCCCGCAATTTCGTCATCTGCGCCAACATCCTCGGCTCACCCTACGGGACCACCTCACCCCTCCACACAAATCCTGCGACCGGAAAGCCCTACTACAAGGACTTCCCGCGCTACACAATCCGCGACATCGTCAACGCCCACCGCGTCCTCGCCGATGCACTCGGGATAGGCCACATCTCGACCCTCGTCGGATGTTCCGTCGGAGGTTTTCAGGCTGTCGAGTGGGCGGTCATGGAGCCGGAAAGATTTGACCGCCTCGTGCTGATGGCCACGGATGCGGTGGCTACACCGTGGACCATCGCCATCGACGAGACCATGCGTATGTCCATCGAGGCTGACCCGACTTTCGGCGACCCCGACCCGCAGGCGGGACGCAAGGGGCTTGCCGCCGCCCGCGCAATAGGCCTCCTGAGCTATCGCGGCTACTATGGCTACAACCTCACGCAGCGCGACACCGAGAGCCTTCCCGAAGTCCACCGCGCGTGCAGCTATCAGCAGTATCAGGGCGAGAAGCTATGCCGCCGTTTCGATGCTTACTCCTACTACGCTATCCTCAACGCTTTCGACACTCACGACGTGGGGCGCGGGCGCGGAGGACTTGAAGCCGCACTCAAACGCATCAAGGCGCGGACGCTCGTCATCGGATTGGAAACCGACATTGTGTTTCCTCCGCGCGAGATGCAGGAACTCTGTTCTAAAATCCCGGGAGCGGTCTACGGCGAAATCCATTCCCCCTTCGGCCACGACGGTTTCCTTGTCGAATACAATCAGCTCAACAATCTCCTCCTTCCCTTCATGACGATTGAATAATAAGTAGAAATGACCCGCACAACCAAAGGCTATATTCTCGGTGCCGTCGCCGCCGTGAGCTATGGCACCAATCCCCTTTTCGCCGTCCCTCTCTACGAGGCGGGCATGGGGGTTGCCTCAGTCCTCTTTTACCGCTACATATTTGCCGCGATGATTCTCGGCGCAATCATGCTTATGCGTGGCGAAAGCCTGCGTCTGGCACGGCGCGACATCCCCCTGATGATGATGCTCGGAATTCTATTCGCGCTCTCGTCGGTGCTTCTCTTCGAGTCCTACAACTATATGGATGTCGGGCTTGCCTCGACGCTGCTTTTTGTCGAGCCGGTATTCATAGCCCTCATCCTATGGATTTTCTGCCATGAACGCATCTCGATGTGGACCATCATTTCCATCCTCATCTGTCTGGCGGGCGTGATATTCCTGTGCAATCCCGGCCCCGGGGCAAATGTGACCGCCACCGGCATAATCCTCGTCATACTTTCGTCACTTGCCTATGCACTCTACATGGTCATCATCAACAAAAGCCGCATAGGTTCGCTCCACGGCTCGACAATCACATTCTATTCACTCCTGTTCGGAATGATAGTCTTTGCCTTTCGCACCGACTGCTTCACAGCCGTGCAGCCGGTCCCCCCGGGACTCATC
This sequence comes from Bacteroides sp., assembly GCA_014802345.1. Taxonomy (GTDB): domain Bacteria; phylum Bacteroidota; class Bacteroidia; order Bacteroidales; family Muribaculaceae; genus Duncaniella. The sequence continues at coordinate 38,975 of JAAVCM010000008.1, forward strand.
CCTTGGGCGTGCATCATCGGCATATCCATCATCCCCACCATTGTCTCGCTGATGACCGTAGCGGTCTCCATCCAGTACATCGGCTCGGTAGCGGTCTCCATCCTCGGGGCGCTCGAACCCATCACCGGAGTGATGTTCGGAGTCCTGCTGTTCGGCGAAATCCTCACCGTCCGCGCCTCCATCGGTATAATCCTCATCATCTGTGCCGTCATGACACTCGTGCTTACCAAAAAGAATTCATAATTGATTCTCCATAATGAAAAAAACGGAAGTGGCATCACTGTCACTTCCGTCTTTTTTTCAATGATTTTATGTTTAGTATGGCATTTACTGAATCCGTAGATTAGTAGGTGTCGGGAATATCAGGGTTGTTCCACTTGGCTACGGCAGCATTGTTGTTACCCTCGCTCTGGACGATTACCATGTTCATCCATGCGGGACGGCCGATGGTATTCTTTTCAGAACCGGCATAGAAATTGGTGCCTTCGTAGTTGCGGGTGACTGAGTAGTTGAGACGCTTGATGTCATAGAGAGTATGACCCTCGCCCCAAAGCTCGACACGCTTCTGGAACACGATTTCCTCGATGATGGCATCCTGATCGGTAGCCTCGCATGTGTACTGCGGGTCGCGGTAGTTGACCATGAAGTCGGTCAGGAGCTTCTTACCCTCGGCAGGATTGGTATGGGCGACAGATTCGATGTAGTTGAACCACATTTCCTCGACACGCATCACAGGGACAGCGGTGGCCGAACCCTCGTTAGCGTCAGATACGTTGCCTGCACCGGGACGGAACTTGATGGATGCGTAGGGGAAGTTCTGGACGTAGAAAGCGCGGTCATCCTCTACACAGAGGGGGAACTCGGTCGAGAGCGCGGTCACACCGGGGGTTACCCAAGAGAGCTTGCGGAAGTCGGTGTCCGAGATGCGGGCATACATCGAAGCGTCGATGATGGGGCAAGCGCCGACGGCAGCGTAGCCGTACTCAGCCTCGGGGCTCATCATTGAGGTCCAGTTACAGATACCGGTTGCGACGGCATCGTTCTCCTTCTCGAATTTCAGACCCCACATCCATGAAGTGTTGTCAAACGAGTTGAAACCAGATGTCGGGCTGGTCCATGCCTCCTTGGTGAGGGGTGTGCAGCCGCTTGCATCGATGGCGAGCTTGGCATACTCGGCAGCCTTTGCATAGTCATTGTTCCACATATAGAGGCGTGCTTTCAGACCGTAGACACAAGCGAGGTCAGGGAGAAGCATGGTGCCGTAGCTGGCATAGCCGATGTTCTGCTCTGCATAGTCGAGGTCTTTGAGGAGGAATGCCGACATTTCCTCGTGGGTGGCACGGGGATTGTTGCGGGCTTCCTGCTCGGTGGTGGTCTCGGTCACGATGGGGACTGTAAGACCCTCGACATTGTTGCCGAAGCTGTTAGTGGCCGAAGTGTTGTTGTTGGGAAGGAACTCATACCAGCGTGCGAGGTCAAGATAGGTGAGCGCACGGAAAGTGAGGGCTGTTGCGCGGGCACCCTTGCTGTACTCGTCCTCGACATCCTCGTTGTAGTATTCGAGAGCCTTGTTGCAGGCAAGCACCTGCTTGTTGAGGTAGACCCATATACGCTGCACCGAAGCGTAGTTCTGACCGAGGTAGACGATCTGGGTGTAGTTGCTCCACTGGTTGTAGTTGAGACCTATGCCAAGGATTGACATATCGCCTGTCATGCAGTCGCGGATGTGCATCATTGAAGAATAGCCGAAGTCACCGTGCCATTCTGCACCTGTAGAATTCCAGTTAACCATGAATCCGGGCATAGCCATAATCATGGCCTCGCCTGCCTTGACTGATGATTCAAGCTGCTCCTGTGATACGTCGCTGGTGGGATAGACCTCTTCGATACAGGATGAAAGAGCCACAGTCGATGCCAGTGCGATGAGTGTTGTCGCTTTAAATATATTTTTCATCGTAATGTTCTGTTTGTGGATTAGAATGAAACGTTGATGCCGCCTGAGATTGTACGGATGGGAGCGTAGTAGGCGTTAGTGACGTCACCGGTAATGTTCTGACGGGGGTCGAGACCCTTACGCTTTGACCATACAGCCACATTGTCGCAGCTGAGATAGAAACGGATCTTCTCGACATCAATCTTCTTGGTCACCTTCGAGGGAAGGGTATAGCCGAAGTTGAGGTTGTTGAGGGCGAGATAAGATGCGCTGGTGAGGAAGCGGTCAGATGTAGAGGTGACATACTGGTCGCCGAATTCCATTGCAGGGATATTGGAGTTGGGGTTGTCGATGCTCCAAGCCTTGTGGAGGTCCTTGTGCATCGCGCGGCCGCGTGACGAGGTGTAGGGGCTTGCCATAAGACCTGCGTAAGTGCTGTCGTAGACCTGACCGCCGAGCTGATAGGTGAAGTCGATAGAGAAGTCAAATCCGAAAGCATTGACCGAAGTTCCGAAACCGCCGTAGACATCGGGGAGTGCGGTGCCGCAGAGGTAGAAGTCGCCTGCGCTGTAATTTGAAGTGGTCTTCATCTCGCCGGTGGGCTCGCCGTTGTCGTCAAGCACGTTGTAGTACCAGAGCGAAGAACCGGTCTCTTTGTCGACACCTGCGAAACGCTTCACGCGATAGGTGTAGAGAGATTCACCCTCGCCGTAGAAGTAGCTGCCGGAGCTGTAACCGTCGACACCGTCTACGGTCATGGTCTTACGCTCGTCGGGGAGACGCGAAATCTTGTTCTTGTAGTAAGTGAGGTTGAGGTTGGCGCTCCAAGTGACGTTGCGGGTGCGGATGATGTCGCCGTGTAGGTCGATTTCAAGACCCTTGTTCACCATGTCGCCGATGTTGTCGTAGTAAGAGGTGTAGCCGAATGAGGTCGGGAGGGGGAACGAGAAGAGCATATCGGAAGTCTTGCGGTAGAAACCTTCGATTGTACCGGTGAGTCGCTCGTTGAAGAGTGCGAAGTCAACACCGTAGTTGAGGTTGCCACCCTTTTCCCAAGTGATGTTCTTGTTGCCGAGAGTTTTGGGCTGTGCGGCAGCCTGACCGCCCGAGTTCACGATGGTGTAGGTGTTGGTGTAGCGGAAGTTACCGATGTTGTCGTTACCCTGCTCGCCGTATGACACTTTCAGTTTCAGCATATCGACCCAAGGAGCCTGGAAGAAAGCCTCCTTGCTGATGATCCATGCTGCGGAAGCTGACCAGAATGTACCCCAGCGGTTCGAGGGATCGAAACGAGAGGAAGCATCGCGGCGGAGAGATGCGCTGACGAAGTATTTGCTGTCATAGTCGTAGTTAACGCGGCCGAACCAACCTTCGTTGTCGTAGCTGGTCACGTATGATGAGCTGTTGCCGTTGATGACTGCGCCGTCAAGTTCCTCGTTGGAGGGAAGAAGCATATTGGAGCGGCTTGCATAGAGGTAGGAATACTTGTTCCAGTAGTTCTCGTGACCGAGGAGGACATTGACATTGTGTGCGTCGAACTGGTGAGCCCAGTTGAGGAGCTGCTGATAGGTGTAGTCGATACGGCGGGTGTGATACTTGTAGACGATACCGTTTGACGAAGCATACTGACCGTAGTAGGGGTTGGTCACCTGAGTCTGACGCTGCTCGTAGAGGTTCACGCTGTTGTTGGTGGTGAACTTGAAGTCGCGGAGGAAACGGATTTCAGCATAACCGCTGGCGGTCATGGCGTTGCCTTCGTACTTGGAGACGTCGAGGATGTTCTGCGAGAGGGGGTTGGCCTGAGAGAAGGTGGGACGTGAGGGAAGACCGAGACCCATGCCGTCACCGTAGTCATACATGGTGTTGCCATACTGGTCCTTCATGATCTGACCCTGAGCGTCGCGCACATAGAGGGGATAGATGGGGGCGAGGACATTGTTGACAGTGAAGACGTTGCCCGACGAAGCGGTTTCGCCGTCATCACCATTATATTTTGATGAATAGTGGGTGTACGACATATTCGCACCGACTTTCAGCCAGTTCTTGGCCTGAACATCAGCGGTCAGACGGCCGGTGAAGCGCTCGAAGCCGGAGTTCATGGTGATACCCTCGTTGTTGAGGTAGCTTGCAGAAGTGTAGAACGAACCGCGGTCAGTAGCCTGCGATACGCTGAGGTTGTATTCCTGACGGAGTGCATTCTTATAAGCTGCATCGCTCCAGTTGTCGGGATAGAGCATATATTCCTGACCACCTGCGCTCATCACGCGGCCGAGAGTGGCATTGGGGTTGAACTTGTAGCCGCTGAGAAGGAGGCTTTCACCTTCGGGGACATTGAACACATTGTAGCCGAGCGACGAAGATACACCTACACGACCGGCAGCAACATAGCTGGAAGGAACATAGTAGTTACCGAAAAGGAGGTTGTTGACATACGGGAGGGCGGTTGCCTCGTCCATTCTGAAATCACCTCTGGGATTGGTGAGGTAGTTGCCGATTGCGCGGCCGTAGGTCTCGATGTACTCCTGCGGAGAAGAAATCACGTCGTAGTCGCTGATGGCGCGTGAGTTCTGACCCCATTTTGCGTCGAGGGTGACGCGGGCGTGCCCCTGCTTACCTTTCTTGGTGGTGATGAGGATGACACCGTTGGCACCACGGGCACCGTAGAGGGCATTGGAGGCAGCATCCTTGAGGACGGTCATGCTCTCGATGTCCTGGCTGGAAATGTTGTCCATACCGCCGTCGTAGGGAGTTCCGTCAAGCACGATAAGAGGTGAGTTACCTGCGTTGATTGACGAGATACCACGGATATAGATGGTAGGATTCGAGTTACCGGGAGCACCTGACTGAGAGTTGATCTGAACACCTGAAACCTTGCCTTTGAGAGCGTCGACAGGGTTGGTGACCTGCACGGCCTCAATCTGTGAGGCGTCGAGTACCGAAGCCGAACCCGTGAATGCCGAACGCTTTGCTGTACCGTAGGCAACGGTGATGACTTCGTCAAGGACATTTGTTCCGTCAAGGACGATTGTCATCTTTCCGGGAGTGATGTTGACTTCGCGGGTGGTCATACCGACGTAAGCCACCTGAAGTTTTTTGACTGATGCCGGGAGTGACAGAGAGAAGTTACCGTCGACGTCAGTCGAGGTACCGATCTGAGTACCGACACCCATTACGGTCGCCCCCACTAAGGGTTCGCCGTCGGCACTTGTCACCACACCGCTAACGCTCTGATTCTGAGCCATAACCGCAATAGTGGTGATGAGGGCCGCAAGTAGTAGAAACAGCTTTTTCATACCTGGTAGTTAAATAACATACCTGGTAGGTGTGGTGTGTGGAGAGAGTCGGAGGGGGGAGGAGAGTCGAGATTTTTTATGTAAGTAGTTGATAAGTAGGACTAATTTGATGGAGGTGGGCTGTGTTGGAATGGAGATGCACGGAGGTGGGATATGGGGATAAATGGTGAATAAAAGGTGGAAAAGCGGGGGATTCGGATGATTTTTTGCAGCGGTTGGCTGTAATTTTGGTGTGGGTGTTGCGTCATAATCATATATTTTTCATCATCACATATTGAAAATTAAAATCTTAATGTCAAAACTACTAAATTCAATGTTTCAATGGTTTTAAGTATTTATGTAGGCAAGAGAACCAACAGCCGGGGTAAGGTGGAGCTTTCACTGCGCTTCCGTCATGGAAAGATTGACCGGCAGGCAGCTACTAACCTGTGGATTCATCCGGGTTGGATAGGGCAGGAGGAATATGTGTCCTCGCGTGGCAGACTGGCGCGACGCTATGTGTTGAAATTACCGGAGGATTATGGTGGCGGTGGTCTGACACCGGCAGACACGCGTGAGTTTCGCGCGGCGGCTGAATCTCTCCAAAGGATGATGGCTTACATTGAAGATGCCTTCTGCATTGCACGCCGCAGGGTGACCGGGGCTGATTGGCTGGCGGAGACGATAGCGAAGTTCCATGCCGATGAGCTGCCGCGTCTGGAGATGGAGCGTACAGATGTCCTCGGATTGATTGACACATACATGGAACATACGTCGGGGGTGGATTCGTCGGAGAGCCGCGAGGATGCCTATCGGCTGATGCGGCGGTCACTGGCACGTTTCGAGCTATACCGAAGGTTGAAGTCTCCGCATTTCCGTCTCTTTGCCGGACGTATGGACGAGGGGATGCTGAGAGCCATAGAGAGGTTCATGCGCAGGGAGCATCTGATAGTGAAGCGTAATCCCACGGTTGCGCAGGGGCCGGGGCTTGATGGGAGGACGCGCCCGAAGGGGCAGAATACGGTCAACGACCGCATGAAGCTGCTGAAAGCCGTGATGAGCTGGGCAGTGAAGACCCGCAGGATTTCCGTCAATCCGTTTGACTCGTTTGTCAGGTGCCGTAATGTCTACGGTACGCCTGTCTATCTGACTCTTGAAGAACGGCGCAAAGTGGAGCGGCATGATTTCTCGGATAATCCCCGCATGGCTCTGCAAAGGGACATTTTCGTTTTCCAATGTTGTGTCGGGTGCAGGGTTTCGGACCTGATGGAACTGACGGTGAGTAACATTATCAATGGGGAACTCAACTATGTGGCTAAGAAGACGCGCGACGGCCACCCTGTGACAATCAAGGTGCCTCTCAACCGGACGGCACGCGACATATTGGAACGATATGCCGACCCCGACCGTCGGACATTGTTTCCGGAAGTATATTCCCGGATGGGCTACAACCGTATAATAAAGGATATATTGAAGTGTGCGGGAATCACACGCAAGGTGGTGGTCATAGATCCGCTCACTCGGCAATCTGTGTGCCGTCACATTTATGAAGTGGCAAGTTCCCACATGGCACGGCGCACATTCATCGGGAATATCTACAAGAAGTTCAAGGATCAGGGATTGGTGAGCGAACTCAGCGGTCATTCTCCCGGAAGCAACGCTTTCGCACGCTACCGCGAAATCGACACCGATATGAAGCGTGAGATGGTCGATTCTATCGACTGACGCGGCAGAACCGAGGGAGGGGGGATAAAAAAAGAAAGTCACAGGTCTATTTAGACTCGTGACTTTCAGTCGTTTACGTGACTCCTACAGGATTCAAACCTGTAACCTTCTGATCCGTAGTCAGATGCTCTATTCAGTTGAGCTAAGGAGCCGTAATGTTTAACCGCTGCAAAGGTAGATATAAAAATTTAATTGTGCAACAAAAATCAGAAAAATTTCTGATTTATTCCATGCAATTTGTTTTTCACGGGCAATTCATGTAATTTTGAGGGTTAAAATTAATATGGATTTACGCATTTATCACCACCTCCCGATTATGAACCGACAGAAGTTAGCAGCGATATTTCTTTTCTGCATGATGATGTTTATGCCACAGTGTCTCCGCGCCCAGACGATGGGGGGGAGCAGGCAGGAAAAATTCCTTGACACCGAGGTGCATCTCCTTCTCGGCGGAAGCTATGTGACCGAGAACTATATGAATTGTTACAGCGAGATTTCCAATCTCAACAATTCGATGGGAGTTGCGTGGGGTGTCGGTGTGGCCGTGAAGTTCAATCTTTCCAAATCGATAGGACTCGGGACAGAGCTGAACTACCTGCGCAACTCGGGAAAGATGGATTTGGCTGTCACGACCGACGGCAAACCGAACATATCAAACGTATTCATAAAGAATAATTACCGCTCGATGAATGTCCCGGTCTACGCATCTTTCGGCCTCAATCTTGCCGGCAGCGTGAGATGGAATGTCGACGGAGGTCTGTTTTTTGATTTCGGAACGAGTGGTTCGCAGTCAGCCACGATATATACTGCCTCGGTCAATGGCGTCGGGCAGCTCGTCACCAACACGACCAAGCAGAAGACGGACTATTACGACAACGACCGGGCTTTCCTGAACTCCTATCATAAGTTTGACATGGGTCTTCATTTGGCTACCGGGTTGACATTCATGCGTAAAATCTCTGTCGGTATCCGAGGTCAGATTGGTTTCCGCAACGTGGCTGACAGCGACGGTATCGTAAAACCTAATTCACACAACCTCCGCCTATTCGCTACGGCGGGATATGTATTTTAAACCGGGTATTCTCTGATTTATTCCATCATGTCGCGGAATATGTCGAGGGCTGCAGTGATTTCGGCTTCCGCTGCGGTACGGTCGATAAGCACTTTGCCCGGCGATGAGAGGAGGGTGAAGTTGATTGAATCGGGGGTGTCGTTTTTCTTGTCGTGGCGCATCAGTGCGATGAGGTCGGCATAGTCATCGCAGGTGATGGCGGGAGTGCCGTAGCCCTGAGATTTGAGATAGGCGGCGTAGCGATACAGTTCGTCGGACGGGAAACCTTCTGCGGTATGTGAGAGAATCATCTCAACGAGCATACCGAAGGCTACTGCGTGACCGTGGGGAATGGGATTTCCTTTGATTATAGAAAGCGACTCGAAGGCATGGCCGGCAGTGTGACCGAGGTTCAGCGCACGGCGGATGCCATGTTCGTGGGGATCCTCCCCGACGATGCGTTCCTTGACCTTCACGCTCTTTTCAAGGAGCGGGAGCAGACGGTCGAGGTCGGCATTGAGGATGTCGAAGCTGAGAAGGGCAGCATAATCCTCGGCTGAGGAGAGAAGACCGTGTTTGAGCATCTCGGCGTAGCCTGAGAGGAGTTCCTCGGAAGGGAGGGTTGAAAAGAGAGCAGTGGAGATGACTACGGCATCGGCAGGGGCAAATGCTCCGATTTCGTTCTTGAAACCCTCGAAATTAATTCCTGTCTTTCCTCCGACGGCCGCATCTACGGCAGAGAGTAGGGTGGTGGGTACATTGATGAACCTGATGCCGCGCTTGAAGGCTGAGGCAGCAAAGCCGCCCATATCGGTGACGACACCGCCGCCGATGTTTATGACAAGTGATTTGCGCGTCGCTCCCTGCTCGATGAGCGAAGCCCAGATTGACGAGAGGGTGATGATGTTCTTATGTTCATCACCGGGAGGGAAGGCTATGATTTTGTAGTCGAGTCCGAGGCGAGGGAGAACGTCGCGCTCTACGTTGGTGTCGGTGATGATGTGGACACTCGCGGGATTCATTTCGCTGACGAGACTCCTGATGGCCTCACTGACGCTGTTTGTATAGATTATGGTTTGCATTTTTCGGATATGTTGTGGTATGGAGTACGGTAAAATCAGATTCGGTTTACGGTGAGAAGGGAAAGAAGAAGTACGGGAAGACTCCGGGCGAAGTCGGGCATAGACGGGAACACCACCGCTGCGCCTGCCTCGCGGAGAGTTTCCTCGGGGATTGGACCGGTCGTGATGCCGATTGTGAATGCGCCCGAGCGGTCACCTGCCTCCACTCCGAGGGGTGCGTTCTCAATCACGATGGCCTGCGATGGTCTGACCCGGGCAAGCTGCATGGCCTTGATGAATGGTTCGGGATGAGGCTTACCGTGGTTGACGTCCCTTGATGTGATTATGCGGTCGTCGGAAAATATTCCGGGGAAGTCGGCTGAAATGCGGTCGATGAGTGAGCGTTGCCCCGAGCCGGTGACAAGCACCCGCGCTATTCCGGCCTCTTTGAGAGTGGTGAGCATATCAAGAGCGCCGGGCATGGGTGTGACCGGGGGAAGTTCGCGGAAATATTCGGTCTTACGCTCGTAGAGACGTTCACATTCTTCCGGGGTGGCTTCGCGGTTGAATTCGCGGCGGAAAAGAGTGTTGATGGTCGAGCGTCCTGTCCGTCCCTCGTAGAGATAGAATTCCTCACGCGTACAGTTGACACCCGCCTCGGTCATCAGACGGTGCCATGCGGCGGTATGGTTCGGCATGGAGTCATAGAGCGTACCGTCCATGTCAATCAAAGCTGCGCGTGGAGTGACGCGCTCGAAATGGTGGCGTTCGAGAAAACGGAGAATCTCCGTGGCGTATGGTATAGGGGGTATCATCTTACTTTATTGCGTGATTTTTTAGTTTTCTTATTCTTGTCAACAGAGGATTTTTTATCCTTACTGTTGTGGACGGTAGTTGCGGATGGAATTGAATCGGGACGTTCAATCAGTCCTTGTTGCATGAAATAGAGTGAATCGGTGCGGCTGATGGTGTCGGAATTGACGTTCAGTTCGGCCGGCATTAGAGAGCCGTTGCCGTTGACCGCCGGAATATCAAGCGCACCGCTTACGGCTGCCCCGCGGACACCACGGCGGAAGATATTGCCGATTTCTCTGACGAGGTTGATACGGGTCGTGTCGGCGATTGCTACGGATTTCGGCATATTCTTCTCGTTGAATTTCGCTTTGCCTACACGGATTTTCATGTCGTCGACATTTCCGCTGATGTTGATGCCGAATTTGAACGGCAGAGGTGATTTGAGGACGGAGACATGATAGTTGAGGTTCATTGCAAGGTCATTGGAACCCATCACGCCCAGTTTGTAGCGGTCCATATCGAAAATGAAAGGGAACAATTCGAGCTTCGAATCGCGGACTATCATCTCCACCTTCATGTGGTCTATGACATTGCGGTCTTTCTGCTTGAACATAAGCCATTTGCCGATTTTACGGAAGGTCTCGCGGTCAATCAGCACAAGACTGTCGCCCGACAGACTGAGAGCGGCTTTCAGCGACGGGATGTCAAGATTCATGCCACGGTCAATCCGTGTGGTGGCAGCGAGATCGGCGTTGATGACTCCCTCGATGTCATAGAGGAGTGGCATCAGCGAGTCGATGGCAGGGACGAGGTCAAGGAACTGCCTGACGTGGAAATCTTTGAGCCGTATGCCGAAGGCAAAGGATGCGTCGGAGGGCTTGGGTGCGGAGTAGAGGGCGTTGAGGTTGATTGAACCTACCTTTGTACGGGCCCTAAGGCTGTCGAGGTTTATCGCTCCTTCAAAGACGTTGAGATTGCCCATGAAGTCGGAAAACATCAGGTCGGAGTAGGCGATGTTGGCTGCCTTTATCCTTATGGCTGCCTCGATGTTTGAAGGAACGACGAGGAGCATCGTACTGTCGGAATCCTCGGCTGACCCTCTTTCGATGGCGGCTTGGAGCTGCTGTTCATTCTCGGTGTCGGGGGTGGCGACAGCGGTTGCGGCTGAATCGCGCTCGGCAAACGAGGCTCCGGCAAAGACTGCCGCTGCAATCTCGTTGACCTCGATGGTGTCGCCGGTCAGAGTGAAATCCAGTTTGAGAGGCTGGTGGGTCAGTGATGTCAGCGCACGGGTGATATTGCTGATTGAACCATTCATGACGACTTCGGTATGCCCTGCACGGAAACGTGTGTCGGTGACGGTCAGCGAGTCGGAGTTGAAGCGCACGTTTAGGTCGCTGAGGGTGTTGCGGAGAGGGAAGTAAGGGGTGAAAAGCCGTGCGCGCTCGGCTTTGAGGATGCCGCGTGCCTCCCACTGGCGGAGAAGCCTGCGCATTGAGTTGTCGACACCTATGTCAATAACTTCACCGGAAGCCACGGCTGCACTGTCGGAAGCGGCACGCGACTTGCGGCGCTCGGCGCGGATGGCTGCAGCGAGAACGCGTACGGAGTCTGCCGGGAGTTCAGGGTGGACGGCGGCAATCGAATCGGCTATACGCGAGGAACGCCGTTGTCCCCCCTCGGGTAAAATGACCGGGTGGGCAGTGACAAAGAGCATGGCTTTACTGAGGAGAGCACGGTTGACGTGGTCGGCGTAGAATGCTCCATCGGTAGCGACATTCAGCGAGAGTTGCGGCTTGCTCGTATCCTCCTTGAAACGGCGCAGGGTGGCTCCTACGGTCGAATGGCGCAGACGGACACGCATTGAATCCTCGGTGGAACGGAAAATCAGTCGTTCAGCAACGATACGCGCCCCGATGGGATTGATGAGGGTGGTGTCGGCTGACGATGCGGTGTTCTTGCATCCGACACCCATCTTTATCCCTGCCCCACGGAGTTCCATTCCTGTCACGGAGGCGGAAATCGTGTCAATCATAAGTGAGGCAGTCAGCAGTGAGTCGACGCTGACTTCACCGCGTGTAAAGGATGAGTTCGTGCCGAGACGCAAGCGGATTTCGTGAGAATAGATGTCGGCGGGAAGTTCGGGCATACCGGCTTTAAGGTCGTGGAGAGTGGCTTCGCCGGTCAATCGGATGCGATGGAAATTATCTTTGTCAAGATAGCTTTTGCGGAAGGCAAAACGGCTGTCGGCACGCAGGTTTCCTGAGACAGTGAAGGGGATTTGTTCAAGAAGTTTTTTCGGCAGACGGCTGATGTCGACACCACCCTTAAATGTTCCTTCGACGGTAGGGTCGCTTATGGGGGTGGTGATGTGCGAACCGAGTTCAAAACCCACGCCGGGTCCTACGGCAAGGAGGCGTTTGACATTGATTTCAGACGCATCGGGCCGGTCGCCGTCAATACTGGCGGTGGCGTGAAGAGCGAAACGGGAGAGGATGAGACGGTCGTAGGCAGCATGACCTTCGGGAATGAACAGGTCGAGGTCAAAAGAAGGGAGTTTGCTGTCGGCTGACAGTGTATATGAGCGTGTAAGGTTCAGATTGAGGCGTACATCAAACCCTGCATCGACTTTGGCAAGTTCACCTGCCAGATTGTCGGGGACAAGGGCGACGATGGCCGAAGCGGGAGTCTGTGGGAGGTTCAGACTGAGGGTATTGACCGTCAGGCCGTCGGTAAAATCGAAATCGGCTGTTACGGTTGTCGTTACCTCACCGGCTGAAAGTCTGAAATCTTTCAGTCCGAGATGTGTAGGAGCCGATTGCGACCATCTGATTTCACCTCCAAGGCCGAATCTGAGGGTGGGGAGGGTGAAGTCAGGCAGTGAGGCGGTAGTAGAGCCGGAGAGTTCCACCGTGTAATCCGGCGCATCACCTCCTTCAAGCCGCGTGGATGTCAATGAGGCTTTAAGGTCGATTGAATCCGGAAGGGAGATGTAAGAGAAACTTGGCTTGCCGTCGATGGTGAAAGTCCCGATGGTGATGTCGGGGATATTAAGCGGGGTATCATCCTTCTTGGGTTCTGACGGCGGAAAGATGTCAAGATTTGACCGAGCCGGAGTTGCCTGCACGATGTTGACTCGGGGTGAGGTGGTGAGGATGTCGTAGAGCGTGATTTTTCCTGCCATCAACGCGGGGATATCGATGGCTCCGTTGAGATGGTCTACACTGAGGAGTGAATCGGTGGAGGCGGGAAGTTTTGTCCTTATGTCGTCCGGGAGGGAGTGGAGCGCACGGCTGTTCACCCTAAGGTCGCGGATGTCGAGCTCAAAGCGGGGGAAGGTGTGCCAGAAGGAGATTTCAACCCTACCGAGGTCCAAATCAGCATCGGTGAGATAGTTGTCGGCCAACTTTTCAATCAGCGGTGTCAGTCGCTCGGGTTTCAGGTAAGATACGGCGACCGTGAGGAGTATAAGGACGAGCGCAATTACACCGGCTATTGTCCAGCCAAGCCCACACAGCAGCCTGACCCACAGCGGACGGCGACGCTTCCGCGGCGGAGTTCCGTCGGGCTGACCGTCGGAGCGGTCTGGCCTTAGGTCTGATTGCTGGGGATTCATTGGCGGATGGGGTTGGTTTGGAATAATGTATTAAAGAATAAAACCTGAGTGGCGTAAATTGTTGAGATTGCGTCGAGATGGGAAGAAAAACTCTGATGGAAGGGTCTGCTTTATCGCTTCGAGTTCTGTTCTTCTCTTTCCTTCTTCTCCTCGCTGGGATGCTTCTTGCGTGCGGTGATATGGAAGCAGGGTTGTCCGCGCTCGTACTTCACCCACAGTTTTCCCTCCTCACGCATGGCGCGCAGGACCTCCGCAAGGATTCCTTTGAGGTCGTCGACACTGCGGGGATTGTCAGCATTGGAGGCTATGAATGATGCGTAGGATATGTCGAAGGTCGTTCCGAGCTGATGGACGGAGGAGTCGATGGCATTGCGGTTGCGGCGGCGCAGACGTTTGACGGTGCGGGGTGTGCGCAGAAGGCTCGTCACCTTTATACGGTAGTCACCCCCGCCGCGTGCATTTATGCTGTCGCGGAAACGGCGACCTATCTCGTGAAGTCTTCCGGCAGCCACCGGGACAAGGTAGGGACGCGAGAAAACGAGGGAATCTATGAAGAAATCCTCGCAACTTGTCACCTTGACAATCGGGGCGCGCAGTTGCCAATGTGAACGGGTGTCGGTCAGCGGTTCAATACCGTAGAGATCGGCTTCCTGCCAGTGGATATAGTTGCTGTCGTTGAAATACTGGCGGAGATTGCCGAAATAATTGACCTTTATGCGTCTTGTCGGGCCGGGCATCTCGTCAAGATGGGCAAGATGGTGGCTGATGGTGTCGGTCTCGAGGTCATGGACATTTCTGATTGTCAGCGGTGCGGGGACTTCGGGAATACTGTCGGCTTCGGATAGTCCGTCAGGTTCGGCATCGGGATTGTCAGGCACACTGTCGTCGGGGAGCGACAGCTCGTGAGCAGGGAGGTCGACAGCCGTTTTTTCCTCTTCAAGCTGTTGGTCGGCGGGTGTTACTGTGATTTCTGAACCGTCACCCTCGGCATGGCGTGTCGGGGTACACATTACGACGAATAAACCTATCAGTACGATCGGCGGAAGAAGAAGCCGCAGTGCCTTGCGCGGACTGAACCGCCTGCGCTGGCGTCGCGGACGCTGTGGCTGTCGTGGAGTGTTCTGTGGCTGCATTATTTGTTTATGGAGCGGTGATGTTGAGTATTTGGAAGGGAGCGTCAGTCGTTTTCGAGGACTATTCCTGCAAATTCAAGAGCCTCGCGGCGTTCGACACAGGTGGCGCACTTGCCGCAGTGATGCTCACCACCCTTGTAGCATGAATAGGTGTGGGAGTAGTCCACCCCGAGCTCCTTGCCGCGCCGGGCGATTTCACCCTTTGTCATTTCCGTGTAGGGGGCAAGGAGTTCCAGACGCTCGTAGGTTCCGTCGGCTATCGCGGCACCCATTGAACGGATGAAGGCGGGACGGCAGTCAGGGTAGATGGCATGGTCGCCGGAATGGTTGGCTATCATCACTTTTTTCAGTCCGAGGCTTTCGGCAAGCCCGGCGGCGACGGAGAGCATGATGCCATTGCGGAAGGGAACCACGGTCGAGCGCATATTGTCGTCGTCATACGAACCTTCCGGTATTGCATCGGCTCCGCTGAGGAGGGAACTTTCAAAATACTGTCCCATGAACGAGAGGTCGATTTCATACCATCGGATGCCGAGGTGTTCGCAATTCCACCGGGCGCAGGCGGCCTCGCGCCGATTGTGGTTTGAACCGTACTGGAATGTCACGGCGGCTGCTATCGAATCGGCATAGTCCCAGAGCATCGTCACCGAGTCCATGCCGCCTGAGAGTACGAGAAGCGTATCTTTGACCATTTGTCGTGCGTAGAATATGTTTTTAGGGAGAATATTGAATACGGTTAGTTATCAACCTTTTCAGAAATTGTCGGGGAAAGAGGCAAGACGGCGCTGCATGACGAGGGTCTGATGTTCACTGTCGCCGTAGTTGGCGAAGGGGTGGATGGCTATTCCACCTCTCGGGGTGAAGATACCTTTGACCTCGATGTAGCGCGGATCCATAAGGGCTATCAGGTCCTTCATTATGATGTTTACGCAGTCCTCGTGGAAATCGCCGTGGTTGCGGAAACTGAACAGGTAGAGTTTGAGGCTTTTACTCTCGACCATCCGCTCGCGTGGAATGTAGGAGATGAGGATTTTTGCGAAATCGGGCTGTCCGGTCTTCGGACAGAGCGAGGTAAATTCCGGGCAGGTGAAGGTGACTATATATTCATTGTCGGGGTGCTTGTTGATGAATGTTTCAAGCACCTCGGGTGCATACTGTGTCGGGTACTTGACTCCGGTGTTGCCGAGCAGCGACACCCCGTCGAGTTCTGAATCGTTGCGCATTGCTTTAAAAATTGACCTTTGGGTTCTTTTGACTTTACATCATTGGAAAGTGTGGCCGGGAATAATGACACACTTCCGGCGATTATTAAGGATATATTAAATAGGTATGCAAAATTAACAAAAAATCCAATAGCCGCAAAACGAGGTGGAAGGGTTGGGCGACTGAACCTTTGGATTAATTCGGTGGTATAGTTATATAGTGAGTATCACTAAATCTGCTAAACTATCTGACAACTATGGATTTTAAACTTTATTTTGACCATTACAATATCAATGTGGCCGACCGCGAGAGGTCTATGAAATTCTATGAGGAGGCTCTCGGTCTTAAAGAACTCAGTCATATCGACGGCCCGGACGGTGCGTTTACGATAACATATATGGGCGATGGCGAGACTGGGTTTCGTCTTGAACTGACCTGTATGCGTGACCATCCACAAAACTATGACCTCGGCGAGAACGAAACGCACCTTGCGCTCCGGCTTGAAGCCGGACAGAGCTATGATGAACTACTCGCCTATCACAAGAAGATGGGAGTGGTCTGTTTTGAGAATCCTTCAATGGGAATATATTTCATCGAGGACCCCGATGGCTACTGGATAGAGCTGCTCAGACCGAAAAACTGAGAAAAGGACACTACCCGGCTCCTTACCTGTGCCGGATGAGAATTCTGAGCGTATAGTATTGGCCTGCAAATGATTGTCGTCCGGCATATCCTTTGCAGACTTACCTTTATGTGTCCGTGTGTGGTATGACGGATGGCACAACCCTCGGTTTTGGCTAATTTTGTAGATATGAATAATCATTGATTCCCGAAACCATGAATAGTATCTGCCCTTCCGTCCGCCTCTCGTCCGGCTTTCGTTTCCGTCTGTTTCTGATCCTGTCGCTGCTGATATTATCATCCGCACCGCTATTATCTGCCGCCGCATCACCTGCGGACGGAGGAGGTGACGGTGAGGATAAGATTGTGGTGGCCTACGTCACGTCGTGGAGCGATGTCATCCCGAATCCTCACTACATGACTCATCTGAACTATGCTTTCGGTCATGTGGCCGATTCGTTTGACAGTGTGAGAATCGACAATCCGTCACGTTTCCGCAGGATGGCAGAATTGAAACGTGAAAATTCCCGCCTGAAAGTCCTGCTTTCAATCGGCGGATGGGGTAGCGGACGGTTCAGCGAGATGGCTGCTGATCCCACTTTACGCAGGAGTTTCGCACGGTCGTGCAGAAAGGTCGTCGATGACTACGGCATTGATGGCATCGACATAGACTGGGAGTATCCCGGGAGCAATGCCGCCGGCATCTCCTCGTCGGCTACCGACCCTGAAAATTTCGTGAAACTCCTCCATGACTTGCGCGAGGCCCTCGGGTCAGACCGACTGCTCACCATCGCTTCGGGTGCGTGGGGCAACGGTTGTCTTTTCAAAGATTTCATAGATGATGTGGATTTCGTCAATGTGATGACCTACGATATGGCTTCTGCTCCACGCCATCATTCACCTCTGCATAAGTCACCAAATACGGGCGACATGGTGGTCGACACAGCCATTGATACCCATCTCGCCGCCGGTGTTCCCGCCGATAAACTGACTCTTGGCGTGCCATTCTACGGACGCGGGGCTGCTCCTTACGGCAATTTTGTCAATTATGCCGACCTTACGGTGCGTCCGGGCTGTGAAGAGAAGTGGGATGCGACGGCTATGGCTCCTTATATCGCTGATGCTGACGGAAAACTTTTAGTCGGCTATGACAATGGCCGCTCGATGGCGCTGAAATGTGATTATGTCAGGGAGCGCGGGCTGAAAGGCATAATGTACTGGGACTACTCGGGCGACCGCGACGACAATGAACTGCGCTCAACGATAGCCGACCGTATGCTTCCCTCACGTTATCCGGCTGACTATGCACGCGCTCCGCGTTTCAAGGCTCTGCTTTATTACAGTGACAAGGCTGAACCTGCCCATGTAGATTTCGCACGGCAGTCAATCGAATATTTCCACCGTCTGTCATACGGCGAGGGATATATCCTCGACCGCACAACCTCGCTTGCCGATTATCCCTACGAGCGACTTAAAGAGTACGACGTGATGATAGTCATAAACACAATGCCGTTTTCCAAGGCCGAGCGTGAGGCTTTCGAACTCTATATGGAGAACGGGGGCGGATGGATAGGGTTTCATGCCGCCGGATATAACGACGCCAACACACACTGGGATTGGTTCAACAATTTTCTCGGTGCGGGGAAATTCTATTGCAACACATGGCCTCCGCAACCCGCGTTGCTTGATGTGAACACCGCCGGACATGACGTGACGAAAAATCTCCCATCGTCATTCGTCGCTCCTGAATGTGAGTGGTATCAGTGGCGACCCGCTCCGGGTGAGAATAAGGATGTCGAAGTGCTGTTGTCGCTATCTCCCAAGAACTATCCCATAGGTCTGAAAGATATTGTCTACTATGGAGATTTCCCTGTAGTCTGGACCAACCGCCGCTACCGCATGATATATCTTAACATAGGTCATGGTGACACCGAATACAGTGACCCTACACAGAATCTTCTTATCGTCAACGCATTCCGGTGGGTTGTCAGCCGTTCACCCAAAGGGAATCCGTTTATGAAAGGCTGACACCTTCGAGAGTGAGAAGATAGCGTTTGGCATCGAGGCCTCCGGCATACCCTGTAAGGGTATGGTCTGAACCTATCACGCGGTGACATGGCGCGAAAATCGAGATTCCATTCGCTCCGTTGGCGTTTGCGACCGCACGGACAGCCGAAGGAATGTCGAGACGTCCGGCAAGTTCAAGGTAGGACAGAGTCGTGCCGTAATGGATGGTCATAAGGCTGTCCCATACTTTTTTCTGGAATTCCGTGCCGACAAACAGCAGCGGGACAGTGAACTCGCGCCTCTCTCCCCGGAAATACTCGTCAAGCTGCCGGGCAGCCATTTCGATGACCTCCGAAGTACCGTCGGCGAAATCGGTGCGTAACTCCCGTGAAAGCCTTCGGTGCAGTCTGTCAGTAGATTTCCCTGATAGCCACTCGCAAAGGCATAACCGTCCGTCCAGCGAACCGAGCATCATATCCCCGCAAGGAGCAGAGTAGGGGTGAAGTATTATTGACATTGGTGTGTTGGTATAGCAGAAATGTAGGATTGCAAATTTAAGCATTTTATAGTAACTTTGCAATTATGAAGATATTGCTTAAACCTATTCACATTTCTCCGACACTGAGACGCATTTTCATCTCGGCTGGGATTGCTTTTGGGATAATTTTGGCTGAATATCTTCTTGGCAACTGGTTCAATTTTCTTTTTGATGATTCATCGCTCCTTTCAGTAGTTCACAGCATCCTGCCTCAGTATAATGATGAAGAGGATGATGTGGTTTTCTTCAATGTAGGATTTGACAAACAGCTTGTGGCGGTCAGAGATGAATTTGGAGATTCGATCGGTAACACCGCCATTACTGACCGCTCTGTCCTGATGAAATTTCTTGATATTGCGGAGCGGGCGGACTATCGTTATATATTTCTCGATGTGAGGTTTGAGGAAGGAGTAAAGACTGATATTGATTCTTTGTTGTTTCAGAAAATAAAAGGTATGCCGAGGGTGGTTATTTCGACACACTCCCAAGCTGGTGGGTATCAGATAGCTGACTCCTCCCTGCTCCCTAAGGCAGCTTTCGCCGATTATTTCTCCACCTACTTCTCAGGCTTTACAAGCTATTCTTATCTTCAGGATGACAAGGAATCAGTGGCTCTGCGTCTATTCAGAGACCTTGACGGCGGAGATGTTGTTAGGAGGGGTCCATTGTTCTTTTCAAACGGTCGTCTTTGCAACAATATGCAGTTTTTGATGTTTCGTGATGAAGATATCCTTGATCCGGAAACTCCCTTGTCAAAATATCCACCTTTTGGTGGTGAAGTTCTTAATGTAAATTCGGAAGATGAGCTTTTATATCAGATGAAAGGGAAAATTGTCGTTGTTGGAGATATGGATAACGATACTCATACTACATACGCCGGCAATGTGCAAGGCCCTCTTCTTAACATAAGGGCATACGATTATCTCAGGAAGGGTAGACATTGCTTAAATCCTTTTACAATGATCTTATTATTTGTCGTTTATGCCTCCATCTCTTTCTCTATTCTCTATTCTCGTCCCGGTTCGAACCCCGGCATAATTAGAAATCAGATGCTCCGCCATCCCCTTCTGTCATTTTTTTGCCTTGCTTTGGGATGGTCGTTCGTTCTCTTTGTTTTGAAAATTTTGTTTTTCAGCATATTTAAAACATCAATCCTTATTGCTATTCCATCAACAGTGTTTTCTATTTTGAGTATGCCAAATAATTATATTGATTTCCGAAAGGAATTATGTTGAATTCTGAAATTATACAAAATGAAAAAGATCATAGTAAAGATATTTATTATTAGTATCTTGGTGATTAGCTTATTCAGTGTAGATGCTTTTACCAAAGTTACACCGAAGACTATTTTTCGTATAGAAAAGTTATGGCCTTCGGAAATTACTATTGGACAGAATCGTTTAAAAACGGGAGATACATTCTTGGCAGGTGAAAAAATTGAATGGGTAGACTACAGACAATCTATGTTGGTAAAAGACCTATCCTCTTCAGCCACTATGCGACTTTCTAAAAGTACATTTGAGAATAAAGGCTCAATAAAATCTATTCATGATCTTTTTTTTCAGATAAATCGGGGATCGACGGCTTGGAACAATAAAAAGAATTCAATAAAACTGGAAGAGTCAAGGATTATGGCAGACTTGATAATAAAAAAACCGTATTATAAAAGTATAACTGATTCCGTTTATAAAATTAATAAAAATAAAATTACTCATAAATATCCTGTAGAAGTGCAGACAGAGGGGGGCAATTTTTGCTTTTATCCCCTTACTTCGGATAAAAAAGACAATGATTCTGTTTACTTTACCCCGACATTTCGTAATGCTAAAATATTGGAAAAAGAAGGTAAATATGATGCTGCCAAATTTACCTATTTAAAAGAAAAGAAGAATCCATGGTGTCAAAACAATATAGGTATAATAGAAAGTATACATCCTGATTATATCTTAGATGTATATAAAAGTGATTATTATAAAAAGGCTTTTGAATGGTATAAAAAAGCTGCTAAACATGGTGTCGAGGAGGCCATGATAAATATTGCTGTCCTATTTTGGCAGGGTCATGGAGTCCAAAAAGACTATAACGAAGCTATGAAGTGGTTAAAGAAAGCTGCTGATAAAGGTAATTCAGATGCTTTATATGCTATTGGATTGTTACATACAGATCCTGAATATAGGATTGATTATGATACATATCGAGAATGGAATAATAAAGCAATTGATGCAGGAAATGAATATGCAATGTATTGTTTTGGTATTGATTTTCTTGAAGGCATAAGAGGTGCAAGTCAGGATTTCGACAAGGCGAAAAAATGGTTTCTTATGGCATCAGAAAAAAATCATCCAGAATCACAGTATCAGTTGGGTATGTTGTACTATAATGGGATTCTGGGTGAGAAGAATTATGATGAGGCCAAAAAATGGTTTCTGAAAGCATCAGAAAATGATCATCCGGGGGCTCAGTATCAGTTGGGNATGTTGTACTATAATGGAATTCCGGNTGAAAAGAATTATGATGAGGCNAAAAAATGGTTTCTGAGAGCATCAGAAAATGATTATTCGGAGGCTCAGTATCAGTTA
Source organism: Bacteroides sp. (assembly GCA_014802345.1). Classification (GTDB taxonomy): domain Bacteria; phylum Bacteroidota; class Bacteroidia; order Bacteroidales; family Muribaculaceae; genus Duncaniella. Next base: position 60,509 of record JAAVCM010000008.1, read on the forward strand.
GGNNTACTCTACTATANNGATGAGGCATTTCGCGAAGAAAATTATGGAGAAGCTGTAAAATGGTTTGAACGAGGTGCGAAAGACGATCATATAGGGTGCCAATATATGCTNGGTTGTATGTATTATTATGATAGGTTACGAGGTAAAGAATATCGTNATGAGGCTATGAGGTGGTTTGAGTGTGGGGCACTGGAAGGTCATACGGGATGCCAATATATGCTTGGTTTGTTGTATTATGAAGAATCTAATATAGGGAGAGCAAAAGAATGGATTGAAAAAGCGGCGGCCTCCGGTNATGAGNNCGCNAAGNAATTTCTTNCNNAANANTTCTAATNATCTTATTGAATTTTNAAATCCGAATATCTTGATTGATTATATTATTTTATTGGCTATTGCTGTCTTTGTGCTGCTGCCGTTTTTAAAGTTTTTCAAGTGGTGGCGCAGATGGTCGTTNTTGCGTAGTGTCACGTCTACGCGCAGAGGNACTCCGTCGGAACGCGAACTGATTCTCTCGCTNCTGAAAATGGGTTATAAGGCTCCGACCATTTTCCATGACCTCTATGTCGAGAAACGCAACGGTAAGTATTCGCAGATTGATGCCGTCGTCATCACGAAGGTCGGCATTGTCGTGATTGAGGTCAAGGATTACAGCGGTATGATTTTCGGCTCTGGAAATCAGAACTATTGGACTCAGGTGCTGGCAGGAGGTAGAGAAAAACATCGCTTCTACAATCCGATTTTACAGAACAATGGTCACATCAACGCATTGAAATCGAGAGTGAGGAGTATNGCGAATATTCCGTTCCACTCGGTCGTGATTTTCTANGGNAACTGTGAGCTTCAGGATATAGANNATATACCCGCGGATACATACATAGGCTATGCCGAGGACTTGAAGCAGATAATGAANGGGATAAAGAANAAAAATCCNACTGTGAAATATGGCAATACACAGAAGCTCNTTGACGTGCTGAGAGAATCGGTCGCNAACGGTAAGAGCCGCAAGATTGTGCGTNAGCACATAGAGGATGTGAAAGCCTATTCACGGTAGGGGGGTGGACTNACGCGCANAATGGTGGNACAAACACATGGTCTGTGTAAACGCAATCGGGATTAAGATTGTTAGCAAAGTATGCAGACATCATCNAACACATCACCGTCATCTTCGCGGTCGTCCAGACATGACCGCNTCGNAATAGTAAGCCGNGTGCTGAAATATCTGGTACCTATCGTNGTATCGGNAGGACTGATTCTNTGGCTTTTCCACAAGGTCAACATCCATCAGGTCGAAACGATAATAAAGCAAGGGGTAGANTACCGCTACATTATCGTGATGATGGCACTGACNGTCCTTTCNCANATAATCAGNGGTATCCGCTGGGGCATACAGTTGCGTGCGGCAGGTATCCCGCGCATCCCTGCCGTNGCGGAAAGTGTGTCGATTTTCGGTGCCTACGCACTCAATCTCGTCTTTCCGTTTCTTGGTGAGGCGTGGCGTTGTGTCTACATCTCGCGNCGTGAGGGTGCGAAGCTGTCGACAGTGGTCGGCACTGACCTCGGCGACCGNGCATCNGACGGCATCATGATTCTTATGATTATGATTCTGACCATGTTTGTCGCACATCCGGCGATAGAGCATTTTCTTGACCGCTATCCGCTCGGAGAGGCGATAGACCGTGTAACGACCAACGGAGTGATGTGGATCTGTATTGTAGTGGTGCTTGCGCTGCTCGTCGCGGCTGACTACCGTTTCCGCGANACGAAATTTGTCAAGGGTGTAAATGCAAGTATCCTCCGTATGTGGAACGGTTTCAAAGTTCTGTTCCACATGAAGGGNACAGGTCTCTACATAGTNCTGACCTTCGGTATATGGATTTGCTATTTCTTCGAGACCTACGTCTGCTTCTTCGCTTTCCCGTTCACCCGTGAGCTTATCACAAATTCTCCTTATACNCTCGGNCTTATCCCGGGACTTGTGGTATTCGTCTTCGGGTCGTGCAGCATGGCAGTCCCATCCAACGGTGGTCTCGGCCCGTGGAACGTAGCGGTGATGTTTGCCCTCAGTCTTTTCGGCATAAGCAACAGCGACGGCGCGGCNTATTCGATTGTCTGCTGGAGTTTCCAAGCAATCATACTTGTGGCGTCAGGTATTTTCAGCGTAATCTACATTATGCTCAATCATAAGGCCGTCCAGCGTCAGCTCGCNGCCCGCCGNGCAGCGGAGAAGACCGAAGGTGAAAAAAACTGATATTTCACATTTATGTGAAATGATTGTTGTATATTTGCACCATAAAACAATATACAATGAGTGAGGTAGAACTTCTTCTTTTAGATCAAAGTGANAACTGTACAGTCTATACCATACAGTTNCTTTCGGATGATCTGAATGAATTTGAGAAATTTGTTGCCAAATTTCAGGCTAATGGAGAATTTGATAAGGATTTTNGNATNATTGCTAAATTNATAGANCAGATTCTTGATTTTGGNTCTNTGGAAAGNTATTTTCGTCCNGANGGNAAGATTCGNGANTCTCTTGTNGCACTTCCNACNTTACGATCANGNCTTCGGCTNTATGGNCTNNGACTTTCTGANAGNATTCTTATTCTNGGNAATGGAGGNGAAAAGAAAACNCGAACATACGATGAGGATNATTCGTTGAGAGGATANGTNCTTACNNTNCANAAATTTGAAATGCTTCTNAAGGANGGNGTAAAGNACGGAAGTGTTGTAATCACNGAGAATGAGATTGAAACGGATAATATNTTTAATATATGAAAAGAGCGAAAANATCNCTTCGAGANCTTCTAAGTGACATTACACCTGAGGAAAGAGCTGAGGCTCGGCTCTCTTTTCAGATTTCCAATCGCCTGTATTTTCTCATGCAGGAACGAGGCCTTTCAAAGAAGCAGTTTGCAGAGGNTATTGGNAAAANACCGAGTGAGGTTACCAGATGGTTAAGCGGGGAGCATAACTTCACAATTTCAACTCTTGCCATGTTATCATCTTATTTTGGGAAACCTATCATTGTTGTTGGATAGTACAATACTTAGCCAAGTTTCTGGTCTCTGTTTCCTGCATGATATTTGCGGGAGTGTTTGTTATTGCTGAATAATTCGTAAATTTGCAGGCGTAATCCGGTGGACGGGGAGTGGACGAAGACTCTTTGATGGCTTTCGGTGCCTTGCAGATGTCCGTTGGCTTTCCGTTAAAAGGGAACCCGGTGAGAATCCGGGACAGTACCAGCTACTGTAAGGTCCGATGACGACGGCGCAGTCAAAATTATGGTCACTGCTTTGTCTGCCCATAGTGATGTTTTATATCATGGGAGATAATGGCGGGAAGGCCGACCGCTTCGGGGACTGAGTCAGGAAACCTGCCTGATTACACGTTGGAGAACATGAATTATTTCTGGTAATAAGTAATTTTGACGCTTTCACTATGATTATAATGATAACAGGTGGGCAGCGCTCGGGCAAGAGTGAATTTGCGGAGCAGCTTGCCCTGTCGCTTTCGCAACGCCCGGTCTATCTTGCCACTGCTCAGGTGCTTGACGAGGAGATAGGGCGGCGTGTGGCTATCCATAAGGAACGACGCGGTGAACGTTGGCTGACAATCGAGGAGCCGTTGCGAATTGATGAGGCCGGAGTTGAGAGCGGTATGACGGTCGTGGTCGACTGCGTGACACTATGGGCCTCGAACTGGTTTTTTAACTCAGGTGAACAGGTCGATAAAGCACTTGACGAGATGAAACGACGTTTTGACTCACTCGCTGCCTCCGGCGCGACCCTATTGATGGTCACGAATGAAATCGGACTCGGAGGAGTTGCCGACAACGCCATGCAGCGCCGTTTCACCGACCTTCAAGGGGCAATCAACCGCCACATTGCATCGAAGGCGGATGAGGTTCATTTCATTGTGTCGGGCATTGATATGAAAATCAAGCCATAAACCGTAATTTAAACCAATCAGCCAACAATCATTTCAGCATATCCATGGATTTTGAGATAAAACCTGTCAGCACAGTTATTCTTGCTGATGTCACGAATAAAATAGATAATCTTACGAAACCGAAAGGCTCACTCGGACGACTTGAAGAACTTGCGCAGAAGATTTGCCTGATACAGCAGACTTTGTCGCCCGAACTCCGTGAACCGCATAATGTGCTTTTCGCGGCTGATCACGGTGTCATCGACGAGGGTGTCAGCGTATCGCCCAAGGAGGTCACATGGCAGCAGCTCGGTCATTTCGCCAAGGGTGGGGCTGGAATCAATTTCCTATGTGAGCAGCATGGTTTCCGTCTCGTTCTTGTCGATGCGGGTGTTGACTACGATATACCTGCCGGACATGGCATCATAGACAAGAAGGTGCGCAAGTCGACACGCAATTTCCGCCGCGAAGCTGCAATGACTCCCGAGGAGTTCGAATTGTGTCTGCAACGCGGAGCTGAGGTGGTCGATGAAATCTGCCGTACTACGGACTGTAACATAATTAGTTTCGGTGAGATGGGAAGCGGCAACACGTCGGCATCGTCAATGTGGATGCACCTTTTCACTGGTATCCCACTCCGCGACTGCATCGGTGCGGGTGCGGGACTTGACTCCTCGGGGGTGCACCATAAATATGAAGTGCTGTCGGAGTCGCTTGACGCTTACGGGGGCGAGGGGTCGGTCGAATCGAAAATGGCATGGTTCGGGGGCTATGAGATGGTAATGGCGGTCGGTGCGATGCTCCGCGCCGCCGAGAGGGGGATGATAATAATAGTCGACGGTTTCATAATGACAAGCTGTATTCTCGCCGCCTCACGGCTCTATCCCGCCGTTCTTGACTATGCCGTGTTCGGACATCAAGGAGACGAGAGCGGTCATAAACTTATGCTTGATGCTCTCGGTGTGCGCGGACTTCTCCATCTTGACCTCCGCCTCGGCGAAGGTTCGGGAGCCGTCTGTGCCTATCCAATCATAGAATCGGCTGTCAGAATGATTAATCGCATGGATTCCTTCGAGAAAGTCAAGGTGACGAAATATTTCTGATACGGCGATGAAGAAACTAGTAGCCGCCGTCATACTCTTTACGCGCCTTCCGCTGTGGCGTTGGGTGAATCCCTCGCAGTCCGACTATTCCGATACCGTGGTTTTCTGGCCACTGACGGGATGGCTGACAGGAGGTGTCACCGCCCTTGCCCTTGTAGGAGGTGCAACGATCCTCCCCATGCAGTGTGCCGTCATTCTCGCGCTTGTGGCCCGACTCCTCCTGACCGGCGCACTCCATGAGGATGGTCTGGCAGATTTCTGCGACGGTTTCGGGTGCGGTGGTGACAAGGCGCGGATACTCGGGATAATGAAAGACTCCCACATCGGCACCTATGGTGTGATAGGGCTGATAATCTACTATCTCCTGACTGTCAGCCTGCTTTCGTCGCTCCCGCCGGTCTGTGCGGCGTCTGCGGTATTTGCGACCGACCCTTTCAGCAAGCTCTGTGCCGCACAGATAACCAATATTCTTCCGTACGCACGTCCCGAGGGCGCGAAAAACAGAATTTCATACGCAAGGCCGGGCTGGGTGAAGTTGGTGTTTCAGATTTTATGCGGCTGTCTCCCTCTGTTTTTTCTCCTGTCGCTTTCGCCGTGGTTCGCACTTGCGACCATCATGCCGGTGGTGACAGCCGTTTTGCTTATGCTGATGATGTCAAGGCGCATAGGTGGATATACAGGTGACTGCTGTGGAGCTACTTTTCTGCTCTGTGAGGTTTCGATGCTCCTCGGGGTTTCAATCATGGTAAATTATTGAGAATACGATATGAAACTGGTATTTATCCGCCATACATCCGTAGCCGTCCCAAAAGGGGTGTGCTACGGCCAGACAGATGTTGGTCTCGCCGATAGTTTCAGCGAGGAGGCCGGGGCAGTTAAGGCGCGGCTGGACGGCTATAAGTTCGATGCCGTATATTCAAGCCCGCTTTCGCGCTGCACGAGGCTGGCCGCATATTGCGGTTACGGCAACCCGCTCATCGACCGGAGGCTTATGGAGATGAATTTCGGGGAATGGGAAATGATGCCCTTTGATGCAATTACTGACCCGAGGCTTCAGGAATGGTTTGACGACTATCTGAATGTCGCACCCACCGGGGGGGAATCTTCTATGGAGCAGCGGAAACGCTTCCTTGATTTTATTGATGAGATAGGTAGGCAGCATACGGATGATGCTACCATCGGGCTGTTCACTCACGGCGGCATCATCATCCACGCCCTTGCGACACTCGGGGGACAGACCGATGAGGAGGCTTTCGGCCGTCTGCCGCAATATGGCGAGGTAGTTGAGATTACCCTGACTCCTGCAAAACGGCTTAAACCTATCATGCTTGCCGGGACGGGGAGTGATGTCGGTAAGAGCCTTATAGCCACCGGTCTGTGTCGTATTTTCAGGCAGGACGGCTATCACCCTGCACCTTTCAAGGCTCAGAACATGGCTTTAAATTCCTATGCCACACCGGATGGCCTTGAAATCGGACGTGCGCAGGCTGTGCAGGCCGAGGCCGCAGGTGTGGAGTGCAGTACGGACATGAACCCGATACTCCTGAAACCCTCGGGCGACCATACTTCTCAGGTGGTGCTGAACGGGAGAGCAATCGGAAATATGGATGCTTACGGATATTACCGCAAGGAGGGGCGCGGGAAGCTACGCGAAGCGGTCCGCACAGCCTTCGACCGTCTTGCTGCGCGCTACAATCCAATTGTGATGGAGGGTGCGGGAAGCATTTCGGAAATCAATCTGCGCGAGAGTGATCTCGTAAATATGCCGATGGCACGCTATGCCGGGGCGGATGTCATCCTTGTTGCCGACATTGACCGTGGGGGAGTGTTTGCGAGCGCATACGGGTCTATAATGCTTCAGGATGAGGAGGATCGGAGGCGAATCAAGGGGATAATAGTCAATAAGTTTCGTGGAGATATGCGTCTGTTCGATGAAGGGCGCAGGATGATGGAGGAGATATGTGGAGTCCCTGTACTGGGTGTTGTCCCGTACAGCAATGAATTTCACATCGAGGAGGAGGATTCGGTGGGGCTACGCCGGAAAGCCTCTGCGAAGGCGGACGGTAAGGTTAACGTTGCCGTGGTGCTTCTTCGTCATATCTCCAACTTTACGGATTTCGATGTGCTTGAACGTCATCCGCAGGTCAATCTGTTCTATGCGGCAGATGCCGATGCTGTCGTCGATGCTGATATTGTCATACTTCCGGGAAGCAAATCAACCCTCTCGGATCTTTGTGAACTCCGTCGCTCGGGACTCGCTCAGGCGGTAGTCAAGGCTCACCGCGACGGAAAGACAGTCATAGGTATATGTGGAGGCTATCAGATGATGGGACTTGAAGTCTGTGACCCTGACGGAGTCGAAGGACCGATTGAGCGACTGCCGGGGCTCGGACTGCTCCCTGTCCGTACGACACTTTCAGGCGACAAGGTGACACGGCGGGTTTCATTCCGTTTTCTCGACGACCCGGCTCTGTGTAGCGGATATGAAATTCATGTCGGACGTAGTGTCCTTGACGACGGAGCGAAACCGCTCAACGTAATCACCGACGACGGTAAATCAGATGGCTGTATGGCCGACGAGAGGTGTTTCGGGAGCTACATCCACGGACTTCTCGATAATGCGACCGTCATAGACCGACTCCTCAGTCCGTACATCAGGATGGCAAGTCCGGGCGAGTTTGACTATGCCGGCTATAAGGAGCGGCAATATGACTTGCTTGCCGACCACATAAGGAAATATGTGGACATTGACCGTCTGTATTCAATAATGAAGGAAAAATGATAGAGGGACACGGCGACGATACGTTTCGTTATGGCGATAAGGTGTGCCATAATTTCAGCACCAACATCTGTTCGGCTGTCGACCATTCGGCACTGACGGCTCATCTTGCAAAATCGGGCGATTGCCTGACGACATATCCTGAACCGACACCCTCGGAGGTGGAAGCTCTTCTTGCAGGGCTTCTCGGAATCGAAGCCGGGGAGGTGATGGTGACCAACGGAGCTACGGAGGCCATCTATCTTACGGCCCATCTTCTTCAAGGGCGGAAATCGGCAATTGTGGTTCCTACGTTCAGGGAATATCAGGATGCCTGTCGGCTTTACGGACATGAAATTGAGTTTGTCAACGATGTCGGGCAGATTAATGAAACGTCTGATGCCGTCTGGCTATGCAATCCGAACAATCCTGACGGACGCGTGACGGACAAGAAGGTACTGCTTGCCTCGGTCGACAGTCAGGAGCCGACAGACAGGTTGTGGGTTATTGACCAAGCCTATGCCGACTATACCGCTCTGCCGTTGATTTCGCCGGGCGAGGCTGTCAGCCGTACCAATGTCATCCTTCTCCACTCGCTCACGAAGCGTTTTGCCGTCCCCGGGCTGCGTATCGGTTACGCCATCGGCAACCGCAGCCTGATGGATAGACTGCGGGCGTTGCGTATGCCTTGGTCGGTCAACTCCTTGGCAATCGAGGGAGCGAAATTTCTACTTGCCCATGCTGACGACTACCGCATTGATGCCGATGGGTTGCACTCGGAGGTTGTAAGGCTCGGGAGAGGGATGGAGGAGATGGGGATTGCCGTCTCTCCGACAGACTGCAATTTTATTCTGTGTAGACTGCCGGAAGGGTCGGCTTCGACTCTTAAAGAATATATGGTTGAACATCACGGCATACTCATCCGTGATGCTTCTAATTTCGAGGGTCTGGACGGATGCTATTTCCGCGTAGCCGCACAGACACCTCAAGAAAATGATATGTTTCTTAACGCACTCCGGCAATGGATGAAATCTTGATTACACTGATACCTCTTTTCGTGGCATGGACACTTGACCTGATTTTCGGTGATCCTGCCGGACTGCCTCACCTGATTGTATATTTCGGTAAGGCGATAGCTTTTTTAGAACATCGTCTGAACAGCGGGATACACCGTAAGTTCAAGGGGGGAGTAGTGGCGCTTGGACTTGTCGGGGGTGTGTACGGAGCGACGTGGTGGCTTCTGAACAGCCTTTCCGCATATATCTGGATAAAGATGGCGGTGGAAACCCTACTGATTTTTTACTGTCTCGCAGGGACTACGCTTATCCGTGAGGTGATGATGGTTTTTACCGCGCTTGACCGCTCTATTGATGACGGTCGCCGACAGGTTAGCCGTATTGTGGGACGTGACACGGCTAACCTGTCTGCTGAGGAGATACGCACGGCAGCTCTTGAAACTCTGGCCGAGAATCTCAGCGACGGAGTGGTGGCTCCACTGTTCTGGTTCGCAGTGCTCGGTGTCCCCGGGATGGTCGCCTACAAGATGGTCAACACTCTTGATTCGATGATAGGTTACCGCAACCGCCGCTATAAGGATTTCGGATGTGTGGCGGCGAGGATGGACGATGTGGCAAACTATATCCCTGCACGGCTGACATCACTGCTGATGGTTATTGCCGCAGGCCGTCCCGGACTGATGGGCTTCGTCAGATGTTTCGGACGGCAGCACGCGAGTCCCAACAGCGGATATCCCGAGGCTGCTCTGGCGGGGATACTCGGATGTCGTTTCGGCGGTCCACACGACTATTTCGGTGAGACGGTCGACAAACCCTTCATCGGAACAATCAGCCGTGAGCTTACCACGGATGATATGCTCACGGCTGTGCGGGTCAATCGTATCGCCGAGTTCATGGCGGTTATGCTTGCCGCCCTGTGTCGGTGTTTGGTGATGTAATTGGGTTTCAGGTCAGAATCTATACATATTCAGGCCTGTTTCCTCGTCGTAGTAACGCTCAATTGGACTGTCAAATGTCGTGATGACGATTTCACAGGCTCCGTTAAGGGTTGCTGTCAGAAGATGTCCGGCGATAGCGGTATAGTCGGAGCGGCCGAGGACACAATGGAGATGGGTGTAGGTCTCGCCATTCATCATCGAGACGTTGCCTGTAAGGTTTGCCACCTCCATCTGCTCCTTGAAAGTCTTGTCGACATACTGTTTTGTCTTGGGATTGTAGAAACGCAGTGTGGCTTCGTTGATGGCTCCGATGCCGTTGATGCTTCCGGCTGTTATCTTCATGTCCTTGCAAAAAGTAAGGATTGATTCCGCGAGATCGGTGTGGTTTGCGATGCTTACGACGTAGGTACTTCCATACTTCTTATAGGTGTATGGTTTTTCGGATGATTGTTGTGCGTTCATTGTCAATAGTAATAATAAGTGCGATTTCTTTTTCTGAATAAAGAACCTGCGGACTTTACTGAAAGTTCACTTACTATCTACGATGGTTGCCGTCATTCCTTTTCAGTTACAGCGTCGATGAGGCTGCCCACGGTGGGATAGACCATGCCGTTCAGGAGATAGCCTTCGGGACAGATTTCGATACAGTCGGGGGAGTCGGCATTGCGGTCAGCTTCTATCCCCCAGCGTGCAAGGGCTTTTCTGACGAGGTTATAGCGGTAGTCGTCCCCTGTCAGACGGATACGGCGTTCTATACGATGATTTATGTGGAACAGACCCGATTCAAGGTCGAACACGATGCCGTCGCGTGCGAAATACTTGGCGAGATCACCGCTTATCGCAAGGTCTTCGGGTGTGCCGATGCGGACTCCGTAGCGTTTGTCGATAAGCCATATTTTGTCGGCTATCTGGAGAGCGAGTTCGAGGTCGTGGGTTGACAGAAAGACGGTCTTATCCTTGATTCTCGAAAGTTCCTGAAGAAGCTGCATGATTTCTACTTTGCTGGGATAGTCAAGAAAGGCAGTCGGCTCGTCGAGAAAGATAATGGGAGTTTCCTGAGCGAGAGCCTTGGCAATCATAACTTTCTGACGTTCACCGTCGCTAAGTGTCTGCACCATACGGTGGCGCAGTTCTTCGATGCGGACGAGGGCTATGGCCTCGTCTACTATCCTGCGGTCGTCGTCTGACAGCCCTCCCCAGAATCCGGTGTAGGGGCTGCGTCCCATGCCGACGAGTTCCTCAACCGACATATTGCTGAGGTTGGGGCGTTCGGTAAGGACTACTCCGATTACCCGGGCAAGTTCAGCGTCGGTATAGCCCGAAAGTTCTTTTCCCTCAATGAAAATCTTGCCTCCGAGGGGAGGTATAAAAGCCGAGAGGGTTTTGAGAAGTGTTGATTTGCCTGCGCCGTTTGAACCGAGCAGACAGGTGAGTTCGCCGGAATAAAGTGAAGCATTAATGCCGTCGGTCACGGCAATCCTGTGCTGCCTGTCAGAATAGCCGGTGACAAGATTCTCAACCTTGATGGTCTCTTTACGATTGTTAGGCATAATTCGGATTTTTAGGGATTAGGGGTGGAATGGAGAGCCCATTTCCATGCGGGTATGATTGATATGTTGAGACCCTCATAGACGGTCTCATCAGATTCTTCAAGTGTAATTATGATACAATTCTTACATCCGGTTGCTTCGGATGCTTCTTTAAGTCCTCTGAACTCGCGCAGACGGGTTTCATCATCGTGCATAGTAAAGGTGACCTGTATTAGCTGCTCAATATAGTCCTCTGTCTGCACGACAAAATCACATTCATGCTTGTCGGCAAAATAGGTGATTTTCTGAATCGGTGACAGATGTCGGCGCAGTTGTAGGAAAACCATATTTTCAAGCAGTTTGCCTTCATCGCCACTCTGAGGGAGAAGGACATTATTACGCATACCGTTGTCTATGAAGTAATACTTGGGGAGACCATTGGCTTCCTTTATGATAGAGGGAGAGTATTTGTAGACTTTGAAAAACATGAAGATGTCACATAGGTGTCCGGTAAGTTCGTAGAGAGAATCCTTACTCAGTTTTACGCCACGCGATTTTAGGTCGTTGAAAATACTGTGGACAGAAGTCGGCTTGGAGAGATTAGACATAAGACGTTTGACAAAGTATCTAACAGTTTCGGGGTTAGGCAGCTTATAACGTTCTATGAGATCACGAAATAGCATCGTATTGAAATAAGCCTGTACCTTTCTGATACGGAGTGATTTTTCAGTCATGAGTGTCACTTCCGGGAATGCACTTGCATGGAGGTATTCCTTGAAAGCGGAGAGAAGTACGACACGGCCCTCCTCGGAATACTCAGACACATTCAATGACTTGAAGCGACAATATTCGTGAAATGATAGCGGGAATACTTCATATTCAACGGGCCATCCCCTTAGGGCAGACGAGAGTTCGGATGAAAGCATCTGGGCATTGCTCCCGGAGACGTATATGTTCGGACAATAACTTTTGTATATACGCAACACAAACAGCTCCCATTTCTCAATAGTCTGTATTTCATCAAAAAAAATAAAAACATCCTTCAATGGTATATCAGGATACATTTCACGATATGCCTGAATGACTTCGTCAAGTTCATCGGAGGTCATGGATGCAAGGCGCTCATCATCGAAATTGACCCATAATATGTGCGTCGGAGAAACTCCCGATTCGACAAGGCGGTTGGCTACAATTTTCATCATAGATGATTTTCCGCAACGTCTGACTCCGGGGACAGTTATGATTTGACCACTCCTGACAGGGAGTTCCATATCTCTCGGCAAGACCGGGAAGGGAATTTCCTGTTGCATGGTCTGTATGACTCCTTGTATGACCTCTTTACGTTTCATCTTATCGGATGTGTTGTTGAGTTTTGGAAGGCAAAGATACATAATTTTCCTTTTCTAACGGAAAGATTATGGAAAAGTTTCCGTTTAAAAAGGAAATATTTTAGAAAAGTTTCCGTTTTTGACGGAAACTTTTACTTATGGGGATATTTATTCAGTCTGGGAGTGAGCATTAGTGTCGGGAAGTTTGTTGTATAGGTTGTCGGGAAATCCGTATGGGTTTCGCCGCACGGTAAAATTATTTTGATGTGAAGTATTAATGTAATACTTTTGTGTCTCGTAAAATAAATCATCACTTTTCAACTATGACACCAACTTCATCCCAACATGGCGGTCTGACTCAACAGCAGGTTGAGGAAAGTCGCCGCCAACATGGAGCCAATGTGCTGACTCCCCCTGCCGAGGAGTCGCTCTGGCGATTGTTTCTCGACAAGTTCAAAGACCCCCTGATTATGGTACTCCTGATGGCAGGTGTGCTGTCAATCCTGATTTCGCTCTATGAGTTTTTTGCTCTTGACGAGGGTGGGGCAGTGTTTTTCGAGCCTGCCGGTATCTTCATGGCCATCATACTTGCGACCGGGCTTTCATTCTATTTCGAGAAAAAAGCTGAGGACGAGTTCAAGATTCTCAATCAGGTCAATGATGACGAGCTGGTTCAGGTGATACGCGACGGCAATCCGACTGAAATTTCAAAGAAGGATGTGGTGGTTGGCGACATCATTATCCTCAATACAGGGCAGGAGGTTCCCGCTGATGCCAAGTTGCTTGAATCGACGCAGCTCAATGTCGACGAGTCGACACTGACAGGTGAACCTATGGCCTCAAAGACTACCGACCCGAGTCATTTTGACGCAGAGGCGACTTTCCCGTCGGATCATGTCATGCGAGGGACGCGCGTCATGGAGGGTCACGGCATTGCCGAGGTTTATGCTGTCGGCGATGCCACGGAGAACGGTAAGGTCTACGAGGCCGCACATATCGACGACGGAACCAAGACTCCTCTGACAGAGCAGTTGGAGCGTCTGGGTGGTCTCGTCACCAAAGGAAGCTATCTGATAGGTACGGCTGTGATTGTAGGTCGTATCGTCATGTACTTTATCGAAAATTCACAGTTTGAATGGCTGTCGTTCATCGCCTACTTCCTGCAAAGCATTATGATAGCGGTGACGCTCGTTGTCGTGTCTGTACCTGAGGGTCTGCCGATGGCGGTGACACTCAGTCTGGCTTACAGTATGCGCCGTATGCTCCGCACCAATAATCTTGTGCGCAAGATGCACGCCTGTGAGACGATGGGTGCGACGACGGTCATCTGTACTGACAAGACCGGCACACTCACGCAAAATCAGATGCGTGTAGCCGAAACTGATTTCTTCGCCCTTCCCGGGCAGAAACTCGGCGATGATGATGAAAGCCGACTCATAGAGACCGCTATCGCAGTCAATTCGACCGCCCAGCTTGATTTGTCGAATCCCGACAATCCCACGGTGCTCGGCAATCCTACCGAGGGCGCACTGCTGCTATGGTTGCGCAAGAATGGTGTTGATTACCGTCCGATACGTCAGGAAGCGCGGGTGGTGAGGGAGCTACCGTTCACGACCGAGCGCAAGTATATGGCTACCGTCATCGCCACACCCGACGGCGAAGAGCGTCTTTTCGTCAAAGGCGCACCTGAGATTGTCATGGCGATGTCCGACAAGATAAGTGGTGACAAAGACCGCGGAAAAATCAACGAGCAGCTTCTCGGCTATCAGGACAAGGCCATGCGTACACTTGGTTTTGCCACCTGTGTGCTTCCCAAAGGGGAGACCGGGATGGACGACAAGGGTGTCGATGCGCGCGGTCTGGAATTTATCGGGGTAGTGGCTATTGCTGACCCTGTCAGAGCCGAAGTCCCCGACGCGATACGCGAATGTCTCGACGCCGGTATCTCGATTAAGATTGTGACCGGCGACACTACGGCTACCGCACGCGAAATCGGCCGTCAGATCGGTCTGTGGAAGGATGGCGACGGTGACCGCAACATAATCACCGGCCCTGAGTTCGGCGCACTGACCGACAGTGAGCTTGACGAGAGGGTAGGCGACCTGAAAATCATTGCCCGCGCACGCCCGATGGACAAGAAGCGTCTTGTCGAGTCGCTTCAGAAGCAGGGACAGGTCGTGGCGGTCACCGGCGACGGAACTAATGACGCGCCGGCTCTCAAAGCTGCCAATGTCGGTCTTTCGATGGGCGACGGCACATCTGTGGCTAAGGAAGCGAGTGACATTACCATCGTTGACAACTCGTTTGCCTCGATAGGCCGCGCAGTGATGTGGGGACGTTCACTGTTCCAGAATCTCCAACGCTTTATCCTGTTCCAGCTCACGGTCAATGTCGTCGCCTGTCTGGTGGTGCTTGTCGGTGCCTTCATGGGTACGGAGTCGCCTCTGACCGTCACACAGATGCTTTGGGTCAACCTGATAATGGACACGTTTGCGTCAATGGCGTTGTCGTCACTTCCGCCGTCGCGGTCGGTCATGGATTCCAAGCCGCGTGACCGCAACAGCTTCATCATCACTCCTGTGATGTGGCGCTTCATCGGAGGTGTCGGCCTGATATTTACCGTGATAGTCCTCGGTCTGGTCTATGTGTTCGAACACGCGTCGGTCACTTCGCTCACCGACATAATGAACATTCATCTCGGTGCGCGTCAGGGTCTGAGTCCCTACGAACTTTCGATTGTGTTCACGACCTTCGTGATGCTTCAATTCTGGAATCTTTTCAATGCGCGTGCGTTTGCCACAAACCGCAGTGCTTTCCATCTCCAGTCATGCGGGGAGTTCCTGATGATTGCCGGTATAATCTTCGTAGGGCAGGTCATCATAGTGAGCATCGGCGGTGAGTTCTTCAACGTCGTTCCCCTAAGTTTGACTGACTGGATTATCATTACGGTGGCCACATCGCTCGTACTCTGGATAGGTGAAATCGGCCGTGTGTTCTCACGACTTGTGGGGAAATAAACGGGAATATAGTGTAACAAAGGCATAAGGAGAAAGCAGGTGTGTCAAAATCCGCCTGCTTTCATTTTTTCAACTCTCAACTGAAAGAATATGAATGGACTTGCTGTAGGCATAGTATTGCCGTTTCTGGGGACGACTCTCGGAGCGGCGTGTGTTTTCCTGATGCGGAAAACCATACCTGCGCTCTTGCAGAAGACACTGACGGGATTTGCTGCGGGAGTGATGGTGGCGGCATCTGTATGGTCGCTTTTGATTCCGTCAATTGAAATGACAGGAAAGGAAGGTTTTCTAAGTATAGTTCCGGCAATCGTGGGATTTCTTATCGGAATCTCCTTCCTGCTTGTGCTTGACATGACGGTGCCTCATCAGCATATCGACGACAGTCAGAGTGAAGGGCCGAAATCACATTTTTCAAGAACGACGAAACTTGTTCTCGCCGTCACTCTCCACAATATCCCTGAGGGGATGGCAGTAGGTGTGGCTCTGGCTGCCGCGCTCGAACACAATGCCTATATGCCTATGGCCGGTGCGGTCGCGCTGGCGTTGGGAATTGCTATACAGAATTTTCCCGAAGGTGCCATCGTGTCGATGCCGCTCAGGAGTGCCGGAAATTCACGCAAGAAGTCATTTATGATGGGGACACTGAGTGGTGTCGTCGAGCCGATAGGCACCGTCCTGACCATCCTCCTTGCCTCCATCATCATACCTGCGCTTCCCTATCTGCTTGCATTTGCCGCAGGCGCGATGATGTATGTCGTGGTTGAGGAGCTTATTCCGGAAACTCAGGAGGGGAAACATTCCAATATGGGGACAATCGGTTTCGCCATCGGTTTCCTGCTGATGATGTCACTTGATGTCCTTCTCGGATGATTTCCTGCATAATTGTTCCACGGCTGTTGACGTGCGGAAGGGTATACGTTCCCATATCCTGTTGGGGAGAACTCTCCATGCCCCGACGAGGAGATTCCACCGCCAGTCGACCACGCACACGCGTTTACGCCGGATGATGGCACGGATGATGCGCACGACGGCATAGTCAATATCCATCGTCATCGGATAGATTTGGTCGGCTTTCAGGAGCGGTGTGCGAATCCATCCCGGTCTTATATCGGTGAACGATATGCCGAGGTCCTGAATATGCGCAAGCTGGTCGAGTGCCGTCAGGTAGGTCTGCTGATAAGCCTTTGATGCGGAATATGACGGCAGTCCCCCGATTCCCTTCGTCCCGGCGACAGAGGTGATGGCAGCGATGCGTCCCTTGATGCCTCGGGAGCGGAAATAGCGGAACGCCGCATCTATCATCCGCGTGAATCCGACGACGTTGGTCTGCGTGGTTGCAATCTCCCGTTCCGGCGAAAGTGTTTCGTTCTCGTAGCAAATTCCTGAGACATGGAAATAGATGTCCATCCCTCCAAGCCGTGAAATGAGGTCGCGGAGACGTGTGGGCGCGTCTGGCTCGTCTATATCGATTCGGGCATAGCGTATGCGGTCGGGGTAGTCAGACTGCAAATTGCGCATTACGTTTTCTTTACGTCCCGCCATACCGACCATCCAACCGGCTCTGGCAAAAATTTCAGCCACACGCAGTCCGATGCCCGAAGTGGCTCCCATGATTACAATTCGTTTCATTAGTAAGTGAAGTTAATGGTGAGGGAAGTTTGAGGACGGATAGCCGTCCCCCCGATATTAAAACGCAGTGTAAAATGTGATGGTTGACTCTGTTACGGATGTTCTACTGAATATATGGATGTTAAATTATGCAAAATTATGGTCAGGGTTGTAACTATCGGGGGGTGTGGTGCGTCTTATTAGTAGAGAGCAGGAAACAGCGCTCTCAGTAATACGAGATTAATTAAGCTTCCATTTGTAATTAATCCGCTTCATATAACGCACGGCAGTCCGTATGATTGCAGAAGCGGTTTAAGTATAAAAAGCAACATAGGGCTGGTCGTGATGACCGGCCCTATGTTGCTTTTTATTTTTAATATATGTGCTGGTGATACGGGTATGCTGCCGTGGTCAGACAATCGTACGGTTGTTGATATATTCGGAGAAAGCGTCCTTATAACTGTCGGAAATGGGAATCTGCACTTTGCCAAACAGGATGCGGTTGCGCTCGATGACACGGATTTTGGAGAGGTTGACAATAAATGAGCGGTGGACGCGCATAAAGATGTCGGAAGGGAGGGTCTGTTCAAGTGCTTTCATGCTGAGGAGCGTCATGATGGATTTCTCGGTACCGTCAATGTAGATTTTCACATAATCCTTGAGCCCCTCGATGTAGACTATTTCGTTGATGTTTATCTGTACGAGTTTATATTCACTCTTTATGATGATATAGTCACCCTCGGCGGATGAAGATTCCGGTTTGCGTTTGGTGATGCGGGTGTTGAGTTCATGCCAGCTAAGGGCGCGGTTGGCGGCAGCGAGAAATTCCTCGTAGCTTATAGGTTTGAGCAGATAGTCAAGCGCGTTCACGCGGAATCCTTCGACGGCATAGTTGGAATAGGCGGTCGTGAAGATGATGCGCGTCGTCGCGGGGATGATTTTCGCAAATTCAATGCCGTTGAGTTGCGGCATCTGTATGTCGAGAAACACGACATCGACATTGTCGTTAAGGATGGTCGAAATGGCATCTTTCGGTGAGGAAAATTCACCGATGAGTTCCATGAAAGGTGTTTTCTCGATATATGAGGCTATAAGGCCGGAGGCGAGGGGTTCGTCATCAATGACGCAGCAGCGTAGTGACATAAAAAGTGGATAGATATTTTTTGATTGTGGATTAATTGTCTCAAACATTCTCCTCACCGGCAGATGTGTCGATGGTAAGTGTGACGGTATAGATGTCGCCTGACGAGTCGACTTTAAGATTCGCATCCTTACCGTAGATGAGGTCGAGGCGGCGGCGAAGATTGGCGAGGCCGATGCCTCCTTCTGAATCCTCCTTGGGGAGCGGATGCTGTGTGTCGGATGGAGCGTAGCCGTTGGATGTTGTGCAGGTGATGGTGTGGTCGTGTGCGGTGACGGAGATTTTAAGTGGGATTTCGGGTGTATGGATGCCGTGTTTGAACACGTTTTCAATAAGCGTTATGAAGAGCAGCGGAGCTACGCGCAGATTCTCGGCATTGCCCGCATCGAGATGGACCGACAGATTCAGCGAGGGGCTGAGGCGGATTTTCATCAGGTTTATGTAGTTGGCAATGAAGTCGAGTTCCTGACGCAGACTGACTGTGGCGGAGGTATCGTAGAGGACATATCGGAGCAGACGACTCAGCTCGTGGACGGCTTCCTGTGCCTTGGACGGCGAAATGGCAATCAGGGCGTAGATTGAGTTAAGTGTATTGAACAGGAAGTGAGGGTTGAGCTGGCTTTTGAGGTTTTTAAGTTCTTCTTCGCGCTGATAGTTTATCAGGTCCTGACGACGGCGGTCAAGTTTAATCCATTTGTCGCCGATACGGAGGGCTGTGGCGAAACCGATAACGAGAATGAGCATCACCGCGTCGTGTGACAGCATACCGGCTGCCTTGGTGAGATACATCAGTTCGGTCGGCGATGTGTGGTGGCGCAGAGGAGTCTTGCCGCCAAGATGACCCTTGCATCGCCATATCAGGTACATCAGGCCGAGGGAGATGATGATGACAAGTATGTTGTAACCGAAAAAGCGGAGGAAGGGGCGCGACTTGTTGAACGACCGCTCGATAATCCAATAGTAGTTGACATAGAACACCCCGAGGAAGACGAAGGTCTTTGTGTAGATCCAAGGCTTTATCGGGCGTCCGGGGTTTGCAAGTCCCGAGAGGAGTTCAGGCAGGACAAAGAGGATGGTTATGCAGAGCAGATGGGTCAGAAATGTGGTGAGCCGCTGCCGGGTGATGATTTCTCTCATGGCTTTTACTCTTGGTTACTTGTCAAAAGCAAAGGTAGATTTTTTCAGGCGTATGTGCAAATCAGATGGACGCTCAAATGATTTTCACCGACATAACGTTGAGTAATCTGACGGCTAAGATGATGATTTATGACATTTTAATACAATGAAAATGCCTTGAAGGACTTATCCGGCAACGGGTGGAGGCCGAATGATGGAGCATGGGGAGCAGACTCCCGGAAATGACCGGCAGGGTGGGGGATAAAAAGGCCGGACGGCTGTCGGCACTGAACTGAATCAGCGGACAACCGTCCGGAGGGTATTGCTTTGTTATGACTTTCTGTAGTTAGGAGCTGATTAGTCCTGATTGAGGTTCACACGCTTGAAAGCTACAACGACGAGACCCTTCTGGGTATTGTCGAGGAACTGACCTACGGTGAGCTTGCTGTCCTGAACATATTCCTGCTCCATGAGGCAAGACTCCTTGAAGAACTTGTTGAGACGACCGTTGGCAATGTTCTGGATCATTGCTTCGGGAAGGTTGGCTGCCTTAGCTTCGGCAGTGACCTTGATGATCTCACGACCCTTGGCTGCATCCTCCTCGGTGATCCAACCCTTGGAGATGTTGGATTCGATGTGGTCTTCAGAGTCGAAGTGGTTGGGGTTGAGACCGGCTTTCTTGAGAGCTGCTTCAACAGCCTTGCGAACCTGCTCCTGCTTGGTCTTTTCAACAGCGACAGCGATTTCCTGATCGATAGTGGCCTGAGGAACGTCGTTGCGGCTGACAGCTACGGGGTTCATTGATGCAATCTGCATACAAACCTCGCGGCCGATCTGAGCGTCGACACCTTCAAGGTTGAAACCTACGATAGCGGCGAGCTTGTTGTTGAAGTGATTGTAAGCAGCAGTGGTGGGAGCCTCTACAACTTCGTATGCGCCGATTTCGGTCTTTTCGCCGGTCTTGCCGCTCTCCTCGGTGATGAGGTCGGCAACGGTCTGACCGTCGACGGTGAAGGCTTTGAGTTCCTCAACAGTCTTGAATTTGTTGGCCATGGCAAGATCCATGAGCTTGTTGGCGAGAGCCACGAAGCCGGCGTTCTTAGCCACGAAGTCAGTCTCGCAGTTGAGGGCGAGGATGGCTGCGAAAGAGCCGTCGTTGCGGGCGATGACGCAACCTTCGGAAGCCTGACGGTCTTCACGCTTGGCTGCTACGGCCTGACCCTTCTTGCGGAGAATTTCAACAGCTGCTTCAATGTCACCGTCAGTTTCGGCGAGAGCTTTTTTGCAGTCCATCAGACCGGCGCTGGTAAGGTTGCGCAGTTTGGTGATGTCTGCCATTGTTACTGCCATAATATAGGGAGTTTTTTATGGGTTGTTGTAATGTAAAGAGTGTGGAATTTTGAAATTCCTGTAATTATTCAGCGGCGGGAGCCTCGGTAACTTCGGCTTCAGCTACGACTTCGCCCTCCTCGTCCTTGCGGTTCACGCGGCGGCGTTCGCGGCGGGGTGCGTCAGCGTTTTCGCCGGCAGCCTTCTCGTCAGCCTTTTCAACCTTGCGCTCTTCGAGACCTTCGTTGATTGAGGCGCATACGGTGTCGAGGATGAGCTCGATTGACTTGGATGCGTCGTCGTTTGCGGGGATTACGAAATCCACGTTTGAAGGATCAGAGTTGGTGTCGACGATAGCGAATACGGGGATACCGAGACGGTTTGCCTCAGCAACGGCGATGTGTTCCTTGCATACGTCAACGATGAAGAGAGCTGAGGGAAGACGGTTGAGGTCAGCGATTGAACCGAGGTTCTTCTCGAGTTTTGCACGCTGGCGGGAAATCTGGAGTTTCTCGCGCTTCGAGAGGTTGTCGAAAGTGCCGTCCTTCTGCATCTTGTCAATAGAGGTCATCTTCTTGACAGCCTTGCGGATGGTGGGGAAGTTGGTGAGCATGCCACCGGGCCAGCGCTCGATGACGTAGGGCATATTGACGCTCTGAGCCTTTTCTGCGAGGATTTCCTTAGCCTGCTTCTTGGTAGCTACGAAAAGGATTTTCTTGCCACCCTTAGCGATGTTGCGGAGAGCCGCAGCAGCTTCTTCGAGCTTGGCCTGAGTCTTATAGAGGTCGATGATGTGGATACCGTTGCGCTCCATGAAAATGTAGGGAGCCATTGCAGGATTCCATTTTCTTTTCATGTGGCCAAAATGGCAGCCTGCTTCGAGGAGTTGGTCAAAATTGGGAGTTGACATTTTTTAGTCGGATGTTTGTTTACGTTCTTTTTGAAAAATTACAACCGGGGAGTAGGGAACGTGTCCATCTCGGCGGTTTAGATGCTAAACACTTGAGGAGAGTAATAATAAGTATGTACGCGAGGTACGGAAGATTAACGCTTGGAGAACTGGAAGCGCTTGCGAGCCTTGGGACGACCGGGCTTCTTACGTTCAACGACGCGCGGGTCGCGGGTCATGAAGCCTTCGACGCGGAGTGCGTGCTTGTCCTCGGGGTTGATCTTGACGAGGGCGCGGGCGATGGCGAGACGGAGAGCCTCGGCCTGACCTTTGTAACCGCCACCGTTAAGATTGACCTTGATGTCATACTTCTCGGTTGCTTCGAGAGTGCTGAGGGGCTGCTTCACGATATACTGAAGGATGGAAGAGGGGAAGTAAACATCGAGGGGACGTTTGTTGATGGTGATTTGACCGTTTCCTTCTTTAACGATCACGCGAGCTACGGCTGCTTTACGGCGGCCAACTGCATTAACTGATTCCATTCTTCAATTATTTAATTTTGTTGATGTCGATAACTACTGGATTCTGTGCTTCGTGGGGATGGTTGGGACCATTGTAGACGTGCATATTCTCGATGATGGCGCGGCCGAGACGGTTTTTGGGGAGCATACCCTTGACCACCTTGGTGAAGAGGGGATGATAGCCGGGCTTGATGTGCTTGTTGAAAGACTTCTTCATCATGATCTCGGGAGTAGCGACGCGCTGACCGCCGGGATAGCCGGTGTAAGAAAGATATTCGCGGTCAGTCCACTTTTTGCCGGTGAGACGGACTTTGTCGGCGTTGATGATGATTACGTTGTCGCCGCACTCGATGTTGGGTGAGTAGCTGGGCTTGTTCTTACCGCGAAGAATAAGGGCGACTTTTGCGCAGAGGCGACCGAGCACCTGATCGGTGGCATCGATAACGACCCAGTTGTGTTCAACGCTCTGAGCGTTGGGGGTAATGGTCTTGTAGCTTAAAGTATCCACGTTAAATGTTTAATTAATAGAAATTTACGTTTGACTGCGTCACGGCGGGGCTTGGCCAAAAGCACAGGCCGGGAGCCGTCGGGTTTATTAATTGGACATAATCGGTGTGCAAAGGTAGTGATTTTCCGTTGATTGGCAAGTGTGTTTTATGAATCTTTAACAATTTGCAGGGCTGTTTATTTTGAAAATCAAGCGGGCTTGAAGGTGAACGAATTGTAAATAAACTTGTGGATTTTGCTTTATATTTATAATTAAATGTGTCGGAGTAAATTAAATGCGGGTTTCACTGAAATGACCGAGGCATTTGGAGTGGACGTTTAAAAAAACTAAATTTGCGGAGTAATAATTCATCATTTCAATTATATGACTTTTTCAAGAAAAAAGCTCTGGATGTCAAGCCGTGACTATATTATGATCACATTGGCTGTGCTTATCTACGGTTTCGGGTTCTCGGCCTTCATCCTTCCGGAAAAGGTGGTCATCGGAGGTGTCACAGGTATCGGTACCATCGTCTATTTCCTGACGGGCAATCCGTATATGATCGGTCTGACGCAGTATGCCATCAATCTTACTCTCCTTGCGATAGCATGGAAGGTGGTCGGCCATGCGTTTGTCTACAAGACTCTCTACGGAGCGACGGCAATCTCGATTGTGGTCACTCTGCTCCCTCCGCTTTTCGACGGTCCTCTTGTGCCTGACCAGCCATTCATGTGTGTCTGCATAGGTTCGGTCCTGTCGGGACTTGCGCTCGGCATCGTGTTCATCCACAACGGCAGTACGGGCGGTACGGATATTGTGGCTGCCATTGTCGCCAAGAAGACCAATGTGACGGTCGGGCGCACGATGCTCTATGTGGATTTTGCCATTATCTCGTCAAGCTATCTGTTCTTCCACAACATCACCACTGTGGTCTATGGTTTCATCGTGCTTTTCATCATTACATATATGGTGGACCTCATGATCAACACCAACCGTCAGGCGGTGCAGTTCATAATCATTTCGAAACGCTGGGAGAAGATTGCTACGGCTGTCAACAAGTACGGGCGCCGCGGTGTGACGGTGATTGACGGAATGGGGTGGTACACGAAACGCCCTATCAAAATCCTTCTTATCGTCAGCCGTAAGATTGAATCGGTGACGATATTCCGTATCGTCAAGGACGTGGATCCGAATGCGTTCATCACGCAGGCAAATGTCAACGGTGTTTATGGCGAAGGTTTTGACCCTATCAAGCTCAAAGCGGACGAGGAACTGAGCAAGAAGCTCGGTGAGGAGGCTAAGCTGGAAGTGGTCGAGGAAATGGTGATTGAGGCCGGGCTGACTGACGGACAGGCGAAGTAAAAGGCATTTAGTTTGTTTATTGACGAAAAAAGTGCTATCTTTGCAGCGAATAGAAATATTCGCATCCCTATACTCCGGCCTTTGCTTAATCTAATTGATTTTGTTTATGGATATTTGGATTGTCTATGATTCACTTATTTTTTACTAACAGACAATCGTAAAAGCATCGCGCACCATCCGTCTTCCGAATGGTGCGCGATGCTTTTTTATGTGTTCCCTGACAGGAATCAGTCGTGGATGATGTCGTATTTGCGGAAAATGCGTGTGATTGTTTCAAGGGCGCGGTCGACCTGCTCCATAGAGTGGGTGGCCATCAGCGAGAAGCGGATGAGGGTGTCGGTGGGGGCGACGGCAGGTGAGACTACCGGGTTGACGAAGATGCCTTCATCGAGAAGGTCGCGCGTGATGGCGAATGTCTTGAAATCGTCGCGGATAAAGAGGGGGATAATCGGGGTTGAGGTATTGCCGATCTCAAAACCGCGTGAGCGGAACCCTTCGAGGGCATGGTTGGTGAGCTTCCAGAGGTTTTCCTGACGCTCCGGTTCGGTCTGCATGATTTCAAGCGCTTTGAGGGCTGCCGCGGTCGAGGCGGGTGTGATGCTGGCCGTGAAGATGTAGGAGCGTGAGTGGTGACGGAGGAAGTTGGTGATTTCCTTGTTTGTGGCGATGAAGCCGCCGAGTGAGGCAAATGATTTCGAGAATGTACCCATGATAAGGTCCACATCGTCGGCGAGGCCGTGGTGATGGACGAGTCCGCGTCCCCCTTCGCCGAAGACACCTATGCCGTGGGCTTCGTCAATCATGATGCTTGCGTCGTATTTCTTGGCGAGTCTGACCATCTCGGGGATGTTGGCCACGTCGCCTTCCATCGAGAAGACACTGTCGCTGACGATGAGTTTCACTTTGTCAGGGTCACACTTCTGGAGCTGCTTTTCGAGCGACTCCATGTCGTTGTGCTTGTATTTGAGCTGCTGGCTGAACGAGAGACGGCGTCCTTCGATGATTGAGGCATGGTCCTGTTCGTCCCAGAGGATATAGTCCTCGCGGCCTGTGAGTGCCGAAACGACACCGAGGTTCACGCCAAATCCGGTGGAGTAGATCATTACGTCCTCTTTGCCCATATATTCAGCGAGCTTGTGTTCAAGCTCCTTGTGGATGTCGAGTGTGCCGTTGAGGAAGGGTGAGCCGGCGCAACCGGTGCCGTATTTGCGGGTTGCTTCGATGGCGGCTTCCTTGATTCGCGGGTCGTTGACGAGACCTGAGTAGCAGTTGGAACCGAACATCAGGACTTTCTTACCGTTGATGATGACTTCAGGATCCTGCTCGCTTGAGATGGCCCGGAAATAGGGGTAGACTCCGGCAGCTTTGGCTTCCTGAGGGGCGGTGTATCGTGATAGCTTCTTCTGTAATAAATTCATAATCGGTAATCTCCGCGGTTAAATCGAAATGTGAGAACTATGCTTATTTTTGCGGAGGGCAAAGTTAGGAATTTTTTCACATTTTTATAGATTTTGTGCGATTTTTAATTGTTAATTTTACGAAACAGGGCTTATTGCTGACTTTTTGACCTGTAAATGTCCTCCGCGTGTAGCCGAATGGCAGAGGCGGGGGCGGGGATTTGCAGGATTTTTTCTAATTTTGCATTTCAAAGAAAAATAGGAAGATAATTATATATGGAAACTCCTGAAACGAATGTTGTCAAGCGCACGGTGCTTGACTATGATGATATAGTGAAGATGGCTCCTTTCTTCAAGGGGAAGCGGAGACTGGTCGAGTGGTTCATGAAGGTGCTTGACATTGATAAGGTCAACTGGATTCATGACCATAATTTCGACACTCCGGGGCCGCAGTTCTGCCGCGGTCTCCTTGAAGATCTGAACATCAAGCTCCGCATCGACAACGAGAAGGTGCTCGACAATCTCCCCGAAGGAGCGTTCATCACCATCAGCAATCATCCCTTCGGTGCGCTCGACGGCATCACGCTCATCGATATCGTGGGTCGTCGCCGTCCCGACTTCAAGGTGATGGTCAACATGATTCTCAACTATATCGTGGCTATGCGTCCCAATTTCATCGCTGTCGACCAGACTGCGAGCGACGACCCCGCTAAAAAGGCAGTCTCGATGAAGGGCATCAAGGAGGCCATCATGCAGGTGCGCAAGGGGCATCCTATCGGGTTTTTCCCTGCCGGAGCTGTCGGCAATTACAACAAGCATCTGAAATTTGAGGACCGCGAATGGCGTGAGTCCATCATCCGTCTCATTCAGCAGTTGAAAGTCCCTGTGATTCCGATTTTCTTCCACGGCTATAATAGTTGGTGGTTCCGTTTCCTCGGCATCGTGAGTTGGCAGTTGCGGACCCTGCGCCTTCCGGCCGAAGTGTTCCGGCGTAAGAACGATACTCTCCATATCTCCGTCGGCGACCCGATAAGCGTCGAGGAAATCAATGCGCATTCGGGGTCGCTCAAAGAACTTGGCGATTTCCTGCGTCAGCGGACCTATTCGCTCCAATCCATCAAGTGACGAATGTGGCGTGCGTCTAAATGATATAACAGAATCTCAGAACAATATAAGTCTATCACAATGCAGCTCAATCTTCAGGAACTTCCTGCGGAAATCATGCAGGCAAAGCAGCGCTACGGCATCGTCGGCAATGCGCCGGGCCTTATAGCTGCTATCTCGCGTGCCATTCAGGTGGCGCCAATCGACCTTTCCGTGCTTGTGACCGGCGAAAGTGGCACAGGCAAGGAGTTTTTTCCGAAAATCATCCACGGCTTTTCGCCCCGTAAACATTCAAAGTATATCGCCGTCAACTGCGGTGCAATCCCCGAGGGGACCATTGATTCCGAACTGTTCGGCCATGAGAAGGGCTCGTTCACGGGTGCGATTTCTTCGCGCAAGGGCTATTTCGAGGAGGCCGACGGAGGAATGATATTCCTCGACGAAGTGGCTGAACTTCCGCTGACCACTCAGGCGCGTTTGCTCCGAGTGCTTGAGACCGGCGAGTTCATCAAGGTAGGCTCGTCGACGGTTCAGAAATCCAATGTAAGGATTGTCGCCGCGACAAACGTCGATATGGCAAAGGCCGTCGCCGAGGGTCGTTTCCGCGAGGACCTCTACTACCGTCTTTCGACCGTTTCCATCCATATACCACCGCTGCGCGAGAGGGGCAACGACATCGTGCTTCTCGCACGCAAGTTTGCCTCCGATTTTGCCGAGCGCTACACTATGCCGGCGATTTCGTTTGACGACTCGGCGCGGAATATGCTTCTTCGCTACCGCTGGCCGGGGAATGTCCGTCAGTTGAAGAACGTCGTTGAGCAGATGGGACTCTTTGAGTCAGGACATACGATTGATGCCGAAATTGTCCGCGGATTTCTTCCTGTCGGGTCCTATGAATATAGTCCGGTCGCTTCACATCCGGATTCGACGCGTGATTATGCCTCCGAGCGCGATGCGCTTTTCGGGATGATTTTTCGGCTTCAACATCAGATAGAGACGCTCAATTCGCGGATTGAGGAGCTGACTGCCGATGCGTCAGGTCGTGGAGGTTCGTTCCGCCCTGTCGAGGACGTAGCCGTGGCGGTCGACGATGTGCCTGTCAAATCGCTCGTGAAATTCCAGCCATTTTCGTCGCCTCTCCCTCCGTCGTCAGGTGGTTCAGAAGGGGGGCAGCGACAGCAGGGTGCTTCGCCTGTCACTCTTGAAGACACCGAGCGTGACACCATACGCCGTGCGCTTGAACGCAACGGAGGCAAGCGTAAGGATGCAGCCCGGGAACTCAATATCTCCGAGCGTACGCTCTATCGTAAAATCAAGGAGTATGGCATAGACCTCTGATTCATGTCACGCTCTGCCTGAGAGAACATTTTGCGCCCCGCTTCACCGGATTGGTATCCGTGAGGCGGGGCGCAAAATGTTCTCTTTATGTCGATGTCGGTGATTCAGGGCTGTCACTGACCTAGAAGGCGTATCACACGGATGCCTGTCAGGTTGGGCGCCTTCCTCATGTATTCAGCGAGCGGGAGTTTGTCGATGACCACTTTTCCCTCCCGCGAAGATGCGTGAAGGAGGTGGGGGCCGTCGGGTTCAATCACTATCAGCCCGACGTGGCTGACATCGAGTCCGTCGGTTTTTGTTGTAAGTGCTACGATGTCGCCTGCTTTAAGAGTGTTGGCGATTGGTTTTGCTCCGAGGCGTGCGGATTTGACGTAAGGGAAGCGGTGGGAGCGATAGCCGACCTCCATATTCTTTATGCCCTCGAATTCCGCATCGTCGGTAAGGGCAGGATAGGCGGAGCGGTTTCTCGACATATAGTCGAGCGTCTTTATCTGTGAGTCGGCTTGGGGGATGCGGTCGGTGACTTCGCGGATGAGTCCGCGGTGGGTATTGGTGACAATCCAGTCACTGAAATAGTGAAGGCGCGAGGCATAGCCATTGGGCTCGTCGGTGCGGTAGCGTATGGTCGAGAGATTGTCCACGAAGTCCTGCCATGAATTTTTGTGTTCCTCCACCGTCAGAGCAAGGGCGGCCACGGTCTCGACGAAGGTTGTGCAGTCGAATTCTTGAAGATTCACCGTGAGCATTTCCGGTGAACCTTCAAGAGTCCCTCCTTTATATGGCGCACCGATGAACTGGCGTCCGATGTAGTCGACAAGCTCGTTTGGATTCGATGTGCTTAGGTCGGTCGCCTTGATGAGCATTTTTGTTATCAGTGTTGTGTCGGTGGCTTCGTTGTTCCATCTGATCTGTGAGGGGCTGGTTGCGCGAAGTGAAAATGATGTCGAAAATAGGAAAGCTATATATAATAATGTGGCTGCCTTCTTCATGGGATTGGTTGTTAATTGACGTGAGTATTATTGACACTTTTTTTCTAAGCCCAAAATTACTCAAATCTTTCTTTATGGCAAAATAAAGAGGGTAGGGGAGGGGGAGTTTTTTTGCTTAAAGTGTGAATTTTTGTATCAAAGTAGCCTTGAAATAGCTTTAAGTGTTAAAATTGAGTTAAAATACTCTGATAAATTTGGAGGGAATAGAAAAAGTGCCTACCTTTGCACTCGCTTTTGAGAAGCAGACCTCACGGCGGTGAGAGTGCTAACGATTGAAACGCTGAACGACCTGATGTGGTTCGCCACTGAAAAGTTAAAAAGATGTTA